>JAKSDO010000219.1 GCA_022360055.1 Cytophagales bacterium | reverse complement strand
TTGGGATTTAAGAAAGATGGCTTATGGGGCATATTGAATACAAAAAACGAACGCGTTACCGAACCAATCTACACCTCGCTCACCAGATTTAACGACAACTGGATCGTAGCTTCAAAAAAGCTCCCCTACAATTCCAACATTGTATATGGGGTAATTGATGCCAAAGGAAATGCCGAAATCGCTTTTCAGTACCATTCACTTGAAGTGAATAACAATCAGCTCATCGCTTCCATTAATAAAGAAGATCATTATCTATACGGAATATTGGATGACCGGGGCAAATCTCTATTGCCCATAAACTACGATCGTATTGTGGCTATTACCGAAACGCTTTATAAAGTCACCAAGCAGAACACCGTGGCCGTATTCAACGCCGAAGGAGAAAATCTGACCGGATTAAACCTGGATAGTGTGTGTCTTATGGAAAATGAAAACATTCAAATATTCAGAAATGGGAAAACCGGTCTTGTCGCCAACCGGGGATCATGGGTGATTTCTCCAACGTATAAAAGCATTGCCGTAAAGGATGGTAAGGTCGAAGCGCAAAAATTCCGCGAATGGATAGCTTTCGATAATGGCAACAAACCATTATCGACTTATTCCTATGATAGAATCATTCCGTTGGGAAAGAAACTTTATAAAGTTTCGGTTGGAGAAGCAGAGGCATTAATCCATCAAAATGACAGCCTTTTGACCCCATTTTCGAATTTCAAAATTCTTGATCAGTACGGTGAATGGATTTCGGTAAAAAAAGAAGGAAAAAGCGGTGTGCTCCATTTCGACGGTGACGTATTTCTGGCTCCGGCTTATGATTCTATTAAATTCGAGAATAACGTATTTATAGTAAAATATAAAAAGGACGGAAAACGCGGATGGAGCATCATCAATCCCAGCGGCAAAGTGATTACGGATCAGGTTTATGACGAAATTGATCGGTTGGGGGATTCATATTTCAAGGCCCGGAGAGGCAATTATTGGGGTGTTGTGAATGGCCTTGGCAAAGAAATAATCTTTTGCAAATACGATTCTATTGTCCAATATACGCAGGGAAAACTCCTGGTAAAATTCCTCGGTGAAGATGGTATACTGAACCTGGACGGCAACTGGGAGATCCTTCCGCAAAAAAAAGACATTGAAATTGTTGACCCGATGAGGTATTTGATTCGCTCGCCCTTTGGAAGCTATGTTGCATATTATCCGGATACTAAGGATTTCACGGCAGAGTATTTCCTCTACAGGCACGGAGACAGATATTTGGAAAAGACACTGGATATGAAATTCGGGTTGTTGGATGAGGAAGGGAAGCGGGTAATCAAACCGGAATTTGATGAAATCTTCAGTCTTCAGGAAGATAGCATTTACTACGCCAAATCTGAAAAAGGGCACTCCTTCATTACAAAATCCGGAGAAATCATGAATGCCAATGACGATCGATTTGAAGAAATCAGGGAAATGTCCGAGAGGTTTATCGGAGTAAAAATTGATGGTCGCTGGGGATTTGTGGATATCCATGGAAAGCTGCGGATTGCCAACCAATATGAAAACATTGGCCCTTACAATGAAGGGCTGGCCCCAATAAAAATTCTGGGAAGATGGGGCTACATCGATAAAAGAGAAGACATTATCGTGCAACCTGCCTACGATACCGTATATAGCTTCAGAGGCGGATTATGTGAAGTGGTAAAGAAAGGTAAATTTGGTCTGATCAGTGCTTTTGGGAAGATTGCGCTTGAATGCGAATATGATGATCTGAAAAAACTTAAGACCGGGGGATATTTGTCAAAGCGAGATGGGAAATACGGACTGGTAAGCCCGGAAGGCAGGCTTTTAATTCTACCTCGATTTGACAAAGTGGAAGATCTGGACAATGGATATGTGATTGCATCCAGAAAAGGCAAATTTGGCCTTTTGTCGAATGATGGTGTAGACATTATTCCGATGATTTACGAAGAATTGAAATACGACAGATTCAATGATGTCTATCTTGCCGCCAAATCCTCCGAATGGATCGAACTTGAAATCCGTGAAGAAACCGGGAGGTGAACCCGGCTTTAATATCACTCGTCACCCATAAACGGATATCTGTAATCCTTCGGTGGCAGAAAGTTTTCCTTGATCGTCCTCGGTGATACCCATCTCAAAAGATTAATCATCGAACCCGCCTTGTCGTTTGTTCCGGAAGCTCTGGCGCCTCCAAACGGCTGTTGTCCTACCACAGCGCCCGTCGGTTTGTCATTAATATAGAAATTGCCAGCGGCATTTTTTAATCCCTTGGTGGTGTACTCAATAACATACCTGTCTTTTGCAAAAATTGCCCCTGTCAGCGCATACTCGGAAGTATTGTCGACCATATAGATGGCATCATCATAGTTTTCGGCTTTATATACATAGATCGTTATGATCGGGCCGAACAACTCTTCACACATCGTTACATATTTTGGATCTTCCGTGAGCAATACGGTTGGCTCTATGAAATATCCTTTTGATTTGTCATAATTGCCTCCGGCAATTATTTCTACCAATGGGCTTTCTCTTGCATCGTCGATATATTTTGCCAGCTTATCGAATGACCGTTCATCAATGACAGCATTGACAAAATTTGTAAAATCTTCAACACCGCCCATTTTGATATTCCCAAGATCTTCCAGAATATAGGTTTTAACATCCTCCCAAATAATATCCGGTATATAAGCCCTTGACGCCGCGGAGCATTTTTGCCCCTGATACTCAAAAGCTCCCCGAACAATTCCGGTTGCCACCTCTTTCGGATCGGCCGAACTATGCGCAAGTACAAAATCCTTTCCGCCTGTTTCGCCCACGATTCTCGGATAGGTCTTATAATTTGCAATGTTTTTCCCAATGGTCTCCCAGATCCCATGGAAAACTCCCGTACTTCCGGTAAAATGAATGCCGGAAAAATCCGGACTGCCAAATACAGGTCCGGCAACTGTCGGGCCATCTACCAAAACGAGATTTATGACTCCGTCCGGTACTCCTGCCGCTCTGAATACTTCCACCAATACATGGGCAGAATATATTTGGGTTCTCGATGGCTTCCAAACCACAACATTTCCCATAAGTGCCGGTGCTGTCGGAAGATTACCTGCAATAGCTGTAAAGTTGAATGGGGTGAGCGCAAAAACAAAACCTTCCAAAGGACGCTGCTCGACTCGATTCCAGATGCCCTTTGAAGACTCGGGTTGCTGTGCATAGATCTGCGACATATAATACACATTGAATCTTAAAAAATCCACAATTTCGCATGCCGAGTCAATTTCAGCCTGAAATATGTTTTTTGACTGCCCCAGCATTGTCGCCGCATTGATTTTTGCCCTGTACGGACCGGCAATGAGATCGGCAGCCTTTAAAAAAATACTTGCACGATGTTCCCAGGAAAGGTTTTCCCAGTCTTCTTTTGCGTTCATAGCAGCTTTGATGGCCAACTCGACATGACCTTCATCCCCGTGATGATAATGTGCAATTATATGCTGATGGTCGTGTGGCGGACGAATAGATCTTTTGTCTTCTGTCCTTACTTCTTCGCCCCCGATAAACATGGGTATATCCCATACCTGAGACCTTAATAAATTTAGCATTTCTTTTAACTCTGCCCGCTCTTTTGATCCCGGAGCATAATCCAAAATAGGTTCATTGGACGGGACAGGCACATTGAAAAATCCTTTTGCCATTGCAATTCTTTTTATTAGTTAGAGATGTTTTTGCAAATTTAATTATTTGGCCTTGGCCGGAAAGGATTTTACAGGATATTCATAATTTGCTTTAAAGAATTGATTTCATAGGTGACCTGGAGCGAATGCTTTATTCTGGCCGGATTGAAAAAAATGTGATCCATCGAAACATTCTGAGCGCCGATAATATCCGTTTCAATATTGTCTCCGATCATGATTGCGTCATCTTTGGTGGCCCCGGCTTTTTTCATGGCAAACTCAAAAATACCTTTCTGCGGTTTTCTATGCCCCGAACTATCCGAAGTAACAATGGTATTGAAATATTTATCGATTCCGGAGGCTTTTAACTTGGAATGCTGGACATCATCAAAGCCGTTTGAAATGATATGCAGATGGTATTTCGGATGTAAATATTCAAGTATTTCATGTGTATAGGGAATTACATTTGGTTTCACAGGCGCAAGTTCCAGGTATTTCTCCCCGATTCCTTCCGGGACCTCGCCTTCGTTTACACCGAGCTTACCCAATATCAAACTAAACCGTCTATTTCGCAGCTCGATCCGGTCAATGAGACCGCGGTTGAACCTTCCCCACAGATAATCATTGATCTCATGGAAGATGCGCATGAAGTCGTTAAAAGTAAAGAATGTCCACTTCGAAAAATTAAATATCCCGTAAATCTCCTTAATAGCTTCGGATGTATTCCGCTCGAAATCCCACAACGTGTGATCGAGATCAAAGAAAAGATGCCTGTACTTTTTCAAATGACTGACTGCTTTAAATGATGCGAATCTGAATAACTAATTAAGGATTGAAATGTTTCGCGGTATCTCCATGCCTGAAGGCGGCCAACTCCCTGTTTGAAAACATTACTTCAAATACCTCGATATCCTTTACGAGCATCTGGTCCTTCTCGATATAATTCCAGATTTGATTTAAAAGACCCTGAACTTCCTCAAGAATATAGTAAAAAATCCATTGATCGGATTTTCTGAATCCCACAATTCCGGAATTTTTCAGGTAGGACATATGCCGGGAGGTTTTGGTTTGAGTGTAATCCAGGATCAGTTCAATGTCCGAATTGCACATCTCGCCGTGATATTGCAATAGATTCAGAATTCTTACTCTCGGCTCTTCCGAGAGCGCTTTAAAGATTTTTGTAGAATATGAAAGGCTTAGACTTTTTAATTTCATCTAAAAATATGATAATAAGTCCGAAATTAAACATTTTAAACCAAATCATTCTACACACTTATTTGTTAAATTACGTTAAATATATTGTCGTTTCTTAATCTTTGGAGTATTTTTAAACGGAATTTTCGATTTTGTGGGAATTGTGAAGCACATATCACTATCGCTGTTTATTGGAGCGTTCATGCAATTCATCCTGATAAATAATGTTTTTTCGCAGGAAGAAAAGCGTGATGTCATCCAATTTTCAGGTGTTGTTTCCAATCAGGATACCGTCTCCGGAATTATGGGCGCCCACGTGTATGTACCAAAAGGAGGGCGAGGAACAACCACAAATTATTACGGGTATTTCTCATTTCCCGTGTTGGAAGGCGATAGTGTTGTAATCAGCGCTGTTGGATTTGAAAAAGCGAGCATCATCATCCCGGAAGTTGAGGCGGATAGTTATACCGCGATTATTGCAATGCGCGAAGACACTACCTACCTGCCGGAACTTGAGATTTTACCTTTCCCGACCGAAGAAATGTTTAAAGAGGCTGTTCTGGCATATCAGTTGCCAAATCAGGGAGATCTAAATAATATGGATCGAAATCTGGATCCGGTGACACTTTTGGAAATGGCCAGGGCAACGCCCATGGATGGGAGTTTAAACCACAGATTTTTTATGCAACAGCAGGCCGTATACCTGCATGATGCCTATGGGCCGAGATACAATCCTCTGTTAAATCCTTTTGCCTGGGCTGATTTTTTTAAATCTTTAAAAAAGAAAAAGAAATAGCTCAAATCTTCGATTAAAAAGGAAGGTTTTCCAAATCAACATTTCCTCCCGAAAGAATTATTCCAATATTTTTCTCTTTGAAATGCGCCTTGTTTTCCATTACAACGGCAAGTGGCACTGCTGCCGAAGGTTCCACAACAATTTTCATCCGCTGCCATATGAGCTTCATGGCCGCGACTATTGCTTTATCGGGAACCGTAAAGATGCGCTCCACATGCTCTTTAATGATCGGAAATGTTTTGGTCCCAAGCGATGTTAACAAGCCATCTGCGATGGTACGGGGATTTATTGAAGGTACGATCGCTCCTTTTTCCAGACTTCGCCTAGCGTCGTCTGCGCCCTCCGGTTCAGCTCCAAATACGACTGTCCCGGTTGAAAAATACTTTACGGCCAGGGAACTTCCGCTCAAAAGCCCCCCGCCCCCCACGGGTGCGATCAAAACATCGAGAAGTCCCGCGTCTTCGATCAACTCCAGCGCTGCGGTGGCCTGACCTGCAATAATACGGTAATCGTTGTACGGATGTACAACATGAGCTTTTTTCCCCCGGACAATTTCATCCAGCGTTGTTTCTCTGGCTTCCAACGTAGGTTCGCATTCAATTACTTCGGCCCCATATCCGACAACAGCATTTTTCTTGATGAGCGGTGCGTCGGACGGCATGACAATATAGGCCTTTGCATTGCGCACCCCGGCCGCCAGGGCCAAGGCCTGAGCATGATTGCCGGAAGAATGTGTTGCAACTCCATGGATTAACTCTTCCTCGTGCAGTTGCCGGATGGCATTTGTCGCTCCCCTGTACTTAAATGCTCCTGCCTTTTGGAAATTCTCACATTTGAAAAAGATGCTGCAATTCAACATTTCGTTTATTGATCTTGAAGTAATCACGGGTGTTCGATGAATAAAGGAAGCAATTCTGGACGATGCCCGTAAGATATCATCCTTATCGGGGGAATTCATACTCAAGCCGTTTATTTTAAAGATAAAAACACAGCGAAAAAATATAGAATAATTGTGCCATCCAAATATAAAAGATAGTAATGCCCGCTCTTTTTTGGAGAAGCATTGAAAATGAGTATTACTACCGCTAAAACCACAAAAAGCAGGTAAACAGGATTTAGAATTGAATGGAAAAGCACTGAAAATGTAAGGACACATATTATTGCCAGAAGCTTTGTGCCGTTAATACCGATTATATGAGGAAATGTAATTAGCTCTGATTTATCATCGGTTTTGAAATCCCGGATATCAAATGGCAAAGTGATTGAGGTAATGAACAAAAAATGTCCGAAAAACAATTGCGCGTTGTTGCCGGTCAAAAATTGTCTTTCGGCGATTAATGCCGGGAGGAATGAAGCCATCGATGACCAGACATACGATATAAGAAAGATTTTAATTGCCGGGATACTCCGAAGCGGGAACAGTTTAGATCCGTATTCTTTTTTGGGAACATTATAAAGTGTTGAAATTATACCCAGATGAAGTAAAAATAAAATGCTCGGAATATCCATATATAAAATATGGAAAATTATAACGCCTCCGGTTACGAATAAAAATAGCAGCCGAATGTCGGATCTGAAATCCGGATTTTTGTAGGAGTTTATATCCAAAAAATTGAATTTGACTTTGGTATTTATCTGATATACAAGCAATGTGCACCAAAAAACCAGACTAGCCGATGTGGGCGAAGGCAGGGATTTATGGATAAGTAAATATCCTGAGCTGAAGAAGAAGATCCCACAAATCGAAATAAAGACATTGTTTGTGAATAGCAATTTTTTTATAAACACGAATGACTTCTGCAATGGGATCATCTCATGAATCGATAAGCTCATCCGAAGATGGCATTTATTAATCCGTAAAGATATAAACCGTCCCGATCACAGCAAGAACCCGGACATCAATTCGCACCGGTTATCTGACATGGAATTTCATAAAAAAGTATGCCTTGCGTGTTAAAATTGAGGAAATCAAATTGAGTTTCTCAATAAAAAACTATCTTGCCGTCTTAAAAAAGATCTTTGACGGATTAATGCGGGGAACCAAAAGCTACATTTCCATTTTAACATTGTCAATTTTACTTTGTGTCGCTGTCGCAACTGTTGCACCGGCTCAAAAAGATTCAACCGGAACCAGCAATGTCAATTTCTCCATATATCCGGTTTTCGGCTACCAGCCGGAAACGAATTTTACCTTTGGAGTAATCAGCTTTTTCGTTTACGACAATGCAACAAATGAGCTCGATGAATTTTACAGGCCTTCGACAATTTCACCGTATGTTTTGTATACACTCAATAATCAGTCATTAATTGCCATCGACTTTGACTCTTATTTTAAGAGGGGATTTTACCTGGACATCAAGCCCAGATATTATAACTTTCCTGATTTTTTCTTTGGCATCGGCAATGATAATAAGGTGGAGGATGAAGAAATCTACACCAATGAATTTGTCCGGTTAGATGGTCGGCTAATGAAATTTATAAATAAATGGTGGTCTGCCGGATTGAGATTTGACTATCAAAACAACAACCTGTACGATTTTGAAGAAGACGGGGTATTGATTAATGGAGATATATTTGGGGTAGAGGGAGGATTAAATTCCGGTTTTGGGCCATCTACTCAGATAGATACCCGGGATAATATATTGTACCCGTCAAAGGGAGTCTACGCTCAGGCTGAGCTTACATTCTATTCGGATATTTTCGGTGGGGATTTTAATTATACGTTATTTCTCATTGACTTAAGAAAATATATTTCAATAAAAAACACGAAAAATATTTTGGCATTCCAGGCGGCGGCAAATTTCACCTCCGGGAATCAAATACCATTTTACAATCTGCAAAAAGTCGGTGGCGACAAACGGTTGAGAGGGATTGAGAATTCCCGTCTTTATCTGGACAAACAATCTGTCTGGGTGCAGGCAGAATACAGAAGAAAATTATTCTGGAGATTCGGAGCCACGGCCTTTGCGGGATTTGGAGACGTAGCGCCGGGATTGAGCAAGTTTAATTTTGATGAATTGAAATATGTGGTAGGACTTGGCGGTAGATTTCAGGCAATGAAGGAGGAAAAACTCAATATCCGGCTTGATGCCGGCGTTGGTCGAGGAGGACAATACGCATTCTATCTTTCAGTAAAAGAAGCATTCTAATCTGCCCATACGCACAACAGTGAGCGGTTTTAAAAAAAGCCTCACGACAGGCCAAATCAAAAAATGCGCAAATTCCGGGTCCGGGCTCGGGTATTCAGAGTCATTGAAAAATATTTGTTTTATGATTACTTTGATACCTTGAAATCCCAATTTGTTACTACCCTGAATGGGGCGGGCAGATATTTCCGCCTTCTCCATTTTGAACCGGATGGGAGCAATCAATTATTCTTGTAAAATATTCGTATATTATTTCAGTATTTTTACAAAACCAGATTAAATCAGACAGGCTATGTGTAAAAGATGCCAATGGGTAGAAGGACAATTCCCGGAATACCTCAGATATCACGATGAAGAATGGGGCGTGCCCGTTCATGACGATAAAACGCATTTTGAATTCCTTATTCTCGAAGGAGCCCAGGCCGGCTTGAGCTGGAGCACCATACTCAAGCGCAGAACAGGGTATGCGAAGGCATTTTCAAATTTTGATGTTAAAAAGGTAGCTCAATACGATGAAAAAAAGATAGCTTCGCTCCTGGACGATGCGGGTATTATAAGAAATAGACTGAAAATAAATGCCGCAGTAACAAATGCCAGAGCATTTTTAAAGATTCAGGAAGAATTCGGAAGTTTTGACGCGTACATCTGGTCTTTCGTCGACAACAAACCAATTGTAAAATCATGGAAAAAAATGTCCGAGATTCCGGCGACTGGTAGGGAATCCGATGCTTTGAGCAAAGACCTTAAAAAAAGAGGATTCAAGTTTGTCGGAAGTACGATCATTTATGCGCATATGCAGGCTTGCGGACTTGTAAACGATCATACCATTGATTGCTTCAGATATAAGGAAATACTCGATTTGTATTAAGTCACATAGCTTGAACCACTTTCTTTTTCGAGAGCAATATACTCCACATCCCTCGAAAATCCCCGATCCTGTAACCCGTAGCCCTGTCTGCCGGATACTTTGACTTTATGATCCCGTTTGTCGCCTCGGTAAGCCCTTCCCCTAGTACCCCATGGCAGCTAAGACACAATGCGTTATCAATCAGGATCGGTTTTGTAAATAAATAATTCTCATCCACCGGTTGTACATTGGAACTCAAAGGGACCGAATCTTGCCATTGATATGCATATGCTTCGAGTATCTTTTTTTCAACAGGATCCGGCAGATCATCGGGATTGCGTGCTTTTAAAGTTACACGCCTGATCTCTGCATCAAATACCCTATTTAAAGAATCAATTAACGGCATGGCATTCAAATTGCAAAAACCAATTGCATGCTCAATTCCGCCATGCCCAAGAGCCGCCCGAAGATTCTTACTCAAGGTTTTTTTTGTTTCCAAGGCAATCGAATGACCGATTTCATGAACCTTGGTCATAATTTCAGCCTCGGTAATCTTCTTTATTTTCCTGTTTTCGATCTCCTTTCTTACAGCCTCATTATTCAATTTTTTATCGCCGGTACACGACGAGGCAAATATAAAGGTGCACAAAAAGGTCGTATATAATAATCGGGATTTAAGCACTTACGAGACCTGTAATGTTTTTGCCGTAGATTACATACATAGAATCATTATTAATGGAATCCGGAACTTGTCCGGCGGAAACGAGCAGTTCTACTCTTGCTCCGTTCCGATCCTTCATTTTAATAACGCCATTCCAATAGGTATCGGTGGTCGCATTTTCTTTAATCATACTAAGATCAGAGCTTGAGACCATAAGATCTTTAAACATTCTCCCTTCAAGTTCGGCAGGAGAATATTTAAACACCTCTTTGCAGATTTCATTGGCGCTCCTGACAACAAAACTCTTATTCAATTCAAATAATACGGTTCCGCTAAGTACAATTCTTTCACGAGATTCTCTGTCGACCTGATCCCGTTGGATTTTTTCCTGAGTAGCCTGAAGCTCTTCCATATTTTGCCTCATTTCCTCTTCCTGAGCCCTCATTTGTTCTGTCATCATGGTCGATTCTTCCAATAGCCTGGAGGTCTGTTCATTTACCTTCACGGAAGAAATGGTGGATGCGATATTCTCTGCAATCCTGCTGACAAATTCAATTTCGAACTCTTCGTACTCTTTGAAGGAGGCCATCTCGATCACCCCATGAATCTCGTCGTTCAATTTCAGTGGAACGATCAAGATGCTTCTCGGATTTGCCTCACCCAGCCCTGAGGTAATGGAAACATATTCATCCGGTACCTCGGTAAGATAAATGATATCACCTTCAAGCCAGGCTTGTCCGGAGAGCCCCTCTCCCCTGTAAATTTTCTTCTCAAGAAATTTTTTCTTGTCCCAGGCGTAGCACGCAACCATTTCCATATATTCGTCTTCGGACGCGGCATTATTAGATTCAACGATAAACAATGCTCCCTGGTTTGCCTGAATATATTTGACCAAATTGGAGATGATCTCATCGGTAAGTTTTTCGAAATTATCATTATAGCTTCTGAGAATATCGCCAAACTTTGCGAGTCCGCTGGTTGTCCAGTTTCTTTTTTTATCCTCCTCAGCAACTTTCTTTAAATTAGAGCGCATTTCCAATAAGGCATTACCGAGCATATCACTTTCGCTCAACGGTTTGAATTCGCTATCGTATTTCCCATCGCCGATGTTCTTTGCAAATACGGTAATTTCTCCAAATCCTTCCGCCATTGACGATAACGACGTAGCCATATCCCCAATCTCATCGTTTGAAACATTGTTTTTTTCAATTTTCACCAAATCACCTTTTCCAAGGCGATCAATTATGGCTCTTAAATAGGTAATTGGCCCGGTTATGGCCCTTGAAATTGAAAATGCCAAAACAAGTCCTATGACCAGTAAAATTACTGCCAGGGTTGCGGTCACATTTATCAATTGCTTAAAGTTTCCCATGAGTCCGGCGTCCGTCTCGGATTTTTGTGTAGACAGATATTTATTTAGATTTTCCAGTATAAGGATCAACTCGGCAGAACGGGGCAATACTTCACTTTCAATAGATTCCTCAGCCATGAATTTTTTTATCGGATCTTCATAATCCTCGAATGAAGCCAATTCCGTCATAATGCCCTTCTCAATATCGAGCAAAGCCTCAAACTTGAAAAAAGCAGAATCCAGATCTACTATATCGTCTCCGTAATCGATTCCTTTGGAATGCTGGAGAATCCGGTTCTTTACCTCTAAATATTCATGATCGTGAATGGCCCGCAGGGCTACCTTGTCATCGTCGTTTGTTTGGAGATACACCCAGTTGGTAGTCAACATTTTAGACCTGGTAGCTAAAAATATAAGATCATTCACGGCCTCCGTAATCGGATTTATTACTTCCTGTGATTGCTCAATTATAGCATTACCCTTATATATGGTATAAACACTATAAGCTGCGTTTCCGCTAAAAATGATAATCAAAGCTAAAAAACCCCAGATGATTTTTCGTCTGATTGTAAACCTTATTCCCTTCATCGGTTAGACTATTATTGAAAAATGTTCAGTGAAAAATATTAAAGTTTGAATTGGATTATTAGGTCATGATAAAAATTCAATCCAATTTATAAAAAACATTTAAATTAAAACCATTTGTGATCATGTCTTTGTGTAATAAATGGATTGCTGAATTTAAAAAAAAATTGTGAAGAATAAATCCAAACAAATAAATGTAGACAGAAACTTTGTATTAAAGGAACAATTAAGTATTTCCCGGGCATTTTGACCCGCGAAAGTTGTCTGCTTTATCGACATTTCGTCTTATTTAACGACATGAATTGGATTTAAAGATTCGGATCTCCATCAAATCGTACATTTTGTCAAAATATTACACATATTGTTTTTCTTTTATTATTAAACGATCATAAATATTAACTTTGCCAGACCAAAAATTAAGCTATGATTGACAAATTAGAAGCCATTAAAGATCGATTTGAGGAGGTTGGAAAGCTGATCGTACAGCCGGATGCAATGGCAGATATGAAGGAATTCTCAAAGCTCAGCAAAGAATACAAAGACCTCGAAAAAATTGTTGCAAAGTACGAAAGCTACAAGAAAATTCTCGATGGAATAACCAGCGCCAAATCAATTCTTGAAACTGAAAAGGATGAAGAATTTCGTGAAATGGCAAAGGTGGAACTGGAGGATCTGCAACCCCGAAAAGATGAAATGGAAGCCGAACTAAAACAAATGCTCATCCCGAAGGACCCCAACGATAGTAAAGACGTAATATTGGAAATTCGAGCCGGAGCCGGCGGGGATGAGGCCTCAATATTTGCCGGAGATTTGCTGAGGATGTATCAGAAATTTTGTGAAAAACAAAGTTGGAAATTGTCCGTATCCGATTTTGTCGAGGGAACGGCCGGAGGATACAGCAGATTGGTTGCAAATATCACAGGCAATGATGTATACGGCATGATGAAGTATGAAAGCGGTGTGCACCGTGTGCAGCGCGTTCCGGCTACGGAGACCCAGGGGAGGGTCCATACCTCGGCGGCAAGCGTTGCGGTACTTCCTGAAATGGATGATGTTGAAGTTGAGATCGATTTGAATGATGTGCGAAGGGATGAATTCTGTTCTTCGGGCCCCGGAGGTCAGTCCGTAAATACAACCTATTCTGCAATCCGGTTAACACACATTCCATCCGGGATCGTGGTTCAGTGTCAGGACCAGAAATCAAAATTAAAGAATTACGATAAAGCCTTGAAAGAACTGAAATCCAGACTCTACGCCATTGAACTGCAAAAGCAGCAGGAGGAAGTTGGCGCAGAAAGAAAATCTATGATAGGCAGTGGTGATCGATCTGATAAAATCAGAACGTATAATTACCCGCAAGGAAGGGTCACGGACCATCGAATCGGATATTCGCAACATAATTTACCCCAGGTCATGGACGGTAATATACAGGAGTTTATTGAGCGTCTGCGAATCGCCGAGAATGCTGAAAAACTAAAAGCTGGTCAGGTAGATTGATGATCTCTGTAAAGGCCTTTGCACATCCGGTTTCCGTTTTCCTTCTATCGATAATCGGGATATCGTTTCTTACTTGCAAACCAGAAGAGGAGATCCTGGATTTGGATTTTGACGGCGGCCTGGAATTTTCAACCGATACGATACTTTTTGACACCGTCTTTTCCGGCCTCGGAAGTACCACAAAACGACTAAAAGTATACAACCCGTATCAAAAGGCAATAAAGATCGGATCGATTAAACTTGGAAATGGGAAGGCCTCCCCGTTCAACATTTTAGTAAATGGCACGGAGCCCGGCCAGTCCGAAGAATTCGTGATCCTGGGCAAAGATTCCGTTCTTATTTTGATTGAGGTATTTATAAATCCAATGGATGAAAACAGCCCGTACCTGGTCAACGACTCAATCGTTTTCGAAACCAATGGAAAAGCGCAGGATGTCAAGTTGATTGCCTGGGGACAGGATGCCAATTATCTTGGAAATGAAGTTTTGGATTGCAATACGACCTGGACAAATGAACGGCCTTATGTGCTCTTTGGCTCCATCCTTATCGATTCACTTTGCCGATTGACCATTGAAGAAGGGACCCGTGTATTTGGTTCAAAAGGAGCAAATATCTTTGTAAAGGGAAAAATTCATGCGGGAGGATCGCCCGAAAGGCGAATACTATTCAGAAACGAACGTCTGGATCCTGCTTATGAAAATCTGCCCGGCCAATGGGGAGGAATATTTATACTGGAAGGCAGTCACGACAATTATATGAATTTCTGCATAATAAGGAATGCCGAATACGGTATAAGGTTAGGAGCTCCGGACCCGGACACCATTCCTGATATTATCCTAAAAAACTCGATCATCGAAAATATGAGCAAGTCGGGCATCCTCTGTTTCACATCCGATGTATATGCCGAAAATGTATTGGTAAATAACTGCATTGAGCCGAACATCGGAACTATCGCCGGAGGAAATTATTATTTCAGGCATTGTACTTTTGCCAATTATGCTTTTAATATTGTCCGGCAGAGTCCGTTATTTTATGCTACCGATCATATTACCCTGGAAGATAATTCATCAATTATTGAGGATTTAAACTTGGAAATTAAAAATTCTATTATTGATGGTAATCTGGAGGATGAACTTGCCTTTGAGCTTTCCGACGAAACCAATAGCTTGTTTTCATTTACCAACTCCATGTTCAGGACTACCATTTCTTCGCTTGACACCTTGGGAAATATCATTAATGCGGATCCTGAATTTAAAGATCCTCCCAGGTATAACTATCGGCTGGATACCCTTTCCCCGGCAAAAGATGCCGGAGAATTGATTGGCGTGGTTGCCGATCTGGATGGGAATGAGAGAGATCAATTCCCCGATATTGGCGCATATGAACGAATCGAATAAAACACTGGTATGAAAGTTTTTCAAAAAGAGATATCTGTAAATCCAAAAGGGCGGGGGTTCCATCTCGTTACCCATGAAATACTCACCGGTTTCCAAGAGCTTAAAGAAATCAAAACTGGAATTCTCCATGTTTTTATCAAGCATACGTCGGCCAGCCTTACTATAAACGAAAATGCAGACCCGACGGTGCGCATGGACTTTGAGAGTCATTTTAATGAAATGATCCCAGAAGATATGCCCTATTACAAGCACGACTACGAAGGATCCGATGACATGCCGGCTCATATAAAATCTTCAATTCTTGGGAGCTCTGTCACGGTTCCCGTATCCAACGGAAGAATAAATGTAGGGACCTGGCAGGGAATCTACCTTTGCGAGCACAGAAATTACGGGGGGTCGAGAAGGTTGGTTTTAACGGTTTATGGAATTTAAGCATTAAGATTATGAATAGCAGACTCTTACTTTTAAGTAATTCAACGAATCCCGGGGAGCCGTATCTGGGTTGGCCCGAACCTCACATCAAAGATTTCCTGGGATCGACAATCAAAAAAGTTCTGTTTATACCTTTTGCGGGAGTTTCAATCACATACGACGAATATTACGATGCCGTAGCCGCACGACTCGCTTCTTTTGGGTATGATGTCGCGAGTATCCACCAAAGAGAGGTCAACCCCGGGATACTTAACGATTTCGATGCCATTGCCGTAGGTGGTGGAAATACCTTCCAGTTGGCAAAATTACTCCAGGATTATGCATTGATAAATCCGATAAAAAATGCAGTCGAAAAAGGCATGCCTTATATTGGATGGAGCGCCGGTTCCAATATAACATGCCCAACCATCAAGACGACAAACGATATGCCCATTGTATCGCCCGATTCTTTTAATGGCTTGAATTTAATCCCTTTTCAAATAAACCCGCACTACACCGAAGCCACGATCCCCAATCATGGAGGTGAAAGCCGTGACATGCGCCTTGGGGAATTCGTTGCGCTAAACAGAGATACACCTGTCGTAGGTCTGCCTGAAGGCTCACTTCTGCGGAAGGAGGCAGATCAATTGTTTTTTGTAGGAAAAGGGAATTGCAAGATTTTCAGCTACGATCATCCGACGCAATTGCATAAAGATGGCGACAATTTGAGCTTTCTGCTTTAGACCAGGTTACAAATCTCCGCTGATTTTCCCACCGAGACTTGTATTCGACTTTACATCAACGGGTTTTCCCCTATATTTTAGCTCCGCTTTTGATCCTGCGGTAGCTTCCAGTCTATTCTTTACCCAAACCACGACATCCGAATTCGTATTGGATTTTACATAGCCATTTTCGGTCTCAAATTCATAAGCGTTGAATTTAGCCCCCAGACTGGCCTCAACTTCCTGAAGATCTGCTTTACCGGAGATCTCGATCCGGCCTCCATTGGACAAGGAGGCTTTCAAAGCGGAAACATCTACCTCAACACGTATTACGGCTCCACCTGTTGCCTTCAAACTCAATTCATCACCGGTCAGGCGCTCTTCAAATTTAACATCCGCCTTATTTGATGCCTCTATGGATCTGAGTTTTACATATTCAACTAGAATTTGAACATCCGTGCTCTTAAATATTCCCGTTTTCACTTTCATCTTCAACGTTCTTCCGGAAGACGCCGTCACAATTTTATCGTAACCGATTCCGTTGGCGACGATCGTGATATTCTCCTTATCTGCCTTTTTAAATGTAACTTTCAGATCATCGGAGATTTTCACCTTATCAAAAGGCGCAATTTCCCTTACAACCTTATTTTGAGCGAATACACTTACCGAGGCGAAAATAATTATTGCAACGGCAATATGAGTTGTGAACAATTTACCAGATGATTTCATAAAAACTTTTTCCGTAAATGTAAAAAAATGCGAGTTTCAATTCAGCACAAAAATAAAAAAACCCATCGGAAGTAAATTACCGATGGGTTTTAAACTTTTATAAAAGTTTTTTATTCCTCTTCTTTTTCCTGCATTTCCTTCATCAGTTTTTGTTGAATATCCATCGGCACCGGTGAATATTCGGCAAATACCGTTGAGAAACTGGCTCTCCCCTGCGTAATGGACCGCAGCGAAGTGGTGTACTTATACATTTCGGCCAAAGGAGTTTTAGCTTTTATAACTTTGTAAACTCCCTTGCTATCCATGCCTTGTATAATTGCTCTTCGGGTCTGAAGATCCGTCATAACATCACCCATCAACTCCTCGGGGACCATAACTTCAAGATCGTTTATCGGTTCCAGAATTTTGGGATTGGCATTGACGAAAGCAGATTTAAATGCCTGGGCTCCTGCAATTTTGAATGAAATATCATTAGAGTCGACCGGGTGCATTTTCCCATCATAAACCATCACCCGGATGTCCCGTACATACGAGCCGGTTATCGGACCTTCCTCCATTTTCTCCATGACACCTTTTAGAATGGATGGGATATATCGGGCATCAATGACGCCTCCTACTATACAGTTATAGAATACAAGCTTACCTCCCCAATCAAGTTCTATTTCTTCCTTTCCCCTAACGGTAAAATCCGTCGGTTCAGGCATACCCTCAAAATACGGTTCAATTCGGATGAATACCTCTCCAAATTGCCCGGCGCCGCCAGATTGCTTCTTGTGACGATAATTTGCATCTGAGGCCTTTTGAATGGTTTCCCGATAGGCAATTCTAGGCTTGATAAATTCTATTCCGATGTTGTAAACGTTCGCCAATTTCCATTCCGTAACGGCAAAATGAAGCTCTCCCTGACCATGCATTATTAATTGCTTCAGCTCCCTTGAATATTCATATAGCGTGGTGGGATCCTCTTCATTAATCTCTCGCAGAGCCTCCGCCAATTTTTCATCGTCATTTTTGTCTTTTGCCTTTATGGCGGTCGTAATTCTCGGTGATGGAAACTCCATTGGTTTTATAGCGTAACTCACACGCTTCTCATGGAGGGTTTGATTGGTATGGCTATCTTTGAGTTTTACGGTTGCCCCTATATCTCCGGCATAAAGTTGATCTACAGAATTCTTATTTTTACCATCCATGATAAAAAGCTGGTTGAATCGCTCAGAGGTATCGTTTTGATTGTTTATCAAATCCTGGCCTGTCTTCAATACTCCGGACATTACTTTGAAATACGTGATCTTGCCAAGGAATGGCTCAATGATCGTTTTAAACACAAATATGGATGTTGGTTCACTTGGATCGCATGATATTTCTTCGTCCTCGGTGGTAGTTTCCGGACTCATTTCCGCAGCCGTTGGGGCTACATTGTCAATAAATCCCATCAATCTTCCGCTTCCCATATTTTTCTTTGCAGAGAGGCAGAAAATCGGAAATACCTCGTGTTTCATCATCCCGAGCTTCAGTCCTTTTCTCATCTCATCTTCGTCGAGACTGCCTTTCTCAAAATACAATTCCATCAGTTCCTCGTCATTCTCAGCCGCTTTCTCAACAAGTTCGTTGTGAAGTTCATCAGCCCGGTCCTGCTCCTCTTCAGGGATTGGAAGTTTCTCCGGCTTCCCTCCGTCCTTCGGAAATTTGTACATGATCATTTTCAATAAGTCGATAATAGAATCAAATCCCTCTCCCTGATTAACGGGATATTGCATGATTATCGCAGGAGAACCAAAACGCTGTTTTATGGAATCGATTGTAGCTTCAAAATTTGACTTTGGATGATCAATCTGGTTTACGGCAAGAATAACGGGTTTTTTAAATTGATCCGCGTAATTCCAGATAAGCTCGGTGCTTACTTCCACTCCATTTTGCGCATTTACCAACATTACACAAGTCTCGGCTACCTTCATTGAAGAAACAATCTCACCCATAAAATCATCCAGACCGGGCGTATCAATAATATTGATCTTATAATCTCGCCATTCTGCATGCATCGACGTTGCATAAACAGAATTTTCTCTTTCATGTTCGATTTCATGATAATCCGAAACTGTATTTTTATCTTCGACCGCACCGCGTCGTCTTAAAATTCCAGCCTCAAAGAGCATGGTTTCGGCAAGTGTAGTCTTGCCGCTTTTTGCCCCTCCAATCAATACAATATTTTTGATATGTCTCTCATCGTAAGCCTTCATAATTATCAGCGTTTTTGATTAAAAAAATGTACAAACTTCCCTTTTGAGAAAGGACGGTAAAACTAACCGAATAGGGCATTAAAAGCAACAATTTGATAATCAAAAGTCTGCGTGGATAAACCCCCTGTTCAATTCGGTGATTCTGTCTATAAAATGAGCAAGCTTATGCGCATCGATCCGAAAACGGATCGGTCGGTATTTCCGGGGAAAGCGAGGTCTTTTACCACCGGGCTATTTTTATCGGATTTTTTTACGCGTTCTTTTATTCGAGTTAAATATAAAATCCCAAACGTGCAGGGCAGTCCATACAGTCCGGATCATGGCATAGCACATGGAAGCACCTTCCGACCAGGCAGACCAGTCTGCCGGACAAGGCTGCTCCGCACGCACGCAAAGCAGGTTTTATCAAATGTGAGAAAAATGAACCATTCACGAAGTTTCCGCACCAAGATGACAAAAGGCAAACCATCCGATCGAAAGAGATGTATTTGACAATCGTATGCCAGGGCGCTCAGAGCTACACGGTGTAAGGCAGTGCCTTGGGAAGAAGTCCGGGCGAAACGCTCAAATTTGTGTTCAGTAAAATTAAAAACGACGTTTATGTTATTTCGAGGCTCCTACCTTGTCATCTCAGGGCCAATATAAGTGCAAATCAATTTAGCCAAAATGAACGTAATTGGTAGTACAAACCTGCTGAGTAAGAAAGCGACTGCAATGTCGATCGTTATTGATAATCACACCTTTGCAAATATTGTTTATTGAGTAGCTTCTACCTTGTCATTTCGCGAAGCGGAGAAATCTGACTGCTTGATGGTGACCCGGTGTTGATGAAACCAGGTTTCTCACAAGTTCGAAAGACCCTTTTGCCTGATTTTTCAAATCCCCCAGAAATACCAATGGAACCATGGTCTCCGACGAGCCCTAAAAACGGACAAAAAATAAAGGCAAGCTTAGCAGCTCGCCTTTATTCAACCTAAACACCCAAAATTATGAAAAAACTACTAAGACAATTCTTTTATCATCAATCGAGATCAGCTTCACTCTATTCTCTGTTCTCAGATCCTAAACTTTATAACGAATTTCTTATCGTTTTGTTTAGTAAAGTTTTCAACCAATCCTCATTACAAAGATACGTGAATTTTGATTGATTAGTTACAATAAATATTAAAAAAATTATTACGTCAATTAAAAAACCAAACTGATATTATGATTTTTTAAATTAACGTGTGCACAAAACCCTTTTGTTGCAATAATTGAATTGCATTTAAATATTATTGAAAATTAATCAAGAGTGTGCCTGGTACAATTAATCAATTGTTAATACCAGGCCGGCTGATCGTCCGGTTTAATTAATAATAAGTGTATATCTTACCTTTATTGTAAGGTGAGGTATGCGCCTCCCGCCCTGCAAGCCGGCTAATCGCTAAAAAAATCGGATAACATCTTGTTGTAATTGGAAATGTGAAAGATTCAATCTTAGGAGCAACTAAAAAAATGTCATAGCACGATTTTTTCATTTTGTGGCTTTATTTACCAATAACCGCAGCAATAATTTTTGTTGTTTCAACGAAGTCAGGAATAAATATCCTGCTGCTGTAATTCCTACCACGATTAACCAAATTACGTATTCACTTAATTCGAATACTTTAAATTGTTCCATGAGTGGGAACAAAGTAAAGGTTCCTACCAAAGCCATTGTTGGCGGGTCGATGTGCGTATCGCCATGATATACAAAAATGCAGGCAAATAATTCGCCTAAAAATGCTGCGAGGATACCAAAACCGACTCCCCAGGCGACTTCGCCTGTAACTACCGTAATTACTGATGCGGAAAGCGCAATATGATGTGTTACCGGAACCTTAAATCCAAACTGCATAAATATGAGTAAAAATGCCACAAAACCAAAGGTAATACCAACACTTCCGGGAAGTACATCGGCTAAATAGGCAGCGGGGACCCCAACTGCAATACCTAGTAAAATTAATTGCATAGGTTTTGATTGGTAGGGAACCCACGAACCTGTTTCAGATGGAACCCAACGATTTTGAGCATTTGCAGGTTTTCCAAATAAACCGGTTTTTCCAAAAGCAAAGCGGGTAATTACCATATTTAGTATTACTGCCAGCGCAATGGTGTTTGTCCAGGCCAGATCGCTGTAATTGGGTACCTGCATAATTAGCCAGAACAGAAGGTAACCAAGTGCCCCGAATATACCGCCTACAAAAAGTACTTTTGGGTTGTTTAAACCAATAAGTGCTGTTTGAATGTCACGCCCATTTTCCAGCTCTCCTTTTTTAGCTGCATAGGCTGCCGCTGCTGTGCCACCGGCAAAGGCAGTGTGTGGCCCCAGAAATAAACCCCAGGCAACCAGGTTTGTAAAACTCTCATTACCTGTAGCCATTGTAATGGCCCCTCCGATCAAAACTGCCAGCCCGCACAATATCCAAACGGGAAGTGCGCCAATAGCCGCACCAAAAATACCCCCGGCAAAGGCAACTAATAATTCTGTAATGTTGAATTCCATGATTTTAGATTTTATGATTTTAACTGATTAAATTTTACTCATCAGATCTCCAATTTCAGATAAATGGTTTGAAAATGTTTTATATACGGGAAGAAGCTTTTCGTAGGTCTGATTATCTTTTTCGTTTGGTATATTCACCGATTCAGTCACATGGATTTCATCGATAATAGAAAAATCTTTCCAGATACCAGTCCCAACTGCAGCAAGAGCCGCTGCTCCCAGTGCTGCAGCTTGTTCGTCGATATTGGTTTTTACGATATTTACGTTGTAAACATCGGCATAAATCTGCCGCCAGAATTCACTTTTGCTCCCTCCTCCAACAGCGGTAATTTCATCCTCAATTGTTGTTAAATCCCGTAGCTCATCGAGTGCAACCCGTAATCCCATAGCTACACCTTCCATCACCGAGCGAATAATGTCATTTTGTTTATGGCTTAAATCTATTCCTGCGAAAGCCCCCCTAATGTTGGCACTTTTATCAATCATTGTTCCGCCTGCCAGGCTGGGATTAAATAGTAGTTTATTCGAACCTGCCGGAGCTTTTGCTGCCAGTGTTGTCATGTTTTCCCATATGTTTCCTTCTTTTTCTTTTAAATGCAGGCAAATATTGTCGCGCAGCCAACGGAAACTCGTACCTGCAGAAAAAATGGCAGTTGCAGAAGTAAATAATCCGGGGACTACATGAGTAAAAACATAAGGACGGCTTAGTACATTTAAAAGAGGTTCCGAAGAACTCACTGCAATCCACGACGAAGATCCCTGGGAATTGTAAGTCCGTCCGTCTTTAAAGCAACGTGCCCCCAAAGCCATACACGAATTATCTACGCCTCCGGCAACAACTTTTACATTTGTATGAAGGCCAAGTTCTTTTGCTGCTTCATCAGTAAGTGTACCCAGTACTTGGGTAGATGCAACCGGAGTTGGGAAGATTGATGGAGGTAAACCGCTGGCGTCAATTAACCTGTCCGAATATTCCCATTTTTTTAGGTCGTAAACGCCGGTTCCCGAAGCATAGGAATAATCAGTTGCCATTATCCCGGTCATTCGATAGTTGATGTAATCTTTGGTTCCTAGTATGGAATATAACTCGTCAAAAATTTCAGGTTCGTTGTTCCGTAGCCACATTAATTTGAAAACGGTATAAAGACTTGGAGGAAAACCGTTTCCGGTAATCATATACCATTCTTCTTCTGATATCTTTTCGAAAAACGGATCAAGTTCTTTTTCTGTGGGCCGCGAATCCGACCAGATTGGTACACTTTTCCGCAACAACTTCCCGTCTTTGTTTACCGGAACCAAACCCAAACTGTGCCCTGAAATTCCAATTGCAGAGACTTCATTTTTTTGTATTTGAGATTCCTGGAGAAGTTTTTTTGTGGATTGAACCACTGCAGCCCACCAGTCAGTTGGTTTTTGTTCGTGCCAACCTTGATGTGGGTATTCCGTGTCGCAGGAAATAAATGAGTCGGCAACACAATTACCGGAAATGTTGTAAAGTGATGCTTTGCAACCTCCGGTTCCCAAATCATACGCAATTATGTATCGGTTCATTTTAATATTGTTGGGTTTTCAGATAACAAACGTGGAACTAATAAACCTCACTTCCCGAACGCTCCATTCCTTCAAAAATGGCTTTTGCAGTTCTTATTCCAATCCCAAAACGGGTAGCTCCCAGCTTGTTCATGGCAAGTAAAGTTTCCAAATTGCGAACACCGCCGGCTGCTTTAACCTCACAAGCATCACCAACTGTGTCTTTCATTATTTTTACATTTTCAAGAGTTGCCCCTGTAGGTGCCCAACCTGTTCCGGTTTTAACAAACGAAACACCGGCTTTAACACCTATCTGACAAGCCTTAACTATTTCTTCATTGGTCAGGTAGTGGCATTCCAGAATCACTTTTACCGGAATATCTCCGGCTTCATCAACAACTGACCGTATATCGTTCAGTAAAAGTCCGTACTGCTTGTTTTTCAGCCAGGCGATATTGATGACCATATCCAGCTCATTAACACCCATTTCGATTAATTCATGGGCTTCGGCAACTTTTCCTTTTGTTGTAGCCCCTCCGTCAGGAAATCCTACAACACCACCCACCAAAATTTGTGGGTAGTCTTTTACCAATTCAATAAGTATCGGAGTGTGTGCCGGAAGTGCAAATGTGCAAATGCAGTTGTATTTTTTGGCAAAATCTGCCACTTCTTTAATTTCCTGGATTGAACTGTTTGCCTGCACGCAACTAAGGTCAATCATCCGTGCTATTTTATTGATATCCATAACTTGATAATGATGTAGTAATCTGTTAAGGTGTTGTTCCAAAAGTAAAATTTGGGTTCCCGTAAAGTTGTATAGAAGCGCAAAGAGCTCAACGATGTTTTTAAATTCAAGTTAATTTTTTTACATCCTTTCCGGAGTTCTCAGTGTTTCTTGCATGAACCAAATTTTTAGAGCAGCTTTGTTGAGATTGTTTTATAATGCCAAAGTCAACACCTGCATCACATCCTCTTTACTAACAGGGGGATTGCAGGCTAAAACTCCATCATTTCCAAAACTCACTTTTACAACCCCATCCAAAATACCTGCCAGGTCAGACTGTTTGATGTTGGCTTCTTTTAAAGAAACTGGCACAGAAATCTTTTGTAAAAATGCTTTGAATGCTGCGATTCCTTCACCAATAACTTCCTCCTGAGTTTTTCCATGGGTGTTTACCTGCATTACATTTTTTGCAAAACGGAAATATTGTTCCGGTTTACGGCTACTGAATGCTTCCATCCACGATGGCATTAAAATAGCCAGAGAAGCGCCATGAGAAACTCTATGTAACGAGGTTAAATTGTGCGCAACCTGGTGTATTGGGGTCCAGGCATCGCCTGGAGAAGCAAAACCATTAATGGCACATGTGGCCGCCCATTGTAAATGCGAGCGTGCCGAAATATCATTCGGATTTTCCAGAACTTTCTCAATGTTGTCAATAACCGTTCGCATTACCCCTTCCTGAAAATAGTGTTGCAGGTCTGAATCTTCTTCACCATTCAGGTAAATTTCCAATACATGAGAGATGGTATCGGCCGCCGCACATGCAGTTTGATAGGGAGGAAGACTTAAGGTAAGTTCCGGATCGATAATGGAAACCTTTGGATAAATACACGGGCTCCAGATATACGACTTTTCTTTTAATTCGGCACTGCTTACAACTGCACATGGGTTCATCTCACTTCCCGTTGCAGGAAGGGTTGGTATCATGATTGTCGGTAAGGCTTTTTCCGGAGGAACGGTTTTTACATCGTCATGGCGACTGTAAACCATATTCCACATTTCACCTTCGTAATAAACACCGGCGGCCATAGCTTTTGCACCGTCCATCACACTTCCGCCACCAATCCCGATAATCAAATCTACATTTTCGGTTTTACAGAATTCAGCACCCAGTGTTAAAGTTTTTATTTCCGGGTTTTCCTCGATTTCGAAAAACGAAACAACATTTAATTCGGCACCTTTTAATTGAGCGGAAATCTTTTTAAGCAGAGGTGTTAGGAAACCCAATTCTTTGTATGAAACGAGGCAGATTTTCGACCCCAACTGTTTTGCTTCGTTTGCAAGTTTATTCAGTTCGCCGGCTCCAAAAATTACTTTTACAGGATTAAAATATTCAAAATTGTTCATATTTGATTTTTTTATAGTTTCTAATTTTATCTTTTTTCATTTTATATCCGCATCCACATTTTAAAGTGACAAACAATACTCTACTAAATCATCCAATTCTTGTTCTGTTAAATCAGCCGTTTTCCCATGTCGCTGACTTGTATTGTAAATTGTAATCACTTCCTTAATATTCCGGGCTTTACCATCGTACAAATATGGAGCGGTCCGCCAGGCTTCAACAAGGGATGGAGTGTCGAACTTCCGCCCTTCTTCCAAACCGGTCCCTTCTCCGACATTATAACTCTTCATATTGGTAAAATACGGCCCGGAATGGCAATGCGAACACTGGGCTTTTTCAAAGACTTGTTTTCCTCGTTGTGCTGACTGAGTGAGTTCTCCGTTTCTCAAATATGGGCTGGGAACAGGCCTAAGCCCCGCCAGATAAGCATCAAGTGCTTCGGCAATTTTATCGGGTTGATGGGTAAATAAAATGTGTTCTATCCCTGCACGTACCGCCACATTTGCATTGTGCCTAATTCCGGTTATCATGGCAGGAGGGGTTGCATGTGCCAATAACATGCTTTTGGTATTTTTGGGGTTGCCAATACCGTCGTTTAGTAAATCCCAGTTTAACGCATCAACACGTGCATCTCCGGGGTGACAACTTGTGCAACTTTGCCACTGTTGTTTGCACAATGTTGCATCGTTAAAATACATTTTGCCTAATCTGGCCATATCCGGTTTTGGTTGCACTCCCAATGCCATATTGTTTACCGAATTCTTATTTGCTCTATCAATTTCTGCAACAGAACCAGAAAAATACATCGAAACAAAAACCCTGTTCTCAATAAAAGTCAATCCCTTTGGCCCTTTTGCTTTTAGGTCTATTCTTTCTCGGATGTCTTGCAAAAAGCTCAAATCATTCTGGATGTCGGGTAACGATGTGGCATAAAGAGTCGGCTGTGTGCCATTGGCAATGTTCGTTATCCTTTGGTGGAGCTTTTCCGAATCGATAATACTAAGCTCGTTGGTGCCCGTGTGCGAAACATAAATGGACTTACCATCCTCGCTGCATTTTACGTCGTAAGGATTTGCAGCCCCACGGTCCAGATCGTCGAGCATAACGGTACAAAGGTAAGATGTGTCTGTAAGGTCGATTATACTCAACGCATTTGTATTTATCCAACCTCGCTCCACCTGATTGGTAGGAACATTGTAACGCGCCAGAATGTGCGTTAGATAGGCAAATTTTTCATCGGCCGAAACTGCAATTCTATTTAAAGCATTTGAACCATTTGGTAAAGAAATTTCCTTCAAACATTCCAATGTGGATGCCTTAAATACAGATACTTTTGCTGAATGATAATCGGCATTTGCTTTGCCATTTGGCAAATGGTTTGCCACTAAAAGTAAATCCTTCTTTTTAAGCAATGCAGCATCAACAGGTTCCCTGTCGGTTTCAGCGTTTTTCTTAATGGTGAACCGTTCAAGGTCAATTTTGCTGACACTGTTGTTAAAACGATTGCACAAGAAGAGGGATTTACCGTCTGTAGAAATTACCGGTGACATTGGAGAATGACCAATTGCTAATGACCGTGTAATTTTTCCACTTACCCAATCTATCTCCAACAATTTTCCTTGTGGTTCAGTTAATGTTACGAACAACCTGGCTTCATCGGCAGAAAGTACTAATCCTCCGGGGGTCGCTTCCAGCGAAATATGACCTTCAATACCGGAAGTTTTGGCGTTAATAATTGAAATCCGATTTGCTGTTTCATCGGCCACAAATAGTTTGTTTTGTGTTTTGCCTGCAACAACTTGGTTCGGTGACATCACCCGGTTGCTTTCATTTGCACAAGCTGTAAACAGCCAAATAAGAATGATCAAGTTTATGTAGAGTATTTTTTTCATTGTATATGACTATCGAGTATCAAGGAGTGGATCTCAAACATCCGGTTCTAAAGTCTGTTTTATTGTTTCGTATTTACCAACTCAGGATCATAATATTTTTTACCTTCCAGAATAGCCGTTCTGTTACGTTTTTCTTCTTCTTGCCTGTACATGTATTTTTCAATACGTTTTTTA
This sequence comes from Cytophagales bacterium, assembly GCA_022360055.1. Taxonomy (GTDB): domain Bacteria; phylum Bacteroidota; class Bacteroidia; order Cytophagales; family Cyclobacteriaceae; genus JAAUQL01. The sequence goes on along the minus strand of JAKSDO010000219.1, from coordinate 18,009 downwards.
TCGGTTTCAGAAGGCACAAAACCTTTCATGTCTAATCTTGGAGTTTGTGCCAGTTGATTCTTTCCCCTGATAATAATTTCCAGTGCTTCTTTGTATTCTGTTGAATTTTTGTCTTTGATATTTTTTAAACAAGGACTCAGCTCAGGGCGTTCGAATGTAATTTGTGCCCTTAACTTTCTGTTGTGCCCGCCTAGTGCCGAAAAATCCGTATTTGTAAGTTTCCCCAATTGATATAAATCTTGTTGCGAAATTGGGCTTCGGCCAACTGTGTTGTCCGGGTATGCCGAAATAAAATCAGGATAATAAACTGCATTTAGATCAATCCAGGTGGTAAGACGTTCCATTTCTTCTTCAGATAATTTAACTTTTGCATGCCCCTTTCTTAACATCTGAATAATTTTACTTGGGTGTGATCCCCACGAATAAGCCTCCTGAATCTCCGCAGGGCCGGCACCAATTGGTTTGATTACCTTTTGAAGATACATATCAATATACGAGGCATTAAAATACGGATTCCGGTCGCCTGACAGGATTAACTTTTCACCCGCTTTTTTTCCGTAATCATGACATTCAATACAATGTTTGTTTAGCACTGGTTGAACTTCTTGCGCAAAACCAAAAGTCCTCGGCTCTCCGTACCATCCATCAAGTTTTTGCGGAGGTAACTTTAGGGCTTGTGTAACCTGCGATTGCGTTGAAGGAGGCGCCATTCTGCGGTCTTCATGGCAACCAATACAGCCCAGTATTTCGCCCGAATGTAACATGGTTCCGCTTCGCATCGATTGGATCATCATTTTATTCTCGTCAAGCAACTGAAAATAAACGTACTTGTCGGCAGGAACTTCAACGTAAACCGAACCATCTTCTTCAACCGGAACCGTTCCCCATATTTTTTTGCATTCGAAACTATGCCAGTTCATCGCAGGACGATGCACCCCCTGTCCGTTCCATGCCGGATGGGTCCAACTGCGCTTTTCCACCGATTCGATCACGCGCAAATACTTTACCGAACCGCGCTCAACGCCTTTCATATGTGTGCCCTGGTAAACATCCTGCACATAGAATTTTCCGGTTTCTGATTTGTAGTTGCGTTTATCTTGAATACTGTACTCTTTTTCGCGTGGTTTTATCGGAACCGGATCGTAACATCCGGGCGCTTCTGTGTAAATCAATTGTTCATTGCCAAAGGTGTCAATAAGGAATAGACCCGTTTGCTCGCCCAATCCAATTGTTCTGGAACATAAAAAGTACGTATCATTAAGCGGAAAAGGGTCTTCGTAAAGCGTTTTTACCTGCTTAAACGTATCCCAGTTTCCTTTGCCAATCAGTTCTTTGGCAGAGGCCGGCCAGGTTATTTCTACTGGATCTTTCCCGTCCAGTCCTTTTTTGCGGTCGATAATTCCCAACGCACCCCACGGACGGTCGTGACACGAGCCGAGAATTGAAATCACCTTGTCGGTCCCGGGTATTGGCCGCGCATCGATGAAACCTCCGGGCGAGTTGGTGTTATTACCAAAATAAATGGCCTGGTTGGTACCATCGGGATTCATTGTCCATAACCCTTGCGCATCGCCGAAATTTCGGTCGACGTATTCCCAGCGATCATACAAAATACGGCCATCGGGCATTATGGCGCTGTGCCCTTCAAACAGTGTGCTTTTCCCCAATTGGGTAATATTTGCCCCATCGTCCTCCATCCTGAACAGGTTGGCCATTATATGAATGTTGCACATGCAGTATTTGGGCTCGCGCGTGGAGGAAAACACGATGCCGCCGTCGGGTAAATATTGCGGATCGATGTCGGAAACTCCTTCAGCTGCAGTTAACTGCCTCAGGTTTTTCCCGTCGGTATCCATTTCATAAATGTGGTAATCTTCTTTAATGTTTTTCCGCATCGAAAACAGGATTTTTTTTCCATCATAGCTAATTTCCGGATCGCGGATAACACCCTCGGCAGTTTTAAGCAAGGTAGTTATTTTCCCTTCTTTTCTCAGGTCAATAATCTTCATGGAACCACCGGGCCGGTACTTGTTGGTGTTTACTTCGTTGGTGTGAAAAAGTGTTGCTGAATTATGATGGTCGGGGGCATATTGTCGACGGGTTACAAATACAATAGGCTGGTTGCCAACTAATGGATTCGAAAGCAATGCCTCCTTTTTTACTGCCTCGAAATGGCCGATAAAAGCAGCAAGTTGCGTATCTGCCATTTCATTTTTAACCTGAATGATTTTTGTGATTTCTGAATATTCCCTTGACAGTTTGTTTAGTTGCGAACTAAATTCCTGATAATTGTAGTGATCTGGGAAGAGCGAATGAATATTATTAATGGCCTTTTCAAGCGCTTCAAAATTAATGTTGTTAAACGAATGCAGGTCATCGCGGAAACGAACAGCTTTTTCTGCCAGCAGAAGTTTTGCTGTGATCGGCTCTGTTTGCGCTTTTATATTTTCAATTTCTCGTTTGAAAATTGCTTTGTTATCTTCAAGCTTGTTTAGTTTGGATTGAAGAAGGCTTTCTGTAAATTGTTCCTTGTTCGCACTGGTTGCCCAGGTTACAAATTCTTTTTGGGTAATTAGTTTATAACTGTGCCAGGGATACGCAGTCCTGAACTCTTTAAATAACTCCCGGACTTCCTCTTTATCGGCTTCCGGCTTATCCGGTTTTTTGAGTTCGATGAGGTAGCTAACCCAGTCTTTTTTTTGTTGTTCCTGATTTTTTGAAGTACATGAAATCAGCGTGGTGCTCAGAATTATAAAAAGTAGTTTCCCGTATGTAATAAATCCATTCATTCCTCTAAATTTTTCCGGTTTTCAAAATTACCGGATGCTTATAATTTGTATATAGAAGGATGTTGCAGATTGCCAGATGAATGTTGCAAACTGTCGGACAGATGTTGCAAGTTGAACTTTGTCAGGTGTTTTCGTGTCATTTTTGATAGGAAAGACAATCTTTAGTAGAACTATTTTTTATATGTTTGAATCCGGCTAGTGAACTAAAAAATCTATGGGAAAATTAAGTGAGGTATGATTAAGAGGGGAAATATCTTATTGAACAATTCAAGGGAAAAGGTTAGGGGTTTATTCTTAATCTATATCCTATTGCTGAGTTCGTATGTGATAAATGCCCAACAAACCAAAACAATTTTCAACCAGTACACCATCCGCGACGGACTTTCTCATAACACCGTAAATTGCATAACTCAGGATTCGTTGGGATTTATGTGGTTTGGTACAATGGATGGCCTTTGCCGGTTTGACGGAAACAATTTCAAAGTTTTTAAGTCTATTCCGGACAATCCGAATAGTTTATGCCACAATCTCGTAAAATCTATTTGTATCGACCAAAAAGGTGGTTTGTGGATCGGAACTGCCCGAGGGCTTTCACGCTTACATATTGCCACGAATCAGTTTGCTCAATATTATGCACAAGATTCATCGCATTTAAGTTTCAACAATATTGAGATAGTGTATTGCGATAGCCGGGGTGAAATTTGGGTGGGCACTCAGGGTGGTGGACTTAATAAGTTCGACGCTGCTACTCAAACGTTTTCTCAATTTAAAGCAGGTAATAAACCTGGAAGTTTAAGTAACGATAACGTACATTGGGTTTTTGAAGATAAAAATGGAACAATGTGGGTGGGCACCGAAGGGGGCGGATTAAATCGTTTAATCTATAAAGATTCTGAGCCTTTCTTTGATTATTTTCAATTTGAACCGGAAGATGGAAACTATCAGGCATTAAGTTGTGTACGTTCTATTCAGCAAGATTTTAATGGAAATATTTGGGTAGGGACATGGGGCGGTGGTGCCGGAATGTTGGATGAGCAGAAAGGAAAATTTCAATATTTCAGGCAAGAAAAGGGAAGTGAAAAGGGCGTTTCCGATAGCCGGGTAATTAGTATCCTGGCAGCAAGCAATAAGGAGCTGTGGTTGGGCACCGAAGATGGCGGGCTTAACCGTTTTCGTTTTGAAGACGCATCTTTTGAGAAGATTAAAATGGAACGCACATCCCCGTTTGGATTAAAAAGTAATAATATAAGGGCAATCTACGAAGATCGCTCGCAGCGAATTTGGCTTGGAACCTCAGGCGGAGGTGTATTTTCATTTGGTTCGGATAAATCCACATTTTCTACTGTACCGATAAAAAATGAAGCTTTTGAAGATGTTGAAAATCAGGATGTGTACGCAATTGCCGAAAACGATGAATCACTCTGGATCGGCACAAACGGTGGTGGATTGTATCAGTCGATTTTGAAGAATGATCCTGGTTCCGAAAATCAATATGCCGAAGAGATGATCTTCCGGAATATTGAATTGGGAAGTGATATTGTACACGCACTAAGTTACGACAATTGGGGAAGATTGTGGGCAGGAACCTTGGGGGGTGGACTTAATTTGGTTGAGTTCATTGATGATTCTGAGCAGCCTACCATTACGAAATTTACAATTAATAATCCGGCGCAAAATTCGGTAAGCTATAACGATATCAGGTCTTTATACAACGATAGACTTGGGAATTTGTGGATAGGAACAGCCGGAGGGGGTTTGGATAAATTAGTTGTGGCAAAACGCGGTGAATATTATTTTGAACACTATAAACACGATGCAACAAATAATTCATCGATAAGCAATAACGATATCAGGGCAATTACAGAGGATAAATCTGGAAATATTTGGGTTGGCACTGCTTTTGGGTTAAATAAATTAAGCAAACCGGATCGTAACAATAAATTTGAGACGTTCTTTTCGCAACCGGAAATCACAGGTACTTTGTCGGGAAATTGGATAAACTCGTTATTTGTTGATGCCGAAGGGATGTTGTGGATTGGAACCGATGCCGGACTAAATCGTTTGGATACCGAAACCAATGAAATAAAAGTTTATACGGAAAGTGATGGTTTGGTGAATAATGTGGTCAAAGCAATTTCGGGCGATGAACATGGAAACCTGTGGATTACTTCGGTAAACGGAATTTCGATGTTTAGCAAAATTAACGGGACCTTTTACAATTTCTACGAAAATGATGGTTTGTTGAGTAACGAATTCAACACAAACGCTGTATTTACTAATTCTAAAGGACAGGTTATTATTGGAGGGACACAAGGAGTGAATTCTTTTACCCCGCAAAAAGTACTTCGATACAACCAAATAACTGCCTTGCATATTACCGATTTTAAATTGTTTAACCGGTCGGTGAAAGTTGGTGAACGGATACACGGTCGAAAACTTCTTGAAAATGATATATCAATTCAAAAAGAACTGGATTTGAAATACAACGAGAACAGCTTTTCATTTGAATTTGCTGCCCTTGATTATTCCAATGCCGAGAAAATATCATATCAATATAAACTGGATGGTTTTAACCGTAGCTGGCAAATGGCCGATGCCAACCACCGTTTTGCTACCTACACTAACCTTGGAGGGGGTAATTACACGTTTAGGGTAAAAGCAATATCCGGTGTTCCCGGCGACGAAATTCCTGAAAGTACAATAGAGCTGCATATCGATTTTCCGTACTGGCTGCGTTGGTGGGCATTTGTGTTGTATGTAATCGGTATTGGAACACTTTTTTATTTTGTGCGGCGATACAATAAAAACAAGGCGAAATTTGGTGAAGACCTGCGAGTAGCAAATATGGAGCGCGAGAAGGACCGCGAATTGAACGCATTAAAACAACGCTTTTTCATGAATATATCGCACGAACTAAAAACCCCATTGACCTTAATTCTTGGACCATTAGAAAACATTCAACAGGATAAGGATTTGCAGGAAAAACATAAATCTGTTCTGTCCTTAATAAAACGAAATGCCGAAATATTATCGCGACTGATTACGCAAATGATGGATTTTAGCAAACAGGAAAGAGGTGTCTTAAAGTTGAAGGTTGAAAAGGCTGATATTATAAGTTTTGTTAGAAGTGTAATGTATTCGTTTTATGAAGAGGCGAACCGAAAAGAAATTTCATTTGAACTTTTAGCAGAATTTGAAAGCTTACCCGTCTGGATTGACCGGGAAAAAATGGAGAAAATAATTTTTAATCTACTTTCCAATGCATTTAAATATACACCAAACGGAGGCGAAATTGGTATAATCATTTTAAAAGACCAAACAGCGAAAACACTGATAATTAAGGTAGAAGATTCCGGTAAAGGGATAAAATCGTCGGAGCATCAACAGGTTTTTGAACGTTTTTATCAGGTAAATTCCGATGACTCCGAAACAGGAACAGGTATTGGTTTATCATTAGCAAAAGAAATGGTTGAATTGCATGGTGGAAAAATAGCCGTGGAAAGTGAAGAAGGAAAGGGAAGCCGGTTTATTGTAGAAATTCCATTGATCGAAACGACGTTCGGGAATGATGAAAAGGTAGAAACAGAGGAACGACCTGGACAAAGTGCCATAGACAAAGACGTATTAGAATCATTCAAGAATCAAAAATATCGGAAACCAAGGGTATTGATCGTTGAAGATAATTATGATCTCTGCTCTTTTCTTCGGAGTATATTGGATGAGAAGTATTATGTAAGTATTTCTCATAATGGAGAAGAAGGTTTGCAAAAGGCTTTGGAGTTGGTGCCAGATATTATTGTGTCGGATATCATGATGCCAAAAATGGATGGAATAACATTTTGCAATCGTATTAAAAGTAACATTTCAGTAAGCCACGTGCCGGTTCTTTTATTAACTGCAAAGTCGGGGAAAGACAGTGTGCTCTCAGGATTTGAAAGTGGGGCCGACGATTATATAGAGAAACCATTTGATACCGATATCTTGCTGGCGCGCATGCAGGCATTAATGGAAAATAGAGAACGGATCTGGAAACAACTACAAAAAAAACCTGTTGGAAAAATAACATCAAAAAAACTAAATAACCTCGACCGGGCATTTTTGGAAAAATTGGAGAAAATGGTAGTGCTAAAAATGGAAGAAGTTGAATTTTCGGTAGAAGAACTTGGTAAACAAATTGGAATGAGCCGCGCTACACTTTATAGAAAAATAAAGGGGTTAACCGGAAAAACAGCCATTGAATATGTACGTGTTATCCGTCTAAACGAAGCTATGAAATTGCTGCAGCAGAATTCTGCCAATTATACATTTGTGGCAGAAAAAGTGGGGTTTAAAGACATAGATTATTTTAAAAAGTGTTTTAAAAAACAATTTGGTCTGTCACCCGATTTGGTGTGAATTATTTTTTAAGCTAAACCTTTGAATCAGGCTAAGCTAAAATATTTCTTCGACAAATTTTATACTACGGTTAAGTAAAAAATAACGTGATGGAATAATTTGAAGTCTTTTATTGGCAGGGGAAACTATAAATACACGGATAACACACCATTACGTATGGGTAAAGGGAATATGTATGTAGGGGGGTATGCCAAACATTCGGAAGGTGATGCATTATACAGCACAATACGAAAGAAAAGTTGCAAATGTCAATTAAAATTTAATTTAACAATATAATAAGATGGATGAATTATTTAGTATCAAAGGAAAAAAAGGAATAATTACAGGGGCATCGGGAGGTATCGGAAGTAATTTGGCAAAAGAATTAGCTGCCAGAGGCGCAATGTTAGGACTTGTTGATGTGCGTGTAGAAAAGTCTAAAGAACTAGCTGATGAACTGGAACGGAAGCACAGTGTAAAAGTTATTGCCTATCAATGTGATGTTACTAATCCGGAGTCTGTGGATAATATGATGAATTCGTTTATTGCAGATTTTGGACAGATAGATTTTGGAATGAATAATGCCGGAATAGCCAATATTGAAAAAGCTATTGATATCTCTTATGAAGATTTTAAAAAGGTTATAGATGTGAATCTTAACGGGGTATTCTTAGCCGCACAGGCACAAGCACAGGCAATGGTTAAACAAGGAGTTGGAGGGAGTATTATAAACACAGCTTCAATGTCTGCTCATATAGTAAATACCCCGCAAACAATAGCAAATTATTGTGCTTCTAAGGCGGGGGTAAAACACTTGACAAAAGCTCTGGCTGTAGAGTGGGCTGGCAATAATATTCGTGTTAATAGTGTAAGTCCGGGATATATTGCCACAGATTTAGTTGAGGAGATGAAGTCTTATCATGCCGGATGGAAATCAAGAATTCCTTTGCGCAAATTAGGAAAACCAGGAGATCTGGTAGGGCTTTTTATTTACCTTATTAGTGATTCCTCGTCCTATATGACAGGTAGCGATCTGATTATTGACGGAGGTTACACTGCACTTTAGAGGCTTAGGACGAGACATAGCTGCCAGCACTTCTTCTTTGATGAAGTAAACTCGATATGGCAATACCTTTTTCATCCAGTCGGTCACAATCATAATATTTGAGTGTTATTTAGATCAATTTGTTTTTCCAATGTCAAACTGGATGATGCGATAGATTTCGTTATGAGCGCTTAAATTGCAATAAATCAGGAAGTTTTACTTTGACAGCTTAGCACCGCTATGGTGAAAAGTAAAACGAAACGAAGGGACTGATTTGAAGTAATTCAGGCTCGGAATAGAAAGGATATGGCATATTTCGGGTTAAAGCAGGATGCCGGGTGTTTTTTTAGACAGGAGCGTCGAAAGAGTTGCTAGAATTGTTTTGTGTAATAATAGTTTTCCTCGTAAGCGGTAGAACACTGTCTATGATTTCGTAATGCAAAGTGCATTGAGAAGCGACAGAAAAATCATTAAAGTTTAATCTTGAGTACCAGGTGTCTACTAAGGTAAACCATAATGTTTTAACTATTCCATCGGAGAGGTCTATTTCAAAAAATGTTTTAAATTTTGGAATCAGTATGTCGGCAGAAAGAGCTACACCTTTTTTATAGGCGTCGTTATATTTTTGAATCTCCCTGTTTTTGAACAGCTGTTTTGCAAACTGAATTCCTAACTTAAAATCATAAAGGATAACAAACAAATCCGGGACATACGTATGTAGTCGCTTTTTTAATTCTTCATTGAATGTTTCGATAGTTGTTGTAAAATGTAGCTCAATAATTTTATCAATTATTTCTTCTTTGTTTTCAAAATAATAATAGAAATTCGTTCTGGGAAGTCCGCACTTCTGCGCAAGCGCTTTTATCGAAAAGTTTTCCGGACCTTCCTCCGCAAAGAGTCGATAAGCTGTTTCAAGCCAGGTATTATATGATTCAGATCCATTCATATAATATAGAGATTTGTACTAAATCATTTTCAATAATACTATTTTGCTTTGGTTTTTTTATTCTTAGCCCTGCTTTACTTTCTCAAAGCAAGACAACCTCCTTTAGTCACCTTTCTGTAAAGGACGATCTGTCACAAAAGAGTGTCACGTCCATCTTCAAGGATAGTAAAGGATATATGTGGTTTGGAACTAGTGATGGATTAAATTGATATGATGGATATGAATTTACAATTTACAGACACAGCTCACTGGATTCAAATAACATAACAGCAATTCCTTTGATACTTCAGCTACGGTTTTATGTGATTCTACGAGTTCTACAGCAATCAGTTTGAACGCTTTGCCATCCATCTTCAGAACGATTTTATCATGCCTCAATAAGGCATCCCAAACCTCAGTTCAAAATCGGTTGATAAATACCTGTTATATCTTTTTTGCCCCTAAGGAATAAATCCTTCATGTAGATGGCACTCATGTTCTTATTGCCTTTCAGCAAATGAGCATATGAGTCTGTTATCAGCAAGTTTTTGCCCAGCCTTGTGCACTGCTCCAGTATTCTCGATGCGGTATTTAATACATCGCCATGAAATGCCATCTCTTTTCTTGCCCCACCTACCATTGTAACGGACACGATACCGCAATGAATGGATGCTTTAAAAGTTGGAAAGATCCCAAACTTCTCCAGATAAACCTTACTATTGTCCTTGAGGTTTGCCGAGTAGGCTTCAAAAAGAAGGATTGGATTCAAGAGGTTCTGGAGTTGATCTCCATTCCATGTGATGACGGCTTCATCACCCACATACTGGTAGACCTCCCCATCGTATGCCGTCAATACCTCCGACAGATCACTAAAGCATTTATTCAAAAAGCGGCTATACTTCACATGCCCCAATTCTTCGGCAATGGCTGTGGAACTGTTTAAATCTAAAAACATAAACACACGATATTCTTCCACCGGCTCACGGTACTTTCCAATAAGGTAGTTGATGATGATCCCGTGCCCAAAGCGATTGCCCAGCTCCCTAAAAAAATTGATCGTGATGCTCAGCAAGATCAAATACACATAAAGAGAAAGGAAGGTCCCCGATGAAATAAACCCCCATGATTTCCGAAGGGCTTGCATCAATGTACTCCCCCATGCTATGATGTTAACCCCCGTTTGCAAGACGATCACACTCAATACAACCACACCTGAAATCACCATAAATTTTAAAACAAATATCCACCTGCGGTCATAGTGTGCCAGGTTTTTGAAAAACCTATACTCCAGCCAAAAAATGGTTACTCCAATAACAATTCCTCCAATCGTAGGTGTGAGAAAGTGAAAACCATACCTTCCAAACATAATGCTTCGGGTGGTTTCATCAATGCCTGACTGCCTGAAAAAGATGAACAAGTTTGCTCCAAAAACAAACCCGAGAATAAGGATGGCCCCGTCTATTTGCTTCGAATATTTCTCAATCAGTCTAAACATTTGCTTATGGGCAAACTGGTGTTTTCAATGCCACTCCAACTTCAAAACCAGGTTTAATTTTGGGTTCAACCTCATGCCTCCCCCAGGCATTGACCCTTATGGCGAGAAAGGCTGTCAAAATGCCCAATCCAATGATGATGAACCGGATCAACTTCCGTTTCATCTAGTTGGTTTTTCGATAGTTGAATACCGCCCAAAAGTTGGAAAGTAGGGCAAAACCAATCATAACCAGAAAGTGGGAGGAAATGTGTTTAAACTCGCTGCCCTTCATCACCACCATACGCATCACCTCTATAAAATAGGTGACCGGATTGACCCTGGCCATCACCTGCGCCCAAGGCGGCATACTTTCCAATGACGAGAACAATCCACTCATCAAAATGAAGATCATCATGATGAAAAACACCAGGGACATGGACTGTTGCTGTGTTTGCGAATAAGTAGAAACCAACAACCCCACCCCTAGTATGGCAACCAAATACAGGGCTAAATACCCGTATAGCAACAACAGGTTGCCCACCGGTACAATACCATAAAGAAACCGGGCAACAATCAGCAGGCCGATACTGAAAACAAACATACCGATGACCCAAAACGGAATCAGCTTACCCAAAACAAAGTGGTGCCGCTTGATAGGGGTCACATTGATCTGCTCGATGGTTCCTACCTCCTTTTCTTTCACTATGTTAAGTGCCGTCATGAACGAGCCGATCATCGTTACCAGCAGCACCAGAATCCCCGGCACCATAAATACCCGGTAGTTCAACAAAGGGTTAAACCAATTATTCGAAACGATCTCTATTTTCGGACTACTTCTTTGGCTGGGGAGTGGCCGCCATTCCGCCCGAATTTCACCGTTAAAGTCGTGGATCACCTGGGATAAATAGGCACCCCCAACATTAGCCTTGGTTCCGTTGATTGCGTTGATGTACAAATACACCTCTTGCTGCCTCTCTCGTATTAGGTCTCGTTCAAACCGCGGTGGTACCTCCAGCACTACATCTGCTTCATCTGACTCAATATACTCCAGCCCCTGTTCCGTACTGATGATGCAGTCTACCAATTTGAAGTAACCAGACGATGTAATCTTATTTATCAGGTCTCTCGCATACGAAGAACGATCCTGATCAACCACCACAAGCTTGATGTCTTTGATCTCAAAGTCTGCGGCAAGCGGCAACACGATGAGCTGGATTACCGGCATGAGGATGATCATCCGAAGAATGATCGCATTTCTAAAGATTTGATGAAACTCTTTTTCCAAAAGAAAAATCAGGGTCTTCACGATAGGCGGATTTTGAATTTTCGAATGCTGAGGGCAAGCAGCAACAGGATCATCCCAAGAAGTATGAGCGTTTCCTTCCAAACAGCAGAGCACCCCAGGCCCTTGATCATAATGTCTTTCACAATGATGTAATACCACTTGGAAGGAACCATATTGGCAAAAACCTGCAAAGCCATCGGCATATTCTCCAGTGGGAATAAAAAGCCTGTAAACATCATGGTAGGCAACAGCATTCCCATCAACGAAATAAGCATGGCCATTTGCTGAGAGTTTGTGCTATTGGAAATCAGGAGCCCAAGCGACAGAGCCGCCATAATCAGCACGATGCTTACCCCCACCAGCAAAAACACATTGCCATTGACCGGGGTATCCAGCAAAAAGGTGCTGAGCAACAGAATAACGATCAGGTTGACGATCGAAAGCGCGAGGTAAGGAATGGCCTTTGCCAGAATAACCAAAATGGGATTGAACGGTGATACCAACAATATCTCCATCGTACCCATTTCTTTCTCTTTTACAATGGATACGGAAGTCATCAACACACAGATCAATAGCAGCACCAGGGCCATCACTCCGGGAACAAAGTTGGTGGTCCCTTTCAGCTCAGGGTTATAAATGTTCCGATGCTGGATTTGAATGGAAAGCTCCGGCGGCTTAGTAGCTATGGATTGCTGGTAGTCCCGAATGATCGAGCTGGCATAATTGATCAGCATGGTAGCAGTGTTGGGGTCCGTGGCATCTGCAATTAACTGGATCGGCGCCCGGCCTTCATGAATAAGATCTTGCTCAAACTGGCTTGGAAAAATCAGGGCAAGCTTAATACTCCCTCGCTTAAAGGCATCCTCCATCTCAGAGGTGTTCATTACGGATTCTCTGAGAGAAAAACTGCTGCTGGCCCTGAATTTTTCCGTAATTTGCAGGGTGGTCTCATCTTTGGAATGATCAATGATCAGCAGGTTAGCATCTTTGATTTCGTTGGTCAGCGCAAAGCCAAAAAGCACAATCTGGGCTATGGGCAACCCAAATAGGAGCAACAAGGTCTTTTTATCCCTAAAGACATGCTTAAATTCCTTTTGTACAAAAATCAGTAATTGCTTCATGGTCAGTAGCTCTTTCTTTTGGCCCTCCTTGCGAGCCGGTAAAACACTTCATCCATATCGTTAGCCTGAAACTGACTTTTGAGGTTGGCCGGGGTGTCAAGTGCTTTGATTGCTCCATCCACCATCATCGATATTCGATTGCAATATTCCGCTTCGTCCATGTAGTGTGTGGTGACAAACACGGTGATGCCATTGTCTGAAGCCTCGTAGATCAAATCCCAGAATTGCCGCCTTGTAACCGGGTCCACCCCACCCGTGGGTTCATCCAGAAACACAATCCGGGGTGAATGAAAGATTGCTACGGAAAAAGCCAGCTTTTGCTTCCACCCCAGAGGGAGTGATCCCACTAATGTATTGCGCTGATCACCCAGGCCAAGCCTTTGTAGCATCTCACTGGATCTGGCCCTAATCGTTTTTCTTTCTATGCCATAAATACCCGCAAAAAACCGAATATTCTCATAGACGGTCAGGTCTTCATAAAGCGAAAACTTCTGACTCATGTAGCCGATGCTATGTTTGATTTGTTCTGCCTGGTTTTTTACACTGAAGCCTGCTACGGTAGCCTCCCCTCCCGATGGAACACTCAAGCCACAAAGCATGCGCATGGCCGTAGTTTTGCCCGCACCATTGGCTCCAAGAAAACCAAAGATTTCTCCCTTCTTCACATCGAATGTGATGGCATCCACCGCAGTGAAGCTACCAAATATCTTTGTCAATTTCTCCGTTTGGATCACCGTGTCAGTCATGGGCAGCCATTAAATGAATGAAACAATCTTCGATGGTTGGTGATATGGACTTGATCAGCATAGGTTCGCGCAATCCTTTTAAAAATCTATCCATACTTTCAGTTCCCCCGGAAAAGGTAATGTGATGAAACTCCCCAAAAGCATTGGCGCTTTTTACCTGATCACTACCGCGCAACTCCCTGAGTAGCCTGCTCATGTTGTCCGATTGAACGGCATACACCGGGTCAGGGAAATCAGACACAATCCGCTCGGGCGTATCGACAGTCATAATGTTTCCCGATTGAATAAGTGCAATCTTTTCGCAGAGGTCTGCTTCATCCATATAAGGAGTGGATACCAGAATGGTGATCCCCTGCTTTTTTAGGCTCTTCAGCATCTCCCAAAACTCCCTCCTCGAAACCGCATCCACACCAGTCGTTGGTTCATCCAAAAACAACACGACAGGCCGATGGATCAATGCACAGCAGAGTGCCAGTTTTTGTTTCATACCTCCGGAAAGCTTACCCGCCCTTCGATCTTTGAAGGGCTCAATCTGAACGTAGATATCTTTTACCAGCTCATAATTCTCCCTGATGGTGGTATTGAAAATGGAAGCGAAAAAACTGAGGTTCTCCTCCACGGTAAGATCCTGGTACAACGAAAATTTGCCCGGCATATAACCTACCTCCTTTCGAATCTTCTTGTAGTCTTTGACCACGTGGTGGCCGTTCACAAAAGCCCTACCTGCATCGGGCAGGATCAGGGTAGTGAGGATGCGGAAAAGGGTTGTTTTTCCTGCGCCATCCGGCCCTATCAACCCAAAAAGCTCCCCTTGCTCTACATTAAAATGAACCTCATCGACTGCCTTGGTTGAGTCGTAAGACTTTGAAATTCCCTCCAGGGTGACGTGCTTCATCTTCTTTCATTTAGAATTTAACCTCTCCGTACATCCCGATCTTGTAGGTACCGTCATTTTTCACCCGCACCTTAATTGCATACACTTTGTTCGCTCTTTCATCCTTGGTTTGGATCGACTTGGGCGTAAATTCTGCCTGGTCACTGATCCAATAGACCTGTCCCGTAATTTCTGTGAAACCACCCTCCCCATCGTCTGTCAGGACGGTGACCTCCTGGTCTAGTTTTACAACAGGCAATTGATCGCCTGTGATGTAAGCCCGCAACGTCAACTCCCGGATATCCGCGATTTTGTACAAAGGCTGGCCAATAGCCACCATTTCAAATGGTTCAGCATAGACTGTCAGTACGGTTCCATCAATGGGGTTTTGGATCTTGCTTTTTTCTATTTGATCCCCAATTTGCTCGATCTGCGCCTCGATCGGGCTGATTTCCATATCTAAGGTAGTCGTATTGTCTTGAAGAGAGGTTTGCAAGGCGTGGATCTTTCCTTTAGTAATGTCCACCTGCGCATTGATGTCGTCCAACTGCTTGGGGGTGGCCGCATCCTCTTTGAGCAGGTTGACGACCCTTGCCTGCTCGATCTCGGCTGCTTTGAGTTGCTCTTTCAGTGCCGCCAGTTGAGCCTCAATATCAGGTTTTTTGCTTAATACGGTAATCTTTTGAGCTTCCAGTTGCTTTCTGGTCAGGTGCAACTGGATCGTATCAACATAACCCACCAACTGGTCTTGCTTCAGTTTGTGACCTTCATCAACGATGAAGGCGAGCAGCGTGCCGGTGGCTTGTGAGGAGATGACCGTTTCATCCGCTTCAAACGTACCTGAAGCATCAAAATCACTATCTCTTTTGTTGCACGATGCAAAGCCCAGGGCCACCGAAATTATTAAGTACCTGTATATTTCCATTTTATGCCTGTTATTAAAGTTCATTTCCGACGGTTAATTTGTACTGATTTTGAAGTCTTAAAAGCTCGATTGTATGAAGTGACAGGTTCTGCCGTGCCAGGTCAGCATCCGTCACCACCGTTTTATAGTCGTTGGCGGTGATTACCCCATTTTCCAGTTGTCCTTTAGAAGTGATCACCACTTCTTCCCGCAGAGCCACTATTTCCTGATCTTTGGCAATCATCTGCTGCATCTTAGTGATTTCGTTGGTCTGATGCATCATGGATAGCCTGGTATTGAATAAGAAGGTCTCTTTCTCTGATTCTACCATCCCCTGACTGATGCTGTAGATCTGCTTTTGATTTCCAGAGGTGTAATAGTTGGCAAGATTCCAGGAAAGCCGGAGACCCCCGATGTAGTAAGGCTCCGGATCATCACTCAGAAAGTTGAGTGCCGGCCTACCTATCCCACCCTGAAAGAATAAGCTGAACTTAGGGAGGTTGTTCTTGCTAATTAAATCACTCTGTAGTGCGAGGGCATTGATTTTGGAATCAAAGAGGCGTAGCTCAGGCCGGTTGATATCATGACCGATGACCATACTTTGGGGCTTGACCAGTCGTGTGTTTTCCGTTAAACGCTTCCCAATGAAATTGTCCAGCATCTCCCGGTAACTCTTGATGAGTGCCTCCTGCTCCAGCAGACGTAGCTCAATATTCAAACGCTCTGCTTTCAGCACATTCAACGTACTTTTAAGGGCCGTGCCATACTTTACTGCCGACGCTATACGCTCGATTCCGGCCTCTATGTCTTCAATCGCCAGCCTGCTTTGCGCTCGCTGCGCCTGAGTCAATAGGATCCCAAAATACAAATCACTGACGCGCTCTTTAATTTGGTAGAGGCTTACTTCTACGCTGAGCTGGTCTACCTCTCCTTGTGTCACAATGATCCGCTTGTTTTGGTTGATTACCGTCAGGTCCGTAAGTGGCTGCACGATTTCACCGTATAATTTATACTGGTCTTTGCTGACAGGTTGAATACCCACAATTTCACTCCCGGGTACGGTGGTTACATCTGACTGATAACTTGCCTTGCCCTTGACACTAATTTGTGGCAGTTTGCCTTTCTGAGCATTTTCCAGTGTGTACTCATTGGATTGCTTCAGCAGATTGTACTGCACGATTTGCGGATAGTTGGCCTCTGCCCAGACCAGACAACTATCCAGCCATACTTGACCATTTGACTGACCGGCTAACTGATGACCAATCAGTACCAACACCATCAGAATAAGCGCTTTTTTATTAATCATAGGTTTTAAACATTTGTTTAATTTTCGAATAAAAATTTTTAGGCAATCATTTGATTGATCCAAACGGGTATCAGTTTCTTCCTTTCTTCCAGCATTTGATCAAATGCTTCATCAGTGATACCAGACAGCATCTTCAATATGGGTTTACCCATAAAAGGAAACAAGATCAGACTCATCAAATTCATCATGAAGTGTAGCGGATTGATTTCTTTCGCCTTTTCGGCCCCAATCTTTTCTACCAACTGGTTAAAGAAGACCGACTCCTGTACCTTGACGCCAAGTGATACATGAGCAAAGAACTCATTCGGACGTATACGTAATTCATTCAAAACGAAGTATAGTTGGTCCGGTTGAGATTTTACGTAATCAATGTAGCGAATGGCTAATTCTTCAAACTTCTGTTCAAGTGTACTTTCCGCATCCTTAAATACGCTGAAAACATTGTGCATGAATTCAGACACACTTTCAAGCATGATTCGGTTGAACAGCTTTTCCTTGCTTCTGAAATAGTAATTGAGCAACGCCAGGTTTATACCTGCCTCTTTGGCAATATCCCTTATTTTAGTACCAGCAAAACCTTGTTTCATAAAAATATTCCTTGCGGCTTCTTTTATCCTATCTTCGGTTGACTTGTTCCTATTCATAATACAAATATACAAATAAAACGTTTGTTTTAAACATTTGTTTATATTTTTTGTCAAGATGTAATACATTAATAAGGAGGGAACTGCAACAAACAGATTGATAGAGCCATTTGCAATATTGAGTGCCGAAAAGAAGGGAATTGCAGAAATAGCACGATTGGCTGCCAAAGGAATAAGACCAAATCAATTTAGATAAAAAAAGCTTACAGTCGAGTAGAAGGCTCTGCCAGCGGTAACCGACGGAGTGCTCCTCTCACACCACCATTGGCTGATGAGTCCTCCGATCTTATCTTTTCACTTTCGGCTCGTTGCCACCAACTACTATGACCTCTGCTGACTTTTTCCCATGTACCCGACACGAGGAGATCTCCCTTGGTAAGGTGAATATCCTTGTGTCTATTCCTGCTACATCTACTATTTTGGCCCTGTCCTCTTTCAAAGTATTGGACTTCGGCAGCATGTGCTACCTCATCCGACCTGATGGCCTCCATATGTAGTTCCTGTTTGTCAGTACAGACACCA
>JAKSDO010000013.1 GCA_022360055.1 Cytophagales bacterium | reverse complement strand
TAATATCTTAAGATGAAACCGGTAGGACCGGAGCAATTTTATGACACATACAAGCAAGATTGTATTGCTCTGTGTGTCAGTAAACTATAAAAATATTAACGGATGAACCCGGTGGGACCGGAGCAAATTCAGGGCACATACGAGTATGATTATATTGCTCTGATTGTCGGCAAACTATAAAAATATTAACGGATGAAAAAGACGGTTGTGATCGGAGCCAGCCCGGAATCTTCAAGATATTCCAATCTTGCCGGCAGAATGCTTGACAATGCAGGCTTCGAATTTGTTCCGGTCGGAATTCGCGAGGGGAAGATTCTTGGGAAAAGAATCCTGAATTTAAAAGAAAAGCCCGCCGTTGAAGATGTTCATACCGTCACCATATATCTTAGTCCTTCGAACCAGAAAGAATGGTATTGTTATATCCTGGATTTAAAGCCGAAACGGATAATTTTTAATCCCGGAACGGAAAATCCCGAGCTTGCCAAATTGGCGAATCTACGCGGTATTGAAACGGAAAATGCCTGTAATTTGGTTTTAATCCAAACCGGACAATTTTAGTTTTAACCATATATTTATAATACGTTTGATTATTCGGCTTGTGCAGCCAGGGAAGGGATTATTTTTCGATTTATTTCACAAATCTATGCATGAAAATCCTTTAAAAATCACTACTTTTGCGCTTATTTTAAAATTATGAGTGAAAAGAAAGATCAGCCACGTGGAGAATATTCGGCCGGGAATATTCAGGTACTTGAAGGATTAGAAGCGGTAAGAAAACGTCCTGCCATGTATATTGGCGACGTGAGTGTAAAAGGACTTCACCATATGGTTTGGGAAGTTGTAGACAATTCAATTGATGAGGCTCTTGCAGGGTATTGCGATACAATTTCCGTTTTAATTAAAAAAGACAATTCCATACAGGTTCGGGATAACGGCCGGGGAATTCCTACCGACATACACCCTAAAGAGAAGAAGTCTGCGCTTGAGGTAGTAATGACCGTTCTTCATGCAGGAGGAAAGTTTGACAAAGATACGTATAAAGTTTCCGGCGGTTTGCACGGTGTCGGGGTTTCCTGTGTAAACGCATTATCGACCGTGCTAAAAGCTACTGTGCACCGGGATGGCAAAATATTCGAACAGGAATATTCAAGGGGTATTCCGCAATACGAAGTAAAGGAAGTCGGGAAAACGGATAAGAAAGGGACCATTGTTCACTTTAAGCCGGACAGTGAAATTTTTACGACCACGGATTATAATTATGAAACCATTGCCTCGCGCCTTCGGGAATTGGCCTTTCTCAATGCCGGGATCCGGATAAACCTTGAAGATGAGCGCGAGCAGGATGAAGATACGGGGGAAAACAAATCGGATTCGTTTTATTCCGAAGGAGGCCTGCGCGAATTTGTGGATTACCTGGATAGCAACAGGGAAAAGCTGATTCACGAATGCATTTTTATCGATACCGACAAAGGGAATATGCCTGTCCAGGCAGCTTTGAGCTATAACAAATCTTATACGGAAAATGTAGTTTCGTATGTGAATAATATTAACACGATAGAGGGGGGGACGCATGTTGCCGGTTTCCGGAGAGCGCTCACCAGAACGCTAAAGTCTTATGCTGAAAAATCAGGATTGCTGGAAAAAGTAAAAGTTGATATCAGTGGAGATGACTTCAGGGAAGGTCTGACGGCTGTAATTTCAGTAAAAGTCGCCGAACCGCAATTTGAAGGGCAAACAAAGACCAAGCTTGGAAATACGGAGGCCATGGGGGCCGTCGATACCGCCGTTGGAGAAGCGCTTTTCACATTTCTGGAAGAGAATCCCAAAGAGGCAAAAACGATTGTCCAAAAGGTGATATTGGCTGCACAGGCAAGACATGCTGCCAGAAAGGCCAGAGAGATGGTACAACGTAAAAATGTGTTAAGTGGCACTGGTCTTCCCGGAAAACTGGCTGACTGTTCCGACAGTGATCCGGCGGTTTGCGAGCTTTACCTCGTAGAGGGTGATTCTGCCGGTGGATCTGCAAAACAGGGCAGAGACAGGACATTTCAGGCAATTCTTCCGTTGAGAGGAAAAATACTTAATGTCGAAAAAGCGCAGGAGCATAAAATCTACGATAATGATGAGATTAAAAACATGATCACCGCGCTCGGGGTAAGTTTTGGCACGGAGGACGATGAAAAAGCGTTGAATGTTGAAAAACTAAGGTATCATAAAATTATTATCATGACCGATGCCGATGTGGACGGCAGCCATATTCGAACACTGATCCTTACGTTCTTTTTCAGGTACATGAAAGAGTTGATCGAGTATGGGTATCTCTACATTGCGCTTCCTCCATTGTACTTGTTGAAGCGGGGTAAAAACGAGCGTTATTGTTGGGACGAAGCTGAGCGGGAGCGGATCACACAAGAACTTGCCCTGGATGGAAAAGAAGATTCCGTAAGCGTGCAGCGGTACAAGGGGCTTGGGGAAATGAACCCGGAGCAGCTCTGGAATACCACCATGGATCCTGAGCGCCGAAGTTTGAAGCGGGTAACTATTGAATCCGCCGCAGAGGCGGACCATTTGTTCTCCATGCTCATGGGCGATGAGGTGGCGCCTCGACGAGAATTCATTGAGTCCAATGCCAAATATGCCAATGTAGATATCTAAACTGCAAATAACATATATTTTGGTAGGGTTTATTTTGATGAACCCTACTTTATTTTTAAAGGATTACAGATGGTTGTAACAGATCGCACTACTACTCAAATTGAAAAGAGCAAATTTATAAGCCGGGACCTGAGCTGGCTAAAATTTAATCACAGAGTTCTTGATCAGGCAAAAAAGGTCAGCCGTAACTTTTTTGATAAGCTCAAATTTATGGCGATTACGTCATCCAATCTCGATGAATTTTTCATGATTCGTGTGGGCAGCCTTTACCATTATCTGGACTCAAATAAAGAGCGTATTGACTATTCCTCCTTACGGGAGATCCCCTTTAAGCAAAAATTGCTGGGTGAAATTCAAGAATTTTTCAAGGCCCAGTCAAATCACTTTATAAAAAATATACGTCCGTATTTTAAAAAACACGGATTTAATATTCTCAAAGTAAGCCAGCTCGATGAGCGCGAAAAGGAAATCGTCAAGGATTATTTCAAAAAGACGATCTTCCCGATGCTCACCCCAATGGTGTTTGACAGCTATCATACATTTCCCTCCTTGGTGAATAAATTATTGATCTTTGGAGTTGTAACAATCGATCACCGGGATGAAAGTGAAAAGAAAAGGTTATCGTTCATCCAGATCCCGACAAACCTGCCCAGACTTTTCGAAATATACCGGGAGGATTATTTGGTTTTTGTGCCCATCGAGGAGATCATAAGAACTTTCATTCAAAAGCTGTTCAGAAATATTACAATCGAATCGGTAAACCTGTTCAGGATTACAAGAAACGGAGATTTTACCCTTGACGAAAGCGACGATATCGAAGCCAATTTTCTGGAAGAATTAAGGCGAAAGCTCAAGACCAGGAAAACCGGTAGGGTAGTGAGGTTGGAAGTCGAAGAACAGGCAAACAAATGGATGATCCGCATTTTAAAAAATCGCTGGGATATTGATGACGATAATATTTTTGAAGTTTCAGACGAAAATCTGTTTGATTATACGACATTTTGGCAAATCATCGGTCACAACGAATTTAAGAACAAAGTGCCGAAGTTTCACCCTCCGGTAAAGCCGGTATCCATGCTTGATATTGGGGCCGAAGAAACAATTTTTGAGATCCTTAAGCAGCGGGATATTCTATTGCATCATCCATATAATAACATCGATCCATTACTCGAATTGCTGGAGAAATCGGCCGAAGATCCAAATGTACTTTCGGTCAAACTGACCATATACCGGCTTGCAAAAGATTCAAGGGTTACGGCGGCGCTTTTGAAGGCCGCTGAAAATGGCAAGCATGTTTCGGTCCTTTTTGAGGTAAAAGCAAGATTTGATGAAGAAAATAATCTCAAGGAAGCAAAGCGGCTGCAAAATGCCGGATGTTTTGTGATCTATGGGATCCAGGAGGTTAAGACACATACCAAGCTGTTGCTTATCGTACGAAAAGAAGCCGACCGGGTAACCAGATACGTGCACATGTCAAGTGGCAATTACAACGAATCCACTTCAAAACTGTATACGGATTGGGGAATACTCACTTCCAATGAGATATATGCGCATGATGTATCCGAGTTTTTCAATGCGATCACCGGTCATTCCATACCCAGAATCTACAAGTACCTGTTAACGGCTCCGAAGGATATGCGTCAACAGATTGTAGATTTGGCTAAAAATGAAGCTACAAATGCCAAAAAGGGCCTGCCCAGCGGTATAATCATAAAACTGAATTCATTGCAGGATAAAGAAACAATTGGCGAATTATATAAAGCTTCCCAGGCCGGCGTTCCAATTAAATTGATTATAAGAGGGATCTGCAGTCTGCGCCCCGGCAGGAAAGGATTGAGTGAAAATATTGAAGTATATTCGA
Organism: Cytophagales bacterium; assembly: GCA_022360055.1. Taxonomy (GTDB): domain Bacteria; phylum Bacteroidota; class Bacteroidia; order Cytophagales; family Cyclobacteriaceae; genus JAAUQL01. Next base: position 28,444 of record JAKSDO010000013.1, on the reverse strand, counting down.
TCGTTGGGGAGTATCTGGAGCATTCAAGGATATATTATTTCCATAATGGCGGAGAACCAAAAATCTATGGGGGAAGCGCCGATGTTATGGTCAGAAGTTTTGACAGACGTATTGAGTCTTTATTTATGGTGGTGGATCCATTGCTTAAAAAACAGGTGATGACCATTCTGAAGTATAACCTAAAGGATAATGTGAATACCTACATCATGAAAGAAGACGGTACTTATGAACCTAAAAGTGCCGGCGATGAAAAGGTATTCAATGTACACAAGGAATTCTTTAAGTTGACAAGAGAGGAAATAGAAAAAGTAGAATTGATTTAGGCATCTTTGAAACTTAAATCATTTCTATGTTGAACTAATTCGCATAAATCATTTATCTTTGCGGTTCTTATCAAGAAAGACGGAGGGATCGGGCCCTATGATGTCTTGGCAACCGTGAGCGGTGCCAATTCCCGCCGCACAGTGTTTGCGGGTAGATAAGTTGGCCGTTATGACTCATCTCCAAGACTTTCCTGATAATACACTAAAAAGCATCGATTTGAAAGATATCAAAGCACTATTGACCGAACGAATTCTGGTGATGGATGGCGCCATGGGTACCATGATCCAAAAGTATAATCTCACCGAAGAGGATTTCAGGGGAGCATATTTCAAAGATCATGATTATCCATTAAAGGGCAACAACGATATTTTATCAATTACAAAGCCTGAAATTGTTAAGGAAATAGAACGTAAGTACCTGGATGCAGGCGCGGATATAATACTCACAAATACCTTTAGCGGCTCCTCGCTGGCGCAGGCGGAATACCATACGGAATTTGCGGTACATGATTTAAATTACCGTGCCGCAAAGATCGCCAGGGAGGTTGCGGAAGAGGTTACTGCGTACGATCCGGGGAAACCACGCTTTGTTGCAGGTTCGCTCGGTCCGACGAATAAAACTGCCTCGTTGTCCCCGGATGTAAATGATCCGGCATTTCGGGCAATTACCTTCAGTCAATTGGTCGAAGTATACCGGCAACAGGCCGGCGCCTTGATGGACGGTGGTGTGGATTTGTTAATCGTAGAAACCATCTTTGATACCTTAAATGCCAAGGCGGCGCTTTTTGCGATATCGGATATATTTGAAGCGCGGCGGGAGAAAATACCTGTAATGGTTTCGGGAACGATTACGGATGCCTCCGGCAGAACCTTGTCGGGGCAGGTGACCGAGGCTTTCTGGAATTCCATTTCCCACATGGATATCCTGAGTGTTGGATTGAATTGTGCTTTGGGAGCAGATATGATGCGAACCTACATTCAGGAATTATCCAGAATCGCTCACGTGCCGGTGACTGTCCATCCCAATGCAGGATTGCCCAACGAATTCGGACAATACGATGAAACGCCGGCGCATACTGCAAGGGTGCTTGGCGAATTTGCGGCCGAAGGTCTGGTAAATATTGTCGGGGGATGCTGCGGTACGACCCCGGATCACATCAGGGCAATTGCCGATGAAGTAGCCGGGTATAAACCGAGAGAATTACCTCAACCTGACGCTTATCTGCATCTCAGTGGATTGGAACCACTAACCGTCAAGCCCGATTCGGTATTTGTAAATATTGGCGAGCGGACCAATGTGACCGGATCCAGAAAATTTGCCAGACTGATCAAAGAAGATAAATATGACGAAGCGCTCGCCGTAGCCATGAGCCAGGTGGAAGGAGGCGCCCAGATCATCGATGTAAACATGGATGAAGGGATGTTGGACTCCGAAGCGGCCATGACCAAATTCTTGAATCTTGTCGCCTCCGAGCCTGAAATTGCAAAACTACCGATCATGATCGATTCGTCTAAGTGGTCGGTGATCGAGGCCGGATTGCAATGTACTCAGGGCAAAAGCGTCGTAAACTCCATATCACTTAAAGAAGGGGAAGAAACATTTAAAAAGCACGCAAAGCTCATTAAAAAGTATGGAGCGGCAACCATCGTAATGGCTTTTGATGAGCAAGGTCAGGCCGACACATTCCAAAGGAGAATTGAGATTTGCAAACGATCCTATGATGTCCTGGTAAATGAAGTGAAGTTCAAACCTCAGGATATCATTTTTGACCCGAACATACTTACCGTAGCCACAGGTATTGAAGAACATAATAACTATGCCGTCGATTTCATAAATGCCGTAAGATGGATAAAAGAAAACCTCCCTGGCGCCAAAGTGAGCGGGGGTATCAGCAATATATCCTTTTCATTTCGCGGCAATAATGTGGTTCGGGAGGCCATGCATTCGGCATTTTTGTTTCACGCAGTCAAGGCCGGCCTGGACATGGGCATTGTAAATGCCGGTATGATTGAAGTGTATGAAGAAATCCCGGCAGATCTTTTGGAGCGAGTGGAGGATGTCTTGCTCAATCGACGGGCGGATGCTACCGAGCGATTAATTGAGTTTGCCGAAAAGGTAAAAGGGGAGGGCAAAAAGATTGAAAAGGACGACCTTTGGAGAAAATGGCCCGTAGGGAAAAGATTAAGCCATGCACTTGTAAAAGGAATGCTCGATTATATCGAGGAAGATACGGAGGAAGCCAGACAAATGTATGATCACCCTTTGAAAGTGATCGAAGGCCCGCTTATGGATGGGATGAGCATAGTCGGCGACTTGTTCGGCGAAGGCAAAATGTTCTTGCCCCAGGTGGTGAAAAGTGCCAGGGTCATGAAAAAGGCGGTAGCCTATTTAATTCCGTTTATAGAGCGGGCACAGGCTGATCAGGGTGACGTAAAAGGCTCTAATTCTGCCGGGAAAATTCTATTGGCCACTGTGAAAGGCGATGTTCATGATATAGGGAAGAACATTGTCGGTGTTGTGCTGGCCTGTAACAACTTCGAGATTATAGATCTCGGAGTGATGGTGCCACTGGAAAAAATCATGGATACTGCCGAGAAGGAAAAGGCAGACATTATCGGATTAAGCGGATTAATTACCCCGTCGCTCGACGAAATGGTATACGTTGCCCGGGAAATGGAACGAAGGAATTTTAAGATCCCGCTGCTGATCGGTGGGGCGACCACCTCCAGAATTCATACGTGCATCAAAATTGATCCGAATTACAGCGGCCCGGTTATGCATGTGATCGATGCTTCCAAAAGTGTGCCTGTCGCAAGCAAACTCACTTCGTCGGACCCGGCGCTCAGGGAAAGTCTCATAGCTGAAGTGCATGAGGAATATCGGAAACTGAGGCAAGACTACGAATTGAGAAGAGGAACAAAAAAATATATTTCGTTGGTCGAGGCCCGCGCCAGGAAAGTAGCTATTGACTGGGATGAGTACAGCGCTCAAAGACCATCGTTCCTCGGGAGAAAGGTCATTGAAAACATACCGCTTGCAGAATTGGTCCCATATATTGATTGGACCCCGTTTTTTATTTCCTGGGAATTATCCGGTAAATATCCTGCAATTCTGGATGATGAAGTCGTTGGAGAAACCGCCAGGAAACTTCATAAGGATGCCCTGCAGTTGTTAGATAAAATAGTTGAGGATGAATTACTTGTTGCCAGGGCTGCTTTCGGATTCTACAAAGCGAGTGCAGTTGAGGACGATGTAGAGGTCTACAACCATGAAAACGGTCGGGAAGTGATCACGACCCTTAATTTTTTGCGTCAGCAAAATAAAAAAGCTGCCAGCCTCCCGAATTATTCGTTAAGTGATTTTGTCGCTCCGAAGCGAAGTGCGAAAGATGATTATATCGGCGCTTTTGTTGTCAGTTGCGGTTTCGGCGCTGAAGAATTAGCGGCGAAGTTTGAAGCAGACCTTGATGATTATAACAGCATAATGACAAAGGCCTTGGCAGACCGGTTGGCTGAGGCATTTGCCGAATACCTGCATCAAAAAGTAAGGACAGATTACTGGGGATATGCCAAATCTGAGAAATTGTCAGGCGATGACCTGATTCGGGAAAAATATACGGGAATACGCCCGGCGCCCGGCTACCCCGCGTGCCCCGATCACCTGGAAAAAAGAAAGCTCTTTGATTTGTTGGCAGTGGAAAAAGAGATTGGCGTCAAATTGACCGAAAGTTATGCCATGCATCCCGCCGCTTCGGTAAGCGGTTGGTACTTAGCCCATAAAGAATCAAGATATTTTGGCTTGGGAAAAATTCAAAAAGATCAGGTAGAGGATTACGCAGAAAGAAAAGGGATGGCCGTAAAGGAAATTGAAAAGTGGTTATCCCAAAATCTTGCATACGACATTTAGTCGTAGGGAGACATAAAAATCGATTCTTGCTTACAGTATAGATTCATAAGCTGTTTGGCTTCCATTAAATTAAAATCACTTGCTATTTTCAGGTGAGCGCACGCCGAATCGGAAAGATCGAGTTTAATTTCGGACCGCGCCAAATGATAGTAGATGGCCGCCTGGTTGAAAGATTTGCCCACCAGGTATGAAAACATCTCAAAGGCTTTATGGTGTTCTTCTTTCTTTTCAAAGATAATCCCTTTGAAATATTGAGCGGCGTAATTCTCCCCGTTGCGTGTAATCAATTGATCCAGTAAGTGCTCCGCACTATCGAGGTCGGATGACTGGTACGTAAGTATCAGGGCAGATCGGAACAAACTGCTGTCGTAATTAATACTTGATTCCCGAACCTGCCGGAATTCCAGTAAAGCCAGTTGAGGCTTTTCTGTTTTGGCATAGCATATGCCCTTGAGGTAATGAAATTCCGATTCAAGGGAATCTCCCGAAGCATAATCCAACCCTTTGTCGATATACTTAATGGCGTAGTCATATTTATTTAGCTTATGAACGAGTATTACCGATGCCAGAGCACAAGCCTCATCATTCGTACTGCTCAGGTCTTTGATTGATAAATCGACATGGTGTAAAGCTGAATAATACTTCCCGGCCAGATACAGGGAGACGGCTTTGTTGAAGTATTTTTCGGATGTAATCTGCAAAAGATATATGGGAAATATGACCGCAGTGATTAGGATTGCCGTAACGGCTGCAGTAGCGTACATGTAATCCCGTCGGCTGTAGACCTTTTTTTCCGGTTTATATTTATAATAAAAGTGGGGAGGCGGAGGTCTTCTTCTTTCCCTGTATAGATCGAAATCATCGTTGAGGTCAAAATCCAGGCCGAGGTCATACCTGTCTCTTTTAATCGGATCGGATAGAACTTCATAGGCTTCGGTAATTTCGATAAATTGCTTTTCGGCCAGTTGATTTTCCGGATTTTTATCCGGGTGATATTGCAGGGCCAGTCTGCGATACGCCACTTTTATTTGCCCGCTGGTGGCATTTTGATGAATTCCAAGAATCGCATAGTAATCCGGCATCCGATATTGTTTTCCTGTAAAACGGTCTAGGCAAGTTTGTATTTCTTCCCAGGTATAGTTTTTACAATCCCGTTAAATTCAAGATTTAAGAGAACGGATGCAAGTTTATTCAGTGGGATTTGGGATCTCCAGCTCAATTCATCCAACAAGATGCCGTCAAGGGATGATGACCTCAACGTGTCAATGACCGATTTCTCCTCACGGGAAAATTTGGAACAGTCGTAAGACGGATCGTCTGCAGGTATTGGATCAGACATGGGTTCCCAATTCATTATGTATTCGATGTCCTCAACCGAGGTGAGAAGATGCGCTTTATTGCTTTTTATTAAATTGTTGCAACCGTTGGAAAAGTTTTTGCCAATATCGCCGGGCAGGGCGAATACATCCCGGTTATAGGAATTTGCAATTTCCGCGGTAATTAGAGCGCCTCCCTTTGCAGCGGCTTCTACAACGATCGTGACATCGCTCATACCAGCGATAATCCGGTTTCTCGAAGGGAAATTATGCGCATCCGGTTTCTCTCCGATTCTAAATTCCGTCAGCAATCCACCTTGATGAACCATTTCAAGGGCAATAGATCTGTGCATGCTTGGGTATATAATGTCCAAGCCGCTCGCCATAACACCGATCGTTTCCAGCCCGTATTTCAAGGCCGCTTTATGAGCTTTGACGTCGATGCCGTAGGCCAACCCGCTTACGATGAGCGCATTGTGAGCCGCCAGTTGTTCGACAATTTGTTCTGTAAATTTTCGGCCATATCCCGTAGATTTTCGGGTGCCGACAATTGCTACGGTTTTGTAATTATTTAAATCAGAAGCCCCTTTGTAATATAATACCGCAGGAGAATCGGGGGCGTGTTTTAGTTTTTTCGGGTATTTTTTATCTGTGAAGAATAATATTTCGATATCGTGTTTTTGACATTTGTCGATCTCTTGTTCAGCGGCGGAGAAGTTCTTGAAAGATTTGATTTTGTCTGAGTTGACCGGTCCGATCCCAGGTATTTTGGCGAGATTGTTCTTATTTTTTGTAAAGATTTCTTTCACAGATCCACAGTGACTTAGAAGGGTTTTGGCGGTAACATCTCCAATCCCGGGAACCATACTTAAGGCTACCTGATATAATTTTTCATCATCCATGTAATGGATTGGTTAATTATGCAAACTTTGCACGGATCTCTTTGAGGAAGTTTTTGATTTTTTTTAAGCTATCTATGATCTCGATTTTCTCTTTTAAGGTATCGTTGCCGTTTTTCAGAAGATCTTTTGCGCCCTGAAGCGTATATCCTTTCTCTTTTACCAGGTGATATATGAGTTTTACGTGGTCGATGTCTTCCTTGGTAAATTGTCTGTTGCCTTTTCGGTTTTTTTTGGGCTTTATTATATCAAATTCGCTTTCCCAGAATCTAATTAAGGAAGTGGCTACATCAAGCATTTCGGCTACCTCGCCGATCGAAAAATACTTTTTCTCTATGACTTTTTCTTTGTATGGCATAGCTTAAAATTCTTGGTTAAGATAATTAATATTTCCAAAGTCGACAACAGCTAATTCTTTATCCGGAAAATTCATGTCAGGTAAATGCCGAATATTTAAGAAACTGTTGGAAACTGCGTTAAAATTAGCAGATCCTTTCCCCTTGAATTCAAGATTTCCGTTAAAAGGTACCGGGTTATTCTCGGGAATCCCGGATGTCGTATCAATCGATAGAACAGAATCCCGCCGATAAATGGAGGGTTTGATTATGGTAGTAGGCAAAGAATCGAGCCGGTGTTTCTTGTGATGTATACGGCCGGAATTTTGAGGCACATTGCAAGTTAAAAATGGCATCGCAAGTACAGTCGTAAATACATGTTTTGACCAGCTATTCATGAATAGGTTTTAATGCTTAGTTATGCCGAGCCGGCTTAGCGGCTCCCGATTAAAAAATATGCTAACCTAATGATTCATTTTCACGAGATGCCAATTCAAGCAGCTTGTCAAATTCTTCATCAGTTACATCATTATAAAAATAATTGACCGGATTAATATGTTTATTATCTTTCCAAACTTCATAATGACAATGAGGAGCTTTGGAAAGACCAGTATTCCCAACATAGCCTATAACTTCGCCTCTTTTTACTTTTTGGCCTTCTTTTACGGCAAATTTACTCATGTGAAGATATTTTGTGACATATCCGTACCCATGATCAATTTTAACCATATTGCCGGAAGTTTTATCGTACCTCGCCCGAATCACTTTGCCGTTTCCCGTAGCGAAAATTGGTGTCCCCTGAGGCGCAGAGAAATCACAGCCCGCATGCATTCTTCTATATTTCAAAATCGGGTGCATTCTCATACCATATCCGGAAGCCAATCGCTTTAAGTCCTTATTTGGAATGGGTTGGATCGATGGAATGCAGGCCAGCATATCGGTTTTGTTTTTGGCCATTTGAAGAATATCATCGTACGACTTGGTCTGGATATACATTTGCTTTCTCAGCTTATCGATATGCTCAAAGGTACTGATCACAAGATCTTCTCTTTCCAGCTTTTCCTCCCTCAGGGCTCTGTAACGGTCTGTGCCGCCCACCCCGGCCTGGCGGATGGTCGAAGGTATGGGGTCCGCTTCAAATATCACGCGATAGATATTGTCGTCTCGTTCCTGCAACGCTCCCAGCATACTTTCCATCTGCGAGAGATCTTTTTGCATTTCATCGTAATAGATAAGAAGTTCCTCATTCTCTTTTTTCAACAGGGATACCTGCGGACTTTCGAAATAAGTTGAGGATATAAACAGAATGACGATAGCCAATACCAAAGATAATGTAAATATTCCCAACGAATTAAGAAAAATATCCCATTTGGATACCTTAATCCGCTCGTATTTACATGTTTCTGTATCGTAATAATATTTTATTCTGGCCATTGTATATACTGTGGTAAAAACTTATAATTTTGCGGTGTTTTTTCAAAATAAAGAATTAACCGCTAAAAAGTTAGGTTCTAGCAGAACGCAAGTTATAAATATTTTGATGAAAATGACAAAAACAGCCCTTAAATACTAATTAATTCATCGATGGACGCAGGAGAGATTAGAGCGAAATTTTTATCATTTTTTAAAGAAAAAGACCACCAAATTGTGGTTTCAGCACCTTTGGTGGTAAAGGATGATCCGACATTAATGTTTACCAATGCCGGTATGAATCAATTTAAGGACTTTTTTTTAGGTAATAAAAGGGCGAAAATTAAAAGAATTGCGGATACTCAAAAATGCTTGCGCGTATCCGGAAAACACAATGATTTGGAGGAAGTAGGTATTGATACCTATCATCATACCATGTTTGAGATGTTGGGCAATTGGTCTTTTGGAGATTATTTCAAAAAGGAAGCAATTGCATGGGCATGGGAACTGTTGACCGAAGTGTACGGGCTGCCCGGGGATCGACTTTATGCCACGGTATTTGGCGGTGATAAAAGTGAAGGACTTGAAACAGATGATGAAGCTTACGGCTTCTGGAAGGAAATATTGCCCGAAGATAAAATTCTTTATGGTTCCAAGAAGGACAATTTCTGGGAGATGGGGGATACGGGCCCCTGCGGTCCCTGTTCAGAGCTTCATATCGATTTGCGACCCGATTCTGAAGTAGCTAAAAAACCCGGAAAGGAATTGGTGAATGCGGATCACCCGCAGGTCATCGAGATCTGGAACCTGGTCTTTATTCAGTTTAACCGTAAGGCTAACGGCGCATTAGAAAATCTTCCTGAAAAGCATGTGGACACAGGAATGGGTTTTGAGAGACTGGTGATGGCGATACAGGGCAAAATGTCAAATTACGATACGGATGTATTTACGCCTCTGATCGATTTTATTGCCGACATGTCCGGAATAAAATATGGCCGGCATGAAGATACCGATGTGGCGATACGTGTGATTGTAGACCATATACGGGCGGTAGCATTTACCATTGCCGACGGCCAGCTTCCCTCAAATACGGGAGCCGGTTATGTGATAAGAAGGATTTTGCGAAGAGCGGTAAGATACGGATTCAATTATCTCAATTTTACCGAACCGTTTATGTACAAATTGTTGCCCGTCCTGGCAAAACAATTTGATCGCGTATTTCCGGAACTGCGGGAACAACTTGAATTCATCTCCAAAGTGATAAAAGAGGAGGAGACGTCTTTTCTGAGAACGCTGGAAAATGGACTTAAGATATTTAATGAGACATTTGATGCAGCTCGAAAAGAATCCAATGGAAATACACCAATTATTTCCGGAGATGTCGCGTTTAAGCTGTTAGATACCTATGGCTTCCCTATTGATTTAACTCAGCTTTTGGCGCGAGAGCGCAATGCCGACGTCAACATGGAACAATTTGATGCGCGAATGGCCGAGCAGAAAAACAGATCAAAGTCCGACGCGGCGCAGGAGAAAGGAGATTGGATTGTTTTGGATGATTCCGCAGAAGTAGTTTTTACGGGTTATGAAACGCTTGTAACCGATTCCAGGATTCTTAGGTACCGCCAAATAAAAGAGAAGAAAAAAAACATCTACCAGATCGTATTGGAAAAGACGCCTTTTTATGCGGAAAGCGGGGGACAGGTCGGAGATACAGGGTACATTGAAGCGGGAGGCGAAAAGGTATTCATCCTGGATACTCAAAAAGAAAATGACCTTATAATTCAATATGCGGAAAAATTACCTTCCGATATACATGCCGTTTACCGTTGTGTCGTAGATGAGAAGAAAAGGAGATTAACTGAAAACAACCATAGTGCCACCCATCTTTTACAGGCTGCGCTGCGAGAAGTACTTGGGGATCATGTACAACAACGCGGATCCCTGGTGAATGCCAAAATTCTGCGGTTCGATTTTTCTCATTTCTCGAAAGTTACCGACGAAGAAATGGAACAGATCGAGCAAATTGTAAATCGCAGAATAAGGGAGAATATTCCCCTGGATGAAAAAAGGAACATTCCGATTGATCGGGCCAAATCAATTGGAGCGATGGCTCTTTTTGGAGAAAAATATGGAGATTTTGTCCGGGTGATTACGTTCGACCCGGAGTATTCCGTGGAGTTGTGCGGTGGGACTCATGTGCCGATGACCGGGAAAATCGGACTTTTTAAGATTATCTCCGAAAGTTCGATTGCTGCCGGAGTTCGAAGGATTGAAGCTATTACGGCCGATGAGGCCGAAGCATATGTGAGCTCAAATCTAAAAGTCCTTCATCAGATAAAGGCCTTGTTTAATAATCCCAAAGATTTGTTGAAGATCGTTGAAGGAACGCTGGATGAAAAGGCCGAGCTTTCCAGGCAAATCGACAAGATGCAGTTGGAACAGGCAGGGAATGTAAAAATAGGATTGATCCAAGGGGCAAACAAAAGCAATGGAATTACCGAGATTGTTGATTTGGTTAAATTGCCCAATGCCGACACATTGAAGAAGATCGCCTTTGAATTGAAAAACGAAGTCGATGATCTATTTATGGTATTGGCCGCAGAGATCGGGGATAAGCCGCAGATCGCTATCATGATCTCGGATGCCCTTGTTTCAAAATACGGTCTTAATGCCGGAGCAATGGTTCGTGAATTAGCTAAAGAAATCAAAGGCGGCGGAGGTGGCCAGCCGTTTTTTGCCACGGCAGGGGGGAAAGACATTCGCGGATTATCAAATGTGATTTCAAAAGCCAAATCGATGATCGCCGAGGCTATCGGTGTATAATCCGGTTTTAGCTCCATTTGCAGGCCACCGTCCGGTATACGTGAAAAATGGGATCCTTTTCAAAAATCAGAGGAGATTAATTGGAGGTGGGAATACGCTCATTCCCAATAAGTTTGGCGACATTGAGCCGATCCTTTTCCGGCCCATTCTCCAACCTCAACACTCCCCTGGGGCAAACAGCCGAGCAAATGCCGCATCCAACGCAGGAAGACCGGACAATATTCTGACCCCGCTGCGCGTACCATCGTACATCAATGCCCATTTCACAATAGGTGGAGCAGTTGCCACAAGAGATGCACTGGCCGCCGTTCGTTGTGATTCTGAATCGCGATTTGAAGCGCTGGACCAAACCCAGATACGCTGCCAGCGGGCATCCGAACCGGCACCAGACACGATTGCCCATCAGAGGATAGAATCCCGTACCGATTACGCCGGCAAACATGGAACTTATCAAGAATCCGTAGCTTGTTTTTATGCTTTCGGTGCCGATACCCAGCAGCGAGTAACTTCCGGTAAAGAAGGTGTACAGCACGGCACATGTATTGATTACGGCATATACCAAAACTGCATGAATCATCCAGCGTTCTATTTTCCAGGCTTTTAATGATTTATCGGATAGTTGTCTGAACGGATCCCCCAAAGTCTCTGCCAGGCCCCCGCATCCGCAAACCCAGGAGCAATACCATCTTTTCCCATAGAAGTAGGTGATCACGGGAACCGCTATCAATATCAGCGCTATACCCCAGAACAACATAAACCAACCAAGCATCCCGCTTTCCGTCAGGGCAGTTAAATTATAACTATAGAAAAAATCATAATCGAGTGGCCAGATATTTTTGAAATCGTAACCCGGCTTATGGAGCGCTACCAAAATTTCCGGAAGGATAAATGCAATGGCGGTTTGAAAAAAAATAACGGAAACAGTGCGAATAATCTGATACACGTTGTGGCGGTATTTAAGAATCATCCGGATCCCCATAACAAACACTGCCGTCGTATACATAAAACCGTATAAAAACCAGTGACTTGCCGGCCCTCCGTTGAGTTTGTAACTGACCGGGTCAACCAGCAAAACCCAGTTGGTTAAATATTCGGGATAAAAATAAAGAACAATGTAGAAGGCAATCATAAACGTACCCAAAGCAATACCCAACCAGCCTTTATTCGTAAGGGCATCGAGAAAAATATGGTTGTTCTTGATGCCCGCCGGAACTTTGGAATAAGTCCCATAAAAATAGGCGAAAGCCCCGATGATCACGAGCCCGAAGCTCAGGAAGAACCACGCGTTCAGATTTCCCTTCAACATTCCTGAGCTTGAAGCTTTAGTAATTGCAAATACCAGGTTTTTAGCGCTGTAGCTGTCAAAAGCCCGCTGGTAGGATAGACCATGGTTTATACTCGTAATAGCCGTTTTTAACTCATCGGCAAGTTTGCTCTTGGTTGTAAAACTCCTTCCCGCCAACCATCCGGTATAGTCCTTTAAGCTTTTGTTTTGCACGGATAAAATCTCATCGGATGCCGGGAGTATTTCATCGATAACCTCCTGTTTGAAAATATATTGATCTCCGCTTCCCGAGGCTTCAGCGAGCTGATCTCCAATTTTAAGGTCTATGGCATATTTTTCGATAATGGCATGATTGGCTTTTTCAATGGCTTTTTTCAGATCTCTTATGAACCTGATATTTGTGTCATAAACCACATCGTGCATTTCAGTTGAGGCAATTGACAATTGCTGATATTTTTCATCCGTACCCTGCTCGCTTATGATTTCTTTACTTAACCTGTAGTCGCTTAAGGTCAGGGAGACAATGAAAGCTCCAAAACCAAGGATAAATGTCCAGAGACCGGTTTTCTTTAGGTAATTATTCATCTTTTCAGCTGGATTCGTAGTGTCTATCTAGTCTTAAATTAATCATAAAACGCCGTTTTTGTCCTTTCGAGACCTAACTTTTTATACAAAACGCACAAATTCGAATGACGTAATCTTGTGTATTTATTTGATTTACAGATTATTATAAAAACACGTCATCGGTAGGCGCCTACCTTGTCATCTCGACGTCAGGAGAGATCGGGCTTATTCGTGGTGGCCCGGTGTTGATTGAACCAGATTTCTCACTTCGTTCGAAATAATATTTTTTACTTGACATTAGAATTCTTTTATGTAACAGATTATTTTGTGATACTCCCGGAGATTTGCAAAGCTCAGCACGGTATTATTGTTAATTAAAAACAGCCAGGAGCCCTCTTCCGGAAGTTGACCTTACGGTGCGGTCCGGGAATCTGGAATTATAAATTTCCAGTATTTCGTCTTCATATTCTTTATAAAATTCCGGATCGAAATTGGCATGCTTCAGGTTTGAAATAACTTCGTATAGTTTCGCGCCTGCTTTCAGCCACCGATCGCAAACTTCGTGTCTGTACCGGATCCCCATCAGATTGATTCCAAGCAGCTTTGTTGTAGACCGGTCATAAGCAATTCGTATGGCTTGCCTGCCATTCGGATGTTCCCAGTAGATATGCGCTTCATTTTCCGGAATTTTACCTTTAATATCGCCATAAACCTGGTATTCGATATCGAAAAACTTGGCGGAGTTAAACCACGGCCCCGGCTGGTAAGCCGTTCTTTTCCCACAAATGGTTCTTGCGACTGTTTCTCCATGCATGCGGCCCGTATACCAGACCTGTTCTATCGGCCTTCTTCCGGGCAAAGGCACTTCAAACTGCGCACAGTCTCCTATGGCGTAGACATCCTGTATATTGGTCTCAAAATATTTATTTACGATAATACCGCGATCGGTGCGGATTTTTGAAGCTTTCAAGAATTCGATATTCGGATTTACTCCGGCAGTTAATCCGACAAACTGACAGGAGATTTCTTCCCCATGATTGGTAACCGCAGCGCTTGCTCTTCCATTTTCATCGGAAAGGATTTCTTTCAACTCGGTTTCCAACCTCAGGTCGACATGATGCTCCAGAATATGGCGATTGATCATTTCGGATTCTTCAGGCGGAAGAACGACATTCCAGAAACTTGTTTCCCGAACTAAAAAAGTCACAGGAATCTTTCTTGATAAAAGCATTTCGGCCATTTCTATTCCAATCAACCCTCCGCCTACAATTACCGCTCTGTCGATCTTCCTGGTATGAACTTCCATTGTTTCCAGATCCTGGTAAGCGTACAGCCCTTGCACACCGGGCAGATCCTGACCCGGCCAGCCAAATTTATTGGATTTCGATCCGGTTGCCAGAATGAGCACATCATATCCTATTTCCCGGCCTTTTTTGAGTCTGAGAACTTTTTTATCAATATCTATATTTATCACAAAACCGCGGACAAGGTCGATTTTGTTTTTCTTCCAGAACCAATCCTCGTAGGGCTTGGTGTGTTCATATTTCAAATGCCCCATGTAAATGTACATAAGGGCAGTTCTGGAAAAGAAGTGATCTGTCTCCGATGAAATAACAGTAATTTGATCCGCACTCAGTTTTCGTATATGTCTGGCTGCTGTAATTCCGGATATCCCGTTTCCTATGATGACAATTTTCTTCATCTGTTTATATTTTTATAGTCTGCTGACGCCCAGAGCAATACAATCATGCTCTAGTGCGTCCTAAAATTGCTCCGGTCCTACCGGTTTCATGGTATAGGCAAATTATGAATACAGGTAAATATTGCGATAAAATCCATGAGTAATTTTCTCTTCGGCTAAATGAACTTTATATTTAAACGCATGTTGGTTTTATACAAATGCAATTATCCAATTCAAATAATCAATGCAAGTCATGAAGAGGACAATCATCTTTTTTTTGTTTTTACTATTCGGTATAAATGTAATTGCACAAGACAGGATCACCGGTAAGAATTTTGCGACCCGGTCGGAAGTTATTGCTCAGTCTGGTATGGCCGCCACCAGCCACCCTTTAGCCACTCAGGTTGCAATAGATATTCTGAAAAAAGGCGGATCGGCGGTTGATGCGGCAATTGCGTCAAATGCCTGCCTTGGACTTATGGAGCCAGTGAGCTGTGGCGTTGGCGGTGATATATATGCCATAATATGGGATGCCGAAACTCAAAAACTCTACGGATTGAATGGCAGCGGAAAATCTCCAAAATCACTGACTTTGGAATACTTTATAAAAAACGGATACAAATCGATCCCCTACTACGGACCGTTGTCTGTTTCGGTTCCCGGGTGTGTAGACGGTTGGTTTGAGTTGCACGGGAAGTTTGGCAAATTGTCGATGAGGGAAATTCTTCGACCCGCGATCGATTATGGGAGAAATGGCTTTCCTGTAACCGAACTGATCGCCTATTATTTGGAAGGAAGTGCTCCAAGGTATGTGAAGTATCCGGGATTCAAGGAAGTATTTATGCCGGAAGGAGAAACACCTAAAAAAGGAGAGATCTTCAAAAATCCGTTTTTGGCCAATACGCTTGAGAAAATTGCAGCAGAGGGGAGGGATGCCTTCTATAAAGGAAGTATTGCCAAAACCATTGCCGGATATATGAAGGAACAGGATGGGTTTTTAAGCTACGAAGATCTGGCATCGCACACCTCCGAATGGGTGGAGCCTGTATCGACAAATTATCGTGGATATGATGTTTGGGAGCTTCCGCCCAACGGGCAGGGTATAGCCGTTTTACAAATACTCAATCTGCTCGAAGCGTATGATATTGAATCCATGGGATTTGGAAGTGAAGCATATATGCACACATTTATTGAGGCAAAAAAACTTGCATACGAAGACCGGGCCAAATACTACTCCGATATGAACTTTAATAAAATTCCGGTCGATGTACTCATTTCCAAAGATTATGCGAACGAAAGAAGAAAGCTTATAGATCCAAAGAAGGCTGCCCGAAGTTATCCGGCCGGGAAATTGGGACACGGAGATACCATATACCTCACTGTGGCCGATAAAGAGGGAAATATGGTTTCATTAATCCAAAGCAATTTTCTGGGTATTGGTTCCGGGATGACACCCCCGGGACTCGGATTTGTTTTACAAGATAGAGGGAGTTTATTTGCTTTGGATAAAAATCATATGAATGTGTATGAGCCCGGCAAGCGCCCCTTTCATACCATTATCCCCGGTTTTGTTACAAAAGATGGGAAACCGTTCTTTAGCTTCGGAGTAATGGGGGGAGCCATGCAACCCCAGGGCCAGGTACAGGTATTGGTAAACATAATTGATTTCGGGATGAATATACAAGAGGCGGGAGACGCTCCGAGAATAAACCACAAAGGTTCGTCACAACCTACGGGATCCGAAATGACGAATGGGGGAATTGTTCAGCTTGAATCCGGGTTTGATTATGAAGTCATAAGAGCATTGAGAGAAAAAGGACATAATGTTGTGTATAGTGTGGGGCCTTACGGCGGATATCAGGGGATCATGCGGGATGATGCAAATAAAGTGTATTACGGAGCTTCAGAATCCAGGAAGGACGGTATGGCCGCAGGGTATTGAAGGTTGTACAAAGTCGGACAGGATCTCCGTATTGCACGATCTTTTATACAGTCAATTGGGAAGCGTAATCGTCACTTCAGTACCCAAATTGATTTTGCTCTTAAGGTGGATTTTACCGTTTAGTCGATGCACGGCTTTTCTTAGAATATAGAGCCCCAAACCCGTACCTTCCACTTCATCATTTGCCCGGTAAAACATGTCAAAAACTCTTTTGATGTATTTTTCTTCGATACCAATGCCATTGTCCTTGACTTTTATGAGTATTTTGCCGTTCTCTTCTTTGATCGAGATTGAGATCTCAGGCTCAGGCTTTTTACAGTCAACATATTTTATACTGTTTTCAAGCAAGTTCGAAATAATGGTATTGACCATCGCCCACTCTGAGAAAAAAGCTAAGTTCTTGTCGATCGAAGTGCGAAAGGTTATTTTGCAGTAATTTTCAAGATGCCTGAAAGAAGTTTTGCAATCCTCAATGATACGTTCGAACTGAATAAGATTTTTATCACTTTTGTTCTTGGAGACGATCGTCAGATTGATCAGTTCGCTTACGATTTTATTTATTTTTTCTATTTGTTCTTTATATTTTTTGAGATATCTCAATCCTACGGCATCCGTTACATCTTTTGGGAAGATATTATTTAAGCCGATGAGAGAATTAAGCGGCCCTTTAAGGTCGTGAGAAACCATGTAAAAGAAAGAATCCAACTCTTCGTTTTTTTCTTTTATAATTTCAAATTTCTGCTGCTTAATCATTACCTCTTTCTCCATTTTTTCCAGGGAGGCTACATTCTTGTAACTATTCACCAGATCCACAGTTCGGGTTTTAAGGAGGGGGTCCCTCGAAAAACTATATTTTTCCAGGTATTTCAGGGCGTGTTCAAATTGATTTTCTTGTTTTTCGATCTCATAAAGCGATCTGTAGGCCTTGAATTTGGATAATCTGATGTTGTATTTTTCCGAAATACCTACACTATTCAACAAGTATTGCCTGGCTTTTTTGAATTCGGATTTTTTAATGAATAGCTCTCCAAGTTTATTATAACACATGCTTTCACCCACCCGGTCACAATACGTTTTGTTTATTTCCAAGGCTTTCATGAGGTGATTTTGTGCCTGATCGTAATTTTTAGTTCTTATATCAATTTTTCCTTTTCCGTATAAAGCAAATCCAAGCCCTCGGATATCGTTACTTTTTTTCTTCAGGAGTATGCTTTCATTTATGATTTTTGTCGCTTTTTCAATTTTCCCCTGGTTCAGGTAAATGCCGGATAAAGGATTGAGCGCATTGGATCGCAGCTCAGGCCTTTTTATGGATTTGCTTACGGATATTGATTTTTTATAGTAGGCTATGGCGTTTTTGGTATCTCCAAAAAACTCAAATATTGTTCCCAACGCTTTTAAAGAAATAGCTTCGTATTCCTGGTCCGAGTTTTGTCTAAAAAGTCTATTGCATTCCAATAGCAGTAAAAAACCGTCATGGAATTTGTCAGTTTTGTACAAGATACTGGCAAGCGTAAGTTTTGACTTGGCAATCCCTTCAAAGTTTTCGGAATTTTGATAATACTTTAAGGCTTTATTCGTAAATCTTTTGGCCTTGTCGTATTCGGTAATGATCATATGATAGTAACCAAGCCTGCATTGACAGTCCGCTACAAGGTGGTTTGCCTTTATCTTCTTGCTAAGATTTAATGCTTCCTTGGTCGTCTTGATGCTTGACTGAACATCGAAGGATCTTATTCGAAATGCCTCATCGATCAATTCGACGATTCTTTTTTTTTCATTAGTCTCTGTGTTCATCCAGTGTGAGTTTTATTTTATGATCCCCCGATCAATTTAAAACCACAATGTGCAGATGTGTTAGATTATGAAGCAAACTAAGTCATAATAATTGGAAAATTTATTAGTAAAATTCTAATTTAATAACCTCTAATAAGTGGAGCCATATTAATTTTATGAGTAAGCTATTAAAAAGAGATAGTAATTTTATTGTAAGCAAAATGCTTATGGTTTATAAGTAAAATACCTATTCTGTTAGGATTCAAATGTTATAAAAATAATGAAATTCTTATTTTGTTTATTTTTAAAAATACGGAGAGCTATCAATTCCATTTTTACAAATTGAAGATTTATTCCAAATAAAACCTGTAACTCTACAGCATTAAAAGTACATAATTAGGCAAAATGAATTCTACTGCTTTGAAGGAGAATAACCCGGAACAACTGAAAAAGACGGAATTGTCAGGCAGGCATGCCTATTGCATCAGTGGTAATGATGAAAGGCTCTTTCCGAATGAATTTATTCGGAATACGGATTTGAATTCTGCTTTGTGGGAAAACCCGGAGCATGCTGATAACTTATCTGTTTGTTTGGATTCATCAAATTTCACTGCGGCGCTTGATAAAGATATCGAGCTTGTTATTTTTAAGATAATTACGGAATTGTTAGACAATACTTCTAGACATGCGGAGCAAATGAGCTGAGCGTTCAACCATATGCTGAAAACAGGAAAACAATCGTCGGATGTAGTGCTGATATTCGAGGCTCCGACCTTGAAAAAGCTTTGGTGCATCAATTGCAGATATGGGGCCGAAAAACATATGTATCGGTACGACTCCAAGACAGAATTAATGATAATTGCGGCCGGGAACAATAAGAGAATTTTTGTACATGTGGAATGAGCATGATTTTTATTAATAATTAAAGATTTATAGATGAAATTAAATATTGCAATTGCTGATGATCATCCGATTTATAGAGATGGCTTTAAGACATTTTTAGATAGTTTGGAAATTGTAAAGGAGGCATTTGCCTGTAACAATGGAGTCGAAATCGTAGAGCTATTAAAAGAGCGGCCAATACATCTTGTATTCATGGATGTCAATATGCCGATAAAGGATGGAATTGAAGCGACGAGAGAGATCAAAAAATTAAAACCAGCAGCTAAAATTGTAGCTATTTCATCATATGAAAACCTGGAATACATTGATAAGATGCTTCAGGCTGGTGTAGATGGATATATTTTAAAAGACGCTGGTTACGAAGAAATTTCGCAGGCAATTGATAAAACAATTGCCGGGGTGAATTATTTTTCTCCGAGAATCCTGTCGAAGCTTTCAAAAAGAGTTTTCCATCCCAACGGTAATAACGGACATATAAGCATGTCTGAGATCACAAAACGAGAAGAGGAAGTGCTTAAGCTATTATGTCAGGGGTTTAACAGGCATGAAATTGCGGAAAAACTATTTATAAGTGAAAAGACGGTGGATAAACACCGGGAGAACCTTATCGCTAAAACCGATTCAAAGAATTCCATCGGATTGGTGCTTTTTGCAATTAAAAATGGGCTCGTACAGCTTTAAAAACCGGGAGAACAGTCCGGAATATCCGGGTTTTGTTGACCCGGATCTTGTCGTACAAGTAATCTTGCCGGAACGATGCCCTAGAGAATGGATGTTTCCGTAAGTTTGGATTGGTTCGACATGAAGAATCTATGAATTGATTTGGGCAATGAATATATGAATAGATAACAAGATCGAGGATATTGGGAACCTTTACCTGCAAAGGAATTTTGATTTTTACACAAGTTGGATGATCGTTCTGCAGACTTAAGAGTTAACCGATGAATTCTTCTTTATTATCCAATGTTTCCTCCGGTTTGCTTTCTTTGCTAACATCGACATCGGTAGGGCCCTGTTCGAATTCTTCTTCCAGCTCATTTTTTATCATGCCGTCCTCGATAAAATCCTCATCCTCTTCAATGATCTGAAGGGCTTCGGACTCCGTCATACGGACAAGATAAAATTTATCATCCGTTTCAAAGGGCAAGGCGGTTCTGGTTTTTCCATCCCTATCGACATACGTAATCAGGTATCCGGAAAATCCATATGGATAAGAAACCTTGATCTGAGCCAGTATCGAATCATCCAGCTTCTCATAATCTTTAAGAACTCTAGGTTTGGTCTTCATCACATTTTAATTTAATCTGACATTAGATATCAACTTTAAAATGAATGTAACCCTTGTAGGGTGTTAATTTTATTTGAACCAGTAGGATACGAAAACGAATCCAAATAGAATGTCTGATACTTTTCTTTGTGATCAAATTTCGTAAAGTTCAAAATCCTCACCAATCCCAAATTCAATGAGACGGCCGAATTGATAGATTTCCAGGGAAAGCAAATCCTTGATCTTAAAATCGTTTACACCACTGGTCGCCAGAACCGAAAAACTTGTCGTTTCACCATGATTTTTGATGAAGTAATTCTTACCCACTCTCATGTTATCAATAGACATAATCTTTTTGCTTGTACCGGACATGTATGTACTAGTTTAAAAGCGGTAATATTAACCTTTGAAATATAAAAAGTGTTACAAGTAGAATATTTTTTTGTTAAGACTAATTTAATTTTAAGCATTTTGGCGATGCGAACGCTTCAAATATAGGCGTCCAGCGGATGAGATGTCCGATAATCGTAATTTTTTTGAAGAAAAAAATATCATGTAAAGATCATATAATCAGTTTGTTCTGTTTTTATTTTTCTGAAAAAAAGTAAAATAATACTTTTATATATGAACATATGTTTATATGTTTGCGTATAAAATCAAAACGACATAGGAAAGAAATGAAAGTAGACGAAATTCAAATAAGTGAGCGAGAGATCATGAAAAACCTGGATTCAAAGAAACTTGAGCAGGTAGCTTTCATTCTCAAGACCATTGCGCATCCGTTGAGGATAAGTATCATCAGTCTGTTAGTGGCCAATGAGAAATTATGTGTCAATGATATTTGCGACCTTTTGGGGTCCGAGCAGTCCCTGACGTCTCATCATCTTTCAAACATGAAATTGTCCGGAATTCTTGGTAGTGTTCGTGAAGGTAAAAACATATATTATTTCCTCAAGCTGAAAGAAGTAGTTACAGTGATCACTTGCATGAATAAGTGTGAACTTTTGTAAAATTTTTACCCAAACACATGAATAAATCTTCATATATGTAACTAAAAACGCTTTAAATATGTACGTAGAACAATTGTATACAGGATGTTTGGCAGAAGCTGCCTATTATATTGAATCAAAAGGTGAAGCGGCTATTATTGATCCCATGAGAGAAACGGAGCCTTATCTGGAGATTTTAAAAAAACGCGGAGCGAAGCTGAAGTATGTGATGGAAACGCACTTTCATGCCGACTTTGTTTCCGGTCATCTTGATTTGGCGAAACATACGGGAGCAAAACTGATTTTTGGTCCGACAGCCAGGCCCAATTACTCAAGCTATATCGCAGAGGACGGTGAGCGGTTTGGTTTGGGAGATGTTGAGGTCCAGGTCTTGCATACACCGGGACACACCATGGAGTCCAGTACGTTCCTGTTGAAAGATGAGCAGGGAAACGATCGTGCGGTTTTTACCGGCGACACACTTTTCATAGGTGACGTGGGAAGACCGGATCTGGCTGTAAAAAGCGATTTAACCAAAGAAGATCTTGCGGGTTTATTATATGATTCGCTGCAAACAAAGATTCTGCCATTGGACGATGAAGTTATTGTTTATCCGGGGCATGGCGCCGGATCGCAATGTGGCAAGAATCTGAGCAAAGAAACCGTATCGACCGTTGGTGATCAGCGTAAATTTAACTATGCCCTTCAGCCAATGACTAAAGAGCAATTTATCGAAGTAGTCACGGATGGGATCGCAGCTCCGCCGGCCTATTTCCCTGAAAATGCGCGGATAAACCGGGAGGGGTATCAAAACATCGACGAGGTCTTGGAGAGGAACCTGAATCCGTTAAGCCTGAAACAGTTTGAATCGGCCATAAACAACGGAGCACTCGTCCTGGATACCCGACACGAAGACCTTTTTGAAAAATCATCGTTAAGATATTCCCTGAATATTCCACTGAATGGTCAGTATGCCGTTTGGGTCGGATCATTGATTCCAATCGACCGGCAGTTGGTTTTGATCACCGAACCCGACAAGGAATATGAGTCTGTATTAAGACTGGCCAGAGTAGGATTTGAAAATGTTGCCGGATATTTGGAGGGAGGCGTGGAAACCTGGAAGAAATCGGAAAAAGCTGTCAGAAAAGTGACTTCTATTGCACCTGAAGAACTATTGAATTATATAGATAATGGCTACGGGGTACTGGATGTCAGAAGAAGCACTGAAGCGGAGACTGAGCATGTTTCCGGGGCCATAAATATATCACTTGTCGAACTGGGAGATCGTCTGGATGAGCTGGATAAAAATCAAAAATACGTCATTCACTGTGCCGGGGGCTACCGCTCTATGATTGCATCTTCGATTCTGTTAAACAATGGATTCAAGAACATTATCAATATCCGCGGTGGTTTTGAAAAAATCAAAAACGTGGAGGGCGTGGAATTAATTGCCGGCAAATGTCCGACCGCTTTAAGAAAGGAAAAACTAGCGTCTTTGAAACTTTAACATAACTTGAAACAAATTAAAATGAATGCATTTATGAATTTATTCGCAAAAACGAAAGCGACTTACAATACCGTAGAATGTGGAGAACTGGAGCAAATCATTGCCCGGGAAGGCGACAATATCGGACTCATCGACGTACGCACAGAAGGGGAGCATGCCAGCGGGCACATTCCGAATTCGGAAAACATCAACCTGATGGGACCGGACTTTGTGAGCAAATTGGAATTCTTCGACAAGGAAAAAGCCTACTATGTTTACTGCGCAAGCGGCAACAGAAGTCGCACTGCCTGTAGTCAGATGATGAACATGGGCTTTAAAAATGTGCATAATGTACAGATGGGTATGATGGGATGGACGGGTGAAGTTGAATAGTTATCCAATAACTGACCTTTAACTGTAAGGGTATGGGAGATGATCTTATACCCTTATATTTTGCAATCCGGTTAACAAATCTTTCATAATTCGGTTTTTTATTCTAATTATGCGCGTTTAAACGAAACAGCAATGATTGATTTTCTGAAAGAACCATGGCCCTGGTATGTAGCCGGCCCCTTGATCGGATTGTTTGTGCCGCTTTTATTGATATTTGGAAATAAGAACTTTGGAATCTCATCTTCCCTGAGACATATATGCGCTATGTGCATGCCCATGAAAATTAATTATTTCAAGTATGACTGGAAAAGTGAAAAATGGAACTTGTTTTATGTCGCCGGAATAGTTATTGGCGGATTCCTGGCAAGTCATTTTATGATGGAGACCGGAAAGGTTGATCTTTCCATTCAAACGGTTGAGGATTTGTCGTTGTTGGGTGTGGAAGATTTCAGCTCGTATTTGCCCGGAGATATATTTAGCTGGGATGTATTGTTGAGCCCCCGGGGATTTATATTTATGGTATTAGGAGGTTTTTTGGTTGGTTTTGGAACGCGGTATGCCAATGGATGTACGTCCGGGCATTCCATATCAGGATTATCAAATTTGCAATTTGCCTCCCTGGCAGCTACCGTTTCTTTTTTCGTAGGAGGATTGATTATGACCCATTTTCTTTTACCTCTTATATTCTGAGAAGCACCTATGAAACAGGCGATGCCCGGGATAATTATTGAAATACACTGGATAACGATGATCAACGGCGCATGGCGAGGTTTCTGCAAATTTTAAACATATGAAACCGGCACGGCCGGAGCGATTTTGGGACACACAAGAGCATGACTATATATCTCTGCGTGTCGCAATCTAAAAAAATATAAACATATGAAAAATATTAAGTTTGTCGTCTATGGAATCGTATTTGGAATTATTCTTACAAAGGCCGAAGTGATTTCATGGTTTAGAATTCAGGAAATGTTCCGTTTTCAGTCCTTTCATATGTACGGCATAATCGGATCGGCTGTAATCGTCGGGGCGGCTTCCATCATGTTAGTTAAAAAGTTAAAGCTGAAGTCTGTAAACGGCGAAGATATCATCTTTCCGACCAAACCGTACAACAAGGGGATACTGATCGGAGGGGCTATGTTTGGTCTTGGCTGGGCCCTGACCGGAGCGTGCCCGGGGCCGATTTTCGCGATTATTGGAAATGGATATAGCGTATTTGTAGTTACGCTGATATTTGCCTTGTTAGGTGCCTGGACCTATGGACTGTTAAGAGATCGATTACCACATTGATGAAGACCGTTGTTTTGAAAAACGTTTTAATCTTTATAGCGCCCGTTTTATTGATATTCATGGCATCGAGAATTTATAGAAGCGGTGGCGCTGTGGAAACCGCTTCCGGTTGCAATATGAGTGCAAAGGAATATTTAGAAACCGATACCCGGCAGGCGATAATTATTGATGTCCGTACGCAGCGAGAATTTGATCGCGGCCATCTGGAAAATGCCATCATCATCGATGTGTATCAAAAGGATTTCAAGAAGAGAATCAATGAGTTGGATAAGAACAAATCATATTTCGTGTATTGTAAGACCGGCATCCGCAGTAGAAAGGCAGTTAATTATATGTTGCAAAGCGGGTTCAAAAAAGTTTGTAATCTGGAAGGGGGGATCAATTATTTAACCGGGGCAGGAGTGAAACTTGTCAGGTGATTATTGTTCCCATTTTTGCTTTCCGTCATAGCTTCCGATATGCACTCCTTCGTATTGAGCTCCATGCTCGAGATACTTCTCAAGTGCGTAAGTCGATGAATGAAATGCAATGCTTTTCCACGGGATCTCATCTGCTCCGAACAGTTTTACATCCAGGCTTTCGCCTGTAGGACCAAAGCGCTTTTCTTGCAGTTTGGCCAAAAAATGAAGGTATACCTGGTTTACTTTCGGCAAGCTAAACACGCAGTGAAGTTTTATTATTTCCACGTTTGCCAGGGACTCTTCCAGGGTTTCCCTTATTGCCCCTTCTTCCGGTTTTTCATTATTTTCCAGGAACCCTGCCGGTAGATTCCACAATCCGTACTGCGGTTGAATTGCCCTTTTACACAGCATTATTTTGGATTCGTGTACCGGCAAGCATCCTACGATTATTCGAGGATTATCATAAAAAACCTTGCCGCATTTACTGCAAACGTGCCGGTGAAAGCTATCGCCCTCGGGAATTGTAAATTGAATATGATTGCTGCCGCAATTACTGCAAAAATTCAAGAATGGTCGTTTTAATTATTTACTTTTTCCAATGCTTCTTCAATATAATCGAAGGTGGATAATATATCGGCCTTCCCATCGACCACAGCTACGTTATGCTCGAAATGAGCCGATGGTCTTCCGTCGGCAGTTACGATTGTCCAACCGTCGTTTAGCTGTTTTACCTTTCTTGTACCCATATTTATCATAGGCTCAACTGCCAGCACAAGTCCGTTTTTTATTACGGGCCCTCTCCCTCGTTTTCCGTAGTTCGGAACTTCCGGTGATTCGTGCATCTCTTTTCCTAATCCGTGACCGACCAATTCGCGAACTACGCCATATCCATATTTTTCGGTATGTCGCTGGATGGCATAACTGACATCTCCTATGCGCTTGCCGGCAGAAATCTGCTCGATCCCCAGATAAAGACTTTCCTTGGTAACTTCCAGCAACCGGTTAGTTTCCGTTGAAATTTCCCCTACGGGAAACGTGTATGCGTGATCACCGTAATACCCGTTTTTTAAAACGCCGCAATCTATGGAAACAATGTCGCCTTCCCGCAAGGGCTTATCGTTTGGTATGCCGTGAACAACCTGTTCATTTACACTGATGCACAGGGAATTTGGGAAATCATAAAGGCCTAAAAACCCGGGAACTGCCCGGTGGTCTTTGATGAATGTTTCCGCGAGCTGATCGAGATAAAGCGTCGTAACACCCGGTCTGATTTCCGGTGTCAGCATTCCGAGAGTTTTAGATACCAGTTGTGCGCTCTCCCTCATTAATTCTATTTCCTCCCTGGATTTCAGCTTTATCATAAATATTATCCTTGGTTCGTAATTCGAAAAACAGGTGCAAAGTTAATACCTTGAAAACCATTTTCAAAAAGCGCCAAAGAATACATTATTGTTGTGCCGAGGAGGCATCACATCGAGCAACCTCTAAAGCCTGAGCAAGCTGCAAAAATGA
The DNA here is from genome assembly GCA_022360055.1 of Cytophagales bacterium. Lineage (GTDB taxonomy): Bacteria > Bacteroidota > Bacteroidia > Cytophagales > Cyclobacteriaceae > JAAUQL01. The sequence goes on along the minus strand of JAKSDO010000013.1, from coordinate 1,942 downwards.
TCGATACAAACGGTCCCGATGCAGTTGATAAAGTTGGAGGCTTCATCAATCTGTGCGAGCCGAACAAAAAAGCGGATTTATTTAAGTAGGGAAGGCCGGATGAGATGGTTCTCATCACCAGTTCATTCAATTCCTGAACTATGTAATGCGTGTTACATTTATTAGAAATTTTCTATATATTTATGAGCCAAGTTAAAATGAGATAAATAAATCCAACCACAAATTGTCTTATGTCAACCCATTCAATCGTAAAGATTAATAATCTTAATACCGGGATATTGGTATTTGCTATATGGTGTATTGTTTCCATAAGTTCATTTGCCCAGACCACTTCAACTACAACAAATCCTGATTGGACAAGCGATTCCGACTGGACGGGAACTGCTCCGGATTATGATATGAATCAATCCGCAATATTGGCGCATAACTCTACCATAACAGATCCTTTGATAATTAATAATGGACTCACACTAACGATTAATAGTGGAGTTACTTTAACAACCAATGAAGTAATTACCATAAAGGAGGGCGGTACGCTCATAGTTAACGGCACCATAACCGGAACCGATTCCGGGAAGGAGTTTAAGATCGAGAAAGGGACTTTTACCGTTAATTCCGGGGGTGCACTAAATTGGGCAGGTTATTGGACGAGCGATGATAACCCCGCAACCATCACGATCAATGGCTTGGTCAGCATTGATGGAGATATGTCTAATAAGGTGACAATTTCCGGTTCCGGCAATATTGAAGTTGGCGGTACGCTTAATAATGACGGAGGCAGTATTTTTGGATGTACCGATTCAGGGGCCGATTGCTGTGCAGGTTCGGGTTGTCTTCTGCCGATAGAGCTCATCAGTTTTTATGGAGTTCCTGTCAGGAATGGTATCGACATTTATTGGAGTACGGCCTCTGAGATCAATAACGATTTTTTTACCATTGAGCGGTCCTCAAATGGCATTCAATGGGAAATTATTCACGAAACCAAAGGTGCCGGGAATAGCTCAATTGTTTTGAAGTATAGTTATACGGATTCCAATCCGCCCATCGGAACGGTGTATTACAGATTGAAACAAACCGATTATGATGGTACATTTTCATATTCCGACATAATCGTTGTAAATTCTTTTTTAACTAAAGATGCAATTAATAGTTATCCCAATCCTGCATTCGACAGTTTTACTTTGAAATCGGGCAACATCCAAAATCTGGAGGTGCTTATTTTCAATAGTTTTGGACAACAATTTGATCTGCCGGTTAAGAGGTATTTCAATAAAATTGAATTTGATATCACAAGCCTGAAAAGTGGAATTTATTTTGTCAATGTGCGGAATCATTCTCTTGCGTATAAGACAAACTTCATTAAAATACCCTGATCCGCCAAATTTCATGATCCCGGAGATTCGATAAAAACTTCATTCCGGTTGATATCGTATCCTCTTCCTGTCACCGGAGCAACGTTTTTTGTCCCGGGGGTTATGCCATCTTTTTGAGCGGCATTGGGATCTCTTCAAAACCCTGAGGGGAATCCCCAAAAAACATACGTGTTGGTACGAGATAAAAAAATAAAATCGGTCTGTTTTTGAAAATCTCGATGATCGGAAATTATAATAGAAATTAAAATTTTTGAAAGTGTATTAGATTAATAGTCACTTTTAAGAGAACACTCCGTTACCAGGGACCGGCTGGGATTAAAAATCTCATTGTTCGACCAAAAGCCTGCTATATAGAAGCTGCCGGTCCTCTAGTAATCAGGGATCAATCGGTATTTCTGTGGGATTTGGGAAATCATACCTAAATATTTTTTCCAGTGTGAAGTAAAAAGTATCATTTCGAACGGAGTGAGAAATCCGGTTCAATCAACACCGGCCCACCACGAATAAGCCAGGTCTCTCCTGACGTCGAGATGACAAGATAGGAGCCTCGAAATAACATAAACGTCGTT
>JAKSDO010000047.1 GCA_022360055.1 Cytophagales bacterium | reverse complement strand
TGCTCGTGTGTGTCCTGAATTTGCTCCGGTCCTGCCGGTCGCGTTTTATTGAGTTTAAATTATTTAGTATTTAGTTCCAATTTCTTCTCAAATGATGTCTGAAGTGATCAATGACTTAGTTTGTATTGATAAGTGTATTCCACATCGCCATAATATTTTCCGGCGGAACCTCGGCCTGAATGTTATGAACAGTACAAAAAACAAAACCTCCTCCGGGGGCCAGAGCTTCAATGTTTCGTTTCACATCATCGTTCACCTCTGCCGGTGTCCCCGTTGGTAGTATCTTTTGAGTATCAACGCCGCCGCCCCAAAACACGATGTCTTTTCCAAAGTCCTTTTTCAATTGAACAGGCTCCATCCCTTCCGCGTTCACATGAACGGGATTGAGAATATCAACCCCCATTTCGATTAGATCCGGAATGATCGGCCGGACATTTCCGCAGGAATGAAACAACAGCTTTACACCGGGAGCCTTTTGTTTTATAAACCCCAGCACCCGGGCGAAATGAGGTTTGTAGTAATCTCTAAATTGCTCCGGGCTAATCAGTTGTGACTGCTGTGTTCCATAATCATCCCCTTCCCCTGCAATGTCGACGACATCCCCTAATTCATCTAATGCGGCATTCCAGAATTCAATCTTTAAGTCCGCAAGCTTTCCAATCAGCTTATCGGAGTTCTCTGAAAACATAAAGGGATCAAGCATGGCATTTTCCATTCCCCGAATGCGCTGGTGCATTTCAAACAAGCCTGCGCAAAGCCCTTTTGTCATGACTATTTTTCCCTGATCTCTGAACCGGATGGCTTGTTCACGTAAACCGGCAAATCGCAATTTGTTTTCGGCATCGGGCCAATTGAAGTGCTCTACAACATTTTCTTGAGTGAAATCGACTCCAGCCATAGGATTTTTAACTAAGGAAAACCAATACCCGTGTTTTGGGAAATGATGCACAAAATTCCATTCATCATAGTACTCCCAGTAATCTCCGCAGTCCTTGGATTTTGAAAAGACTTCCCAGTTGTGACTTGTAAGTGGAAAAATACCCCGCGTATCTACCCGGAGTTTATCCAGCATTTCTTCCGAAGGAATAACAACTTGTTGGATCACGTCTGACCAATTTGGGGCTGATCTTTCAAACCCCAGATATTCACTTAGATTTTGGTAGGCGGTGTTTGTTATGCCTGTCCAGGTCGAGCCGGCCAGATCATAGGGAATGCGATCGGGTTCGTTATGGTTGAGTGTTGTCAATATTCGTTCTCTTGAGTTCATTTATATTTTTTTTAAGGGTTGTAATCCGGGGACCAGAAGGTGAATGATACTTATTCCGATTAGATAACCGCACGATGCAACAGCAAAGGCGACATTATAACCCTTTGTCCCGGATTCATTTAGTACATAACCTACAAGAAATGCCATCAGCATACCGCCCATGGTACTTACCGTAGTGCCAAAACCGGTAACGGTCGCGACGACGCGTTTCGGGAACAGGTCCGAAGCCAGGGTAAATATGTTCGCCGTCCAGGCGCAATGCGATGCTGCGGCCAGGGCAATAAACCCTACGCTAATAAACATAGAAGAATAGTGAGGAACAGTCATTACGGGCAGTACCAATAGGGCAGCTCCCAACATGGTTACCTTTCTGGAGAAATTGACAGATTTGCCTTTTTTTATGAGGGCCGAAGATATGGCGCCGCCTGCTATTCCCCCCAGATCAGCAATTACGTAGATGGAAACCAATGGTAAGGCAAGCTCTTTTAGGTCGATCCCGAATTTAGAATGCAAAAATTTAGCCCCCCAGAACAGATAAAAATACCAGACCGGATCTGCAAATAATTTACCTAGTGCCACCGCCCAGGTTTGCCTGTGCCGCAGCAGCCTGATCCAGCTCACTTTCATGGTTTCAACTTCGGACTCCCCTTCCTCGATATAGTCAACTTCAACCCGGTTGGCAAATCTGCTTTTCCGAGGACTTCTATAGAAAACAAACCAGAATATCAGCCAGAAAAAGCCCAGAAAACCGGATAAGATAAACACCCATTCCCAGGAACCGAACGAAGCAATTATGACGGGAATTAAAACAGGTGCCAAAATGGCGCCGACATTTGACCCTCCGTTAAACAATCCTGTCGCAAGAGCCCTTTCCTTTTTGGGGAACCATTCGGCTACCGTTTTTATCGAAGCCGGAAAATTTCCGGCTTCGCTTATGCCTAATCCTATGCGTGCAAAGGCGAAACCGATCCAGCTCCGGGCTGCAGCATGCAACATGCTCGCAATACTCCACAAGCTCACTGCAAGTGCGAAACCCCAGCGGGTTCCCAAGCGATCAATAACATATCCTGCCAATAAGGTGCCAATAGCGTAGGCAAACTGAAACGATGAAACAATGTAGCCATATTCCAACTCCGTCCAGCCAATTTCAGTTTCCAGCCATGGGGCCAAAATCCCCATTAAAAACCTGTCGAAATAATTTACGGTTGTAGCGAAAAACAATAGGGCGACAATTGCCCACCTGAAGTTGGTTTTCTTTATGGGTCGATTCCGTTGATCCTTCAATGTTCCGGGTTTATTCATGCGAATAAAAACAAGGATGTCGCAGTTTGCCTCCTTTTAAATTCGACCATAGTTTTAGTGATGGAAGTCGGAAGCCTCCGAAATTCCTCCCATTTTACTTTTTAAAATTTCATCATCAGCGATGGCGCTGACCGGCGTATAGCTCGATGGGTTTTGCGCTTTATATGGTTTGTTATCGATCCGGTTCCAAGTGGAGATGAGTGACCACCTGGGTTGGTTACTATTATTTTTGTCGGACCGGTGGAGTAAATTTCCATGGAAAAACAATGTGTCTCCCGGTTCTAATTCAACAAACTCGTGCTTCAACCGCTTCAGGGCCACATTGACAATGTTCGCGTCACTACCTTTTTGATCGCCGGTTATCGTATGCTCTATCCGGCCGATCAGGTGCGAGCCTTTAATTACCTGAAGACACCCGTTCTCTTTGTTTGCCGTTGTTAAAGCGATCATCACACTCATCATGTGCGGATACAAAAATCCATCATGATACCAGTACCCATAGTCCTGATGCCATTCCCATGCCCCTCCGACCTTTGGTTCTTTCTGCATCAGCTTGGTATGAAAGTGACACGGACGCCCGTCCAGCAGCAGCTCCACTCCGTTTACCATTCTTTCCGAACGGGCAAATGCGCTGTAAATATTATTCCCCAGCGAATACCATAACGCCAGCTTGGTTGTATTTCCATCTTTATCTTTACGTCCGTAGGTATGATCTCCGATCACATTGTCGTGCCTGGAAATATCAAAGAGCAGATCAATCTCTTGCCTGGAATAGAATGACCTTTTTATGATGTATCCATCTTTATCGTATTGTTGTTTATCCTTTTCTGTCAGCATACCGGATTGTGGTTTAAATTGGCAGTTTTATCCTGGCGGTGCTGATCCTCACAAATGCCGGGGCAATCATATACATAAATTATGCAGTGAGAAATATAATCTTCTGTCCATTTTTTAATGGTTTGATCCTTCGGGGAAATTTTATTTATTATCCGAATAATCCGGATCGCAATCACTTACTATTTACCAAACATAATACTATTTTTGGATGGAGATAACGTTAATAAACAGTTACGCAAACCGTTAAAATAGCTGTTTTTGTAAGTTGCTAAGGTTATGGAAGAAAACCTCATAGACGATCAATTGGTAGAACGGATCGTAAGGAGCAAGTCGTTTGGCACGTCCATGACTTATGTAAATCTGTTAAAATACTTAATCGCGTGTACACAATCCGGCAGCATTCCAAAAGAGGCAACGATTGGGGCCCAGGTGTTTGGAGCCGCTACTGTCGAAGATTATGACAGTGCGAAAGTAAGGGTATATATCTTCAACTTAAGAAAAAAACTTAAAAGATACTATGACAATGAAGGGAAGGTTGAAGAATTTGAAATATCGATCCCAAAGGGCGGTTACAGAGTTCAAATATCAAAGCGCATATCTGCCAAAGGCCCCGACAATTCCATTAAATACAGGATTATTGCGTTTGGTTCATTAGCAGTTTTAGTGCCGTCAATTGTTCTCAATTTTGTTTTTTGGACGGGAAAACGTAAAGTCGTTGAGTCCTATGAAGTGCTGCCCGAATCAAAGTTCTGGTCCACCTTTATAAAAGATAATCGACTGCCCCTCTTGGTACTCGGTGATCTTTTTATTTTTTCCGAGGAGGATCGAACGAATGGGATGACCAGAACGATCCGCATACCTGAAATTAACACTGTGGATGAATTTGAGCTATATAAAAAGAACTATCCGGATTCGACAAAAGAGATCGGAGACCTTTCCTATACCTATTTGATAAAAAACAGCAGTAACTGGATTGAAAGCCTGACTAAAATCTTTTTTTCGAAACATAAACATTTCCAAACCAGGGTAATTTCCAGGATTGATGCCAAGGACCTTCACGACCACAATATTATTTTTGTCGGCATGCAGAAAACCGCAGGCCTGTTTAATAATTACTTCAAGAACAGCAAGTTCAATTTAATACACGACGATACATTGGAATATCGCGCAGATCAGTCAGACGATCGAGAATTGTATTATCCATCCGGGGATCCGGATAATTTCCATACCGATTATGGTTTTGTGGCAAAGTATCCCGGGCCTAACAACAATACGATCTTTATGTTCGGAGGACTTTGGGACACTGCCACTTCTCAAAGCCTGAAAAATTTTACCGACCCGAATTCAATCGCCAGGCTGGAGGATCAAATGAAGTCCGAGTTCGGAAAGATCCCGGATCATTTTGAAGTTTTATTTCGGGTAAGTGGCATTGATCGTACGGAATTGGATACTAAAGTCCTGTACATCAATGAGCTTGAAAAATCAAATGATATCTGGACGATCGAGTGATCCACAAGCCGAAATTATGAACTGATGTTGCGCAAGTCATATTCTTGCTTCGCTTTTTACTCCCGAAAAAGCGTCTGCACACCCCGCCGGCTATCGGTGAGACATCATGAAATCATAAGTTGTGTAAAGGATCTTGCGACAGGTCCGCGCAACATCAGTTGCCGGGAGAAACAACACTTAAGGTTTATCCGGCAGAGAATCTATACGATGCCTTTTATACGAAATCAATATCCTCCACCGACCATTTCACCGGTGTAATTACCATAACCAATCAATACAAAAGAGCACGCCAAGATCGTTAGACCAAATATCATTATCATGCTGGTCTTTCGGTTTACATTCTGCCTTTCCTTCATAATTATTCCGAATGCCGGAATCCCCGTCACGTCATCTTAATACGGGCTTATCAAATCTACTCGCTTTTATACTTTTCAAAAAGTTCGGCAATTTTGGCTTCTTTATGATCGCCCGTATGCACGAGCACCCGGTAACGCAGTTTAATCGTATCCCCCTTTTTGAGGTCCGTGGTTTTATCATTTTCGGGCCAGTACATCGGAGTAGGGGAGAAAAAACCATAATCGCGGGTAAACCACGGCGCGGGGAACCAGGCATTGGTCGGGTGCTGCAGTATGGCCATACCTTCGATTCCGCCCATTCTTTTGCCATGATAATCCATCCACGCAGACCGTTTCCCAAAGGTGTTTTTTTCTCCGGTTTCACCTTCGGCATTTACCATGGTGCCTCCGTTTGTCACAGCCAGATCGGGATCCATCCTCCCGCTAAACAGCGAATGGTTGGTTTTTTGTACGGTTACATCCACCAGCATCTCCATGGTAATGTCAAAATCAATTTGATACAAATCTTCCGAAGGAGCGGAAATTTTGATGGTTCGAAGATCTTTGATGGGGGCCATTGCCCCCGGACGCTTCCAGATGTTTTCGTTCTCAATCACGACCTTTTCGCCTCCTGTCTCCATGATATCCGCCCGCAGGGGAACGATCTGCCCGCGCAGCAAGCCTTCCTGCCAGTAGTTGCCGCCATTAACCCGGTCGCATCCGAAAAACAGCGAACTGTGATGCGGATAATTCGCGTTTCTCATGGAAGTTACGCTCGCTTTGGACGGTCCGTTTACAGGGTAGAAAAAGGGATACTTCTCGTGCTCCGAGAGGATGTAATTCGTCAGTAGGCTTCCGTTAATCCTGATTTCAATTTTATCTCCTTTTTTTTCCGCAGTTACCCTGGATTGTGCCGGGCATGGTGCGGTCAAAGCAAATAGAACCGGGATCGCCAAAAAAAATGGTATTGTTCTCATCTTGTCCGCAAAATGTTTAAACGTTCACGTAGTTGGTTCCATAGGGGTATCTTTGAGGACGTGTAAGCATTGAATTTGCCAGGTCATGATCGATGAATCGTTCTTTTTTCGGATTCCACTTCAATACGCCCGGTACTTTCATGGCGATATGACTGATCAAACACACCGTGCACGCCCGGTGGCCGATCTCTACCGGTGAAATCGGTGGCTTCCGCGTTTTGATGCAATCCAGCCAGTTGCCATGCTGTTCTTCGCTTTTATACAACCGGATTTCATCTTTCCCGATGCTCGATTCCAGGATTTTTGGATCGCTGGCCTGTAATGCCTGGGAACTTTTTTCTTTTGCTACCGGGTCGCTGGCCGATGCCGTGTAACTTCCCCTTGAAACAAAGATCCATCCGTCTTCGCCTTCGTACCGGATCCCATTCCTGTAACCGCCGCTGGTATAGACCGTGATGCCGTTTTCATATTCCTGCTTGACCATAAAATCACCGTGCACATCCCATAAGCCCGATTTCGGGAATTCTGCTATGGCCTCGACCGATACCGGGCCCGTGTACTCCGTATTCATACCCCAGGCGGCCGAATCGTAATGGTGCTGCCCCCAGCCTGTGATCATGCCGGCCCCGTAGTGCTCGATCCGCAACCATCCCGGGCGGCTGTATCCTTCCTGAGGGTGCACCCCGATTTCCGTATAGGGAACTTCCGGGGTCGAGCCGAGCCACATGTCAAAATTCAGGTGTTCGGGAATCGGCATCTCCCGACCTTCCGGACCGGACGGATCGCCCGGTAAACCGATTTTTACCGTATGAATTCGACCTATGCGCCCATTCCGTACCAGCTCGGCCGCAATTCTGAACTGGGGCATCGAACGTTGCTGCGTCCCCACCTGCAGGATCACTCCCTGCCTGTGCACCACATCGCTCAGTAAGCGCCCTTCGGTAACCGTGAGGGAGGTCGGCTTCTGTAAATAAATGTCTTTCCCTGCCAAAGCTGCTTCCAGGGCCGGTTGCGCATGCCAATGGTCCGGAGTACTGATGATCACCGCATCGATATCCTTATCCTGAAGCAGCTCCCTGTAATCGGAATACATTTTTACTCCGACGGCCTGTGAGCGTCCGGTCTTTTTGTTGTAATAGGCCTCGACCAGATCTTTGCCCGCTTCCATCCGCTTGCGGTCCACATCACAGACCGCAAGCATCCTGGATGCCTCGTGCTGCATCGTCCCGGGCATGTCGTGGTCTCTGGCGATCCGGCCGCAACCGATCTGCCCCACATGTATCTTGTTGCTCGGGGCATCTTGCCCGAACACCGACGAGGGGACAATAACTGGCGCTGCAAAAGCTGCGGATGCCCCCACCAGCGATGTTTTCATGAATGCTCTTCGGCTATTGATTTCTTTCATTTTGCAATTACGTTTTGGAGGTATATGATTTATTCATGCTGAACGATTTCAAGGGTCGCTCTGGGTGGATGTGCAAAATCCGCCCACAGGCGCTCGGCCTCACGGCGATCTATTTGCCCGTCGTAAACAAACATTCTGTACCGCAACCGATAATCTTGTCCGGGCTCCAAAATCCAATCCCGGTCCATTGCCGGATTGAAATTAAAAAATACATTCTCCCTGCCCTGGTTGGAGCCCACGGGCCAGATCCGGATCGGTTCCGGGTAATTGTAATTGGACGGATGTGTAATAAACAAAACGCCCGAGGTGCCAAACTTGGAAACTCCGTTCACATCACACCATCTGGCCCGGGTCGAATTCCCGTCCGATTTGTCTTTTCCTTCCGAAGTAAGCAGCCTGGCCGTTGTATCGTCCCACTTTTCCGTCGCCCGGAAACCAAATCCCTGGTACCGGTATTTTATGATTCTAAAGATGCTGTCGGTCGCACAATTCATCGTGGAAGTAAGATCAATCAACCACGAGGAGGTATCCATATGCCAGACTCTTACATCCCAGACTTCTTTCAGGGCCACTTCAAACCCGCCGGGGGTAAGCCCGTTTAAGTCGATGTGATCGTGTAAGACCCGGAAACCCCCGAACAGACCGTTGGACGTTGTCGAGATCACCGATACCGGCTTTACGGTGCCTTCGCCCTTGAGAAGATTCCAGAAATCGATGATTTTACCCTTAAAGGCCGTATGCGTCCACGGATTCCACAAGCCTACGTGATGATAGTGATCCGGTGGCTGGATCCTGGATAGAACCTCGCCTTTCGGGCTCCAGACCGGGTGGATGTAACCGGCCCTGTTGTATATTTCCGGAACCCCTTCCGGCAAGGGGGCGTAACGGAAGTTGTAGCGTAAAACGGGCCTCCCGTCAATACTGACAAGCAAATCTCCACGATCGTCCGCAACAAGCACGCCCGATGTGGATTTGGCCGGTTTCGACGCCTCCAGCCTCAGGGAATATTCCCGGGTTTCACCTGCCGCCATTTGATCCGGCAACTTCCACCAGAGCCGCGGTTCTCCCTGCAAATCGAGTTGGGCATCCACATATTGCTCCCCCCCGGTAAGGCTGTAGAGGGCCAGGCTGCGGTTGGCCAGATCCAGGCTTAGCCCTTCCAGGCTTACTCCGACCAGGGTATTTGCGCGATCATACGGCCCCGAATCAACCCGGATGATCGCTATTTCGTTGTCCTGGGCGTTTGCGAAAAGGTAAAAATGAATCAGGAGGCCTAGAAACGCGATTGCATTATAAGGGGACTTGTTGAGACTTTCCATTACATCGTGGCTTTAGATCCTTTGTGAAATTCATTTTTGTAAGGCGATCCCCTTGTCGGGATAGAGATTTATAGTTAAATATCTTTCAAATTCGTGGACAAATTTAGAATAAATTCGAAATTTACACAACCGATTGTGTAAATTTCTGATCGGGAATGGAAATTTTTACGTATTTAGTGCCGGTTAAACAATTTCGGATAGGACACGATCATCGTGGATCACAGAACAAAACATATAACCATTTACGATGTGGCCCGGGCGTTGGGGGTTTCGGCGACAACCGTCTCCAGGGCGCTAAAGGATCATTACAGCATTGGGAAAAGTACCATCAGAAAGGTGAAGAAGAAAGCGGCCGAGATGGGATATGAGCCGAATGCCATTGCTTCGAGCCTTAGGAAAAAGAAGACAAATGCGATCGGAGTAATCGTGTCGCACATCAACCGGCCCTTCATATCCTCGTTAATTAGCGGGATTGAGGCCGTGTGCAGCCGATACGGTTACAATGTGATTATTACACAATCTTTGGATAGTTATAAAAAGGAGCGGGAAGATGTAAAAACCATGTTCAATAGCCGGGTAGACGGGTTAATCGTGTCGTTAGCCGCCGAAACCGATCGGTATGAGCATTTTGATCCTTTTATAAAAAATAACTATCCGCTTGTTTTTGCGGATCGGGTATCGTTCGAGATCGATACGGATAAAGTGCTTGTCGATAATTTTGATGCGGCGTATATGGCGACAAATCACCTGATCGGGCAGGGATATAGGCGCATAGGGCATCTGGCAGGTGTGCAGCAGAGACACATGTATCAAAAGCGGCTTGAAGGGTATCTCACAGCGTTGAGGGATCATCGCATGCCCGTCGACGAAAACGTAATACACTATTCGAAATTGAGCTATGAAGACGGGATAAATGGAGCTGAGACGCTTCTGAATCGGGATTTGCGGCCTGACGCGATCTTTGCATCCAACGATACTTCTGCGATTGGTTTTATGCAATACGCGGAAGAGTGCGGCTACTCCATTCCGGATGAGATTGGTGTTGTCGGATTCAACAATGACCCGGTTTCATCAATTATAAGGCCTCAATTGACAACAATAGATCATCCTGCGGTTGAAATTGGAAAGAAGGCCGCCGAAATCGTATTGGATAAGGTTTCCGGTAAAAGCCAGACCCAGATACCTCAAACGATCAGCTTTAAGACAAAACTTCTCATAAGAAATTCTTCCGTCAAAGGTTCACCCCGGGGCGGGAGCAATGCATCTTGATTCCATCGATTTTTTCCTGCCCGGATGAAAATCCGGTCGCGCGAGGCATGATCGTGTTTGCCGGTGTGTGCATCCCGTAAGCGCCGCAGCCCTTGCATGATGTTCTGGCGGGCGGAGGGAGCAAATGCAGTTTGCGTGCCGGTTTGTTCGCCCGGCCGGGCGATAACGCGCCGGGCGTGCGTGCCGCGGCCACCGCCCGGCGATTTTTTGAGAAGCAGTGAAACGGCGGATAAAAAGAAATTTTCACACAATCGATTGTGTAATATCTCCTCTTCATGTACCTTTGCCGCACGATGCGGCGTGTTCACATTGTTAACAACCTTAAAACACACAGTGCCATGAAAACCGACATTGCGAGAAAAGCGCACGGCATTCCCGCGGGAAAAACCTGCCTTTTGATCTTTAATTCCATGATGGAACCGCCTGAAAACACGTCTTTGAATTCGTTGGAGGAATTAAATCAATTGATGAAAAAGAATAAATATTTCTTTAAACGTATAGATGAAACAGGCGATGCCTGAGATAATTATTGAGATATACCGGATAATGACGATCAACGGCATATGGCGAGGTTTCCGCAAATTTTAAACACATGAAAAAAAGCTTTGAAATTGAAAATCCCGATTTTGAACTAAGTCCGCATACCGGGATGACCAGACAGCATTACATCGATTGTGCAAGATACATATTGGAGCGCGCATTTACCCATGTCGATTCCCTTGAAACGCCGATGGTCTTTCCGAAAGTTCCCGGGAAAACTTATCCGCAGCCCGATGATCCCGACTGGAGACATCGGTCGTTGGAATTTGAAGCGCTGGAAAGAACCTTTACCCTCGCCGGTCCGCTGATTCACACGGATCCCGACGTCCGCATCAATAACATCAAACTCAGAGATTATTACTGCTTGCATTTGTACAATGCATTCACTCCGGGACATCCGAATTCTTTGCCGCTGCCGGAAGATCTGCCGGATTCCAATTATCAATTCACCTGCGAATTCGGAGGCCTGTTTAAAACACTTCTCTTAATGCCCGATACCATATGGCCGTGTTTTACTCAAAAACAAAGGGATGAAATGGCCAAAACAATTTCAAAATGGGCGCATCACAGAACGACACAAAACAATTGGCGCATCTTTAACATTGTCACACTTTCATTTCTCAAAAAGTATGGCTATGGGATTGACGACGAACTGCTAAAAAGTCATTTATTGTGGGTTGCTTCGTACCATTCGGGCAATGGCTGGTACCTGGAGCAAACCTATAACTACTACTCGATTAGCCTTTTTATTGTTTACACCACCATCTGGAACAGGACGTTCGGAGACGATTACTATCCCGGGATAGCCGATATCATAGAGAAGTCCGCACAAAAGCTCATGGAGTCCATTACCAGTTTTTTCGGCCGCGACGGGTATGTCAATATGTGGTCCAGGAGCATTTGCTACAGGACATGGGTTTCGGGCGCGTTTCCGGTGGCATTTATGTTAAAGGAAAAAACCAGTCTTGATGCCGGCTGGGCGAGAAGGCTCTGCTCGGGATCCTTGCTTCAGTTTGTGACCCGGGAAGAATTCTATTACAACGACATACCCAGCCTGGGCTTTTACAGGCAACAAGAATACATGGTGCAAAACTATAGTTGCGCCGCCAGTCCGTTTCTGATGTTCCTGCCATTCATATGTCTTGCGCTGCCCGACAACGCTCCGTTCTGGACGGCTAAAGAAAATGACGGAATGTGGGAAAACCTGGGCAATAACTCAACGAAAGTGATCCTTGATCATCCGGGCCTCGTCCTGGTTAATCACGGAAAAACAGGCACTTCGGAGATTATCCCGGGTAAGGTGTATTACAATGACCCCAATTATTCCAAACTTGTTTACAACACGCATTTCCCGTGGGAAGATCATAACCCCGAGGGAGGAACCGCAATGGAGTATTGTTTTCGCAGCGTTGACCCCCGGGATGTACGGGGCGACGACGTCAATTTCTATCTTACGGGCAATGCCGTAGACAATAATTCCGATAAAAACCAACTGTACACAATTTCTCAAAGCATGATGTACAACGGCGTTCGGGACGATGTTATTTACAGGCAGGCGATTATGCGCAGACCGCCGAACAATGGAGTGGGATATATCATCGACCTGGCCGATATTACCGTTCCCGGCGGAGTGATCAGAATCGACCGCTCGCGCCTTGCATTTGAATACGAATTGACCCTGGGGCATTTCGGTATGCCGCACATCGGAGGCAACAAGGCCGAGGTCGATCGATTCGAAGATGATTATAAAAAAGTAATAACCGCCTCCATTCCCGGAAGAAGCATTGCCATGGTGATTTACAATGGCTGGGATCGTGTAGACACCCTGGTACACAAAAACAGGAATGCCGAAGCCGATGAAAGTACGGTCATTTATGCCTACAAAAGAAGAATGGAGAAAAATCCGGCAATGGAATTGATGATCTCGGCTTTTTTGCACAAAATGGACAATGGCGCCTTTACCGACGACGAGCTGTCGCCGGTAGAGGATATTCGCATCATGGACATTACTCCTTCGGGATCGGTGCTGGGCGCTGAAATTACCCTGTTCACAGGCAAAAAGTACCTGATCGATTTTAAAGATATTGACGGGAAAAGATCCTGTTAAAGTGGGCGTCCCGACAATTTGGCGATTTGAATTTTGTGTGCGCTCGCCAGGTTTGGCAGGAAGGCAAAAGTTCGGGCATATCGGTCTTGTTGCCATTGCGGCCCCTCCGGCGGATCAATCGCCGGAGGCTAATTGTGTTCGAACAAATTGGATCCAAAGCTAGATATTCAGAAGAAAAATAAGATATTTGTTTGAAATAATAGGCGACATCTGGAATCATGAAATTCTATACGATCAAAGAAATAGCCAAACTGGCCGGAGTTTCCGCAGGAACGGTAGATCGGGTTTTGCACAACAGGGGCAAGGTTTCTCCGGAGAAGGAGGAAAAGGTAACAAGCATTCTAAAGCAGATCGACTACAAACCCAATCCGGTCGCCCGTTCTTTAAAACTGAATAAAAGATATCGCTTTGCCGTGATATTGCCGGACGACGGCCTCGACGAATATTGGAAGCCGTGTTACGATGGGATTCGTGAACTGAGTGAAGCCCTGCAGGAAAAAGGCATATCGGTCGAGATATTGAAATACGCGCCAAACCATCCGGCGGATTTTGCGAATGCAAGCAAACAATCGCTGAAATTGAATCCGGACGGAGTTCTTCTCGGAGCATTGTTCCTCAAAGAAAGCAGGCAATACCTGGCCCGGCTCAAGCAAAGGCAGATCCCTTTTAATCTGATCAACACCATTGTTGAAAACTCCGGTTTTCAGTCTTTTGTCGGACAAAACCTCATTCAAAGCGGCCGTACGGCAGCACACCTGTTCGACACCTTCTTGCCAAAGCCAAAATCTGTTCTGATCGTGCATATGGAGGAGGAATATGAGAATGCTTTTCATATGCAACAAAAAGAAGAAGGTTTCAGATCATATTTCAGTGAAAGGCGCGAGCCTGTCTCAATAAGTACCGTAAATGTAAGGACGGATGGGCAGGCAACAATTATGGATCGGTTGAAAGAATTCGGACCATCCGGAATAGACGGAATTTTTGTGACGACCTCCAAAGCGCATCTGATTGCAGATACGGGTCTTGATGTGCCAATAATCGGATACGATCTGCTCCGGGAAAACATAAGAAATCTGCGCAAGGGAAAGATCAGATTCCTGATTTATCAAAATCCAAAGCTTCAGGCATTCCAGGGATTGTCCTACCTGTCCGATTTTCTTCTTCGAAACATTCGACCGCCGGAGCAGAAGTTTTTGCCTATTGAGATCATAAGCCCGGAAAATGTATCATCTTACCGGATTTGATTCTGCGGAGCTATTCGCATTAAAAGCGCAATGTTATCGTGCACAAACTTATTGTGTACGATAACATTATTTATTTTTTCTTTGATTTTATGTGGATATTTTCCAATTTTGATATCCGGTAGACTAAGTTGTTCACAAACCATTTTTGACCGTATTTAATAAGCTAGATTGAAATGAAGCCTTCAGTTGTTGTTTTGGCAGCGGGACTTGCCTCAAGGTATGGAAGTCTTAAACAAATAGACCAGTTCGGCCCGTCGGGGGAAACCATTATCGATTATTCGATTTACGATGCAATTCGAGCCGGTTTTAAAAAGGTCGTTTTTATTATCCGGAGAAACATCGAGCATGAATTCAAAGAGGTATTTGTCGGGAAATTTGAGAATTATATTGAAATCGACTATGCTTTTCAGGAGATTGACATTGTCCCCGATGGTATTGCGGTTCCCGGGGAGCGCCGAAAACCCTGGGGGACGGGCCACGCCGTGATGATGGCGGCAGAAAAAATCAATGATCCTTTTGCGGTGATAAACGCCGATGATTTTTATGGAACCAAGTCCTTTAAGCTGCTTCATGATCATCTGGTGAATTTGCAACCGGACCGATTGGATGCGTGCCTGATCGGATACCGGCTGATAAACACATTATCCGATAATGGCTACGTGTCCAGGGGAGTCTGTACTGTTTCGGATGATGCATTTCTGGAAAAGGTCACGGAGAGAACCCATATTTACAAGCAACCCGACAGTTCGATTTACTATGTGGAAAACGACGAGCGATTTGCGCTGTCCGGAGAGGAGATCGTATCCATGAATCTTGTGGGGTTTACGCCGCCCTTTTTTGAAGTGTTGAAAGAAGGGTTTGAATCGTTTATAAATGATAATTCCGGCGATCCGAAAGCGGAATTTTTTCTGCCCGATGCAGTGACAAATATGCTGGAAAATCACCGCGTCCGCATGCCGGTAATTGAGACCCCGGAACTTACCTACGGAGTTACCTATCTCGAAGATAAGCCGGTCGTGAAAGCGATGATCAGGAACCTTGTGGACCGCGGACAATACCCCGAGAAACTTTGGAAAGGACGATGATCATGGATGTGCGTCAGGTAATTAAAAGCTTTAACATAGAAGATCCTGTAGAATCTTTTGAGTCATTTGGCGGGGGGCATATCAACGATACTTTTCTTATAAATACGGTAGGGGAAGGCAGGAAATATATTCTTCAGAACGTCAATCGATATGTCTTCAAAGATATTGACGGATTAATGAATAATATCTCCCTGGTGACCGAACACATCCACGAAAAACTCCTCGAAAAAAAGGTGGCCGATATTGAAAGCAGATCGCTGGAATTAATTAAGACCAAAGACAACAAACTTTATGTGGATGATGAATTTAACGCATGGAGGGTATTCAACTTTATCGAAGATCATGTCGTATACGATATAGCTCCCAACCGGGAGATTGCCTTTGAAGGAGCTCGGATGTTTGGCCTCTTCCTCAATCAGCTTTCGGATCTTGATCCTTCCGGAATTGTCGAAACGATACCAAAATTCCACGACATCAAATTCAGACTATCCAACCTGGAGGCCGCGATTAAAGCGGATCCCCTGAAACGGGTAAGAAGTCTGGAGAAGGAGATCAACTATGTGCGCTCGCGCTACGAGCTGATGAGCATAATTCAAAATTTAGGAGAAAAAGGCCTGCTCACTCCCCGCATCGTCCACAACGACACCAAGATCAACAATGTCCTTTTCGACCGGAAAAACAACGGGTTGTGCGTAGTGGATCTGGATACGATTATGCCCGGCTATTTACATTACGATTACGGCGACGGAATTCGAACATGTGCCAATACCGGTGCGGAAGATGATGAGGATTTGAACAACGTCGGATACGACCTCGAGATCGTCGAGGCGTTCACAGCGGGATTTATCCAGTCCGTACATTCTATTTTGAACAAAACCGAAAGATCTTCACTCGCCTATGCTGCATTGCTTTTCCCCTTTATCATGGGGGTAAGGTTTCTTACGGACTATATTGCCGGCGATGTCTATTACAAGATCAATCATACCTACCACAATTATTTCAGGGCAAGGGCCCAACTGAAATTGGCCCGGGACGGAGAGGCGAAGTTGAGCGAGATACAACGAATTATTGAAAAGGCCCTTAAAAACTCAAAGGATTGAATCTTCAATGGCTTGAAAACTGTTTTGAATAAATATGAAATACGACCTTAAGTTTTTAGTATCATGTTGCCTGGTGTTGACTGCAAACGGATTATTTGCACAGGACATCATACCTCTTCCGAAAACCGCGCAAAGTAGCGGTAAATCATTTGTCCTGAATGCCAAGACAATCATCCGGTATGACGGGGATCTTGAGGCGCATGCGGCTTTGTTGTCCGGTTTTCTCTCCCCTGCTACGGGATTTGATCTCGAAATCATGCGCGCCGCATCGCCGGCGGATAATGCGATTTATTTGGATCTGGTCGATGGTCTTCCGCAAGAGGCCTATGAACTCGATGTAAATGAGGACCGGGTTATCATTAAAGCAAGCGCTGCAGCAGGGATATTTTATGGGATTCAGACGCTCAGACAATTAATGCCTGTCGGGATTTATAGTCGGGAACGGATAAAAAACCTGGAATGGGAAATTTCGGGAATTCATGTTAAAGATGAGCCCGAGTACAAATGGCGGGGGATGATGCTGGACGTGAGCAGGTATTTTTTTGATAAAGACTATGTGATGAAGTATATCGACATGATGTCGATGTACAAGCTCAACACCCTGCATTTACACCTGATCGACGATGCGGGCTGGAGGCTGGAGATCAAGAAATATCCAAAACTGACCTCCATCGGAGCCTGGAGAGGGGAGGGGGCCGAGCGGACCGGCGGTTATTACACGCAGGACGATATCCGGGAAATGGTGGCGTATGCAGCCATGAGAAATGTAGAGATCATCCCTGAAATCGAAGTTCCTGCACACACGCTGGCGGCAATTGCGGCTTATCCGCATTTGTCATGCAATGAAAAACCGGTAAAAGTGCAGGTGCAACATTCGATTAGCCGGGAACTTTATTGTGTCGGCAAAGAATCGACCTTTGAGTTTTTGCAGGATGTTTTTGAGGAAGCATTTCAGTTGTTTCCTTCCGAATACATTCACATCGGAGGTGATGAGGCAAAATACGACAGATGGGAAAAATGTGCGCATTGCCAAAAAAGGAAGCAGGAGCTGGGCTTGAACAAAGAAGCCGAGCTTCAGGTTTATTTCAACCGCCGGATCCAGGAAATGGTTAAAAAATACGGGAAGACCATTGTAGGCTGGGACGAAATAATTGAAGAAGGCCTTGAAGAAAAAGCGGTCGGTATGATCTGGCATAACAAGAAAAAAGCGTTTGCCGCGACAGCGCAAGGACATGATATTGTCCTGGTATTGACAGACCACTGTTATTTCGATTTCCCGGAAAGCAACATCCCCGGAGAGGTGAAGGCGGCCACGTGGATGCCACCCATATCGCTGGAAAAAGTATATCGATTCAATCCTGCGATTGAAGGCTTGGACGAAAAATACAGGCCTCAGATACTCGGTGGGCAGGGAGCGCTTTGGTCCGATCAGTTTATCCACGGCACCGTGCTTCAGGAGATTGCGCCGATAAATGAAAACCGATCCGAAGCTTATTTCGACTACTTGACGTTTCCCAGAATGGCTGCACTGGCAGAGGTGATCTGGACATCCAGAGCAGGACAGGAATGGAACGGATTCGAGCAACGTATGCAAACGCACTACAACCGCTACGATCATGCCGGATACGGCTATCGCGTACCTCAGCCCAAATTGGTACACAAAGAGGAACACGGTGATGGTTTTACCATAGCGCTGGAAAATATCGTCGCCGGCGCTGAAATTCGATATTCGACAAATGGCATTAAACCAAATGTTTATTCCGAAATATACGAAAAACCGGTTCGCGTGAAACGGCTGCAGGACTTTCAGGCAATAACTGTCGTGAGCAGAAAGCATTATTCGCTGCCGCTGCTATTTCCGGTCGATTATCCTGAGTTTGAGAAGTACGGCAAGTTTATGGCGGAATGGAGAGCCGTCGAGGTGGTTTCGGAACAGCCGGTAGAGTTTGAAAGGAAGGCAACCGGAAAAATCAATAAAAACGGAACTTATGAAGTTACATTTTTGTATTTAGATGGAGAAAGCGACATCAAAGTCGAAGGATTGGCGGTTTACAAGAACAACCGGATTTTTGCCAGTGACAAACGCCCCGGAAAATGCGGAAAAGAAAACCGGTCGAGTACCTACATTTTTGAAGTGGATAACTATGAAACCGGGGCGGAATATTCCATAAAGACTAAAATTGAGGGCATCGGTGGGAACGATAGCAACGGAGTCATCTTTATTAAATATAAGGAAAATAGCGATTAATCCCTGATTTAAGTGAAAATTAAAAAACCAGTTATATGAAATTTATCGGATCGGTTACGACTTTTATACTCACATTTGTCGGCGTTATCGCCCAAACACCCGACTGGCAAAACTTAGAAATCTTTAACCGGAATAAGGAAGCGCCCCATGCCACTTTAATGCCTTTCAAAAATGAGCATGCCGCGCTAAACAAGAAAAGAAGCGCCTCGGTTTATTATAAAAGCCTGAATGGCACCTGGAAGTTTAACTGGGTGCGAAAACCGTCGGACCGTCCGGTAGGTTTCCACATGGAGTCCTACGATGTTTCAAATTGGGACGATATCACTGTTCCGTCCAATTGGGAGGTGGAAGGCTATGGCGTGCCCATCTATGTGAATCACCAGTATGAATTTGCGGATTACAAGGCACCGGTCTCCGGGGAGATGGAGTTTGTGGAGAAGATTTACCCAAAGCATCCGGGTAAGGTGCCGAATGATTATAATCCGGTCGGTTCGTATCGAAGATCGTTTACCGTTCCTGAGGCATGGAAAGGGCGTCGGGTATTCATCCAGTTCGGAGCGGTCAAGTCCGCCATGTATCTCTGGATAAACGGCAAAGAAGTGGGGTACAGCCAGGGGAGCAAAACACCGGCAACATGGGATATTACGGATTATCTGAAAGAAGGAGCGAACAGTTTGGCCGTCGAGGTGTATCGATGGTCCGACGGCTCTTACCTGGAATGCCAGGATTTTTGGAGAATCAGCGGGATAGAACGCGATGTGTTTCTTTATTCAAGGCCACAGGTTCGAATAAGGGATTTCTTCGCAAAAGCTAGTCTGGACGAGCATTACAGAGACGGGTTATTTACCCTGGAAGTCGACATAAAAAATCATACTGAAAACTTAAAGTCCGGTAAATATCAGGTTGTGATGAAATTACTGGATGCCGACGGCAGGGAAGTTATTAATGAAGCTAAGGACGCAAACATCAACAGAAAATCCGAATTGAAGATCGCATTTGATCACAGGCTGAAAAATCCCGAAAAGTGGACGGCAGAAACTCCGGATCTATACACGCTGCTGATCAGCCTGAAAAATTCCAGCGGTGAAACGGCGGAAGTTTTGACGTGCAAAGTCGGTTTTCGAAAGGTAGAGATCAAGGACGGCGTCTTTTATATCAATGGGGTGGCCGTATTGATCAAGGGGGTCAACAGGCACGAACACCATCAATACACCGGGCACGTGATCAGCGAAGCGGCCATGATCGAAGAAATCCGCCTGATGAAGCGGTTCAACATCAATGCGGTGAGAACGAGCCACTATCCGCATGATGAACGATTTTACGAATTGTGCGATGCATATGGTCTTTATGTAACCGATGAAGCCAACATCGAATCGCATGGGATGTATTACGGCAAATACTCGTTGGCCAAAAAACCGGAGTGGACCGAAGCACATGCAGACCGCAATATGAGAATGGTAGAACGGGATAAAAACCATCCCTGTGTGATCGTCTGGTCTATGGGAAATGAAGCCGGAGACGGCGAGGTATTCACCGAAGTTTACCGAAGAATCAAGGAACGCGATCCATCGAGGCCCATTCATTACGAACGGGCAATCATGGGAGATAATACCGATATCTTTTGCCCTCAGTATCCGGGAGTGCAAGGTCTCCGGAATTTCGCATCGAAGAAGCAACCCAAACCGATGATCATAAGTGAGTATAGCCATGCGATGGGGAACAGCAACGGGAATCTGGTGGATCTGTGGGAAGTTATTTATGAGGAAAAAAATGTCCAGCTTCAGGGGGGATACATATGGGACTGGATCGATCAGTCATTGGTCGAAGTAGACGAGCGCGGAAATGAGTTCTGGACGTACGGAGGGGATTACGGGGAAGGAATGCCCAGCGATAATAACTTCCTGTGCAATGGCATAATTTCGTCGGACTATACACCACATCCGGCCATCTGGGAGGTGAAGTACGCCTATCAATACATTTGGTTTGAAGAAGTAGATCTGAATGTGGGGAAGGTCAGGGTAAAGAACCTGCATGATTTCATCGGGCTGGATAATTACAGGTTAAGCTGGACGATTAGTGAAAACGGTGTTGAATTGTTCTCGGGGGATTTTCCCGAGATTGATATTGAGCCGCACAATTCAAAAATAATTCAGCTCGATTTGCCGGAAATATCCAAACGGCCCGGTGCCGAATATTTTCTGGACCTTTCCGCAACACTAAGAAACTCCCGGCCGTTTAGACCGAAGGGCTTCGAAGTGGCCCATGAGCAATTCAAATTACCGGGAATACCGGAAGAAGCGCCCGCACCGGTATCGAGTGCTCCGCTCGTGTTGCAGGACCACAAAGATATAGTTGTAACGGGCGAAAACTTTACGCTTACATTCGACAAGGCTTCCGGGACTTTGTCTTCCTACGAAATCAATGGATTTGCACTGTTGCAGTCGGGCCCGGCGGTCAACTTCTGGCGTCCGCCAAATGACAACGACAAGGGCAGCAATATGATTGGCCGTCTCGGTATTTGGAGAGATGTGAGCAGAGGACTTCGTCTTGCACATATGGAGGCCAACCAACTGTCGCCATCCTTGATATCTGTTCAGGTGGAATTCGAACTTGAAAAGGTCGAGGGACGAAACTCGGTAACATATTACGTAAATGGCAACGGAACAGTGAACATCGAAAGCAGCCTGGCGCTTGAGCAAGCGGAGTTGCCCGACCTTCCAAGGTTCGGGATGCGATGGGAATTACCGGTTAACTTTGATCATCTGACTTATTTCGGACGAGGACCGCACGAAAACTACATCGACAGA
The DNA here is from genome assembly GCA_022360055.1 of Cytophagales bacterium. Taxonomy (GTDB): domain Bacteria; phylum Bacteroidota; class Bacteroidia; order Cytophagales; family Cyclobacteriaceae; genus JAAUQL01. Next base: position 74,211 of record JAKSDO010000047.1, on the reverse strand, counting down.
AACAGGTCCGCATTTGTTGGGATCTACAGTGGAAAAGTAAAAGATCAATACTTTAAATACGCCAGACCTCAGGAGAATGGCTATAAAACAGATGTACGCTGGTTTGAGCTTAGAAATGAAAATGGGGTCGGATTGAAGGTGAGCAGCATCGATCATTTTGGTTTTTCCGCTTTACACAATCCCATAGAAGATTTCGACCAGGAAACACACGGGGATTTCCGCCATACCAATGATATTGTAAAGCAAGCAGGTGTATTCGTAACGGCCGACCTGAAGATGATGGGTGTTGCGGGAGATAACTCCTGGGGGGCCAGACCCTACAAACAGTATTCCGTACCCGCTAAGAACTATACATTCAAATTTTCCATAGATCCGATTTTTTAAATACTCGAAACAGAAGATGAAAACGAAACGAAGAGAATTTATCAAAACCTCGGCGACTGCGATTGCCGGGGCATCCGTAATGACTCCGAATGTGATATTCGGAAAAGACGACCGCAAGGTTCGAATGGCTTTCATAGGATTGGGAGGCCGGGGAAGATGGCATATGAAACTTTGCCTGCAACGCGAGGATGTGGAAGTAAAGGCCATCTGTGATATTGACCCTAAAGCCATAGCCGCGTCCGAAAAAATGCTGAAAACGGCCGGATACAAAAATGTGCCCGCCTATACCGATGGCGAGGAGGCATATCTGAAACTTCTTGAACAGGGAGACATTGACGGCGTGATCATCGCAACGCCATGGGTGTGGCACACCAAAATGGCCTGCGCCGCCATGCGAGCCGGCATTTATGCAGGTGTGGAGGTGTCGGCAGCCAATACACTTGAAGAGTGTTGGGATCTGGTAAATACGTTTGAGGAGACCGGTACCCCGTGTATGATCCTTGAAAATGTGAATTACAGGCGCGATGTGATGGCCGTGCTCAACATGGTCAGACAGGGGCTTTTTGGCGAGCTTATTCATATGGAATGCGGATATCAGCACAACCTTCAGAAGGTAAAATTCAATCCCGGCGTCGAATTCGGCCCCGGAGCTCATGGCGAGGCAAGATGGAGGACCCGGCATTCGATTCTGAGAAATGGCGATGTATACCCGACACACGGATTAGGGCCCGTATCTTCCATGCTCGATATCAATTTTGGCAACCGGTTATTGTACCTGACATCGACGGCCTCCAAAGCGCGCGGTCTTCATGATTATATCGTAAAAACTGCCGGTAAGGATCATCCTAACGCAAAGATTAAGTTTAAACTTGGCGATGTAATTACCACTGTGATTAAAACTGCTAACGATGAGACAATCACCGTACAGCACGACACCAATTTGCCGAGGCCTTATTCATTGGGTTTTAGAGTTCAGGGAACGGAAGGACTTTGGATGGACGTGAATAAGTCGATTTATCTGGACGGCAAAAGCCCGGACCATAGCTGGGAGCCGGCGGCCCCTTATTTGGAGAAATATGACCACCCGCTCTGGAAAAGGTATGCCCGGCAGGCGGAAGGAGGGGGACACGGAGGCATGGACTTCTTTGTAGATCATGCATTTGTCGAATCCATCAAAAGGAAAGTGAATACGCCATTGGATGCCTACGATGCCGCCGCCTGGAGTTCAATTGCGCCATTGTCCGAGATGTCGATCGCCCATGGAAGCGAACCTGTCGATATCCCGGATTTTACAAGAGGAATGTGGATGAAGCGCAAACCTAAGTTTGCCCTTACAGACGAATATTAACCTGTAATTATCGGGAATGGCAGTCGTCCGGCCGAATAAATTCCGAAAGCCCTGATTATGGGATAACCGGAAGCCTGATCCCAAAAGTGCGAAAAAGCATCAATGCAGGTCCGGATTATTCGGGGAGCATTTGCAAGATCGATGCGGAACCCTCCAAAAAGGCAGGGAGCATGCATGCGTCGGAGAAAAACGATTTGCGGCGATCGTTCCTGTGTTCGATCGTCGAATGTACAGTGGAAATTCCGGGTTTAAACCGGTCGTAATGACTTGGATCAGTGTTTTGGAATGAACTCTTGAATATATTTGAATAAATTTCAAGAGGTATAGTGATCATTTATAAATCCATGGGTAATGTCATTTCAAGAAATTAAATCGCTAGTGTGGAAAGCCAAATTTAGCATGTTTCTTCCGGTGGCAGGTATATTCCTGATGCTTGGTTTTAAAAGTGCTCTGAATACACGCGAAAAAGATTCAAAGCTTGCGGCATTGATGCAGGCTGCAGAATATATCCGCCAGAAGAGCACTGATGAAAAGCTGGACGAAGCAATACTTGATCTTCGGAAGCTGAGGTCTTCCGAACATGCCTCGTTTGCGGAGCTTCAAAGAAAAGTCATGCTCGCCCATCCGGCATTTGCAAATGATTTGCTCTTTGTTACCAGGAAGCAATACCAAAAAGATCACCACAATACGGCTACGCTCTTTCAGAAAGGAGAGATCAATGATTTTAAATTTGAAGGGGGAGCGGCATTGAAGTGGATAAATCTGAGAACCGGAAAAGCGGAGGCCATTTTTTCTACGAACGAGGGTGTTGTTCGCGATCCGGAGGTATCCTATGACGGCCTGGAAGTCCTGTTGTCATATCGCAAAAATCCGGACGATGATTATCATATTTACAAAGCAAGCTTCGATAAAAAAGAACTGATACAGCTTACATTTGATCAGGGCATATCCGATATAGACCCAATATATCTTCCTGACGGAGATATTCTTTTTAGCTCGACCCGGGAGCCAAAGTACTGCATGTGCAACAGGCATATTATGTCAAATCTGTATCGAATGGAATCCGACGGCTCGAATATTGTGCAGTTGAGTAAAAATACCTTGTTCGATGGGCATCCCGCCGTTTTAAGCGACGGAAGGATCATCTACGACCGATGGGAATATGTAGATCGCAATTTCGGAGATGCGCAGGGCTTGTGGACCGCCAATCCGGACGGAACAAATCATGCCATTTTCTACGGAAACAATATGAATTCTCCCGGAGGAGTGATCGACCCCCGGCCCATTCCCGGCACCAGCTATATTGCGTGCATATTCGGATCTTGCCATGATCGCCCATGGGGTGCGCTGACCATCCTCGATCGGTCAAAGGGAGTGGACGGTGAAAAATCGGTCGTTTCAATATGGCCTTCCCGGGCTCGTAAAATGATCGGCGTCGGCAACTGGGATAAATTCATGGAATTGGATGTGCGATATGAAGACCCTTTTCCATTGGACGATGCCTTTATCCTGTGTTCCAGAACAATTGAAAGAGGGAAACCGATCAAAGAAAAGATGGGGATTTTCCTGGTCGACCGGTTTGGGAATGAGGTGTTGATTCATGAAGAAGAGGAGAGCTGTTTCGATCCGATGTTGATATCACCTCGGACCAGAGAACCCGTGGTGCCCGTAAGAACGACATTCGATGATTCGCCGGGCTATTTCTACGTGCAAAATGTCTATGAAGGTACACATATGGAGGGGGTGAAACCCGGATCCGTAAAATACCTCCGGGTGGTCGAAACTCCTGAAAAACGCACGTTTACCCCCGACGCTTGGGGCGGGCAGGGACAACAGGCGCCCGGAATGAATTGGCACAATTTTGAATTGAAACGGATTTTGGGCGAAGCCGAAGTGGAAAGGGATGGTTCGGTATATGTGGAAGTGCCTTCCGGGAAATTCGTGTATTTCCAGTTGTTGGATGAAAATAAAAAAATGATACAATCGATGCGCAGCGGTACCATGGTGCAATCCGGAGAGGTTCGAGGTTGTATCGGTTGTCACGAAGACAGGTTGTCGGTGCCCTTAAATCAGAAGAATCAGCCAATGGCCATGAGAAAAGCACCGGTCTCATTTGCTAAGCCGGGAAATAAACCGGAGAATTTCGGCTTTGCAAAATTGGTGCAGCCGGTATTTGATAACCATTGCATAAAATGCCATGATTTTGGCGCGGAAAATGAATCCGGTTTGATCCTGGCTGGCGACAGAAATCCGTATTTTAATGCTTCATACATCGATTTGCATGTAAAATCGATGATTCGGCCGATTGGCGGCGGACCTGCCCGGATTCAACCGGCCCTGAGCTGGGGCGCCAATGCCAGTAAACTTGTCGAGGTTATTGAGAGCGCACATCACGATGTGAATTTAAGTCAAAACGAAAAGGAAATTCTGTATACCTGGATTGATCTGAACGCCATCTACTACCCTTCATACGAAAGCGCATACCCGAATAATCCGGCAGGGCGAAGTCCGCTGACCGAAGAGGAGCTGAAGGAACTGGGCGAATTGACCGGCACGGATTTTAAAGTTCTGAAAACGCATTTGCGAACGGTTGGTCCGCAGATCTCCTTCGAACGGCCTGAGGTGAGTCCTTGCCTGCAACATCTCAACAGGGATTCAAGGAGTTATAAGCGGGCGCTTCAACTCATCTATTCCGGAAAGCAAAGATTGAGTGAAACTCCCAGAGCAGATATGGAAGGCTTCCGGCCGGACGATGTTCAAAAAGTGCAAATCGAGAAGTATCTCATGCGTCTGGAAAAGGAAAAGAAGTTTAGAACGGCAATTGCACAGGGGGAAAAAGCATATGATCTTGAAGAGTAGCACTGTGGTTCCGGCCCGGGATCTTAATTGGGGCATACTGTCATGAAGGGGATAAAATTTATTTTTGTTCCGGCCCTGGTATCGAATCTGCCCTTCGCCAAAAACGGGAAAATCCGTCCGGTAGATTCACCCGGAGCCGTATATCCCGACCGGAACGACTTTGCGGAATACGGGACCGCAGCAGATTACGCCCCGGGGCGCGTTATCCCTGAAAAAATACGGAAAAGTAAAAAAGAGAATTTTTAAAACTTCGAATCGGACAATTATATGAAACCGGCAGGACCGGAACAAATTCAGGACATCTATGAGCATGATTGTATTGCTCTGTTTGTCAGTAATCTATAAAAATATAAACGGATGAAAAAAACACTATTTCTCATTGCCATGGTAGCGCTGGCAATTGCCTCAGCCGGGCAAGATCACATGGCTCCGGCAAGTACCGTCAAAATTGAAGGGGATACACATGAAGAAATCATCAGGAAAGCTGCGCATGTAGTTCCGACTGAAAATCAATATGCTTACAAAAAGCTGGAGTTCACGTGTTTTGTGCACTTTGGGCCAAACACATTTACGCGAATGGAATGGGGAAACGGCAAGGAAGATCCAAAGATTTTTAACCTCCGGAATCTGGATACCGATCAGTGGTGTCGCGCCATGAAAGCTGCCGGAATGAAGCTGGTGGTATTCACGGCCAAGCATCACGACGGATTCGTACTGTGGCAATCGAGGTATACGAAGCACGGTGTGATGTCTTCTCCTTTTCGCGATGGCAAAGGAGATGTATTGAAAGATTTGTCCGAATCCTGCAAAAAATACGGAATTAAATTGGGCGTTTATCTGTCTCCGGCGGATTTGTATCAAATAGAAAACAAAGATGGTTTGTACGGGAATTTGAGCAAATACACCCTGCGAACCATTCCCAGACCTGTAGAAGGAAGACCGTTTAAAAACAAGACCACTTTCCGGTTTGAAGTGGACGATTACAACGAGTATTTTTTAAATCAGCTTTTTGAATTGCTTACGGAGTATGGCCCCGTCCACGAGGTTTGGTTTGACGGCGCACACCCGAAAAGAAAGGGGGGACAAACCTATAATTATCCGGCATGGAAGGAACTGATTAAAGCGCTTGCGCCGGAAGCCGTAATTTTTGGCAGGGAGGATGTCCGGTGGTGTGGAAATGAAAGTGGCAAAACCAGGGAATCCGAGTGGGACATCATACCATTTGAAGATGATCCGAATCGGAAAATCAAATTCGCCGATCTTCACGGCGACCTTGGCAGCCGCGAGAAACTTTACGCCGGTAATTACCTGCATTTTATGCCTACGGAAACCAATACTTCCATACGTGAAGGCTGGTTTTTCAGGGACGAGAAGGAACAAAAGGTCAGAAATGCAGACGATGTCTTTGATATTTACGAACGATCCGTAGGCGGTAATTCTGTCTTTTTGTTGAACATTCCGCCGACAAGAGCCGGCGTGTTCGCCGCCGAGGATGTGCGTGTGCTCGAAGAGGTGGGAAACCGGATCCGGGAAACGTATGGCACGGATCTGCTGCAAGGAGCCCACGGTCCCGCAGAGCTTCTGGATGACGACGAACGAAGCTTTGTCCTTGGATCAAAAGGGGAGGGTGAATTTACCGTCGAACTGGAACACGAGGTCGAGACCAACCGGTTTGTGTTGCAGGAGGCCATAGCAACCCACAGTCAACGAATCGAAGAACATGCGCTGGATGTCTGGATCAGTGAGGCCTGGGAAGAGATCGCAACAGGCACTACGGTGGGGTACAAAAAAATACTTCGTTTTCCGACTGTGACTACTTCAAAATTCAGAATAAGGATACTCAAATCAAGACTTGATCCGTCCCTGTCAAAAGTCTCGGCTCATTTCTACAAATCCAGACCGCCTCAAATCCAAATCAAACGAGATAAAGATGGTTATATTACGCTCAAGCCGCAAGTTCATCAGTTCAAGTGGAAATCCCACGGAATTGATGCGACGGGGAATTTAAATTCAAACCTGGAAATCAGGTATACCCTGGATGGCTCCAAACCCACCCGATCCTCCAGCTTATATAAAAGTTCTTTTTCCCACAAATCGGGCGAAGTAAGAGCGGTTGCCTTTGAAGGCGATCAGTCCGGGGGAGAAACTTCGGTTAAATTCGGCATGCTGAAAAGCGGATGGTCGATCATTTCGACGAGCAGCGAACAGGGAAGTAACAGCGGCAGTAAAGCCATTGATGATGACGTCGAATCGTACTGGCAATCTGAAAATGAGGAGAAATTGCCCCAGCACATATCGATCGATCTGGGAAAGGAATACGAGATTACCGGTTTCGCCTATACACCTCAAACAATTATGAAGGAAGGTATGATTGAAAAGGGAAATATTTCGGTAAGCAATGACGGAAAGAAATGGAGCGTGTTGGAGGTATTTGAATTTGGCAATTTGATCAATGACCCTACAAAAAGAATCTGGTCATTTAAGTCGCCGGTGACCACCAGGTATATACGGGTCCGGGCAGAGCGGGGAGCCGGCGGAAGCCAGGCAGCGGCGATAGCCGAATTGGATCTGTTCGATTAAGAATTAAATGAAAAAATGAGCATGAGACGAAGGGAATTTCTATCCAAATCGGCCTTGATGGGAGGGGCCCTGATGCTGCCTTGGAATCCTTCCATGGCTTTGGCAAAGGATACCAGAAGGCTTTGTATCGGCCTGATCGCTGACCTGCATAATGACGTCATGCATGACGGAGAAGAAAGATTGCGCGTATTTCTCAAAGCCGCCGCTCACAAAAAGGCTGATTTTATTTTGCAGATGGGAGATTTCTGTGTGCCCAAAAAGCATAATGAACGTTTGATGGAGCTCTGGAATTCGCATATTGCTCCGGCGTATCATATTCTTGGAAACCACGATACCGACGGTGGTTTTACGCGAAAGCAGACCATGGATTTCTGGGGTATGAAGAAAAGGTACTATGCATTCGATATGCACGGTTTCCATTTTGTGATCCTGGATGGAAATGATCCCAACCCGAAACCCTGGTCCGGCTACAACCGGTACATCGGTGAGGAGCAGCAGGAATGGCTGAGGCGGGATTTGGCCAAAACCAATTTACATACCTTTGTGTTTTCCCATCAGACGTTGGAAAACGAAGATGGAGGTGTCGCCAATTTTGACCGGATCAGGAAAATACTTGAAGAGGCAAATCATCAGGCAGGCGGCACAAAAGTAGTCGCCGGTTTCAGTGGCCACCACCATACGGACTATATGACCGATATCAACGGAATTTATTATATCCAGATCAACAGCGCTTCTTACCGATGGGTCGGAGAAGATTACCTGAAAATTCGGTACGGCGAGGAGATCGATAAAAAATTCCCATGGATCAAATATACGATTCCTTACAAAGATCCCTTATTTACTTTTCTGGAAATTGATCCGGCAGGAATCCTGAAAATTGAGCCCCGAAGTACCGAGTTCGTAGGTCCCGGTCCGGAAGAACTGGGCATGCCGGCCAGGGCGCTGAACGATCCGATCGTCCCTAAAATATCGGACTTTCACTTCAATTTTGAAAACAGAGGATCATGATGTTCCGGAATGCCTTCCTTTATCTTTTCATGACCTTTGCCTTGAGCTCGATCTCTTATGCCGGGCAGTCCTCTTTATGTTTTGGGTTTGAACCCTCGGGTTCGGAACGCATCAACCCGCATATTCCCGATGAGGAAGCCGTTTATGTTGTCGACCTTCGACAGCCGATGTTTACCGCAGGAACAGAGGGAATGGCGCCCGGTCTTTCCGATGAGGCAATTTTAGGGACTCCGTTAAGGGTGGAAAGCGGGAAAATACCCGCCTGGAATGCATCACCTTCATTTTCGGCCCAGGGGCGGATTAGAATAGGATCTGAACGCTTCGGGCTGCAACTTCTTCCGACATATATGGTCTTCGGGATCGAATTGATTACATTTACCATAAAGGAGCTCAGCTCAAAGCTGTCGAGTCAAAAGTTGTGGATTAATCGTGTTTGTTTCCTTCGGACATTGCCGGGGTAATCACCGTATTTAAGTTTGCCGATGAAAAATGAAGTTGCATAAAACCTGACATTTCCATGGAATTGAAAGTCTCTGAATTCAGCAAGACGATCCTCACCCATCAGTTGACCCCGACCGGCCCTTTGCCGGCGGTACTTGATCCTGATGGTGTGTATCCGTATCAAAGCTTTTGCGAGACTTCGACCAGGCCTGTTCTTAAAAAATATGACATGATCAAACTTGAAAATGCATATTTGAGCGTAATCATATGTCCGGATTTGGGGGGGAAGGTATATTCCATTTTTCATAAGGAATCCGGCAGAGAAATCCTATATGTGCCGGATGTCATAAGGGCCTCGCGAATTTTGCCCAGGTTCAGTTTCGTTGCCGGAGGTATCGAAGTCAGTTTCCCGATTTCACATACACCTTCTCAAAACGAAATTGTCTGTTGTGATATACATAAAGGCAACGATCGCATATATGTTGCGGTTGGCGAGCGAGAAATTAAGTATGGTATGCAATGGACCGTGGAGTATTCGCTCGGCCAACACGATCGGTTTATCACCCAGCGGACGGTTTTCAAGAATCCGACACAAGAGGCCCACCCGTGGATGTCGTGGTCAAACGCGGCCGTTCCGGCCTTTGAAGATACGGAATTTCATTTTCCGGGCGGTACGGTATTGATGCACAGCGATGCCCTAAAAACGATCGATTGGGAAAGCGAAGGCCCGACAGCCAACAGAGATATCCGGATGATGACCGGATATTTTTGGCTAAATCCCGATGTTAATGCTTTCGGTTGTTATTCCTGTTCCAATAAAACCGGGCTGTACCACACCGGGGAAAGGGAACAGGTGCCGGGCATAAAATTGTGGAGTTACGGATGCGGAAGAGACCTGGATTGGGCATATGCGCATGCACTGAAAAAACAACCATACCTGGAGATACAGGCAGGACCGATCATCGATCAATCCGTCAGGAAACAGCTCCCTCCCGGCCAGGTGCATCAGCATACGGAATACTGGTTCCCCACCGATAAAAAGATGGATATCCGCAAATTGAAAGTCCCTGAAGTAAACCTGAGGGATATTTCTGAGATACCGTTGTTTTCATTTGCCAGGAAAAACGAAGTAGAAGTATGGCAATCGCTGGTCGGGGCCTATGAAAAGACAAATGTATCCGGAATTCCTGTTCCTCCGGATGTCGAAGATGGCGTTTGGCCGCCCGGTGGTTTACCGAACCTCGGCGCAGCATTTGAATGGGTAATTGAATGCGACAGAAGCGCCGGCGCATCGATATGGCAATTGTACTACGGCGTCTGGCTTTTGGCCGAAAACAGGATTGACGAAGGTATCCGCATGTTGAGTGAATCCGGATTGGATATGGCCTGTGCCGTATTAGGAAGAGTTTATTTCCGAAATGGTAAGTTTCGGAAAGCCGCATCGTGTTATGATTCGCTTGGAGATGAAGCTTTTAAAAACCACCCTCAGGTAGTTGTTGAGCGGGATCGGGCACTTGCTGAAATCGGACCGGAAACCCTGAAGAAGAGAATGTACTGGCTGGACGAGGTAAATGCCCTTGACGATGATTTTATTATCGAAAGGCGCGTTGATATGCTCATTGACCTGGAACTTTTTGATGAAGCCAGGGCTTTGTTACTCGAAACCGGATTCCAAAAAGTCCATCAGAGATACGAACGGAAAAAGCTTTGGGAAAGGCTGTGTTTCGGAACCAACAGGGCGGTCGAACCATATCCGGCGAACCTGGGGGAGGACGGGTTGGCAAAATTCGGAACATACCGTGAATTTGATGAGAAATAGAATATGCTCAATTTTATACCCAACTGAAATGAAAACGCTAAAATACTTCCCGCTCGTCTTGGTTTTTGTGATTGCATTGAATTCGACAGCGCAAAAACAGGAGGCAACCGTTGCAGAAAAAAAACTCAATCTCAAGACATATCCGTTCTCCGACCCGAACCCGGTCCCCAATCCTGACAATACCTATTATCCGTATTTCAGGTTTGACGGTTTTGCGCTGGAAGCCTCGGAAAAGGAATGGAAAGTTGTGGAGCTTGAAAATGATTATATCAAAGTAACGATATTTCCGGAAATCGGCGGTAAGATCTGGGGGGCCGTTGAAAAGTCTACCGGGAATGAATTCATTTATTATAATTCGGTCGTCAAATTCAGGGATATTGCCATGCGGGGTGCCTGGACATCGGGTGGAATAGAACTCAATTTTGGCATTATCGGTCATGCTCCGACATCGGCGACACCGGTCGATTATGCGCTTGCAGAGAACGCGGACGGAAGTGTGAGCTGTTTTTTAAGCGCTACGGACCTGCTGACAAGAACGCGGTGGGAAACCGAAGTGAATCTTCAAAAGGACAGGGCCTATTTTACAACCAAAACTACATGGCATAATCCCACGCCTCTGGTGCAGCCGTATTATCAGTGGATGAATGCCGCCTATCAGGTACAAGGAGATCTGGAATTCTGCTTTCCGGGCAGCCATTGGATCGGACACGACGGAAGCGCCCACGACTGGCCGATCGATCCGGAAGGCCGGGACATATCGTGGTATAAAAACAACAGCTTTGGAGGCAGTAAGTCAAATCATGTGCTCGGGGAAATGAGCGACCATTATGCAGGATACTGGCATGAGCTGGAGTTTGGATCCGGTCATTATGCTCCTTATGGAGAAAAGTTGGGTATGAAAGTATTTCAGTGGGCGCACAGCAGGTCCGGTGGAATTTGGGAAGATCTGCTTACGGATGATGACGGGCAATACGTTGAACTTCAATCCGGGAGGTTGTTTAATCAGGCGGTGCCGGGCAGTACGAAGACGCCTTTCAAACATTTTGGGTTTGAGCCCCATGCAATGGATGTATTCGAGGAAATTTGGTTTCCGATATTGAAAACAAAAGGTGTGAAGAAGGCCAACCCGTTTGGCGTATTAAATGTTGAACAAGATCAGAACGGCAAGACCGTCTATTTTTGCCCGCTTCAAAAAACAAACGAGAAGTTGAGCATCTATAGGGACGATCAATTAATGGAACAATATGACCTGAAACTGGATGTTCTGAAAACCTGGTCGGTGAAGCTTGCTCCGAACCTTAATGGCGAACCGGTCAAAATTGTATTGGGCAAGAATAAACTCATCTGGCCGGAAAGGGAAACGGGCCATCGCTCAAGCCGGCCGATGCAGGCGCCCCCGGATTTTGACTGGAATTCGGGCTATGGAAAATTCCTCGATGGGCAGCACTGGGTTTTTCAGAAAAAGTATGAAAAGGCACGGGAATCCTTCGAATCCTGTCTTGAGGATCATCCTTATTTTGCCCCGGCATTGAATCAGTTGGCAAGTCTGCTCTACAGAAAAGCCGAATACCAAAAGGCACTGGAACACGCATCCGCCTCCCTGTCCATAAACTCCTACGACGCCGAGGCGAATTTTATCTACGGTTTGATCAATAAAAAGCTGGAACATTTCCAGGACGCGCGCGATGGATTTTCGGTGGCATCTCTGACACCGGCATTCAGGAAAGCGGCTTATATCGAATTGGCCGGATTATCTCTGAAAAAAGAGCTATTGGAAGAAGCCGGATACTATGCGCAAAAAGTGTTGGGTGCTTCTTCCGAGGATATCGAATCCAATAAGATCATGGCAGTTATTGCCAGGAAAAAAGGAAAAAAGGACGAAGCCTTAAAACATCTGGAAAGAATAAGGACTATAACACAACTGGATCACTTTGCAGATTTTGAGCAGGCAATTTTGGATGGAGCGCCCGGGCCGTCTTTCACAAACGGGGTACGGTGCGAATTGCCCCATGAAATATTTATGGAAATGGCCCTGTGGTATCAGGATCTGGGAGGAATTGATGAAGCCGTGCAATTGCTCGAACTGTCCCCTGCCAACCCCATAACCTTGTTGCATCTCGCCTATCTGAATCATCTGAATGGCGATGAATCAAAGGCTAAGCAATATCTTGAAACCGCGCTTGACATGAGCCCGGACTTTGTGGCGCCGTTTAGACCTGAGCACGTACAAGTGCTTAACTGGGCATCGCAAAATACTGAAAATTGGAAACCCTTGTTTTATTCGGGAGTCTTGAACTGGAGTTTAGGCAATTCGGACAACGCAATTGATCTGTTTAACGCGTGCGGTGATGATCCCGATGTTGCAACATTTTACCTGGCCAAATCCGCGTTGTTTTCGAAAAATGATGACTATGACGAAGAGCAGGACCTTGAGAAGGCTTTGGCTCTGGATGCAAATCAATGGCGGATATATGCAAGATTGGAGGAATATTATTTATCCAAAAACAGATCGGAGGAGGCCTTGGCCGTAGCTGAAAAATCCATGAAGAAATTTCCCGAAAACAACGTACTGAAATATAATTATGCGAAGTGCCTTATGGCAGACGGACAATATTCGGCCTGTAAGGAGGTACTATCTACCACAGTGATTTTGCCAAGTGAGGGAGCCAGATACGGAAGGGTAACTTACCGTCAGTCCTGTTTGATGGAAGCTTTGGAACTATATCGCGCCGGAAGGTATTCCGCAGCGTTAAGATCCGTGAACAGCGCCCGGTTGTGGCCGGAAAACCTCGGAGTGGGAAAACCTTTTCAGGTGGACGAACGCATTGAAAACTATGTGGAGGCATTGTGTTTGCTCAAAAGCGGGAAGCAGCAGCAGGCAAATCAAAGATTTCGACAAATCGTCGAGTATCAGCAAAGCGGTAAGCCCGTATACGGCTCTGCCGACTATATGTATTTAGTTTCGCTGAAACGATTGGACCGAAAGGGTGAAGCGGAAGCATATCTGGCAACCTGGGAAAAATCCGGCACGCGCAATGCCGTGTATAAATGGTGCGATGCGATGATCCGCGAAAAATACGACGATGCACATCGCATTGCCGGACAAATTGATACGAAAAGCGGGGGAACTCCATGGGATCCGAAATACGGAGATTCTGAATTCGAACTTGTAAAAGCGATCTCAAACCTGAAATAAAGACCGTCGGTCACAGACCTATGATACCCCGATTATTACTATTGAACTATGCAACACCTGACACAAGACCAAAGAGATTTTTTTAAAGATCAAGGCTATCTGACCATTGAAAACTTAATCCCGGCCGCGGAAGTGGAGTATTACAGTGAAATCTATAATTCCTTCCTCGACAATACCATAGATTCCTCGGGTTTGAGATCGGATTTGTCGGGAGATCCTGAAGCCGGCCATGAAAAAATCACCCAGATCATGGTGCCCGGCAGGTTGTTCCCCGAATTGTTGAATAAGCCGATCCATGAGAAAACATTGCGAATCGCAAAAGAGCTGTTGGGAGAAGATATGCAACTGGATTTCGATATGCTCATCAATAAAGCGCCGGGGACCCATACGGAAACACCGTGGCACCAGGATGAAGCCTACTGGCCCGATCTGCCGGATAAGCGTGCCGTGAGTTGCTGGGTAGCTATTGACCGGGCGCTGTTGGAGAATGGGTGCATGTGGTACACCCCCGGATCGCACAAAGGTGAAGTCCTGCCGCATACCCAAATAGGCAATAAGGGCGCATTGCAGTGCAGGGGATCGGAGGAAGGCTCCGTTTATGTCGAGTTGAATCCCGGATCTTGTGTATTTCATCACGGAAGAACACTGCATTACAGCCGGGGCAATACTTCGAAATTCCACAGAAGGGCTTTGATCACAAATTTCAGGCCCGGATTAATGATCGAGTTGGAACGGTCTATGGGATATGATCATACGGGCGAGCGGAAAGTGAAATAATATGTGCAACTTGTTAGAGACCTTGCGCAACAGGGATCGGATTGAGATTTTTCCGAATGGGTCGATCGTTCAAATCCCTTCGGTCCCGGAACGGAGATTTATGGTTTTACGATCGATGGTTTTATATCCCATCATGAGCTTTAAGCATGCATAAGGGCGAATGGCGTATAAAGTTTCAAAACATATCTGGATAGAACAAATTGTCAAAAATGACGATCAAAGAGCGCTGAGGCAGTTGTTTGACCACTACTATCCCAGGCTGTTGAATTATGCATATTATTTCCTCGAGTCCAAATCCGCCGCCGATGAGGCGATATCCAGCGTATTTATCGGGTTGTGGAACCACAGAACGCAACTGGATAAAATAGAGAATTTTGACGGTTATATTTTTCGTTCTGTGAAAAACAAGGCGCTGAGTTACCTGAGAGATATCCACCGACTGCATGAAGTTGAATTGGCTTCCGGAGATTTTAATCTGGCAAAAACAGTGGATTCGCCTGAAAGTAAGCTGATCACCAAAGAGCTGCGGAAAGAGCTGTTGAATGCTCTTGATGAACTGCCGCCGCGGTGCAGATTGATTTTTGAGCTGGTGAAGCAGGACGGATTAAAATATAAGGAGGTGGCAGAACTTCTCGAAGTTTCCATAAAAACGGTCGAAAATCAAATGGGTAAAGCGATGTCAACCCTGCGCGAAAAGTTGATGCACCTGCGCTTTGCCGCTAAAAACAGAAGTCTGAACACGAGCAATCGCTAGAAGGAACCGGAACTGCAATGAACCGCATCGGCGGTTTTTGTCGATCTCCCGAATGATTTCATCCGCTTATATTTTTTTAAGTTGCTGACAAACAGTGAAATATAGTCGTGCTCGTGTGTGTCCTGAGTTTGCTCAGGTCCTGTCGGTTTCATCAAAAAATGCGGATGGAAAATAATTTTTCAAATGCGCGTAGGGGTATTTTTTTCTCCTGGAGTTATAGAGGTGAAAAGCATCCGAATTACTCCGAGCCAAAAGATAATAATGAATAAAAAACGATTTTTTGAACTGGTGACAAAATCTCAAACCGAACCTTTAAATAAAAGGGAACGGAAAGAACTGGATTCCATCATAGCTTCAAATCCGGAATTTGAAGCGGATGCGGATTTCATAAAGCGTTTTTGGGAAGAAACCCGTTTTTCAATGACGGCGGACGGAGATCAGGTATATGCTCAGATCAGCAATGAGATTAATGACCATACCGTCATTCAGATCGATTCGCTTGAAAAAGGCGGTAAAACCCGACGTTTTAATCCCTCGAGAATTGCCGCGTCCATTGTATTTTTTCTGCTTGCAGGTTTTATTACCATCGTGATCCTTCAACGACTCAGGCTCGAAAATACGGAGGAAGTCGCTGAACATGAAATTGATCAGATCGAAAAATATATCCCAAGCGGGCAGAAGCTCAGGATATATTTGCCGGACGGAAGTATTGTCTGGTTGAATTCCGAATCCACTTTGAAATACCCGGAAGTTTTTAGTGATCAAATAAGACCGGTCGAACTGGAAGGCGAAGCTTTTTTTGAAATCGCCAGAAATCCGGACAAACCCTTTGTTTTAAAATCCGGGAACGTCTCTACCACTGCACTGGGCACGTCATTTAATGTAAGAAGCTATGCCTCCGAAAACAATATTGAAGTCACGCTGGCCACAGGAAGCGTATTGGTTGAAATTCAACAACAGGAGCATCAGAAATTCATATTAGAGCCCGGGTATTCGGTTAATTATAAAAAAAGAAACAGGGAAGCCAGTAAGCAAAAAAGCGATGTCGACAAGCATATTAACTGGAAGGATGGCGTCCTTCAATTTGAAGAGGACGGTTTTGAAACCGTCTTTAAAAAGCTGAGCAGATGGTATGGCGTCGAGTTTGAATTTTCGAAAACCTATCTTGGAGATGAGTGGAAATACTCCGGATGGTTTAAAAACGACTACCTGGACAATGTGCTCGAGAGCATCAGCTTCACGCAGGATTTTGAATATGAAATCAACAATAAAAAAGTGACAATAACTATAAAAAACTAAATATGGAATACAGGGACACTTCATGAAAAAAAGCCGGATTTACAAAAATAAATCCGGCTATACACATCCACAGCAGAAAATCCTAGCAAGAATTCTGCTATAAAATGAATGTTAAATCAAACGTACACAAAATTATGAAAATTAAATTACTTAGGCTAATTACCGTGATCAGCAAGTCTACAGCATATGGCATAGTATTGCAGACGTTGTTTTTCAGCCTTTTACAGGCTGCAATTACCAATGCCCAGGAAGTCCGCAGGGTTTACGATGTACATCTAAACCTCAATCTTGAAAATGCCGATGTTCTGGAGGCATTTAAGGAGATCGAAAGTAAAACGGATTTTCATTTCTCATTTGATATTTCCGATATCAACAGCGATGTGAAGATCAATTATCGTAGGAAAAAAATATCTGTTGCCGATGTCCTGTTGAAGATATCCAAGGAGGCGAACCTGAAGTTTAAGCAGGTAAATAATTATATCAATGTAAATCGGCATGAAAGAAAGGTCGCACCCGAAATTGAGGTTGTTATTCAGGGCATCACCATCACCGGAAAAGTCACCAGCAACGAAGACGGCGAAGGCCTGCCCGGAGTGAATGTGCTTGTGAAAGGTACTTCGCGCGGGTCGGTGACCGACATTGAAGGAAATTATACGCTGGAAGTTCCGGATGAAAATTCGGTTATCGTATTCAGCTCGGTCGGGTTTGTTTCGGAAGAAATAGCGGTAGGTAACCGCACCGTAATTGACCTTGCGCTTGTGCCGGATTTGACGGCACTGGATGAAATTGTAGTTGTCGGGTACGGCACTCAAAAAAAAGCGCATCTCACAGGGGCCGTAGACCAGGTCACAAGCGATCAACTTGAAAACAGGCCTGTGGGAAGCGTTGCCCAGGCGATCCAGGGGTTGGTACCCAACCTAAGTATATCTGCTACCAATGCCGGTGGTGAACCTGGATCCAGTAGAAATTGGAATATTAGAGGCGCTGGCAGTATTGATGGCAGTGATGATCCTTATATTTTGGTTGACGGAGTACCTATGGACATCGACTTAGTCAATCCCGATGATATAGAAAGCGTTTCGGTACTTAAAGATGCTGCCGCTTCGGCAATATATGGAGCACGAGGGGCATTTGGAGTAATATTGATTACCACAAAAAACGGTTCGAAATTGAACCAGGGAAAAGTTCAAATTGATTATACCGGGTTTATGGCATGGGCGCAGCCAACCAGAATGCCTCAGTCGCCAAATTCTCTGGTAGCTGCAGCAGCTATGAATTATGCAGCTGAGAATTCCGGTCAGGGTGTTATGTATTCTGACGAAACATTGGAAAGAATGAGACAGTATCAGGCCGGAACTTTTAAAGATGAAACAATTGTAGATCCAAATAATGAAAGAAATTATCTACGTTGGAATGGAGGCAATGCCAATAACAACTGGATGGATTTGTACTATAAGGAATGGGCCCCACATCAAAAGCACAATTTGAGTGTAGGAGGAAATACAGACAAGTCAAATTTTTATTTGGCAGGAAGTTATTTTAACCAAGGCGGTCAGCTAAATTTTGGCGATGAGCATTATAAGCGATATAATTTGACCGCAAATCTAAATACAGAAGTTACCAATTGGCTTGATATTGATTTGAGTACAAAATATACAAGAGCTAATTCTTCATATCCGGTGGCTTGGGCTGGATATAACCGTACAGTACTTTGGCATAATTTCACAAGGAATTGGCCATCTAATCCATTGTATTTGCCCAATGGCGAGTTATCAACTTCATCTACAGCTCATATGCTGGAACACGGTGGTAAGCTGGATGAACAGAAAAATGATCTCTGGCTGAACATTGGTACCACAATCGAGCCGGTCAAAGGATGGGTAACTAGACTTACTTACAACTGGAATCATTTGGACAATCAAGCCAATACGCATAGAAAAGTGGTATACAGTACGTTGCCAACCGGTGAAGTAGTGCCCGACGTATATCCGCCACCTTCCAATGGGGTACTTACAGGATTTAACAAAACAGACTATCATATGTTCAATGCAGTGAGTTCTTATGAAAAGGAGATTAACGATCACCGTTTTTTAGTACTTGTCGGGTATGAAGAACAGAAAAAGGAAGTTGGAGGACTCAGCGGCCAAAAATTAGGACTGGTTACAGATAATGTGCCTTCAATGAGCACTGCTACAGGCGAATTCTTAATTGATGATTCACGTAACCACTGGTCAACCCAGGGTGTATTTTCAAGAGTGAATTATAGTTTTAAAGATAAATATCTGTTTGAATTTAATGCAAGATATGATGGGTCCTCAAAATTCAATACTGGTACCAAATGGGGATTTTTTCCTTCTGGCTCCATCGGGTATGTTATATCTGAAGAAGCCTTTTTCGCTCCCCTTCAAAACGTGGTCAGCAATCTAAAACTTCGGGCTTCCTACGGCTCATTGGGAAACCAGGGTAAGGAATGGGAGTTTAACTATCAATACATTGAGATAATACCGGTAAGGACAAATCTGCACTGGATCATGGATGGGGCAAGACCAGTCTATACTGGAGCTCCGGGATTGATCAGCACGGATCTGACCTGGGAAACAGTGACTACCCTCGACTTAGGCCTGGATGCTTTGTTCTTAGATGATCGTTTGGGTTTGACATTTGATTGGTACAATCGTACGACAAGCGATGGTCATGGACCAGCAGAAGCGGTTCCGGCTGTTCTTGGAACTTCACCACCAAGCAAAAACAATACAACTTTGGAAACCAAAGGTTTTGAGTTCCTGGTGTCCTGGCAAGATCGGTTAAGTGCGGATTTCCGCTATGATATAAAACTTGTACTGGGCAATAGCAAATCAACAATTACCGATTATAACAATCCGACAGGTATCTTAAACACCTATCGAACAGGTCAGGTTTTGGGCGAGATTTGGGGGTATACCTCTGCTGGCTTCTTCCAATCTGACAATGAAGACTGGGCAGATCAGAGTGCCTTATATTCCAGATGGACGGCCGGAGACATGAAATATGAGGACATCAATAATGATGGAAAAATTGACTGGGGAGACAATACAGTGGATAATCCCGGAGATCAATCAATTATTGGTAATTCCAGACCACAATATAATTACGGTATTACCGGTGGTTTACAATGGAAAGGCTTTGACTTGAATATGTTCTGGCAGGGTGTTGGCAAAAAAGATGTATTATTTGGTTCTGGCGTGAATGTCTTTTACGGCTTTAGAGGTAGTAAATGGCAAAATAGCTATTATGTAGAGCACATGGATTATTGGTCGCCTGAAGGATCTGATTTTGGCGGCGGGCCCAATGCCTATTACCCAAAACCGTATATGAGTGGAGAACATACCAAAAACACAAGGCCTCAGACGAAGTATATGCAGAATGGTGCCTATATAAGATTGAAAAATCTGCAATTAGGTTACACCATTCCTGGCGAACTGACTGAGAGGATCAAAATTCAAAGATTGAGGTTTTATTTCTCAGGTGAGAACTTGCTGACCTTTACTAAGCTTACAAAGCTCTTTGATCCTGAAGCGACAGGCGGAGCATGGGGTGCCGGTAAAATATACCCACTGCAAAGGACGCTATCTGTTGGTGTTAATATTTCATTGTAAAATACGTAAAGAATAGAAGCTATGAAATTCAATAAATTAATATTTATGATATTTTCGGCCACGATGATATGTACATCGTGTAATGAGAATTTTTTGGATCTGTATCCCAAAGATGCTATTTCATCCAATGATTACTGGAAAACGACTAATGATCTGAAGCTTTATGTAAATCAGTTTTATACAAGGTTCCCGGATTGGGGCGGCTGGTCCGGTGGTATTTTTTGGCATGACGATAATAGTGATAATCTAATATATAGAGCAGTAAATCAGGTGCTTGAAGGAACCAGGATTGCACCGGCAAGCGGCGGAGGCTGGAGTTTTTCCGATATAAGATCTGTAAATTATTTCATGGAAAATTATAGTACGGTCGAGGCAGATCCTGATGAATACAAGCAGTACGTTGGAGAGGCATATTTTTTCAGAGCCTATTTTTATTTCAACATGCTAAAACGCTTTGGTGATGTTCCTATACTTACAAGTACGCTGGACCTGTCTTCTGAAGAATTATATGCAGCTCGTGATCCAAGAGAGGCAGTAGTCGATTTTATAATTGATGACCTTGACGAGGCAATAGCCATGATGGTTTCCGGGCCAAATAGCAATGGAAATAGATTAAACAAAGAGGTTGCTATGCTATTAAAGTCAAGAGTAGCTTTGTATGAAGGCACCTGGGAGAAATATCATGCCAATACGCCATTTGGTGTTAGCGGATCTGATGGTACAACTTATCTGCAATTGGCCGCCAGCACTTCAGATGATCTGATCAAAACAGGAATATATAGTATTGCCATTCCTGAATCGCAGAAATGGGGATATTATAGAAATTTCAATCAACAGGATTATTCAGCGAATTCTGATATTATGTTATGGAAAGACTATGATTTTGGATTGTCAATGACCCATAATGGTCAGCGATATCTTGCCTCAATTGGTGGTGGACGCGGTTTAACCAAATCGTTAGTGGATAGCTATTTATGCACGGATGGGAAGCCGATTAGCACAAGTCCTCTTTATCTTGGTGATGATAGTACTACCATGGTTGTAACAAATCGTGACCCAAGATTAAGACAGTCGATGTACGTAAGAGGGCATGCCATGACGGTTGATGGCGCAGATACAACAAGACGATTTACTGTAGCAGCTTTGGATGCAACCGGGGAAAGTTTATGCACTACGGGATACCAGATTTTCAAGGGCTCTGATCCTGACCTGAGTCAAAAAGAAACTGGTTGGGTTGGTACAACAGCCTCAATTGTATTTAGGTATGCGGAAGCATTATTAATTTTTGCAGAGGCAAAAGCCGAACTGGGAACAATTACTCAGGAAGATCTGGACAGAACGATAAACAAATTGAGAGACCGCGTAGAAATGCCCCATCTGGTAATGTCATCTATTGAAGCAGATCCCAATTGGGATTTTCCATCGTTAACACCTATTATTAATGAGGTACGCAGAGAGCGAAGAGTTGAATTAGCGCTTGAAGGTTATCGTCATGACGATCTCATGAGATGGAGAGCGCATGAGTTGTTTGTGAACAAAAGACCATTAGGGGCAAAATTTATCCAGGAACATTATCCGACCTTGGTGCCCGGTGAGTCGGTTTATCTTGATGAAAACGGATATGTCGACTTTTTTCAGAAGGGCTTGCCAGGCGGATACGGGTTTAAACCCGAAAGGGATTATCTGTATCCTATTCCCTCAAATGAGTTGACGTTAAATGATAAGCTCACTCAGAATCCGGGTTGGGAATAATGGATTTGTTCCTGATGATAAATTATTTTTTTATCTTCGAAGGCACCGGAAAGGTGCCTTCGCTTCATTTATATTTTGAAATTTTCGATGATACGAGCATTTTACCTAAGTGTACTTTTTATATCCGTATGCGTTGCAGGGTGCAATAACAAACCCTACCGTCTTGTTGACGGATACATATACGTCCAGAAAGAAGGCCGCGAAAACGATAAAGACAGTTGGAAACTGGTTTGGGCCGATGAATTCGAGGACACCATTTTGGATACCCTGAAATGGAGTAAAATCAACCTTTTCACAGATGCCGACTTTGGAATGTCAAAAGAACAATGGGTCGAAGACTGGGAAAAATGGAAAGATATTCGAAACATCAACTGTTTCAGCTATACGTCGGACGACCCGAAATTATACGATGTGGCGCGCGGGATGCTCTACTTGGACGGGAAAGTGAACGAAGATACGCTGACAGACCCAAGACCGTATCTGCAGGGGGCTATTAAGAGTAAAAGAAAGTTTGCATTTCAGTACGGAAAAATTGAGATACGCGCCAGGCTGGAAGGTGCTACCGGGGCGTGGCCGGCGTTCTGGATGCTTTCTGAGAAAGAAATCCATGAAGATCTCCCTCACCGAAATGGAGAAATAGATATTATGGAGCGTTTAAATCATGATGATTCCGTATACCAGACCATACACTCGCACTGGACAATCGACATGAAGCAGAAACAGAACCCTCCCTACTTTGCCAAAGGAAAAATCGATCCGGATGATTTTAACATCTATGGCCTGGAGTGGTATCCGGAAAGACTTGTGTTTACGGTAAATGGAAAAACAACGTACGAATACCCCAAATTAAACGGGGTCGATCCTTGCCAATGGCCTTTCGATCAGCCGTTTTATGTGATGCTGGATCAGCAACTGGGCGGAGGATGGGTCGGAGAGATTGATCCGGACGACCTCCCGGCCAAAGTTATAATCGATTGGATCAGGCTTTACCAGTAAATCATTCGGTCCTTCCTTTCAGTGTCTCTTTTTATATAAATAATTTAAACAGATCTAAAACAGAATGCAATGAAACTTAAATCGGTATTACTCGTGCTCGCGGTACTTGGTTTAATGAACGGCTGTCGTGACTATCGAGGTGAAGTCATATTTGAATATGTGGATCCGTTAAAAAAGGTTTTTCCCGAATCCACTTATTTTCCTTCCGCAGATGCCCGCGCCGATGTCGCCAGGGGTGAATACGCTACTTTTCAGTTTGTCCTGCGTTCCGGTTTTTCTTTGAAAAATGTGCGGGTTCAAACCGACGTGCCGACGATGGGAAATAGAGCGCTGGGAAAAATTAAAACAGGATTTGTCGGATATGTTCCGGTTGACAGGCCGACGCCGGTGCCCGGACGGGATTATCTTAAAACTGCCTCCGGTTACTTTCCGGACCCGATATTGGACGACTCGATAGTCGACGTCCCCCCTGCAACGGCTCAGGCATTATGGATAACGATCGAAATTCCAAGGGAAACTCCCGAGGGCACCTATCGCGGGGAGGTTACGGTATCCGCGAAACTGCACAATCGCAAAGTGGAACTGGCAAAAGCCATCACCGTTGAAGTATATAAGCCCGTAATAGAAAAAACAAGTCTACTGGTCACGAATTGGTTCAGCTTTGAGCGCCTTGATTTATTAAACAAAGATAAAAAGCTTGAAAAATATTCGGATGATTATTGGAAATATGCTCGTATCTTAGCCGATATGATGGCAGAATATCGCCAAAATGTCGTTCTTCTGCGCCCATTGGATTTAACCGGGTTTGATAAAGACGGAGACCGCTGGAAGTTCGACTTTTCAAACTTTAACAAAATGGTTCGTCTGATGAAGGAGGCCGGATGTGCCAGGTATATAGAAGGAGGACATATCGGAGGAAGGCTTCCCCAGAATTGGTCGGGACCGTTTATTGTAAAAATTCCGGATAAGAAAAATGATGAATGGACATTAAAAGATTATAACATCGGCGATCCGGCCGCTCGGAATTTTTATGATCAGTTTTTCCCGGCCCTGGTGGATAATTTGGAATCGAACGGATGGCTGGATATTTATCTTCAGCATATCGCGGATGAGCCCATCGAATCTAATAAGGAATCGTATGCAGAAATCTCAGATTACGTGAGAAAGCTTATCCCGGGAATTAAAATCGTGGAAGCGTGTCATTCGAGTGATCTTGACGGTTCTATCGATATTTGGGTGCCTCAGTTGAATTTTTTGAAAGATGATTTTGAATTTTACAAAGCGCAGCAGGAGCAAGGCAAAGAGGTGTGGTTCTACACGTGTCTGGGACCGCAGGAAAACTACGCAAATCGTTTTATTGAGCAGCCGTTGATCAAAACGAGGATATTACATTGGATCAATTATCGCTATGGCATTACCGGATATTTACATTGGGGGCTAAATCACTGGAGACCGCACCACAATGACCCGTACAGTATGACAACCGATATGAATTATGCGGGCAATACATTGCCCGGTGGAGATATGAATATAGTTTACCCGAAAGAGGGCCGGCTTTTATCCAGTATAAGACTGGAAGCAATGCGCGATGGTATATTTGATTATGAATTGCTGAGAATGCTGGAAGTCAAAAATGAAGAAAAAGCGAAAGAGATGGCTCACAAAATAGTTTTCGGGTTTGACCATTACGATTTGAGTGTAATCAATTTCAGAAAAGTGAGAAAAGAAATATTACTGGAACTGTCAAAATGAAAAGAGATCTAACCTCAGTTAAAAGCTTTGTCTGCCGTACAATACTCCTTGCATCCGTTATGCTCGTCAATTCCAATTCCCGGGGTCAGGCGCCCCCGGATTCTTCAAGAATAATCAGGGTATTGACCTATAATATTTATCATGGTGAAACGATGAAGGGCGATTTCAATTTGGATACGATTGCCGGTATCATCAAAGCTGTCGATCCGGATCTTGTGGCTTTGCAGGAAGTGGACTTCAGGACCAACCGAGCCCGAAAAATGGATTTGGCAACAGAATTGGGGTTGCGCACGGGACTTGCCCCGCTTTTTGGGCAGGCCATGCCTTTTGATGGCGGTGAATACGGAGAGGGAGTTTTATCGAAATATTCTTTTTTAAGCACAAAAAATCATCCGCTGAAAGCTCGGGAAGGGAAGGAACCCCGTGCCGCGCTTGAGGTTCATGTAGTATTGAAGAGCAGCGATACCGTACGATTCGTCGGTACGCATCTGGATCATACGAGAGATGAAACGGACCGGATAAATCAGGCCAATGCGCTCAATGATATCTTTGCGAAAGACGATATTCCTACCGTCCTTGCCGGAGATTTAAATGCCAGGCCTGAAAGTGAGACCATGAGCATCCTTTTCAGGGAATGGACAAAGTCATCATCAACAAATGCACCGACCGCCCCCTCGGCAAGCCCTAAGGCAAAAATCGATTATATCCTTTTCAGACCGGCGAAACGCTGGAAGGTGCTTGATACCAGGGTAATTCACGAAACGGTTGGTTCCGATCACTGTCCGGTATTGAGTGTACTGGAGCTTTTGCCCGAAGATTAAAGAAACAAACAAGTATGGAAAGAAGAAATTTTATCAGAAAATCGATTCAGGCAGGAGCGGTGCTCTCGCTGCCATGGTCCGCTACCGGGTTTTGCTTGCAGGCGCGGGAAAAAATGAGAATTGGCATAGTGGCAGATGTACATCAGGATATCATTCATGACGGATATGCCAGATTGCGCTTTTTTATGGATGACATGAAGGCGCGCAAGCCGGATTTTATCATTCAACTGGGTGATTTTGCGTTGCCACGTAAACGTAACCAACCGTTTCTCGACACCTGGAACGAGTTTGAAGGCCCTCGATATCATGTTTTGGGAAATCATGATATGAAAGATTTTGGATTTTCCAGGGAGCAGACCATGGATTGGTGGCAAATGAAAAACCCTTACTATTCGTTTGATCAGGGCAATTTTCATTTCATCGTATTGGATGGTAATGAACAGAATCCCGATCCCTGGACCGGTTACTATCCTCGTTATATCGGTTCCGAGCAACAGGATTGGTTGAAGAAGGACCTGGAAGAAACAACCAGGCCCGTACTTGTTTTTAGTCATCAGAGCCTTGAAGCTCCGGACGGTGGAGTAGCCAATCATGAAGAGATCCGAAACATATTGGAACAGTACAGGACTTCTTCAGGCCAATTGAAGGTGATCGCATGCCTCAGCGGTCATCATCATACGGATTATGTAAAAGAGATAAATGGCATCCCCTATATACAGATTAACAGTATGTCCTATAAGTGGGTGGGAGATAAATTTGCCCGCAGGCGTTTTGGAACACATATCGAACAGGCATATCCGGCGGTTCGTAAAACCTGCCCGTATGAAGAACCTCTTTACACGGTTCTTACATTGGACCCCGCATCGGGCTCCATGCATTTGGAGGGACGGGAAACAAGTTTTATTTCCCCGACACCAAAAGAAATCGGGATGCCAAACGCAGCGAATATGAGCCCCACAATTACGGAAAGATATTTAAAACTACCTCAATAAATTTTAATGCAAGTATGGATAAACGTGCGTTTTTGTTAGCGACAATTCTGTTCATGAATATGTCCCTTTGTGGCACGGCATGGTCTTATGAAAAACATAAGAAGGATGACCCGGTGGTATATATCGACATGGAAAACGAGCGGGGTGACAATTCGGTCTTTCCTTACGGCTTATACGGAAAAGATTCCACGACCGAAGGTATCCGGGGAAGGGCCAAATATTTTTCCGCCGAAAGGGAAAAACCTGCTCATATCTTGCTGAACGAAACGGAATCACTATCCCGGCTTTGGGATAGCTTCGATTTTTCAGTGGAAGTTTGGGTCCAGACAACGGCCCCTAACGAATATTACGAGGTAATAGCTTCCAATAAAGACTGGAACTCCGGAGAAATAAAAGACTACACCACAAATCATGAATTTGGGGTGAGTCGCGGAAGTGGAAATAACAAAGGATGGGCCATGGTATGTCAACCCGACGGAAGTTGGGCCTGGAATATCGGAGATGGTAAAAATAGATTGGATTACCGCCCCACAGCTCCGCGCCAGCAAATAAATGACGGCGAATGGCACCAACTCGTTTTTACCATCGATCGAGCGCGGAAAGAAGCCCGCATATATTTTGACGGACGGAACGTGGCGATCTATAACATGGGAGCATTAAATGATATGAACAGCCATTTACCGATCGGTCTGGCGACAGATGCGCTTGCCGATAAGGCCTTACCCACATTCAGCGGAGCGCTGGACGAATTTAGTATTTACGATCAGGTATTGAGCGCGGAAGCGGTGGCTGAAAAATATAAACGTTTTGTCCCGGCAGCCAGTTTGCCTCGGCTATCAGATCAGCCGGTTGACCGGTTAAACCTGATGGCCTGGAATATCTGGCATGGCGGCCGCAGGCATGGGAGGGAGATCGGCCCTCGGCAGGTAATTGATTTCATAAAAGATACGGGAACCGATATTGTTATGATGCAGGAAACTTATGGCTCAGGCGCTTTGATTGCAGATGCGTTGGGCTACTACTTTTACCTCGCAAGCACCAACATTTCGGTGATGAGCAAATACCCGATTCTGGAGACCTGGCCGATATACGATGCTTTCCGGTGCGGAGTGACGACGATTCAGTTAAGCCGGGAGCAAAAAATCAACCTGGCCAGCTTATGGATACACTACCTGCCGGACTGGAGAAATGATAGCCGCGCCCCCGATGCCACAGCAGAGAAACTCATTAAAGGTGAAGGCAAGACGCGCCATAAAGAGATCGCGGAAATCGTAAGGTTGCTGGAGCCGCAGATCCTGAAAGCCGATGATATTCCTTTTATTATCGGAGGAGACTTCAACAGTCCGTCTCACAAGGACTGGGTCGAAGATGCAGCCGGTTGGCACCGCGGACTGGTCGTGGAATGGCCGGTAAGTAAAGTGATGATGAATGCCGGATTCAGCGATTCTTTCAGGGAAATAAGGCCTGATATCCATTATGCTTCGCCAAGTATGACCGCAGAAAAACTCACCTACAGGATTGATTACATATATTACAAAGGAGAAAAAATAAAGGCAGTGGATTCCGATATGCATTTTAAATACAAAGGAATCTGGCCCAGCGATCATCCGGCTGTCACTGCTACCTTGTCTCTGGAATGATCATCTTCGCTCGCCATAAGTCGTTGCATTCGTGAAAAAGATTTGGGCTATTGTCCATGGTGCGTCCGGTTGACTTTCATATATAAGGTCGGATGAACCTGGAAAACAGATCATGGGTGAGCTCGAATATTAAATCCAAGGCGCCTCCAAACACGTTGGACATGCTGAGATCATAGGGCTTGTCCGCTTTTGATTGGAAGAAATAAGATCAATTGCGATGTTATCGAATAAAATTATAATGAAATAAGTTGAACTTAGATCGGAATATGGTATTATATTGAAAACAAAAACGGAATATGACGATGCGCTTTTTAAACTTTAATTCCCGACAAGACCTGTCCGGAATGGCCGGGCAAGGGGTTCGGCCGTTTCTTTTCTCCACAATTGTTGCTGTATTTTTTGCCTGCTCTTCCGAAGTGACGGACCGGCAAGACTTCAATGGGGAAAACCTTGAATTCACAGCATTGGCAACCGTCTGGGATGAAGCTGTTCCGCTCGGTAATGGCATGGTGGGGTGCCTGGTATGGGAGAAAAATGGGAAACTGAGGTTTTCCCTGGACCGTGCGGATTTGTGGGATTTGAGGCCTATGGAAAATATCGATTTTGAGAAATGGAAGTTTCGGGATGTTTACGAGCATTGGAAGGCAGACAAATACGATAAGGTTCAGAGCGCCTTTGACGTGCCGTACAACAAGCTGGCGGCGCCTTCAAAAATTCCGGCAGGTGCCCTTGAATTTGATGTCGAAGCGCTGGGAAAAATCAAATCCGTTAGCCTGAATCCGGAAACGGCGACCTGTACCATCGAATGGGAAAACAGCACGAGACTGACCACATTTGTGCATGCTGAAAAACCGGCCGGGTGGTACAAATTTGAAAACCTGTCCGAAGCC
Organism: Cytophagales bacterium; assembly: GCA_022360055.1. Classification (GTDB taxonomy): domain Bacteria; phylum Bacteroidota; class Bacteroidia; order Cytophagales; family Cyclobacteriaceae; genus JAAUQL01. The sequence continues at coordinate 45,268 of JAKSDO010000047.1, read as the reverse complement.
CTGAAGATGGAGCTCGTTTCTCCGGCATATAATCGACCGAATGAAGAGGGATATACGAGCCAGTCGAAAAATGATCTTAATCAGCTTGGATATCCCCAGGGGGAAGTCATCAAAAAGGACAACACCCTGACCTACGACCAGCCGGGCTGGGGCGATTTTTCCTATCAGATTCATTCGCAATGGAATATTGAGGGAAATACGCTGACTGGCTGCTGGTCCGTATCGTCCAGGAACAAAGGATGGGCTGCCGCTCCGAGTGCGGATGAAGTTGTGCGGAAAATCGTTGAGGAAGGGTACAAAGCATCGCTCAGCGCCCATAAGACATGGTGGGCAGACTACTGGAATAAATCGTCCGTAGAGATTCCGGATGAATTGCTGCAAAAGCAATATTACCTGGAAATGTACAAATTCGGATCGGCTGCGCGCAAGGATGCACCCCCGATAGCCCTTCAATCGGTCTGGACGGCCGACCATGGTAAATTGCCCCCCTGGAAGGGGGACTTTCATCACGATCTTAACACACAATTGAGCTATTGGCCCGCCTATACGGGAAATTACCTCGATCTGGAAGCGGGGTTTCTGAACTGGCTATGGAAGTACCGCGACACCTTTAAGAAATACACCGGACAGTATTTTGGAGTGAACGGAATGAACGTCCCCGGGGTCACCACGCTGGAGGGCGAACCCATGGGAGGCTGGATTCAGTATTCCATGGGGCAAACGGTGGGAGCGTGGCTGAGCCATCACTTTTATTTGCATTGGCGCTATTCGATGGACCGTGAATTCCTGAAGGACCGGGCTTATCCCTGGATAAAGGACGTAGCCGTATTTCTGGATGAAATAAGTGTCAGGCCCGCGAACGGCGCGCGCAAACTTTTGATGAGCTCCAGCCCGGAGATATACGATAATTCCGCCAGGGCCTGGTTTGAAGAAACTACCAATTTTGATTTGGCCCTGATCCGCTGGACATATGAAAAAGCTGCCGAAATGGCCCGTGAGCTCGGACTGGAAGACGAAGCGGAAAGATGGCTTGAAATATTGTCGGAATGGCCGGATCTGGCCGTAGATCCGGAAGATGGATTTATGTTTGCCCCAAAGTTCCCTTACGATGAATCACACAGGCATTTCTCACATTTAATGGCTTATCATCCGCTCGGCCTGGTCGATATTTCAAAAGGCGAAACGGAAAAGGAGATCATCGCCAATACACTTAAAAACCTGGAAAGGCAGGGATCTGATTATTGGGTGGGCTATTCATTCAGTTGGCAAGGCAATCTTTATGCCAGGGCGTTTGACGGTGATAACGCTGCCAGGGTGCTGCGAATATTTGCCGAGTGTTTTTGTCTCAAAAACTCGTTTCATGTCAATGGCGACCAATGCAAGGCGGGCCATTCGACCATGCATTATCGTCCTTTTACGCTGGAGGGAAACTTTGCTTTTGCCTCGGGGATCCAGGAAATGCTCATTCAAAGTCATACCGGAGTAATCAGATTGTTTCCGGCAATACCTTCCGACTGGAAAAATGTAAAGTTTAACAATTTAAGAACCTATGGCGCCTCACTTGTCTCTGCTGAAATGAAAGAAGGTGAGGTGTCGGAAGTCAATATAACTTCCGGATCAGATGGAGAATTGCGGTTGTCCAATCCTTTTGCCGACGAGAAATTCAAAGCAAATTCCCCTTATGAGATCCAGGGTAATCTCCTTAAATTCAACGTGCAAAAGGGAGATAAGATTGTTATCCGGAATCATTCATAACTCCTAAACTGGCTTTTAACATGATCGCAGGTATGAAAATCATTATCCGTATTTTTTTTATGGCTTTATTCTGTATGGCAATCGGAACACACGCACAGCACCTGACCGTGGCAACTTATAACTTAAGGTACAGCATCGAAAAGAATCATAAGCTTGACTCGGCTAAGGGAGAAGATTGGGCCAGGCGCGGACAGGTTGCCGCCGCTCAGATACGTTTTCATGAATTTGAAATATTTGGCACCCAGGAATGTTTGTTGCATCAGCTCGAAGATCTATCCGACTGGTTGCCAAACCATAACTATGTTGGAGTAGGTAGAGATGATGGAGATCAGGCCGGCGAGCACGCTGCGATCTTTTATGATTCCAGACGATTTAGAGTGATAGATAAGGGCGACTTTTGGTTGTCCGAAACACCGGACAGACCCTCAAAAGGCTGGGATGCCACCTGCTGCAACCGGTTGTGCTCCTGGGCAAAATTTGAAGATTCTGAATTTAAAAATCAGTTTTATGTCTTCAATGCCCATTTTGATCATCAGGGCATAAATGCAAGGAAAGAGAGCGGTAAACTTATTCTGAAACGCGTGAAGGAAATTGCCGGAGAAGCGCCGGTAATAGTTATGGGGGACCTGAATGGGGATCACGACAGCGAGTGGTACAAAAACATTGCAAATTCGGAGTTATTCCGGGATGCCTACGTACTGGCAGAAGATCCGTATGCCGTAAACGGTTCCTTTAATGGGTTTGGCCGTCGAACGGAAAGCAAGAGCATTATCGACCATGTATTTGTGACAAAACAATTTCAGGTCGAAAAATGGGGAGTCCTTACGGATACTTATCACGGAAAATTCCCGTCGGACCATTTCCCGGTGATGGTAAGGCTTAAGCTGAATACCGGTCGCTAGATCGGATCGTAAACGCTTCATATGCGACGAAATGTCCCGGACCAACTGGCCGTTGGAAGTGTCCAGTATTCCTTTGCACGCGCTGGTTTTATCCATTCCCCTGAAGCGATCCTGTGTTATAATTATGAGTTAATATTTAATTAATTTGATGATATGTGCTGAATTGATATGTGCTCATGGATTAATCGGGATCCATCGGTTTTTTCCCCAACACTAGAGCGGAAGTTACTTCCGCGACTTTTCCATATCATTCCCTGACAGGCAAGGGCATGGATACAATGTGCGGAAAGTGCTTTTGAAGTTTAATGAAGAAAATGTGCGTCTTGGTGTATGAATATATAAAAATTAATGTTACATTATAGGGGAAATATTAACTATCGTTTTTATTTTATCAACCGGGACCAAACAACCGACCAAATGCAATACTTATTTATAGAGGAATTGTTGAGATTGTTTTTTGACAATTGCGACAATGATCCGAAATTGTTCATCACCAGATTCGATCAATCCGATCATATCATCGGTTATAATTACTGTTGCGACGAGCGGCGATTTACACACGTCAGCAAATCATTCAAAAAAATTCTCGGTTATCATGAGCAGAATATTCTCAACAATGGAAATTTCACCTCAAAGATTATACATGAGCGGGACCAGGAGGTAATACTAAGTTGCTTAAGGGATCCGGATAAAAAGGATTCCGAAAAAAATGCAAATTTTCGGCGATATTCCCAGGTAAGATGCAGGGCAAGGCATATTCGGGGATACTGGAAAAATCTAATGGTGTTTTCAAACGGATATTGGAATAAACTTAACCGTACGGCAGACAAAATCGGCGTCATCGTCTCCGAACGCGCCGGAGACCATAAAGATGCGCGTTCGAAAAATAACCATCCGGAATCCGGGAATCCGTTCTGGAAATATCGAAATTCAACCTCTCAATTTTCGGATTTGGTAGTAAGCCATATTTCTCCCCGCGAATCTGAAATTCTCGAGTTAATCAGCAATGGAATGGTTACAAAAGAAATTGCATCCCGACTGAATATCAGCGACAGTACGGTAATAACCCATCGCAAAAACCTGATATCGAAGCTTAAAGTTCGCAATACGGCAGAGCTCATAAAAAAGGCGACCAGGTTCTTACTGATCTGAGCGGAACCCGAACAGGTAACATCGCCGTGCTTCTGCGAACAGCAGAGCGTTCATATATTTATTGTTTTGCCTTCTTTGAGGTACTCTTTTTTGATGCCCTCCAAGATGTACGAAAGCCGGATCTCTTCGTTTTTCTCGGCAAGGGTCTTAAGGCAGGCAAAGTGAATGACATTTACAATGTTTGCCCCTGTTAAGGGATACTTTCTGGCGATCGACTCCAGGGAAATAGCCGGTTGCAGTCCGATATTTTTGGGTAAGTTCTTTTGCCACAAGATCAATCTTTCTTTAAAGGTCGGCGCTTCGAATTCGACGATCGACTGGAATCTCCTGGTGAATGCAGGGTCGATGTTGCTTTTAAAATTGGAAGCCAATATGACTAAGCCCGGATGTGATTCTATCCGCTGTAACAGGTAGGAAACCTCCTGGTTGGCATATTTGTCGTGCGCATCTCTTACATGGGTTCGTTTGCCAAAAATTGCGTCCGCTTCGTCGAAAAACAAAATCCAGTCCTTGTTTTGGGCTTTATCAAACAGTTTTGAAAGGTTCTTTTCCGTTTCACCGATATATTTGGATACGACCAGCGATAAGTCAATTCGATATACATCTTTATGTGTGTATTTCCCCAGCAGGTTGGCCGTAAGTGTCTTTCCGGTTCCGGGCGGTCCGAAAAACATCACACGGAAGCCGGGTCTGATCCGGCTTTTCATGTTCCAGCCGTAGAGCAGGACGTCGTTATAATTGATCCAGGTCCCGATTTCTTTTACATGATTCAGCGTTTTTTCGTTCAGTATTAAATCGCCCCATTCAAGTTCGGTTTCGATTCGATTTGCCGGAAAGTCGCCGGACATTTTTGGCCTCAGGACCCGGCCGGTCGTCAATAGTTGCACATATTCTTCATCCAGGATTAAAGGGCCGCTCATTTTGGGTTCTCCGTCAGGCACCTTGCCGAGAGACAGAATGCCCTTTTTTGCGAATTTATGCTCTTCATTAAACAGGTTTAGGAATTCAAGACGGCGTTCGACATCGGTTCCCGCAAGAATATAGAGGACAGTTTCTCCGGTAGGGATGATGCCGCGATGATTCTTGCCTTTTACACCGCCAAATTCGGGAAATTCTCCGCCATTGGGTAAATATCTTGAGATGATCGAATTAAAGAAGTTTGGCGAGAGGTGCGGAACGAGCGATAAGAGCAACACAATGACTTCAGCATCTGTTAATTTGTTGTCCGCAATAAATTTTGACATATGGGGTCCGCTAATTTGACTGGCTTTCGGCGGACGGGTTTTTGCTCCGTTAAACTCCGCATTAAGCCGGTATTCGATTACCCCGGTCAGGTAAGTGAGTATATGATCTGTGTTTTCTTTTTTCGTTGATTTATCCATGCTTTGTGCGCGGGATTCGAGTTGGAATCACTTTCTCCCGAATTGAAGGGTTATATACATCATTTGCCATGCTCATCCGGGGCGTCTTTCAAAAGGTCCCTCACCACTTTTTGATAGCGGATTGCTTTTTTGTTTTCCGGGTCTGCGCTGAGAACGGCTTTTATGAGATCTGATGCTTCGCCGTACCTTCCGAGGTTGAGCAGGATCGTCGCTTTATCCAGTTTCACCTTGCTGTTTTCGGGATGCATTCGAATCAATGAATTCAGTTCCCTGATCGCGCTGTCATAGTCGCCTTTTGACAGATGATTTATCGCAAGGTAGTGCCTGGTTTTATCATTGTCGGGCTCGATGGCCAGGGATTTCTTAAAAGCAGATTCCGCCAATCCGTAATTCTTTAAATTGAATTCGCACACTCCGGTGTAACAAAGATTTAGTGCGTCCTCCCTGACGGAGTTTAAATAGGATAATACCGATAGCGCGCGCTCAAAATTCCCGGTAGCCATATAGTTCCTGGCCAGCTCCGCCTTGTAGAGACCCCTGGCCGAAGAAGTTGTGAGCTCTTCCCAGATTTTAGTCGCCAGCTCGGGTTTGCCGGTCGATTCATATAACTTGGCCAGGCTGATTTTTGCGTTTTCGTTTTGCCCGTTTATTTTCAGACATTCCATATAATTAAATTCGGCTTCCCCGTACTTTTTCAGGAAGGTAAGTGCATTTCCGAGATTTAAGTAATAGGTGTCTTTTTTGGTAATGGCTATGGCTTTTTCAAACAAATCCGCCGCTTTTTCATAATTGCGCTTTTGATGGTGCAATAAGCCCATATTGTTCAAAGCCGTAGAATTTGTCGAATCCATTTCGAGGGAAGCGGTAAATTCGGCTTCTGCTTTGGAGAACTCCTTTTTCAGGAGGTGTTCAACACCTTTGTTGTTCCTTTCTGTTGTCGTTTTCATACGGTTGTTTTAGTCAAATATGTCGTCTTTTAGATCGCGGGCCAGGTCCTTTGCCATGTCCACCACATCCAGGTCGGGGTATATCACCTCAAGATCTTCAAATGAGATGTCAAACGGCCGGTCTTCCTGGTAGTGAATGGGGAATACGATCCCAAATTGAATGTCCGGCCCCCAACTGAACGAGACCAGATTGTACCTCCAGGTTTCTGAAATTGAGAACCACCCGATTCCCAGGCTCGCCCTGGCAAAAGCGTTTACGTCGAAAGTAAATTTGGGGTTCACCATGATACGCCCTTCGGCATCGAGAACAATTCCGGTTTGAGGGCTCCAGGACAGGTCGACTTCGGCCGCTGCTTCGCCTTCAAGACCCAGGGTGCCGGCCAGTTCAATTCCGCCGGAAAGGCTGGCGATGGCAATGCTTAGACCCAATCCCAAATCCCCGCGCAGTGTTAATCCGGCATCTGCCGGAATTGCAAATGCTCCGTGCCCGCTTATAACGGTCTCATCTTCCCGGTCGGGGTTGTAAGTAACTTCGGCGGATACATCCCGCAACTGACCGGGTCCGAACCCGGCAGAGAAATCCAGGCCTCCGCTTATCTGCGCCACCAGCCCGAGACTTCTGGGGCCGAGGGGAATTGCAAACAGCGGAATTTCAATTGTCGGTACTGTAAACAAATTGCGTCTGAACTCCCTTCGGTCAAAAACATCTACGGTACTGGGAAGCGCTATTCTCCCCGTAACCTCTATCTCGCCGTTGGGTAAGAACTGCACGCCTGCGGTGGCCTGCAACCAGGGAGTGAGCTGAAGTGTCAGACTTCCGCCGCCGTACACCCTCATGGTATCGTCGGGTGCTCCGGTGGGTTGTCCATCCCCGCCGATCGTTCTGTTGGTTGCCCCTACATTTACCGAACCACTGAGCATACCTCTGCTGTAGGAGGCATTTCCCTCGATCGTTAGAGCGCCATTTTCATAGGTTACCGCAAGCGAGGATGTGACCCCGGGGATATCGGGTTGCGCCGTTCCGGAAACGAAAACATCATAACTTTCGGCTCCTTCCCGCTTTGAAACATGGGCTTCGACATGACCTCCCCGGATTCCCGGAACGTCCGGGCTCAGATTAAAATTACCGCTTATGGAGAATCCATCGTCTCCATAGTTTACGGTCATATTGCCTCGTTCGATTCCGGGGATGTCAAGTGTTGCTTCTCCGGTGGCTGTAAAGTTTCCTCCGCTGTAAGAAGCTGTAATTACGGCATGCCTGATCCCCCTTACTTTTCCTTCGGGGATACCGATTTCACCGCCGATGGTCCACGTGTTTTCCTTGTATTCGACGTTTATTTCCGCGGGATCGAAGAGATTCGAATCAAAGTTGAATGCCCCTTCAAGTTCAAAGCCGCCTGAGGTAGATGCAGCCGCGCCGATAAAACCCTCGCCCAGGCGGTCAATGCCAAAATTAACGCGACCTTCTACTCCGATACCGGAACCGGTCCCTACGGATAGTATCAATGAAACTTCGGAGATTTCAAACGGAGACGGCACATTGAAATCTCCGAATGAGAATATCTTAAAGATTTTGAAGTCATCTTCCTCAATTTCGTATTGCAAATCGAGATCGTTGAATATGGGCAGGTTTGAAGCAATATCCCCGGTGGCGATAATTCCTTTGTCGGGATCGAAATAGATCGCCTGAACGTCGGCCGGGCTAAACACATTTACATTCGGTTGCGCATTATTTATCGCTTCCATCAGATCCGTCAATTCCAGGTATCCCGCATATTGAGCGCCGGGAACTCTATGAATCGGCCATCTTAGACCCTGCCGGACTTCAAGCTTTACCGCACCTCCGAGTTGCTTTAGATTTACGAGCAGATGCCCTGCCTCCGGATTTTGAGATGCTCTGTCAAATCGAATGAAGGTAGGGGATACAATACCTTTGATCCCCCTGCTTAAATTTACAAATGTTGAACCTCCGCTCGATAAATTGATCTCGTTTTCTTCCTGATCCCAGGGAATATTGAATGGGGCCGCTCCGAAAGCGTCTCTGAATATCCTGATAAGTGAGCTTGACCCCAGAGTTTCGGCATTTACATTTTCGTCGTGATTATTGAATGGCTTGCTCGCTTGTGGTTGAGCGTCCTGTAAATCGTATACCTTGATTTCTTTGCTTTCTCTGCCGGACGGATTGTTGGCTCTTCCCTGCATCAGGGTGTCGATATGATTTCCGGTCAGAATCTTATTTCTTTCCCACGAATGCGATGATCCGACTTCGAGATTGCTATCCCCGGTCAACCTGTTAAAATAGATGTCAAACCTGTTTTTTATTGCATTGAATATATCCTGATTGTTCCCCAACCTGATTACGTCAATGTTTAGTGACTTTAATGCGTTTGTAGACTCCTGGTCCTGTTTTACCTGGTCGGCAACGGTATTTTTAATGCTGGTGTCCAGCTTTCGGCCTGACGTCTGGTTGGAATTACTGTCCAATAACCAGTAGTTACCGATGTTATTTCCCCAGGTTTGCCTGGGCCACCCTGCGGTTTGCAATTCTACAAAATGATCGACATCAAATTCCGTATATTCGTTGTTGTCGTTCCAGTATGGGATCAGCAATCGTCTTGAAAGGATACGGCTATCGCCAATTCTCAGGGTATCCGCTTTTCTTCTGTGCCGGATGGCGTAACTGTGATTTCCAATGAATCCATGGCTTTCCAGTTTGGTTTTAATTGCGCTATTGTCCGATTCTCCTTGCCATTTTAATATTTGCGCAGGATCGTTATCATCTTTCCTGCTGAAATTATTGGCCTTAAATAACTGTTCTCCGGGGATTTTTGACGGATCGTCTTTTATCGGGGGAACAGGTAAGGACGCAATAAAAATCCTCGGCGGCGCTGTTTCCAGATTGTATTTTGATGAGGACATCGGGAATTCCGGAAGATCATCCGGATCGGTTTCATCCGCTTTCTGAATCACCTTTGGCCGGATCGAGGCTCCTTGCTGTATGGTATGCGTGAGTTCATGGGCGAGGAGGTGCTGTCCTTCGTCCGAGGCCGTATCGAATTTTCCCTCGTTGAAATAAATATCATTGCCATGAGTAAAGGCCTGCGCGCCCAATGTTCGATTCATTTGCACAGCCTGCGAATCGGTATGTATTTTTACTCCGCTAAAATCTCTGCCAAAGCCGGATTCCATCTGAGACCGGGCCTCTTTGGGCAACGGCGACCCATGACCTTTTGAACGGTCCAATTGAGATTCAATGGAACCGTGGGAATGTTGCAGACGGCCTGAAACGGACCGTACGCGCGGATCTTCCGGGGCCTCGGACCGTGCGTTTGGTTGAATAATATCATTTTCCGGCGCGTCGTCTTCGGTCTCGTCATCTTCTTTTTCCCGGACATCTTCTTCCTGCGTCTGAAGATCAACGGATCTGCTTATTCGCCCGATCTCACCATTTGTTTGTTCGGAAAATTCCCGATTTTGCACCTGTTCGATCTCCTCCCCGGGTTGTTCTTGAACCAGGGGAGAAATAGACTCTTGTGCGCGTCTTTGCTGAATTTCTCGCTCATTTTCTTCTTGATTTTGTACTTCCTCGGGTTGTTTTTGAATTTCGGGCCATGGCTTGAAAAAAGATGGCGGTCGATCTTTGCTTAATGATACGACAGCATCTGCCACCCGGTCGGCTTCAATTTCATACAGGTCGCCGGATTTACCGATCTGTAGCTTTGGTTGTATAAAGGCGCCTTCGTCCGGTTCATTTTGAAAAAGGGAAGTATGACCGGGTTTGGCGTTTGCGCTATTTATGGTCCGGGATTTAAACATGCTTTATTTATTCATAGACAACAACATTTTGTTTCAATATGAAATTGTCGCCCATCAATCTTAATTTGTGCGTTTTCGCCCTTTGAAACAAAGCTTTTCCAAGCGGCCATTTGATCACTTCGACATGCCGGTCGGGTTACCGGATTTTGTGCGGATTTCTCCTTCTTCCCGTACCTGCTCTTCCTCTGCAACACCTTTCGGAGGTTCCTTCTCCTCCCGCTTCTGCAACGGCTCTTCTTCTGTCGCCCCCCGGCCCGGCTCTTCTTCTTCAGCAGCGCTCCGTATCGGCTCCTCTTCCGATTGTGCCACCGGATTCCTTTGAGTAAACGGACTCGTCTGCGGTTTTATAAACGGGCCGTTGCCGGCCGGTTTGGAGTCTTCTCTGTGTCGTCTGAAAAATCTCATATCCATTCTATTTTCACCATTCCACATAAATTAATTTATCGATCCATGGAAGCCGGACGTGCGAAATTGTCCAGGGGAGTCGGTCCAACAGGATATCCTGTGCTTTGCGCTCCACAACAATTCGGTATTTTGAGCCTTCCGACAGAATGACCTTCCCATCCCTTTGAATAAATCCTTCCCGAAGACCATCGGGTGAGGTGTGCTTCAAGGCCCCCCAGTGCTTCAAAACGGCAGCCAATAGGTTTTCGCTTTCCTGTCTCAATTTATTTGGTATTCCAATATCTTTCCGAATTGGAGATTGAATTGGAAAACCGCATATAAACTTTTCGAATACAAGGTTGTATTCCGGCTGATGCAGCTTCCCGGTGGCCAGATAGTGAAGAAGATGAACGGCCAGCTCTTTTTTTGCAGGAATAAATCGATCCGACTTATCCGTCAGGCTGGCAGCTTGGAAAAATCCGGATAAGTAAGGATGCAGTAAAACCAGTCCGGCATTTTTAATGCTTATTTCATCCTTTAAATCCCGGATTTCTTCGGTGAACTTAATTTCCGCAGGGTTTTCGGTCTTAACTTCCCGTTTGTCCGGCTTCACAACATGCGATTGTTTGGCCACCAGCTTTGAGATCAACGAGCGCATCTCATCGGATAAAGCAGTAATACGATTTTGCACTTCTGTGTTATAACTTAGGATAAAAGCTTTAATAAATATTTTCAAATTGTTTGGGCTGAGGACCTTTGCCTGTTTGAATTTTAATTGCCTGACGATGCTTTCGTCCGAAAGATGTTCACGAACTCCGGTTTTGATTTCCTTTGAAATGATTCCGGTTATTGCTTCTGTAAACGAAGCATCCGTCGGCAAAGACAATTTCTCCATGCTTTCTTTCAAATCGGATAAGATTCGGGTTTTGCTCTTCTCAAAGGTCCGGTGGGCAATCTCTTTGCTCCGGGTTTTCAGCAGGCCTTTGATATCCTCCTGCAATTGCCTCAGGTCTTCGCTCAATGCGTACTTGATAATGATTTCCCAGAATTCGTTTCTTAAGGCGTATGTGGAGAAATATTTCTTTACTTTTGCCGCAGCGCTTCTGTCCCCCAATACCAATCCGGCAATGAATTCATCGGAGAATTGATTAATCAATCTTTGCCGTATTGTTTTCTTCTCAAGAAGCTTTCCAAGACTTTGAATATATTTTCGATTGGAAATGGATTCCGAAATCAGATCTTCATTTTGCAGGAATTGATCGGATTTGGAGATCCACCAGGGACTTTGGCCGGTTTGTAAAAAGTAGTGCAATGCATCGAGGTCATGTTCGGTCCGGTCGACGATGGTCGCTGTTGTTTTTGACTCGGTTTTCGACGGAGATCCCGTTGCAATTTGCACCTGCTCGTGCAGCGCTTTTAAGATATCGGCCCGCAATTTGATTTCGTCCAGGATGTCCGTGCAATCGATGTTCACCTGCAAATTGTCGAACCTGAAAAATCGGGTGTCAGCACCTGACAAGCCATTAAAATACGATTCGATGGAAGGGAACAGGCTTTTTTTTAAAAAAGTATCAACGTTGTCCCTGATGTAAAAAGCCAATCCGGTGTCGGCGGTGTTCACCTCAAAGTACACTTTATCAATGATATGTTTTTGAGCTTGCATGAATGGTAATTTTGATCGATTATGTTTTAAATTTTATCTGCATTTTTCGTGTTATATTTTATAGAAGATATTTTGTTTTGTTTATTTTTCATTATCTTTATATTCGGATTCAGAGATGAATTACTGGGTTGAGTGGCATTTTGATTTTAGTTCATTCCGGTTTGCAGCTTTTGATCTTGTAGGTTCGCCTTCAACGTGATTTTGTTCATACTTGCTTGGTCTTTAATTGTAGTGTTTAAACCCATTAAGGTGTCATTCGTAGTATACATTGAAATCGACTGACACCTTTTCATTTTTACTGCAGGGATCCTCACCCTAGTCATCGATAACAATTGCATTTTCTCCGCTCGGCTTTCCGAAATAGAAGTCGGCCGAAGCCTTGTGCTTTTCTATGATGGGATCATAGTTCGCACTATAGTCCTCATCCGTTATGTACAGCGACAGTTTACTGACGCCTGTTTTTTCGTGCAGATACTTTCGAAGTTCAATGAACAGGACGATATCATCATGTTTATCTTTTTTATTTTGACGATAATAATCGAGCATCGAATCATCCACCCATGTTCCGTTCACCCATGCGCCGTCCAGAGATAAACCGGTGCTGAGTCCGGCATCTTTCAGATCCGTTCGGATCGCAGAAATGATTTCCTTTATTTTTGAAGGTAATTCACTGGAATGTGTAATAAATCTTGGTGTATCCGCCTGAGTATATATGGAGTGGTTCTGCAGTCGGTCGCGCAGTGTTGTCCACTTTCGCCACTTTTCATCAAATGTCCCGTAGTCATCGTCTTTATGGACCGGCGCTATGGCCTCTTGCAGTTTTTCGTAGAACGACGGATTGTAAGATTTCAGGTCGCGGCAACGCATGGCATCCGGTCTAAACACTTTGTTGTTGCGGAACATCCCATTGTGGCTGTACGTATAGACGGGATTGTTGTTTGACAGGGTATTATCCCTCAATCTAATGACAAAGCGATCTTCTTTGGCCTTTGTGATCACCAATCTTTTTTGACTTTCATTGAAATCGAATACCACCCCTTTATCAAACCTTTTGTTCAAAGCGTTTGTGATGGCATGCATTCTTCTCAGAAATATCTCCTCAAGGGGTACGGAGATGGCGGTTGTATTGCCGATGAGTCGAGTGCCGTTGATTGTATATTCAATGATGTCAAGCCTGTAGTATTGGGGCATTGGCCTGTTCCTGCTTTGAGTTCCTTTGAGGCTACGCGCGAGGTTGTTTAAATATTTAAGGGAACTGATCCACGGATAACTGCACTCCATCAGGGAGCAGCACTCCTGCTTATCGGTTTCCGGCGGTAATTTATATGAAAGATAGAAGTCTGCCACGGTTTTATCCTTTTCTGCGAGCAAAACAAACGTCCCGCCGTTGGACACTCCCGCCCCGTGAGATGCCGATGGATTTTTCCTGACGAATGAGGTAAATAATTCCACGTCCGTATTCATATCAAACATCACAACATCGAAATCCAATCCGTTTTCCGCTCTGATATTCATTATTTCATCTTTGCTCTCCAGCCCGTGAAATCCCGTGTGCCCCTCGATCCTGTAGAAATCGGCGCATGAAAGGTCGTATTCCAAGGGGTTCCGGACCCAATCTTCCGCAGCAAGCCGGTCCCTGTGATAGCTGATGTTGTACTTTTCCCTGTAATTGGAGGTTTTATCAAAATCCCAAACCTTCAATAGGGAATCGTCAACCGCATAGTATGCAGGGATGGCTTTTTTACCGACCGGCGCACAACTCTTTGAAGGAGTAATTGCTATATTGTCGATGACATCGGGCTTAAAATTCTCCAATAGTTTGAATGAACGGCCAAAGAGGCTTTTCGCTATTTTCAGGTAAGTTGAAAATTCATTATTTACCGGAGCATGATAAAATTCATGCCGGAATTCGGGATAAGGTTTGGTTGGCGAAAGACAGCCCAATAGCAAATGCTTTGGGAATGCATCGATATCCGGACAGCATTCCGTCTTAAGTTTCAACAATACGTCTACAATTTCATTAAAGGTATCGCTGAGGTCTCTGGCCAGATCGTAACGGTATTGCACCGGTTCCGTATTTGTAAAATTATCAAGATCATTAAGTCGGTTCAAAAATGCGTTCCGGGTGTTATCATCTATGTCCAGGATATTAGAGAATTCCGAAAGCAGAAGGTCATAAGCGTTGAACAATCCATTTTTGGCATCCAGGATCGCAAGCTTAAATGTATCTGCCAATTTTGAATAAGTTGCTATGTTATTGTCTGGGATTGCTCCCCCTTTCAACCGTACTCTTTTCACGGTAGTTTTTGCCAGGCCGGACAAGACATCGTAAACGTTGTGCTTTGAATACATGGAATCGCTGGCGTTTATGAGGTTAGCTACATCCGTTTTGTTGAATAACAAAAATCTTATCTTGAAGACCTGGAGTTTGCCCTGTGTATCGCAATCTGTTGCAGAACAGAGCGTTTCTTCTTTTGAATAGTTTTCCAGGTACAGCACGACGGCTTTGTCACTGAGGCCGGATAAGGTATTTAACGGATTGATTTCGGAACCGCCGGATTCATCGGAGATCATCAGTTCCAGGATTTCCTCCTGATCGATATTTGCAAATTTTGGGTATTGAACAAATTTTTCTTCAAAAATTCTGTAATGATCATAGGGTTTATCCGGGGCGGTATATTTGATAAGATCTCCGTCGGTGGTTATTCCACATCCGTTTGATATGGAAATTGAAGAACCCGGAGTGTAGTCCAACTCAAACCCGCAGACAATGCCGACGCCGCTCAGGCAAATGCGCGTCAGTCGATTTTGGGTTTCGAAATAATCGATCACCGTGTTGAGCTGTTTGGCGGTGAGCACCTGATCAGGAACAAATGATCTGTATTGCGTCGTGATTTTTTCTAGTGTGGTTGTTCCCATGATGTAATTCTTTAAAGGTTGCCAATATTTGTTCGCCCCAGTACGATCTTATTGCCTTTTGTTTCGGCGTTGTCGTCGTCGCAATCATGAAGCTTTCCTGCCGGATAAATTGTATGGACACGCTCGAGACTTCGGATTAAGTCTTTCAAACGATCCCTGTAGGGGATGATCTCATCTTTTATAAGCGGGGTGCTGTGGCATTTGATTTTTAATTGCTCAAGAAATCCCCGGTATTTTTCCCGGATCTGAAGCATATCATTATCCTCGTCTTTCACCACACCTTTTACGTGACCTATCCAGCAAATTCTCGCCAGTACATGGGCAGGGATCTCTTCGCGAATGAGCCTTTCCATATATACTCTGAAATCTTTATTCGCAAATCGCGCAGTCCACCCCGGAAGCACAACAGTGACCCTGAATGAATATGGATCCGGATTATCGCAGGTTTTACACTCGTCATCGATACAAATCGGCATAAATGTTTCGGGCTCCGCATCCGGGACCATATCCCCGGGCGATTTGTTTTTGTCTGTATTGGCAGATTCGTAGATATCCGGTCTTAACAGGATATGTTCGATCAGATACATGCCTTCCTCACACGCGCTCAGATCTTTCAGATAGGCAATAATTTCATCTCTTTTGGCCGCCGATCGTTCTTCGGCAAACGTATAGGCAATCCTTCTCGCAACGATATAATCTTCACTCTGCTTATCCGCTACTGCCGGATTTATTATATTGAAATATGTCTTGCCGGTCCCGGTTTTTTTCAGATCGTAGTGTTCCGGGCGTTTTGCGAGCTCAAAAGCCAGGAATAATTCTTCCAGGGCATCGCTGAGCAGGTGATAGTGCTTGGAGGACGAGATCAATATTTCATCCCCGTTTTTAATGCGCCAGCGATACTCGGTCCGGCGATCATCTACCCGATCCTTTTCGTCGTAAATCTCAATTGAGTCGGAAAGCAGATTCCTTCTGCTGTAATCCGAAATTCCGGCCAGTCTCGCGATTCGTTTTTGAGCTCCGGAGACATTTTCAGTGTCCCATACGGCCGGACAGCAATAATTAAATCCGAGCCCCCGCATGCAGCTTATGCTTTTATAATCTTCTACAAACTTTGCCTTTGCCTTCAAAACCTCATAATTGGCATTTGATTCGCCGTAAATCATCTTCATTACAAACGCATAATCGCTAAATCGCTCCGCGAATCTGGCAATAAGATGATCCAGGAGTTTATTCCTTCTGTCGTAGTAGGTTTTATCCGCGCCCCCGGGAGAGTTATTCTTGATCCTGTTTAAAATTTCGATCAGGTCATTTTCATATGTCGAATCATCCGTAAGTGTTTCCAAATCGGTAATATCTGAAATCTTTTGGGAAAAATAGGTTTGCTTTTCTTTGGCGGAGAGTTCGGAAATGGCATTTACGGTATAGATTTTTTTTAGATTTTCATCGATGGAGAGCAGGTCCTTTACCTTTGAAAGATGTGAAAAGTAGTTGGCCAATACCTGCTCAAAAAATAACAGGTAGGCCTTGAGTTGTCTGGCCTTGGCTTTGCGCTCGTTTGTCGCATCCGACGGAAGGCCAGACGGTGAAATGCCGTAAGTTTGTGGGAAGTCATGCTGTATGGTAGCGTACTCGCCAACCTTCGAATATTTCCCCGTGGGAAATGCGACATCTTCGGTAATCGTCTTTGCGCCTTCTTGCGCTTCCTGAAGATCGAATTCCTCAAGAAGTATCTTTACCCTGTTCCTGTTTACTGCGACAGGCAATTGGCGCTTGCTAAAATTGAATATGCTTTTTTTGCACGTATCGCACCCGTCTCCCGGACCGTCGTCCCGGCAGAGTACCGGTTTATGATTGCTTTTTATACAGATGATCCACGGGTCCTGTTCCTGGCTGTCTTCATGGCAGGACTGTACGGAGATATCTTTTATTACCCTTACACCATCGATATTCATGATGATTTTGATAATATCGGACCGCCGCACTTCCGTCTTCAGGCCAGCTCTGCTCAATTCGTTCGAATCGATGAATCCGCCCCGGAGATGATCATCCGGCTCAAGGCAACTTCCGGGAAATGGGATCGGCCCTTCGAATATCCGGTCGGTGGTATAGCCTTTATCATACATTTGTTGCAGCGAGTAGAATGGGATGGAAGGAGCGAGATAGTGTTCTATGGATTTGATGATTGATGCCTGAATGCGATCTTCATCGGCTTCAGGTTCAATGTCCAGATCGACGCATACATATATGGGGTGTTCCGGTACTTTGCAAATATGCACCAGGTCTTCGCATAAATTTCTGTTCTTGTGGTAGATATTTTTAATATCGTCGAATACTGCCTCCGGGTCTTCCACATGATCTTGGAGATCAATGTAAATGTCGTTCAATCCGCGGATCGTGAACTCTTTCTGATCGTGCGCTTCCGTTTCGAAAGGCAGGTAAGACATGGCGCCATCCTTGCAGCTGAGATATACCTTTTGTTCGTGTCTGACGATCCAGGCGTTTTTTACCCCCTTGTGTCTGACGAACAGCTTTCGGTAGTCCAGGGGAGTTATCGGCTTGGACGGAAGAATGTTCACCGCCGAGAGGAATTGCTCGTGCATTTTCGTCAAATTTCCGAATTCGGATGCCAGCAGGTTTTGAATGGGCATCTCAATTCTCAGCGCAAGGTCCGTGATGGCGTACGAAAGCATTTCCAACATTGTAATTCCCGGGTCGTGGATGTTGTAGTCCGTCCACAGTTTGCTGCCGATCTTTTCGATATATTCGATCCCCGCCTTCCTGAGAAAATCAAAATCCAGATCGTCCTCGGAATTTACATGTTTCGGTATGGTTATCGTCTCGTTCATTTATGTTCTAACGTTTACTCGGGTACGATCGCCGGGCATGTTTCAGCCGGTGATATGACTTCTACTTTGTGGTTGGCCGGTTTTACAGACGTAAGAATCACCTGGGCGCCCGAAGGTGAGATGCTTTTAGCGGGACTGAACGCAATAGTTGCATCGCTGCCTGTTTCCATAAGCATTTGAAAATCAGTAATGTAATCTACATATTCCAGTTTTTCCAGATAATCGATCACACTGCTTTCGTGGAATGTTTTTCCAAAATCTATGGATGAGGTTTCCTCAAACGCCCAGGGAGCCAGGAGTTTTGCTATATCTGTCCGCAGGAGCGAGGCGTGGAAACGCTCATCCTTCCCCGCATAAAACCTAACCTTTAGGTGTATTTTTACTTCCTTGTATTCAGGATTGATTACTTCGGCCGTAACGTGGAGCGTGTTTAGCCTGTTGATGTACTCCCTGATCTCATTTCGCTTTGCTTTACTTATTCTGGGCTTGTACGGATCGTATACATTTTGATTGATGATATTGGGAATAACGACAACCGTGACATCTCCCGGAGATAAATACGAAGGGAGCAATGTGTGATTCAGGCAATACGCTTTGAAAATATATGTGAATTTCTGAAGGATGAGATGTTCATAATCCCAGGTGGTGATTGCGCGTTGTTTATGTCTCAGACGCTCGCTTATCCGCCGGTAAAATTCCTCGTCGGCTTCCTCCGGCCGCCCGTCGAACGAGGCGAATTTCTGAGCAACCCCTTTCACATTGGCCAGCCGTTCGGTGAGTTTGGAAATCGTTCCGGCCGGAAGGCCGTATTTCAAATGGCTTAACTCGTTGCCATGATGCTCGAATTTGGCCAATACTGCCTGTGCATTCACATCGACGAGCTGACTTACGGCATCAAAATTCCCGGAATTGTCTGCCTTTATCCAAAAGTAGCCCGAAGGCAGTTTTGTATTGTCCTGGGTGGCTTCCCCTGGAATGGTCAATTTGACAATCCCTGTTTTCAGGAAATTATCCGTGCTGTTTATCGAGATGTAATCCGAATCGAGCGGCAACCACTCATTGCTGCAAAGTATGGACCATACAAGTTTCTCACCTTCTGCAAAGTCGTTGTCCGTTTCAGGGTTTTCACTTCCTTCCAGCGTCTGCACCAGCAGAGCGACGCTCTGAAGGTTTTTTGCGTGTTCGAGGGCGATGAACAGTGAGCCGTTGATGTAGGTGGGAAGCAGTTTAATAACTTTCTGAGCATTTTTCAGGATGGATCTGTCTTTCAGTTCCCGGCTTTCCTCGGAAACCCCGAAGGGGTGTTCATGGAACAGTTTTACATCCTCTTTCTCAGTTTCAGCCGTTGCGGAATAGCAGATTTTCATTGTTTCCACCAACGGCGTATAGGGCTCGTCGGGAACCAGAATATTTTCTCCCTTTTTTGATAAAGCCACCGAAAGGAGTTTCGGATACATTTCGTGGAGAAACGAATGGACCAGGCTTATTCGGATAAAGCCTTTTTTTGCGGCGGCGGTAAATTTCTCTTTTTCGGGAATCCTTTCCGATACCGCTTTCACTGATCCGACCGGAAGGAAAAGGCCGCTGATCTTCGCAAACTTTTCTCCTCCGGTCCCGGCCTCAATGTTGTCAACCGTTAAAGCATCACCGCCGAACAGATCGTACGCACTTTGCTTCACCTTCCAGATTCCGTGTTCCAGGACATGCACTTTGGCCGTGAAATGGTTGTCGTTTTGAACGATATTCGTCAAGCCGCTCTCACCGGCGATATTCCCGGAACTGTCCAGCGTAAGGGTATATCTGTTTTTGCTTATCCCCGTTTTAAACTGGCTTTTGTAAGCCCTGTACCTGTCGACAAAACTGAGCGGGGTGTCTTTCCAGGTGAAATCGACGGATATCTTTGTCCAGTTTTTGTTCATGGCTTCGGGCAATCCGACATAGAAATTTGAGCCTGCAAGGGGTTGGGGGCCAAACGGGAAAAACGGTTTCGAAGCATCTAAAACCCCAAGATCATTTTCTATAGCAACATCCTGAATTTCATCTGCGGAGACATCAATCCTTACACTGCTGACCAGGGCCTTGGCATACAATTGCAGGAATCCGTATCCTTTGTCCGAATCCGGGGAATTTTTTATAATGAATCTCGCAACAGGATCGCCGGTATTGTAGGGCTCGAGTAAGACTTCCTTATCGTAGTTGACAATGGGGTCTGCTCCCTGATGAACCAGCACAACTATTCTCAGCGCATTTGCCGTGATTGAGGAGGGCGCGTCGCTAAAACCCGCCGGTAAATGATCGCCGGTTATAATTTCACTGGTGATCCATTCTTTTTCGCCGCTGAACGAAATGTCCAACGCATCTTTGAGGTCCCGAGCCTTAAAGGTATGGAGACCATCACCGCTCAGAGCGAAAGTAAATGTAACAATTCGCTTTCCTTCCCTGAGCAATAGTACGGGAGAAGAGAGTCCAAAACCGATTTTGGCAAAAGGAAGATCCGGGTAAGGACCGCCATCCCGCGTAATTCCCGGTGTATTTGATGGGTACCCAAACGGCCACCAGCGTATTTCATTATCGGGAAAGTCTTTCCCGAGGCCGTCGTACGAGTCGGCCTTTAACGCATATTTTATGCCGACTCCATCTTCGTGAAATACATTTCGCAAAGAGGCGACCGAAGCCTTATTGACTACAATTTCATCCTGGGTTTTGTAAATGCGTTTGACCCCTTTTTTATCTTTCTTCCCATCCAAAGCGGTAAACTGTTCGATCTTTACTTCCGAAGCATTTTTTGCCAGCTCAAATAAGATGTGTACCTGGTCCTCGACCGGGGTCTTTTTATCCAGTTTCAGTACTTCTTTATAATAGTAATCCAGATGTTTCTTAGGCAGCTTATTAAGCCGTTTTTGGGCAAAGGACGTCAGTTTTAAGAAAGCGACAAAAAGGGTAAGATGCGGATCTATGTCTTTGTCCGAAGATCCGGTTTCCCCGGCCTGTTCATTCAACTTTTCAACTTTTTCGACAAATGCCGGTATCTCCTCCTCTTGGATAAAGAAATCGTCCCACTGACCGTTTTTTTTATTTGTTGCAGTATCGTAATAGTTGACTTTTTCAGAAAAGCGCAGAGCAAAGCGCATCCAGTCTTCGGTGGTGAAATCGTGTAGCTCTATGGTGCCCGGATCCAGCGCGGCTATGTACCGCTGACTTTGTGAGGTACCGTTCCGTATTTCTAATATCTCGTTTGAATCGCAACTATTATTCATTGCCGGCTGTCGTGACATTAAACATTGGTGCCTTCTTCTTTATAGAACGGGAATACGAAATTTTTTCTGGAGTTTGTCGCTCTTATCCGGTAGTCAATTACAATTAATAATTCTCCATCCGGTTCATTGGTCTGGTCTATCTGTATTTTCTCGACATCGATCCGCGGTTCATAGTACAGAATGGCATTTTTTATCAATTCCTTCACAAATGTTTTCAACGACAGGTTTAGGGGTTTGAAGAGCAATTCATCGAGATTACATCCATACTTCGGAACCATTATTCGCTCGCCAAGCCGTGTTGAAAGCAATATCTCAAGACTGCTTTTAATATCAGCCTCATCCGAAAGCATTTCAACCCTTCCTTTTGCCCCTTTATTAAATTCGGGCGGGAATCCCCACCCAATACCTAAGAACGATGCGTTATTGTCCATAGCTAACCTCCTATAATTACTGTTGGTAAACCCGCGATTACAGTCCCGCCATGCGAGGTGCTGTCTCCCATTCTGGCTGCGGGCATGCCTCCGATCATAACTGTCCCCGAACCGGCGACAATCGTATCCGGCGGCCCGACACATGTGGCCATATCACCCGCTCTTGCAGCAGGCAATCCGCCTATGAGTACCGTCGGTTCACCGGCAGGTAAAATAGGCCCTCCCACATGAGGGACCGTGCCCGTCACCATCGGGCAAGTGTGCATATCTGTGATTCTGGCGGCTGGCGGCATTTTCCGTTTTACTTGTTTTCAGATTTATTGGTTTTAACAAAACCTCTAATTTATTTGTACCAGGGATCCTTTGAGCACGGCGGTAGCGCTTGAAGACATTTCAACGCCTGCCGAGCCTTCGGCCTTGTACTGTGCATTCGCTGTTATATTCACATTGTTCCCTTCAATATTTACATCCCCGGATGCCGTGAGATTGATGTCGCCCGCGCTTTCAACCGCAATTCCCGAATCATCGATCGTTACGATATTGGAATGGTCATCTTCGATCGTTATGGAGCCGGCATCTTCATCCAGTACAATTTTTTTTCCGGCCGGTGTTTCAATGCTTATTGATTTCTTATCGTCATCAAAAAGGACTTTCATTTCGCTTCGGGTTATGAATCCTTTTTCGTGATTGTCATCCGCAGCCGTGATCGGAGCTGGCTTTGCGCTGCTGTTTAGCATACCCAGCACCACCGGGTCGTTTGGATCATCATTGATAAAGCCCACAATTACCTCATCGCCAATTTCGGGCCTGAAAAAGGCTCCCCGGTTTTCTCCGGCGTCAAGCGAAGCTACGCGGCACCAGATCCCCTGTTCCTCGCTATTGATAATCGGTATTTGTACCAGTATCCGGTCCTCTCCGTCGGGATCTTCTTCCAGTTGGCTTACAATACCTACCTGGAGGCCGCAGATGCCCGAAAGCAGACCGGAAGCAGGTAATGCGGTAATGTTGTACATTTCGGAGAACCATCCGGGCTTGATCCCAAATTGAGCGTCAACGGTCCAGTTGCCCTCGGAAATCTGATGCCGGATCCCGGAGACATACACATGGCCGCTGAAGCGCTCACCGATTCCCTGCAGGTTTAATAAGCTGCCGGGTTTTATCCCCGGGATTCCCTGCAATTTTACCCGTCCTCTGATCTTTGCCAATTGCTGATATACCTGCCTGGCATCGCACCAGCTTTGCAATTCGGCGGTGGACAGCGCTCCTCCATGTCTTAGCTCAAGGTTTTCCAGGCCGATAACGGATGAAAGGTCGGAAGCGCTCAAATTTCCATTTAATGAGATCGCCGGGTCTGTGGCTTCGGCTTCAATAATTTCCTGATCGGCATAATTCCAGCCGTAGGATGTAATTCGATCTACCTGATTCCTGGCATCCATTTCGGCGTCCAGGTCAAGTATGGTGGCGCCAAACGTGATCGTTTCAAGAACTTCAGCTTCCGGATCAGGCTGAGCTATGGTGAGTTTGCCATCATCTACAAAGCAGAGCTTCCCATTGGCCTGCGCCCGGCTTACGATAAAATCCCAGTCCGATACGTTGTACTGTATCAATTCCTTGTGCTCGTGATCGGTGGGCTCCACTTCTTTTTCGAGGCCGTAGCTGTCTATGATTTCTTCGAATATGCCGCTGTCCGTATTTTCATAGAAGTACCTGCTCTTTTTGCCCACAGTCAGCTTTACGGCCTTGTCCTTGCATTCAACGACTAAATAGGAGCCGTTGCTGCGAATTTTGATGTTGTGCCTGATAATTATTCCATTAAAGATTGTTTCTTCATCGGAATGATAGCCCGCGGTGATCTCCACCTCGGCGCCGGGGATCAACAGATCTTCATTGCTCAGTTCAAAATCCCGTTTTGAAGGTTCTCCGTCGATCAATACGATTCTGGCCGACGCAATTCTATTGACCTCTTTTTCAACTGAAATGGTCTTTACCTGGTACTTCTTTGATAATTCCTGCCCGGACAATAGAATTTTATGTGTGGCTAGATCGGAACTTTTTGAAGTATGTATAATATCGCCTTCAGCCATTGTCAGGACGTTTTCTTAATCGGTGGAAAAAAGATCTGCTTGCCCGCATCAAGGCGCCTGAAAGAGGTCAGTTGATTAACTCTCGCTACTTCCAGGTAATACTTCGAATCGCCGTACACCCGGTGGGCCATCAGTGGTAATGTATCGCCTTCTTTAACCGTGCGCAGGTGGGTTAAATCCGGGGATTGATTGTTTTCTTTGGCCACCCTTAAATCATCTTCGATGAATCCCTTGAACTTGGCCTTTGCAACTGCTCTGATCGGCGTTCCGTCGGGTTTAAAAAGTTTGAATTCCATGCGCATCTCGGTGAGACTTCCCTTAAACAGAAGAGCTCCCCAGGATATGATTACATAGTTTGGTTTGTGCTCTTCGCCATTGTACTCGAGAATAACCTTTTTGAATTTTTCAATGTCATCGATGATGCCTTCTCCCTGGTCCTTAAACACTTTATCATCGGCGCTGTCCGAAGGGTCGTTGCCATAGTGAACAATTACACCTGTCCGGTCGAAAAGGAAATCCAGCTCCAGGTCTTCCGGGAGCTTTTTATTGAACCTCGGGGATAGATCACTCGTCCCGGACGCCTGGTCCTCATTTTGTTCAATCTTATAATTGAATATGTATTTTTCAGGATTTACCAGGGAGATAAACTCTCCGTCCGCCACTTGTGTATTGAACTGCGGATCGCTGTAGGCCACAAGTCTCAATTTCGTTAATTCTCCATTGCTCATTATCGTTCCGTTTCCCTTTTGTCGATTATATCCATGACCTGCTCAATGCATTCGGCAATGATTTCTTCCTTATTTACAGCCGCCTTTTTAGCGCTCGTCAAACCATTGGTCTTTCCGGCGTTATCCACATTTATCTTAATGTGCAATTCCTTGATTTCAATAGTTCCCATTCAGGTAATCGTATTATAATAGTTGTACACAAGCTCAATGGTTTCGATAACCACCTTGCTTTCCTCGGCGTTGAAATCGTTTACAGACCATTTTATCGGGTAGGCATGAACGATGTTCCACGATAAGAGCGGTTCGTGCTTTTCATTGAGCAGTTTAACGATGAGATCGATGGGCTCAAAGTCGAAGTTTTCAACCGCCCGTTTACACCAATCGATCACATCGGAATCTACGATTAAGCCGCGCTTTAAAACCAAATTGGGATATTTGGTCCTTACGGGGATTTTATGCTTAAATCGATTTTCTCCGCCCTCGGTGACTTCCTCGGTTTCAATATCGACCGTCAGCCCCGAAACAGATTGAAACCGGTGATCTTTCGCACCCGTACCCAATCCCGTAAATTCAACGCTGAAGTGAAAACCGACAGGAGGATCGTAATTGGCCATTACGAAGCAAGTTTCAGGCTGTTGATGGCAAACTCCGCAGATTCGATAGCTATTTCATTGCCATCGGCTTTTAAATCCGTGGATTGAAGTTTCAATAACCAGGCATCCGCTGCCTCCCATGTGACGACGGGTTCATGTTTTTCATCCAGGAGGCTGATCGTTAAATCGCCTCTGAACTGCTCTTCGCCTTCCTGGAAGAAGACATTTTTCTTCCACATTTCGTAGAACTGCCCCTTTGTCGATGCGAAAGTTCCCCGTTTAATGGTGATGTTTGAAAACTTGGTCATTCCGGGTTGCTTTTTTTTGAAATAGTCAATATCAGCCCCGCCGCGGTATTCGATCACCTCGGTTTCAAAATCCAGCCCGGAGACTTCGGTGCAGTTTAACTCGGTATCTCCTCCGATCGTGACTTTGAAGTGGAACTTCGGTAATGGATATTCTGCCATGATACTAAATTTTTAAAATGGTTGATTTAAATAAGTTAATTATGCTTCCTGCATCTTGTGAGAAAATCTCAGGATGATAAATTCCGCAGGCCTGACGACCGCCATGCCAACTTCAATGATCATTTTGCCGTCCAAAATATCGTCGGCAGTCATGGTTTCTCCCAATCCCACGTTTACGTAAAATGCCTTGTCCGGAGTGGAGCCTGCGAGCGCCCCGGCCCTCCATTGAAGGGTAAGGAAGTTATTGATCATTGCTTTCACTCTTACCCATGTATTCATGTCGTTGGGCTCGAAGACGAATTGTTCGGTGGCCTTTTTGATGGATTCTTCCGCCATGTTAAAAAATCGACGTACCGAGACATATCTCCATTCCTTGTCGTTTCCTGCGAGCGTTCGGGCACCCCAGACCAGGTTTCCCTTGCCGGTAAATGCTCGAATGGCGTTGATCGACTTACCTGCCACCGTATCGACGTTCAGACCGTCCTGCTGCTCATTGGTGATTTTTACGGTCGGTCTTATCACGTAGTTTAGGCTGACATTCGCAGGGGCTTTCCATACGCCGCGATCGTTATCCACACGTGCGTAAATGCCCGCAATGGCGCTGCTCGGGGGTAATTCCATAGGAAGATTTGCGATTTCGGTTAATATTTTGTTATATGTTGCATTGTCAACCGCGGCCACGTCGCTCAGTGTCCGGCCATTGAGCTCTCCGTTGTTTTGATCCAATCCTTCTACTTTCTTTATTTCGGTAAGCACACTTGCCAGATTCGCGGGAATATTTGCAAAGGCATCATGCGTTGAAGTGATCCCGGCCTGTGTATTCAAAGGCGTATAGGCTTCCAGCTTTTGGAGTTCGCTATGGAAGTTCTTGGCATTTACGTCCAACAGGTTCTTTATTTTGGTGTCCGTATCCGCCGCCTTCATTTTGGTGTTTAACTCTTTCAGATTTGCATGCACCTGGTCGATTTTATCTGTGCCTTCAAAATCGGTATTGAATGTGGCGAGTGCGCTGTCAATGCTCGCCGCGATGGCAGGATTTTCGTCCTCAACGGTGCTGGAAGCTGCTTTTGCCTCATCGTTTAAATCTTCCTTGAACCCGGCGAGCTCTCCCAGGGAGGTTAGTAATGTATTCACAGTGTCCAGAAACGCGGTCTTTTTGGCGGGAGTCGTATTGAACGTACCTCCCAGGTCAAATCCTGTGGCGCTGTCATACATATGCAAAATTACGTTGCTCACATCACCGGCAATGTTTCCGGGGGTTGTCACAAGGTCGACGAGCTTGGCGACTGTCGCATTCATGCCCGTAGCGGGATCTTCGATTTTTGCGATGTTGATCTTAATCAATTGATAGGCATCGGCTTTGTAGGAATAATGATTAAGCGTGATCTTGCCCGGATCAAACCTGTAGTCCAAAATTGTTTCAAGATAGGGGTAGTAGGCAGCTCCGTATTTCGCGAAGTCCTTTTCAGCGCTTATATTATTCCTTAAATCGCTGAGATTGGTGTCCGTCGGACTTGTCGCGTCATAACCCAGGGTATCAATCAGGGTGAACCGGTCCTGGAGACGCTTGCACTGATCCAGGGCGCTGTTGTACAAGCTATAAAAATCCGTTGCCGTAATGGAGGATACTTTTGTGGCATCCGGAAATAATATCAATGTCGGCTCGTCAACTTTTTCCAGGTCTTTTAAGCCGTTGGTAAGTGCGGTGCTGTTATTTATGGCGGTTACCTGAGTGTCATTGGCATCGAGATCATCGCCATAGCGCCCTACCGAGATAATGTAGCAAGGCCCTCCTCCGTTGGCAAAGTACATCTGCAGGGAGTAATACATCAGAAACGGCTGTTTGGTCGTGGGCTGGTCCACCACGATGGACCGCTCTTCGGTGCCATCGACCAGCACATCATCGATTGATATGCGAATAGTCGTTTCAGGTTTGGCAAATCCAAAATATGTTTCATATTCCAGCATGGAGCTGATACGCGTAGGAATTCCTTTCAAATCCCCCTTTATCTTATTTGTCGCTTTTTCCGTATATCCGATAAATGCGGGGATTGCCGTTTCTACTTGAGCTACTGACGGTGGAAATTTTACAATTTCCTCGATGTAAACACCCGGTGTTTTGTACGTGGTTGCCATAATGTTGATTTTTTAAATATAGATTTCAGAATATATCGTCGTTGTATTGGTGCTCTCGTCGGTAATCCGTTTTATGCTTTCGGCGGTCGGATTCGGAAATACGTATTTGCCAATATCGGTCGGTAAAGGCCCTGTGATGTCCGAACCGGGATCAATTTCAATGAATCCGTCCCTGGTAAGCGGCAGCTCCGATGAAGTTTCCAGCTCCTTTTGTTCCGATTTCTTTATGTATTTCCAAATGGTTTTGCGGTTTCGAAAATGTAGCTTAAACGCCGGAAAAGGATCCAATAAATTACTTTTTATGTCATTCGGATCCGTGTTGTCAGTCTCAATAAGATCCAAATTTTGATCTCCCGACATCTGCAGTTGAACGATTCCGAGCAATCCCTTTCCCTGTTCCTCGTTAATGGACTGTTTTACAATTTGTTTCCCTTCGTCGGTCAGCAGATCTTCCCGGTCGATTTCGGCAATGAGTTTGAAATTCCCGTTTACGTCAAAGCGGATATTTTCCCGGACCAATTCATACCATACGGTATGCGTGGTTTCCTCCGACAGTTTAAAATTCTCGTCAATCAAAGTGCCGGAGGCTCCGGGAGGAATATAGGCGAATGGATTCGGGACGGCATCCGGCTTTACGTTGGAAAACAGGTATAGCCTGTAATCTTCGCCGGGGAGCAAGGTGTAATTGCCAAATAAGTAATCGTTCGAATACATCAGGAAATTCAGCTTCAGATCTTCATCCAAAACAATTTCCGACGTGTATTTGCCATTGCGTTCACGCACTTTGCACAACACCCGGATATTTTTGGAATCCGCCCGGAATACAAGGTTATGATTCCTGAGCCTAATGCGGGTGGCGCGGGTCGGAACGATCGTCAGGAAGTTTTCATGGTTGTAGTTTTGCAGCCTCTTTTGCCTTTCTTCTTCATTCATGGATAAGAAGGTCGTATTTCCCAGATCCAAAAAATAGGAATGATGGATATCGACCTTAAACAGTGTTTTATAAATAATTTTAAATCCCATTTACGGACGGCTTAAACTTCCGTTAATCTCGGTGATCAATCCACCTTCGGATTGCGTAAGATCTCTTTCGATCTCCAAAACATTTACTTTGTATATCAATGACGGATACTGTTTGCCGCCAAGTGTGCCCCATATAAAGTTCATTTCTTCGAATGATGGGGTAAATAACTCCACGGCAAATCTGAAATCTTTGATTTTATCCATTCCATCCAGGGCGCGGTCAAAACTGGTATTGGCCTGGGTGAATATCCGCTTGGATTGAAAGAACTCAACAACCCTGGAAATACTCTTTAGCGATTCGGAGTACCCGGACCTGTTCGCCGACAGCATGATGTACAGATTGAGATATACCTTGTTGTGCTTGTAAACGACCTTTGTGCCCTCTACGGCATGATTCGGTATGTTCTTTAACGTGTTTTCTTCCTGTGCGTGCAGAAGCGTTAAAATTACGTTGTTGTTGGGCGAGCCTTCGCCTTCCTCTCCCTCGACAAAAGCGATGTTGTCCAGAACCACCGGTTTTTCTTCAAATTCGATATTAAAGTAATTATTGAGCTCTTCTGTAATTATTTGAAGAATTTCAAAGATCATTTCGTCAGTTAATAAATGAATTCATATAGGGTGTGATGTCATCCGTCAACGCAAGATATTTGCTAGCAGGAAGTTTATCAATCCTCATTTTTGGGGATTTTGAGGAATCGGATAAACAAGCGATTTCGAAAAAATCACGTATTTCGGATAAATTTGAAATCCTGGCTCGATATGAAACGCCCGGCATCAGACAGGTTGGAAGCCGATGCAGCGCCGCCGCCGCGACCGCAGCTCTTCCGGATTTACGGCCCGAAAGTCCGATCGGACGGTGCGCCGGCTAAGGATTTGTTGCCGATGTGAGATGGTCAGTCATCAGAGAGTTATCCGAATGCTTCGGGGTGCCCGATCCCTCCCAATACTTCGGAAAGCAACCCGGCTAAGCGAATCGGCGTTACGTCTTCCAGATACGGACCGATGATCTGCAAACCGATTGGTAATCCGGAAGGACTCAATCCTATGGGAAATACGGTGGCAGGCAATCCTGCGAGCGTGGCGAAGGAGATCCAGAAGAACATGTCGTCATAATTTCGCTTGCCATCGGAGGTGTTTAAAATTCGTTTATCCCAGGGTACGGAAGAATGCGGATAAGCCGGGACAATGGCAGTGGGAATAATAAAGGCATCGTAATCTTCGAAATATTTTTGCCATAATGCACGGACGTTCAGCCTGGTCTTATCTTTTTCGATGAAATATTTATGAGGATCGGTATATGCTTTTGCTTTAATTGCCTTCAGGGAGGAAGCGTCTTCGACGCGCACGGATCTGAACGCTTCAATTTCAACTGCTGCGGCACCTTTTGACGCAGATGCATAAATGAGATACATATACAGATGAAAGAGCTCCTCCGGTTTAATTTCCGGCGGCCACCCTTCTTCCAGGTCAACGCCCGCTTTTCGAAATTCCTTAATGGCGGTTTCCATAGAGGGCAACATTTCGGAAGAAACAGGAAAGCGCTCATTGTTTAAGACATACTTTACTTTGTAATCTTTGAGGTTTGTTTTTCTGGCTTCAGGCAATTTCCATGAATATGCAATGGCTTCCGGATGCACCGGTCCTCCGCATACTTCAAGGAGCAATTTGAGATCATCGACGCTTCGCGCCAGCGGCCCGGCGACCGAGAGCCCGTTGGAACGGTAAGGCAACGCACCCGGCAGGGGTGGGATCTGACCCTGTTTCGGAACGAGCTCCAAAGTAGGTTTATGCCCAAAAACTCCGCAAAAATGAGCCGGTACCCGGATGGACCCGGCCGTATCGCTGCCGAGACTGAGGTAGCTGATTCCGGCTGCCAGCGCCGCGGCGCCGCCGCCGGTGGATCCCCCGGGAGAATGTCCGAGGTTCCAGGGATTGTTTGTCCTGCCATAGAGCTCGTTATGGCTTTGATGATCGTCCAGCATATAAGGAACGTTTGAATTTCCCAGGATTACGGCGCCCGACCTCCTCAACCGGGCGACGGAAACCGCATCGTGATCCGGGACATAATTTGCGAGATCAGGATTCCCCACCGATGTAACTACATCCCTGATCCGGAAAGTGTCCTTGACCGTTATGGGAACCCCATGCAGCGGCCCGTATACTTTTCCCTTACCCAAAGCTATATCGGCTTCCTTTGCCCGCGCGACAGCTTCATCCGCAAGTAAAACATTTATGGCATTGATTTTTGGCTCTACCTTTTCTATCCGGGCGAGGATCAGCCTTGTCAACTCTTCGGAGGATATTTTTTTATCGAGAATAAGCCGGGCTGCGTCCGTCGCACTTTTGTAATGAATATCTTCATTAAGATCCGGTCTTCGCGAAGTTGCCCCGGCAACGAACCTGTGATTGGTTATAATGGATATTGCGGCAAAAGCGGAAGCATTCTTTACAAACGCCCGTCGGGTCAAATTGCTTTTCATGTTTTTAGGGCTTGGTGTTTATAGCTGCGTTGATACCGGATACTCCGTTCAACTCAACACTTGATATTTAAGATAGTTAAAATATTTTCATAATTTATCATTCACTTGAAGTATTGATTGTTATCGCGTTTCGGCGAAATCAAAATCTTGAGTAATTTGGCGCGTGAATTTATTGGATAAAGGGGTCAAGGTACCGATTTTTGTAGAAAGCACCTTTCGGTTTTTTTTGAGTTTTATGTTAAATATTCTTTTCATTTTAATCGAATCATAGCATGAGGTTTCTTTACATCGTCTTTGCGTTTCTGATTCTTTCGGGTTGCGGCAAGGAAAAACCCAATGTATTGTTCATCGCTATTGACGATCTGAACGATTGGCTTGGCTGCATGAACGGGCACCCAAATGCGCTTACTCCAAATATGGATAAGCTGGCGTCGCAGGGGGTATTATTCACCAATGCCCATTGCCAGGCGCCGTTGTGCGGACCTTCACGGGCTTCGTTGATGACCGGATTAAGGCCGTCGTCCACCGGCATTTACGGCATGATCGACGATAATCTCATACGGTCCGATAACAGAGCTACCGGCGATATCGTGTACCTTCCCGAATACTTTAAACAAAACGGATACCATACGATGGGAATCGGGAAGCTGTTCCATTCGCATGCGCCCGACAGCGTATTTGACGAATCCGGAGGCAGGTACAGGGGATTTGGTCCTTTGCCTGAAGAGCGGTTTGTCTGGGATGGATACGGCGCGTCCGAGCGGGAAAGATATGGCCGGACAAGCACGGATTGGGGGGCGTTCCCGGCTTCCGATACCTTGATGCCGGACCATCAATCTGCCGATTGGACCATTGAAAGACTTCGGAGGCCGTACGATCGGCCTTTTTTCCTGGCGGTAGGATTTCTGAGACCGCACGTCCCGCTGTACGTCCCGCAAAAATGGTTTGACCTGCATCCTGTTGACAAGTTAACTACGCCACCTTACCATCCCGATGACCTGGACGACGTACCTCCCGTTGCCTTGCAAATAAATGATCTTCCCATGATGCCGCAGACGGACTGGGCGATCGAAAGCGGTGAATGGCCGAACATAGTTCAGGCTTATCTGGCCTGCGTGAGTTTTGTCGATCACGAGGTGGGTAGAGTGTTGAATGCTTTGAATGAGAGCAAGTACGCGGATAATACCGTGATCGTTTTATGGTCGGACCACGGATATCGAATGGGAGAGAAGGGGACTTTTGCCAAGCATGCCTTGTGGGAAGAGGCGACGAATGCGCCGTTAATGTTTGCAGGACCCGGGTTGCCCAAAGGAAAAGTGATCCGCGAGCCTGCCGAGATGCTTTCGGTTTATCCAACACTGCTGGACTTATGCGGCTTACCGGCATACTCGCGAAATGAAGGCGCAAGTCTTGTCCCGCGAATAAACGGTCAAGATGGCGCGGAGCGCTTTGCGACGACCACGTTTGGCATGAACAATCACGGCATCCGCTCGGACCGGTTCAGATATATACGGTACGAAGACGGGGGAGAGGAGCTTTATGATAAGCACAAGGATCCGAATGAGTGGAAAAATGAGGCGGCCAATCCGGAATATGCGAAGATTAAAGAAAAGCTACACGCCCGGTTGCCGGCCATCAATAAAAAATGGGCCGTACATTCGCGCTATACGTTCCAGCCTTATTTCGTCGAGCAGAAAGCCAGGGTCGGGACGGAGTGAATTATTTGTAACGTGATGAATTTTAGTAATTTATATACATGTTGCACAACGAACTTATATCCTGGACGGAGGCGTGCAAGGCCGCGGCCGGGAAACGGGGACGGAAGCATTGTAGCACATGCCGCAACCGATAAAAAACTCTGGGAATCTGAATCTCATGGATGGTTTTAAAGGATTTCTTTTATAGCCTGATTTTTAATAATTTAAATACATGAGACTAAATGTTGATCCCAACTATTTTGATTATGCCGCTTCCACACCTCCATTTTGCGAAGCCATAAACGAATACCGCTCCGTAGCATCGGAGTTTTATGCCAACCCGTCTTCCATGCACTCATCCGGCAAACGGGCAAGGCAAAAGCTGCTCGAACTGAAAAAATCATTCTGTGACTTGCTCCGGTTCCATGATGGAAGGTTGCTCTTGTGCTCAACCGGCTCGGAGGCGAACAATACCGTAATTGAAGGCCACCTGCGCTATTTCCCCGATGCAAATGTCCTGGTTGCGGAAGATGTTCACGATTCGATCTGGTATGCAACTAAAAAGCATCAAAATTCGACGCGGATTCTTAAAATTGATCATGATGGATGTGTTGATCTTAAGGTTTTGGAACGAGCTTTAGACAAACGCATAACCCTGCTGTGCATCAATCACGTGTGCGGTGAAACCGGGAAGATTCATCCGGTCCGTGATATTGCCGGGATCTGTTATGGAAGTGGTGTGAAACTGCTTATTGATGGAACACAATCGATCGGACATATCCCGGTAGATTTAAATGAAATCCCATGCGCCTATTATACGTTTTCAGGGCATAAATTTGGGGCCGTCAAATCGTCGGGGGGTGTCTTGCATCGCGATAGCGAGTTTGTCCCTTTGATCTTTGGAGGGAACCAGGAATGGAACCTCCGGGCCGGAACAGAAGATATAGCCGGTCTGGCATCTGCGGTAAAGGCGCTCAGGCTTAGTCTGGATCGGTTAAGTGAGGAGGCCGACAGACTATTGGGTTTAAAAAGGCTGATTGTCAAACGGTTGAAAGATTTTCCGGAAGTAACGTTCAATACTTCGGCAAACTCGTACCCGGGAATATTGTCTTTGTGTTTTTCCGGAGTGACCGGAAGAGCGATAGTAGGTGCCCTTTCACTCAAAGGTTTTGCGGTCTCTACGGGATCTGCCTGTCACGCAAGTGTAGAGGAACCCCCCAGGATACTTATGGCTATGGGAAGAACAAAAGACTTGGCAAGAGGATCGCTGCGTATTAGCATGGGCGCCGGAACCACTGAAAATGCTGTTCTGGAATTGTTGGATGCCTTGGCGGAACTTAAGCAAACATGAACACCGCGAAGATCGTTTACCTTCATGACCCTCCCTTCATAGAGCTGGAAGATGCCTACCGGGGATTGACACACCTCAGTTATCTTCACGTAAAGACGGCAAACCCGGAAGAAATAATGGCTAATCTCGAAAAAATTGGTTTCGTGGCCATATGTATTTTGTCGTTTAATAATGAAAACCGGTCTTATATGTTCAGGGCTTCCAAAGGCAAACACGGACCTTGTTTTTATTCCGGGCTAAAGATTACCTACAATGGCATTGCGTTGGCGGCGATAGACGATGATAATCATGTCTTTATCAACAACCGGGAAACATCCGTTTGCGACAAGACCGCCCGGATTTTACACTTGCCGGATTATGGGGCCCTGGTGACGTGCGAAAAAGCGGAAGCTGGTACGGGCAAAGAGGAAGACGATTTCGAACAAAGCCTGGAAAGCCTCAGCGGTCTGTTATCCGGAAGCAATGAGAATTCGTCTGCGCGAACTCCATATTTGTATTCCGGGCCCTTTCGGTTTTTAATTATGAACGACGGATTGATCATTCGCAGAGGTACGCGGGCTACGATCCCGGAAAAGTTCGACAAGGACCTGTTGATTCGGGAGGGTTTTAAGGATTGGGGACATGGCGCCTCATATGCTCAGATATATTTTCAGGATGTCTATCAAAGGGAGGGGGCGGCGTATTTGATGGATCACGTTCGGCCGGCTCTTGCCAACAGCCCGGATTACGAAACGGATCTTTCGAAGCTTAAAGGGATCAGTAAAAGGTTTAAAAGAAGGCTGATTAAGGTAATAGAAAACGAGCGGAAATATTTTGTTTTGATCGGAAATGAGGCTGAAGATAAATTGGGATGCTGTCCATCGGAGGAGGTGACAGAGGCAAACGCATTTGTGCGGTCCGGAATTCTTGATTCGCTTTCCGAAAAAACGCGTGGCGACGCATGTCCGGTCACGCTTTATGCCTTCAAACATGAATTATCGACCGATGAGACGGGGTTCTCCTGCAAGTTGAATGATGAATTCCGATCAGGGATTTATGAGCGGCTCACGGCACCTTCGCCGTCAAATATTCAATTGATATTAAAATGGCTGCTATTGATTTTCGTATGCTTAAGTTTGATGCTGGCTGCCCGCCGATGCATGAACGACCGAAATGATGCGGGACATAAATCGCTGTATGAGATTCTTGATCCCGAGCGCGATGCGGCTTTTCGAGTTGTTTTGTTCCACAACAGAAAAAGGTGTTTTCAATGTGAGCGCATGGAAAGATATACAAGGGATGTCGTCCAAATCTTGTCGGAAGATGAAAACAGTACAAGGCGAATAAAATTCGACAGAATTATTATTGATGATCCTGTAAACACAGAAGTCATTGAGCAATACGGCATTTTTACTTCTACGCTTATTCTGGTTTCATTTGAAGCGGAGAAAATAAAAAACGCAAAAGTTCTTTTGGAAGCATCGAACCTGTATCGCGATGAAAAGGCGTTCAAAGCCTATTTGAAGTTTGAAATGCAAGACTTTTTAGCCGAAGCGGATGACTGATATATTCCTCACCTTATCGAGCTGCCTCGTATTGGGAGTACTCACAACCGTGCACCCATGCCCGATGTCTACAAATCTTACGGCCCTATCCGTGATCATGAACGTATCCGGCAGGAAGAAAAATGTGATTCGCATACTGTCTTTTTTCTCGGCCGGATATATTTTCTCTCTGCTTACGGTAGCATATTCGGTAAATTTGGGCATATCTCATATTCCCGCGATAAGCGCTATGCTGCAAAATGCAACATCGTTGTTTTTAGGGCCCGTCGTGATTCTGACCGGGATGATCTTTTCCGGGATGATTCATCTCGATTACTTTCATATATCTTTTTACAAGGATCGATTTCCCGAAAAAGCTTCGGCCCCGTACATTTTCTTGCTTGGGAGCTTGCTGGCATTAGCCTTTTGTCCTGCGACGGCTTCCATGTTTTTTGGAGTATTGATCCCGCTTTCCGTCCGGCACGGGCAATATATTCTTTTCCCGGTAGTTTATGCAATTGGTGTTCTTTTGCCATTAATGACCACAGGATACTTTTTGAGGAAAGGCACCGAGAAATTGCTAAATGGCTCCTGGCCAAAAAAGGTTACGCAGGGATCGGGGTATTTCATGATCATAATTGGAATACTGGTAACGGTCAGGCGAATATACATACCTTGAATCCGGTTGCCGGGCTTTCATGCTTTATTTTGACACTCTAAGTGTAACATCGATTTTCGTTGAAATTAATCGTATTGTAATCGAGGTATAGCCCGGTGGGTGTGGGATTTTGCATAAATAATTGCATTGCTTAAAATCACAATTTTGAGGTGTTAACTTAATATGAAGATCAGCCAAATGTCGTATTGAAAAACTTATTCCGATCCGAGTGCCGTCTGTAAGTTCTTTTTTAAGGAGTTCCTTGAAATCAACCATATCCAAACGAATCCATTGATGAGAATGGCAAAGACGAGTAAGAAAGCGGTATACCATGAGCTTTGGTCCATGCCTGTCAGAAAAGAAGGCAGTGTCGCAGTTAAAGCGGAAATCATGCCGGTCAATGTCCCGATAACAAGAAGTGACAGATGCTCTGTGATAATCATGAAAAGTATGCGCTTGCGCTGAAATCCCATTGCCCGAAAGATTCCGAGCTCCCTGCCCCTGTCCATTAAGTTCCTCGCCAGTGAAATACCTAATCCCGCCGTACCCAGGATCAGGGCCAAGCCGCCCAGCAACAGAAATATGGATAAATATGTATTTTCGACCTGGTTGAATTTTGCCAGACGATCCGCGGTTCGTTCCAGCTCCATTCCGACATTTCTAAAAGAACGAGTGAGTATTTCCTCGTTTCCATTAATTTGGTCTTGTGCAACGTCTATAAGGAACACGTGCGATCCGCTGTTTGATGGAAAATGCCGTAAGAAGTGTTGCTCATCGATCAGAACACTTCCCTGGAAAATGGAATTGCCCAGCCCCCCGACGATCTTCAAATACATATTTTTCCCATATTCGTTTGTATAAACCAGTGTATCGCCCACTTTTTTACCCAATCCCCATTGAATGACGGTCTGGTCCAGAAATGCCGGAATAACGTCACCCTGTAGCTTCCTCTTTAAAGATTGCCACGGCTTTTCTTCATTCAAGTCATCCGTTTGAGCAGTAAATGAGAAACGGTCCGTGAGCTGTTCGCTTGGGATGCCAAGGATTCTCGGAGAGGTAATGCGATTTAGGTTAAGGCAACTGGCGTCATCTCCTTCGCTCTTACGAATCTGAATAAACTTCAATGGTCGATTCATTCCCAGATCTTGCTGTATTGCGGGATCGTTCAGGTCATGAAGTACGGGCAGGGTTGTTTCCATGTACAACTGAAATCCTCCGGTTCCGCCGGAAAGCCGGGTGGAATTCTTGTAGGGATCTTTTTTGTTTAATCCTGTCGAAATTGTAATAAATGTTCCAAGGGCAAAAAGGATGATAATCCGCAGGCTTCTGGCGCGGTTCCGCGAGATACTCCGCAGCAGTAATGAAATGGTATTGAACGCTCTTTGTGTGGCATTTCCAGTTCCGGAAGCGATCAGAAGTAGTGCACCAAATAACATGACCGAACCGGCAGAAAAATAAATGCCCGTATTCATGTAGTTTGAGTCGGTTAAGTCATAGGCAAGCAATCCGGCAGCCATTGCCTGAAAAGCCCAGCCTCCTGTTCGGTAAAGCTTCACCAGCCTTCGGGGTGTCGGCCTGCTCAATTTTCTCTGAAGTTCGGATGAAGGGGATTTCAACCTTTTTGCGGTATTTCGCCAGATGCTGAGACCAATTATAATCGCTGAAATTATTCCGCCCTGTACCAGCGTGGCAAGTTGAATTGATTCCAGTAAAACGGAGGTATATACAATCTTCTGCCAGATGGTATTCAGGGCCAGAAAGACAAGTCGGTTGTAAAGTACGGCCAAAACCAATCCCAAAAAAATTCCGGGTATGGCGATCAATAAACCCTCAACCAGGAAAAATTTCCTGATGAGTGAAGTTGTAAATCCCACTGCTTTTAATGTGCCCATTTCACCGATTCGATTTTCCAAATGAAGATTGAATAAAAGCGACATCAGGATTACAGAGGCTGCTAACAGAAAGAAACTCAGTCCCATGAATAGTTGAGAAAAATCAACTCCTCCCCGGGCTGCGCGGAATCCCTCTTCCTTTACCGCATTCAACATAAATCCCAAGTCGGTCGGCGATAATGCTTCCGATATTCTCCGCTCAATCTCCTCTTGATTTGAAATGGCAGAAGGCAGCCTAATGGCTGTGCAGACGCCAAAACGGTTTTGCCAAAGTTCTTTACCCGTGTCATACGATATAAAAGCCTTGGGCGTTCCTCGATATTTATTCCAATAATCTTCATCTTTGTCTCTTATGGCATCCAATGAAATCGGCACACCTGCGTCCCATTCTCTGCAACTGCCGGCATCTGACAAACCGGGCAGGTCCGGCATGAGCTTTCTTTCAGCGAATTGTCCTTTGATTTGTACAATGTCTTTGACGATGAACGAATGTTTTTGTTCAATGAGCTTCCGCAGTGGGCCAATACTAAAATAGGTCGCCTCAACGGTATCCCCAACGGAGGCTTCCAGGTCTTCTGCCATCCATGAATTGATCAGAATTTCGTCTGTGGCCAGGGAGGCTGAAAATGGGCCGGCAGCAATGAATGAATAAGGAGTGCTCTTCTCATGCACCGACATGGAATTCGCCATATAGGTTAGGATTTCCCTGGCTCCCGGAAAAACCTGTTTGATTTTATCGGCGGATATGGAATCAATGAACACTCTCTGCGAGGTGATTCCAAAAGCCTGATCCTGATTGATCCTTGAAATGGTCAACGCCAGATCCCCAATCTCCCAGTGGTTGTGGAGGGCCTGTGAAATTTCATGCTCGGATTTTCCTTCTGAAAACAGTAAAGTATTGCCCTTCCCGTTCCAGTTCAGTTTTTCATTTAGGAATTTATTCGAGATGAACACATTGAAAGGGGCTGTCTGGGAAATATTCAGGTTAAAGCGGCCGAACTCGTCGTCAGATAATACTTTGCCCACTTTAAGTCTTAGGGAAACGTAATTGTCGGCATCTGCAACAAAAGGAGCGTTTTTAGGGATCAGGCTCCCTTTTTCCAAGCGAACAAGAAAGGAATCATCTTTTTTTAGCTGCAATCGATTTGCCAGATTTTTGCTGATGAATGCTTCATTATCCATCGGAAAACCAACATCTTCCGGGCTGTTGGAAAAAGTGAAGAATGGCCGGTCGATTCCCAGTACCTGAATGTTGCTCATTTTAAACTCCCCTCCCTGTGAAGAAGCGATGCCCCGTTGTATCAGCAGTACGGAAACGTTTGTCTTGAGCTCTTCCCTTAATGCTTCCGCGATATCCGTTCGGAAATACCGGTCGATTCCGGAGAAAGCATAATCAATTTTCCCAAGCCTCAATTCAGCGGATTGTTCCAGGCTAAATCGCATTGAATCTCCGACGATCAATGTTCCGGTGAGCACCATGGCGCTGATGGCCGCCCCGCAGATCACAAGCAGGTTTGACCTCCAATAATGGAAAAATGACCGGTAAATAAAGCTTGAGATCCTCATACCTGTTACTTACTCAATCGCTGTAATTCACCACCTGTCAGATTGTACATTTGATCCATCCTGGAAGCGATGTCTCTGGAGTGTGTCACCA
The DNA here is from genome assembly GCA_022360055.1 of Cytophagales bacterium. Classification (GTDB taxonomy): domain Bacteria; phylum Bacteroidota; class Bacteroidia; order Cytophagales; family Cyclobacteriaceae; genus JAAUQL01. Next base: position 5,525 of record JAKSDO010000047.1, on the reverse strand, counting down.
CGATAAGCGATGTCCCGAACTCATCCTTGAGCTTCAGAAGCAAATTGATAATAGATGTTGCATGTTCATGATCGAGCGCCCCGGTCGGCTCGTCTGCCAGAAGCAGCCTGGGCCGGTTGATCAGTGCCCGGATCGCTGCTACGCGTTGGCATTCACCGCCGGAGAGGGTACCCGGGAAATCAAATCGATGCTCCCATAATCCAACGGTCCTGATCAGATCCAATGCATTGTGTTTGACTTCAGCGCGCAATTTTTTTGCATTGTTTGCCAACGTAGGGACCAGCACATTTTCAATTACATTGCACTGTGGAAGCAAATGATGGGATTGAAATACAAAGCCGATTTCCCTGTTTCTGAACGATGCCAATTGCTTCTCCGAAAACCTTTCAATGGCTTCTCCGCCAAACGCAATCTGACCTTCATCAGGGATATCGAGCGCCCCGATAATATTGAGTAAAGTCGATTTTCCTGAACCGGAAGGGCCGAGGATGGCAAGGGATTTCCCGCTGTCCAGTTCAAAAGAAATGCCCCTGAGCACCTCGCGGTAGCTTCTGGATCCGGACAATCCGAACGATTTGCGGATGTTTGTGAGTCTAAGCAGCATCGGAATCTCCGGTTTCCTTTCGAATGATCTTATGATATAAGGCAAGGGTTTCCTGTGCCTGCCGATGAATATTGAAGTGTTCTTCAACTCCGGCCCTGCCTGTTTTACTGAGTGCCGATAGCTTTTCGCGATCGTTCAACAGGCTTTCCAGTGTTTTTGCCAGGACATCCGGCCTGTTTGGAGCATATGTGATTCCTCCCCCTGCTTTTGAAATAATTTCAGGGAATGCTCCTACTTCCGGCTGGACAACAGGAATTCCGGAAGCCATGGATTCGAGTAGGTATAATCCGAAAGCTTCCCCTTCCAGCACCGGAACGGAGATTGCGGACACTTTTCTGAAAAATTCATCCCTGCCTTCCCCTTCGAAATCTTTATGGAACTCAATCGACTCAACGATGCCGGCCTGTCTGATTTTTTTCTTCATGCTATATAGGAATTTGTTGTCATCACCCGTCGATCCTCCGGTAAGGACAAGTTTCACATCTTTCCACCTTGGGCTTCGCTTCAAGAGTATAAATGCATCAATGAGCAACTCCAATCCGTTACATTCGTTCATCCGGGAAATGTATCCGATATTCAAAGGTTTTTCTTCTGTACCGATGTACTGATAATCTTCCGCATCGATCATGATATGTCTTGTGAATAGTTTGTCGTCCGATATATTTAACAGGGGTTGCATCTCCCCGGCATAGTAATCGCTAACGGCAAAAAACGCATCTACATCCATGGCCCGCTCTTTCATGAGTGCCCACGTTCTTTTTTTGAATTCTTCGTCCATGGCATTTACCCATACATCTTCATCCTGAAGTGTACACACAACGATAACGTCTAACTTCTCTTTGATCCTTTTTGCCAGGCCAAGCAACAGGGCATTGGATAAATGGACCACATCGGCTTCGCAATGATTTCCGATCCACTCCACCAAATGATCGAGCTCTTTTTTCTGTTCGCCGGATTCGCCGAGCAGCATGGAAATGGTCATGTCTTCCAGGCCTTTTGGGTTTGTTGAGCCGGCCATGTCGGCAGCCAGTTTTAGGACCGGGCCGGAATCAAGCATATTTTTGATCCATTTGGGGGCCTTTCGAAATGCCGGAATATTATGCCCCAGATATAGATTTACCGCGCCGTAAAAAACCGGAACATCATCGAGATCGCGTTCATCTGCGAAAAGCGGTAAGTACATGGGTACTTTTACCACCCCGGCCCCGGCCTGTTTTAGCCCGGCCATGTATTTACTGTCCCGAAGGCAATTGCCGCAATAAAAACTGCCTCCGGAACCGGGAACGATGTGAACTATTTGCATGTCTTGTTCATCTGATTAAATCCTCTGCTTATTGCGCCAATTTTTCGCCATCGGGTCCGGACCGGCCGGTTTTTGAAATCTCATTCTCCATGGCGAATAGACCTTTCAACATGAGCATAGGTTTTTATTGAAAAAAGTAAACATTTCCGTCTTTTGCGCCGACCACAATGGTATTGTTTATAACAGCCGGATTATGGGTCATAGCACTTCCAATTTCATACGACCAGATTTCTTCGCCGTCGTACAAATTTACGATATAAAGCATGCCATCCATTGTGACGGCAATCACCGAATTCCTTGCTATGACGGGAGAGGCATCCATTCTCCCTCCTGCGTTAAATTCCCACAATTGGTTGCCGGTTGCCTTATTAAAACAACGAAGACGTTTGTCTTGTCCTCCAATGACAACCAATTTGCCCGATACGGACGGCGAACCGAGAATAGGCAAATTGCTGTCGGGATTATCAAACTGCCATTCGATATTTTTCTTTTCCAAATCGATGCACGAAAACAATCCATCGTAATCTCCGGTAAAAGCCATGTTTTCCGATATCGTTACCGATCCGGCAATGTAGGTGGCTACCTCCAGTTTGTCTTTTGCAACACCCTTGTCCAAAGAAAGGAGGTGTAAAAAACCATCGCATCCGCCAAACACCGCCAGATTGCCGCCAATAGCAGCGGCGCCATTCACAAAATTATCCGATTCATACTTCCAAACCATTTTGCCGGTTGTCGCATCGACACAGTGCAGGAAAAAGTCGTAACTCCCAACGACAATATATAATTTTTCATTCTTAAAAAAATAATTCGCAGACCCCATTATCTGGTTTTCTGATTCGTATTTCCAAATCTGCTTTCCTGTCCCGGCGTCCAGAGCGTATAAAAAGCCGCTCAGGTTTCCCACATAAACATTTCCGTCGAGGTATAGTACGGGAGCTTCTATTGAATTATCCGTTTCAAATTCCCACTTAAGCTTACCTTCGAAATCCAGGGCATAAACGATGCCGCCGGTTGAGCTTACAAAAATCGTATTTCCTCCTATAACCGGCCCCCCCACGATGGCGTCATCTGTCTGATAGGTCCATTTTAAGTCCAGGGGTGCTCTTATTTTTGCTTTGCTGAAACCATTCAGGGCGGGATCTCCTCTGAATATATTCCATTCGGAGGTTGATTGGCCGGTTGCCTGACCGGCGAGGAATAAAATTACCACAGCTGTGACCGTGATTGCAAGCCTGTTTTGCCGGTAGTCGAAGTGAGCTCGTTGATCACCGGGCCTGTACCTGCCGGTCCCCTGAAATACCCGCTCAAATAGCTGAGAGATTCCTGTACAAGTCCGGGAATAACAGCAGTTTATTTTTTTATTCTTCATGATACCTCATCATAAGTAACCTTCAATTTCTTTCTCATGGATTGCCAATGCGGCTGTGGGGCATTTTTCCGCACAAAGAATCGCTGTCTTCTCCAACGCATTTTTTTTCTCATCGTCAAATGGGGCCCGTATCTCCACATCAAATCCTTTTCCTATATATGTCAATCCTAATTCTTCCCCATGCATGGTTGTGAGTTTTACGCAAATGCCGCATTTAATGCATTTTTCTTGTTCATAAACCACAGGCTTATTTTTAAAGGTTTTTCTAACAGGGGCTCTTTTTTGGGGGAAATACCTGCTTTGCGCCGCATTGTATTCATCTGCATAGTCCCTCAGTTTGCAGTTATCCTTTTTCCGGCAGTCACAATGCATGCATCGTTCCGCTTCATTAATCGCCTGGTCAACGGAATAACCACTGTTGTTCTTTAGCTCGATTCTTGGTCTGTCATCAGCTTCCATCATAAACCCGGCGTAATCTTCTTGCATCATTTTGCCAATGCGGGAGTTGAACCTGCGTTTTTCACCAACGACATTTTTTCCTTTTAAAAACCGGTCAATGGCCGTTGCTACTTCTTTCCCGTTGGCGATGGCCCGGATGGCGACCCTTCCCGGCTTTATAGCACTTCCTATGGCAAATACTCCATCAAGATTGGTCCGGTGGGTGTTGCGTTCCGTAACAAACGACTTATTCCTTTTATCCAGTCCTTTGAAATCAGCGTTGTCTTCGCCGGAAGCAATAATGATAGCATCAAATTTTTGTCGCAATCCGGGCAGGCCGTCTACAGGGATTTCGTGATTCATTCGGAAGCTTGCCCCGAGTTTTTCTACCGACTCGATTTCACTATCCAGTACTTCTGCGGGCAATCGATCCTCCGGAATGGCGTAGCGTAGCGCTCCTCCGGGTAAAGGATTCTTGTCGTACAAGGTACATGAATATCCCTTTTGAAGGAGAAAGTATGCCGCCGATAGTCCACCTGGTCCGGTACCGATTATTCCGATGTTTTTCCCATTTGAAGGAAGCTTTGCCGGAAGATATTCTTTGATTTGCTTGGCGGCGGAGTCTCCGGCATATCTTTCGAGCATACGGATCGAAACCGGATCGTCGATATTTTTTCTGCGGCACGCGCGTTCACAGGGAGCCGGACAGATCCTTCCTAATATTCCCGGAAATGCAATATCTCTTTTAATGACCTTTAATGCTTTGCCGATTTCTTCTTTTGAGATCATGCGGTTCATCAACGGGATATCCATAAAGGCGGGGCAGTTGGTTTGGCAAGGAGCATCGCATTCACCGACATGATCACTCAACAATAACTCCAGGCCTGTCTTTCTGGCTTCGATGACTTCATTGTCGTTTGTAGATATCTCCATACCATCGACCGCCCGCGTACTGCACGATGGAATCATCTGCCCGTTTCGCCGGTCTTTCACGATACAAATCATACATGTGGGAAAATGTTCCGTGTCTTCCAGATAGCACATGGTAGGAACCTTGATCCCCAGCTTATTTAAAACTTCCAGAATCGTGCTTCCGGGAGTAGTCATAATTTCCGAACCGTTGATCTTTATGGTTATCATCTTTTTATGGAGATTGATTGAGATTGAATACAGATTGAATTTAAGATTGATGTGATTGAAGAGATTGATGGAGGTTGAATCGAGATCATGCTTTATTTTGTCTTATATTAATTACCATCCATCTCATCGAAGCCTTTTTCTCATACTTGAAAGTATTTTTATAAGCTCCAGACCCTCTTCATGCATTTCCCTAACAATATCTTTTGTCAACAATTTAGAATCGATAACCAAATCAAGCCACATTTCAGTTTCGTCAGCTTCTTCGACAACAATGGAAAGCTTACTGAAAAACTCACGCTTAGATCGCCCCCTCAATGCAGCTCGGTAATTAGCATACATGGAGGTGCCTGATTTTGTCAGTTGATTGTTTATTATTCTACCTCTTGTTGTGTTCGGAAACATTTCAGATAAGCTCAAGATTTGCAATGCGAATTCCTTTAATCTTTGCCTGATATTTTTTTTGTATTCCAGCCAGTTCTGATTCGTCATATTATTGATTTTATGATTTGAAAACCAGTTAATATTTTAGATTGATGCAGATTGAGTTGGAGATTGATTTAGATTGAATTTAAGATTGATGTAGGTTGAATTTAAGATTGATGTAGGTTGAATTTAAGATTGAATGGAGATTGAATTTGTGTTGATTCGCGACGCTCATCCTCTTCTTCAAT
>JAKSDO010000032.1 GCA_022360055.1 Cytophagales bacterium | reverse complement strand
CACTTAGCCTTCTATATTCAAAAATTTCCTTAAAATTATATTTAACCAATTCCAGTTTCCCCAAATTCTCAACTTCATGCAATATCACCGAAGAATCAATAACATGCTGATATTCCTTTTGATCTGAAAATGGCCAATGGTGAGTTAAAAAAAGAGTAAAAACTATTACAATCAGCAAAATCCAGGGAAATACCTTAAGTACTTTTCCTATTGAAATCATTATATGGCCAGGTTATCTTCTCCATTAAATTTCTAAACCAGCTTCAATTTTATATTCCCGAATTATGTTTTCAATGACATTTTTTACAGGAAGAATTTCTTTTACATATTCTATCGAAGGTCCGGCACACCAAACTTCTTTATATGTATGTCCGAACGCCGCTTTTCTGATCGATTTCATCCCCTTATAAAAGGTGATCATTTTGGCATACTTTTTCAATCTCCTGTTCTTATTCAAAAATGCTTCCAGCATGTTTTGCTTGGTTCCGTGTTTTTGAACAAACGGCGTGTTAATAACAGTGCATGGAGTTCCGCTCAATCTTGTGGTCATGACAATATCCTTTGCAGAATACATAACACATGCATTCTTATATTCATCGGAAACCGGGGATTCTGCAGTAGCAATAAACGGACTACCTATCGAAATCCCACAAGCCCCTTCGTTAAGTTTTTCCAGAAGTTGGGTTCCCGTCCCAACTCCCCCTGCCGAAATAATTGGTAAATCAGTAACATTCCGCAAGCGGTAGATAAGCTCTCCGCTACTCAGTTTACCTGCATGTCCTCCGGCATCCTTATTTACTGCTATCAATCCGTCCGGATCAAATCCGGATACTTTTTCTCCGTAGACCTCATCTATTACATCACAAAATACAAGTATTCCCTTTTCGTGACACATTTTAATTATTTCTGCCGGGTTGCCCAAAGAGGTAATTACATAATCAACTTGATATTCCAGGCAAGATTTTAATTGTTCCTTAAGCTTTATATTTGACTTATTGGCAATTAGATTGATTCCAAACGGTCCGACTGACTTTTCTTTCAGTTCGGCAAGGGCATTTCTAAATTTCCTGTCAGTGCGGTAATTCAATGCCGGAATAGCCCCGGTTATTCCAGCCCGGGCAGCGGCAAGCACCATCTTGATGTCGGAAACCAAAAACATCGGAGCCAATATCAACGGATATTGAATACCTAGCAGATTGGTCAGACGCGTTTTTATAAATGGAGCTTTCAATTAAAACTATTTTGATCTATGCCTCTTTGGTTTGGCAGGTTGCCAGGGTTGGGCGGGGGGCCTGGTACATGATACCGCAAAAGAAATTAACACTATAATTACGACTATTTTTTTCATTGAATGGTTATGTTTTTAAAATCAGCTTCAAAATAAAACTGAAATTATAAAAAATTAGTTCATTAAACCTTTAACGCTGAAAATTAAATTGACATTGTACAAATATCTGTGAATGTCAACATGTTTTGACGCCGGGAATAGCTGCGCTGTAGTTGCTTTCAAATTATTGTCTTAAAACATAGTAATAATGCATATGAATCAAGATTCCCGATTTTTAGTCTATTTTTACGATCGAGTTCCAAAATCAAGAGTTTACTCGTACTTATTGCAATATTTGAAACCAATTTTGTCGAAGAAAGTATATATCGGATCCGAAAACCCTGTAAAGATTAAATGTACCCGAATCGGATTCAAAGAGGTATTTGGCGATGGTCCGTCATTTACATTTATCGGGAAATCTGCTCCGTCCGGAGTAAGCGATCAGCCTATGACAAATGAAGAAACCCTGCAAGGAGCTATAAACCGTGCGGAAAATCTGAAAAAAGAATATCGCGACGGTGATTATTATGTAGGAATCGAGGGTGGAATACAGCGCGTTGGAACTCAAATGGAAGCGTATGCCTGGATCGTGATTATGAATAGCGATTGCATTGGTAAATCCCAAACCTCAACGTTTCAATTGCCGCCAAAAATTGCTGAGTTAATCAGCAAAGGTATTGAACTTGGCCATGCCGATGATTTGGTTTTTAAACGAAAGAACTCCAAGCGGGGAAATGGTGCGGTAGGTTTGCTGACCAATAATACCATCGACAGGATAGAGTATTACAGGCATGCGGTAATTCTTGCTTTAATCCCTTTCATCCATAAAGAGCTGTATCAAAATGGCTAAGACAAAGACGGCTTTTTTTTGTCAGAATTGCGGCGCGCAATCTCCAAAATGGTTAGGGAAGTGCCCAAGCTGCAGTGCTTGGAATACCTTTGTTGAAGAAATCGTCGGAGATAATTCTACGCAATCCTGGTCGGATGAAAGTGCAAAAACGCACCGTTCAAAAGCCGTTCGGTTGGATGATATTCCAATTAAAAGTGAAATGCGCATTAGGACCGGCGATCAAGAATTAGACAGGGTATTGGGAGGTGGACTTGTTCCGGGATCCTTGGTTCTTTTGGGTGGAGAACCCGGAATTGGAAAATCTACACTAATGCTTCAGGTTGCTCTTGATCTTGAGTCGGCAATAGTTTTATATGTTTCGGGAGAAGAAAGCCAATCACAAATTAAAATGCGTGCTCAGCGTATTGGCCGCAGGTCGAATTCATTGTGTATCTTAACGGAAACCGATCTAAACTTGATTTTTGATCAGATTAAAACAATCAAACCTTCCGTATTAATTATTGATTCCATACAAACGGTTTATTCAAGCGCAGTAGAGTCTGTTTCGGGGAGTATTTCACAAGTGCGCCACTGTACCGGCGAGTTGATGAAATTTGCAAAAAAAACCAATATACCCGTATTCCTGATTGGTCATATCACCAAAGATGGCGCTCTGGCAGGTCCTAAAATTCTTGAACATATGGTGGATACGGTGATTCAATTTGAGGGGGATCGTCATCTAAGTTACAGAATTCTGAGAACCACAAAAAACAGGTTTGGGTCAACTTCGGAACTGGGTATTTATGAAATGCATAATGTTGGTTTGAGGCAGGTTTCAAATCCGTCTGAAATATTGATATCACAAAGGAAAGATGGATTGAGCGGAATAGCTATCGGAGCATCAATTGAGGGAAATCGTCCGTTACTCATTGAAATTCAATCCTTGGTCTCCCCTGCGACGTATGGAACCCCTCAGCGCAGCTCCACTGGATTTGACTCCAGGCGGCTCAACATGCTATTGGCTGTTTTGGAAAAAAGAGGGGGATTTCGACTTGGGTTACAAGACGTGTTCTTAAACATTGCCGGAGGATTGCGGATCGAAGACCCTGCAATTGACCTGGCTGTGGCAGTATCGGTTATTTCTTCTCTGGAAGAGATGCCTATTCCCAAAAAGTCATGCTTCGCCGCGGAGGTCGGATTGGGAGGCGAGATCCGAGCGGTGAATAGAATTGAGAGCAGGATTATGGAAGCAGAAAAACTCGGATTTGAACAGATTTTTATATCCGAATACAATCTAAAGGGGTTGAGTATTAAAACCAATAAAATCAAAATTAAACCCAACTCAGCGCTGGATATGGTATTATCCGACATATTTAAATAGCCCGTTATGAAAATAAAAGTCCCGCATACTTTAGTACTTCTTTTCGGAATGATGGTTTTGGCACTGCTTTCAACTTATGTATTACCGCAGGGGGAATTTGAAACGGTCAAAAATGACGAAGGCAAAGCTGTCGTAGTTCCAAATAGTTATAAAGAATTTCCCGATAAGTCATTGCTAAGTTTCTGGAGTTTGTTTACCATACTTCCAAAAGCATTCGCGGATAGCCAAGGGATTATTTTTTTCATATTTATTATAGGCGGAGCGCTTGCAGTAATAAAATCCACAGGAGTAATTGACGCTTTCCTGGGCAAATTGCTGGAAAAATTTGGCACAAGACCCCAGATATTGATCGTATTTTCAATGCTCGTTTTTGCTATCGGATCGAGCACGCTCGGCATGGCGGAAGAATACCTGCCATTTATTCCAATACTTGTTGCCATGTGTTTTGGTATGCGTATGGATGCCTTATCTGCCGTGGGAGTTATGGTGGTTGGGTATGGCGTTGGATATGGCACGGCGGCAATAAATCCATTTACGGTCATGATTGCGCAAGAAGTGGCAGAAGTCCCCCCGACTTCAGGCATATGGTACCGAATCGTTTGGATGATTCCTTTTTTCCTCGTGGGGTGGCATCATGTACAAAAATATGCCATAGGTGTACGAAAAGATCCATCTATGAGCTTAACTAAAGATATAGAGCAAATCCGGATACAACCTGCAAAAGAATACCCCAAACTAACCAAAATACATGGAATTATTCTATTACTTACCATATTCGCGCTGTGTTTAATTGTCTATGGAATTTCGAGCTGGCATTGGTATCTGACAGAGCTGGGAGCTGTTTTTTTTGGCCTGGCGGTAACGGTTGTGATTGTATACCGGCTCAATCCGAGCAGAGCGGCAAAAACTTTCGGAATAGGGGCGAGCGAATTAACCATGACTGCTTTGTTGATCGGATTTGCCAGGTCTATTGCCCTGCTGCTCGAAGAAGGCCAGGTTCTGCATACGGTTGTGAACGCATTAGCTGCCCCATTACAAAGCGCCGGCCCGGAAGTTGCCTCTGTCGGCATGTACTTGTTTCAAAGCGTTTTGAATTTTTTTGTCCCTTCCGGAAGCGGGCAGGCATACGTAACAATGCCGCTCATGGCGCCCATAGCAGACCTCACGGGAGTAAGCCGGCAAGTAGCGGTTTTGGCATACCAGTTTGGCGACGGTTTTACAAATATGCTGGTGCCCACCAATGCGGTATTGATGGGTATTCTGGGAATTGCCGGAATTCCATATGATAAATGGTTCAAATTTATTATTCCGTTAATGGTAAAATTCTGGATTTTGGGATCAATTGCTTTGGTTGTTGCGGTTGTCTTGGGATATCGCTAATTCACGGATGATTGACAATTAAGAAACAGACACGAAAAGAATCGATATGCCGGAAATAAACGGTAAAAGAAACCTTTCTTAAAAGTTGCGGTATGAGCTTGCTTATTTCCCAATTCAAATGTCAGGGCGATAAAGGTCATCAACCTCACGGATCCAATTTGACGGACAAACCGTTTTGTGATTTCCTGTTTTGCCTAATTATTAAATCTATTGTTTTAAAAATGGCCGAAATGTGCTTTTCAGCTTAAAATAGTACAATTTTTTGTTTGGTATTTGTAAAAATATTTATGTACTTTCGAATAATTCAATATTAATTTAAAAAACACGACTGAAATGAAAAACCTCGTCTTGATTCTTGTAGTAATCGTTTGTGTATCAGCCGTAAATGTTGCCACAGCCCAACTCACAAAAAAGGAAAAAAAGGAATGGAAGAAGAAGTTAAAGAAAACTTCTCCGGAACAGTTTAAAAGGATGTATGATGAAAACGCGTCGTTAAAATCCGAAGTGAGCAGTATTCAGGGGCAGCTTTCAAGCCTGCAATCCGGTCAGGGAGAAAAAGATGCCAAAATTGCAGAACTCACGGAACAAAATCGAAAAATGGAAGCCCAGGTAAATGCGGCTAAAAAAGCCATTGCCAAAGCAAAACAGGAAGCGGAAACCCAGCCGAGCAGAGCTGTTGTCAGCGAAGATGGAGTCGTTTTCAAAGTTCAGATTGGTGCTTTCAGGAATAAAGACCTTTCAAAATACTTTGAAAACAATGAAAATTTCGGTGGTGAGACCGATGCTGACGGTGTTCAAAAAATCACATTGGGATTATTCAGAGATTATTGGGAGGCCGATACATTTAAAAAATATCTTCGCGAGATGGGAGTTAATGACGCATGGATAGTCCCTTATAAAGACGGTACCAGAGTGGCAATGAAGGATGTTCTAGAAGGTGTAGTACAATAAGAAAACATAAAAATATAGAGTAAATGAAAAAGGGTCTGCACAGACCCTTTTTCATTTACTCTGATTGTTCAAAACAATTATCTTTTTACCATTTCTATTAATTCATCCTCGATATTCCAGTCTTTTGCGAGCTTCAGCATAGCGGTTGCTTCCATTTCGGTAATATATCCTTTTTGATTATTTGCTCTCCAGACCATATCCAGATAGCTCAACCTCTTATCCTTATCCAGACGCCCTATAATTTTATTAAGGTATTCTCTTGCACGTTCAAAAGCTGAAATATAATCGTTAGCTATAAATTCATTTGCCCATTTAAGCTCTTCTTCCGCGTTATATTTTTTCGCTGTTTCATCAAGGATTTTTTGTTCGTCTTCATCCAGGCCATGGTAGTGAAATATCACTGATTTTAAGAGTAGAAATGCCTTTTTTTCTTCACTCGTCATCGGGCAATAATTTAATCACTACAAATATATAAGAAATTGACTTTTATGAACCATTTAATTAAAAGTTCTTGAATTTGTTAAAATAAATTAAAGGAAATTCCAATTGAATAATTAGTTTGATTCTATTCTATAAAATCTTAATGATCAATAATTTATCACATACTATTCCAAATACAAGGCATCAAAATTACAAGCACTTTATTCTCAAAGCGGCAGCAAAATTCATTGCAACCGTACAAGTTATTTTTATATCTTGAAAATAGGATATTTAAATTCCGAAAAAAATCAATTTTACCAATCGCATGGATGTAATTTAAATTTTTACCTAAATTGAATTTTTCAAAACCTGGAGGATAATTGGATTAATTATTTGCTAAGCTTCCGGTAAAATCTTTTATATATGAATCGTTACATATTCATCCTTTTTGTGCCCGCATTTTTGCTTATTGTCGCTGAAAGTATCAAGGGACAACATATTGAATCCCCTACTGAATTTTTGGGCTATCCATTGGGCACGGAATTTACCTATCATCATAAAGTTGTTGATTATTTTAATTACGTAGGCACGCGGTCAAAAAACGTATCGATTCAAAAGTATGGCACCACCTATGAGCGCCGGGAGTTACAGGTCGCCTTTGTTTCATCCGAAGAAAACCTTCGAAACCTTGAAGAAATAAGGATCAATAATTTACGCAGGACCGGATTAATTGAAGGGCGGCCGACAGAAAATGACATCGCAATCGTTTGGTTTAGTTATAATGTTCATGGAAATGAAGCAAACTCGACTGAAACTGCCATGAAGATTTTATATGACCTGGCAGTAGGTAAAAATCCCAAAATCACCGGTTGGCTAAAAAATCTAATTATTATAATTGATCCGTGCCTCAATCCGGATGGCAGGGACAGGTATACAAACTGGTATAACCAGGTTTCAAATGCAATTCCCAATGTGAATATCAATTCAAGGGAGCACCATGAAGGTTGGGCGCATGGCAGAACAAATCACTATATGTTTGATCTGAACCGAGACTGGGTCTGGCAAACACAAATTGAATCTCGCCAGAGGCTAGCTCTTTACAACAAATGGATGCCTCAGGTGCATGTCGACTTTCATGAGCAATTTCCGGATAGTCAGTACTATTTCGCTCCCGCTGCAAATCCAATCCACGAACATATTACTGCATGGCAAAAAGATTTTCAAGCGATTGTCGGTAGGAAGAACGCCAGATACTTTGATGAGAAAGGTTGGTTATACTTCACGGAGGAGTCTTTTGACTTGCTGTATCCCGGATATGGTGACACCTATCCAAGCTTCAACGGCGCGATTGGAATGACCTACGAAATGCCCGGCCATTCCATCGCCGGATTATCTTTCAAAACTCAAAAAGGAGATACGCTTACTTTAAGCAAAAGAATTGAAATGCACTATACCACTTCAATCGCAACTATTGAGACCTGTTATGAGCACAGGGAATTGCTATTAAAGGAGTTTTCTGCTTATTTTAACAATGTCATAAAGGAGAAAGGCATCTTTATACTTAAATCGGACCGGTCGGACAAAATCAGGTTACTTATAAATCTTTTGATTAAGAACAAAATTCACTACAGGTCTGCGGCAAAGCCTGAAACCCTGAAAGCGTTCTCATTCAACAGAAATGAAGAAGTGAATATTGTGGTTGAGCAAGAGGACCTGATTATTCCGGTGAATCAGCCCAAATCCAAGTTGGTAAAGGTGCTTTTTGAACGAAATACGAAACTTGCAGATACGTTAACTTATGACATCACAGCCTGGTCTTTGCCATATGCGTACGGTGTTGACGCTTACAAAACAGAAGAAAAAATTGATATGACCGACTACAACCTGTCGCAAAAAACCGTGGAACAGGATAAAAAAACAGTATATGCCTATTTATTAAATTGGACCAGCACCATAGACGCTAAATTCCTGGCGAAAGTGTTGGAGCTTGGATACAGCGTAAATTACTCTACAAAAAACTTTCTCTATCACGATACTGACTACAATGCGGGAACTCTAATTATTAACAGAATTGATAACAGCCGGAAGAATTACGCGGAAGATTTATTAAAAATTGCCGAATCGCTGAATAGAAGACTCACACCCCTTTACAGCGGTTCGTCGATTTCTGCGATGGATCTCGGATCGAAAAAAATTAAGTATCTGTCAAAACCGAGGGTCGCCATGTTGGCCGGGGAGGACATCTCAAGTTATAATTTTGGAGAGCTGTGGTATTTTTTTGAACAGGAAATCGAATATCCGATCGATATAATAGATAAAAAGTGGATGAGTAATGTAAACATCAATGATTATGATGTACTCCTATTACCGTCCGGAAAATACGGTGAATTCGAAAGCGAAGACGGTTTCAAAAAGATTGATAGCTGGGTAAAGCAAGGCGGCAATTTAATTTTATTGGAAAATGCGATTAAAAGTTTTATCGGCGAATCCAGATTCTCCCTGAAAAAACTAAACGCAGAAAAAGAAGCGGACAAAAAGGAGGACCCGGTGTTGTTTCCGTACGAAACAGCTAGAAGAGAAGGTTTGAAAAAAAGTATCAATGGAAGCATCATACGATTGGAGATCGACATTTCGCACCCTATGGCCTACGGATGCGATACGAACTATTACACATTGAAAAATCACAGTGATTCATATAAATTCTTACACGAGGGATGGAATGTGGGATATATTTCATCGTCTGAAAATACTGTGGCCGGATTCGTTGGTTCCAAGTCAAAGCAGGCACTGACTAAAAACCTCGTGTTTGGAGTTGAACAAAGAGGGCGAGGGAATGTCGTATATTTTGTTGACAATCCGGTTTTTAGAGGATTCTGGCAAAACGGAAAGCTCTTTATGGCAAATGCCGTATTTTTTAATAATTGAGATTCTTCTTTTAAAAAGAAAGCTGTCGAACCACTAAAAGTTCAGGACAGCTTCTAAAGTTTAATCTTTTGCTGCTGCGATCTAATGCTTGTGAAAATAAGCCTTTTCAAAATCCGCGACCGTGGTCTTGAGTTTTTCGGTAAAACCCAGATCCGTCGTTTGCTTACATTTCATGGAATAGACGAGCATTCTGTGCAGCAATTCCAGGTGCTTCTGATATTTTGAGTATGCCTCACTCTGATCTTTTTCGACAATCTTTATCCGCTGATGGAGGAAATACTGACTCACAATTTCCTGGATCTTTTTGGCGTGCTCTTCTTTGTTGGTCACCCATCTTATCAATTGATTATAATTCGGGGTTGAAGACGCCGAAATTTCATTGATCTGGTTCATGGATTTCTCAATTGTCACAATGTGTTCCTTGATCAGGGAAATCCTAACAGAATCTGCATAGATACCGCAGGGAATTTCACAATGTGCTTTGGCATTGTGAGCGCCTATTCCGATAAACAGGACGATCATTCCCACTCCGGTGTATAGATTTAAGAGTTTTGTTTTCATTTGTAGTAAAGTTTATGGTTTGAAGTTAAAATATTTAAACATTTAATGTTG
>JAKSDO010000144.1 GCA_022360055.1 Cytophagales bacterium | reverse complement strand
CTGCTCTTTCCCCGACTCATATTGAGTTATTAGAGTGTTATACTGTATTCCATCTTGCCAGGCTCTATTGGCCTTCCATACAAATTTTGCAAGGGCCATATTATCACCACTTTTTAATGAAATAGGAAAGACCACTAAAAGTAGTGGTCTTTTTATGGTCTAAAAATAATATCAATCAACGAGCTTCTTGATGCATTTGGAATTAAAATGGCTTAACAATAATGCTAATTAGCGAACTATCTCTTGAAGTTTTAAATTTAAATGGCGGTATAGCATGATGATTTATAAGATATATTGTTTTTGAGGAATCTACAGTGATTTGATTGGGCTTACTATAATCGTTATCCCAAAGGTAAGATACATAAAATATTTTTGAAAATTCATCAGCATCAGTTACTTCTATATATTCCTCAATTTCATCATATAATCTAGACAAGTCTTTTTCTTTATCCTTAGTCCAATATACTAATAAATTTATATTGCCTTTGTCATCGAATCCGTTATAAACTACTTTCCAAAAATCAATTATAATAAAATCTTTTTCCGAGCGATGCCATGAGTAACCTTTAAAAATCCATTCTCCAATATAAATATCAGGTGTTCTTACTAATAAGTCTACCTTATAGTCAGCACCCTCCATATGATATTGCCACCATTCATAAAATTCATTCCCATGCATTAAGTTCCAATTCATATCACTAGCAAAACCCGCACTGTTAATAATTAACACAGAAATAATTATTAACATAAATATAGCTAATTTTCGTTTGCTATTCATTACTTATCACCCCTGTATATTAATTAGGGATAGAAGTTGAAACTCCTGCTTTATATGTTAAATTTCTCTATATCCTAATTTACTTTATGGACCCCCTTTAATAATTTTTCGTATTACACCATTTCTCTGATAATCTCCGGCTACTACTCCGGTAATAGCTTCGGGATTCCTTTTTACTAACTCCGTGAATGAAGCAGCATCTACAGCATTGATATTGAAGTGATTATGGATTTCAGTCTTCCCATACTCCCCATCTTCAAACTTTTTGTTCTGATTCCT
>JAKSDO010000191.1 GCA_022360055.1 Cytophagales bacterium | reverse complement strand
CTTTTCAAATGTAAGCTTCACAAAGACCTGCTACTTTTTGATCGGGCCTATGCTTATATCAAGGAATATTTTTAACTGATCTTCTTTTATACATATCCGAAATCGAGCGAATCAACGGAGACAGTCGGCCACGCCTCAAGATGATGGCTGTTTATGAGTGCTTTATTTTTTTGTCTTAATCTTCTGGAGCAAAACATCGTGAAGCAGGCTTTATCCGGGAATACATCCTGGCAAATCTTCCTTCCATGCGCTCGTTTTCCCGGATGCAGGTGATGAAATTCCTACAGTTGAATCCCTTTCAGACCGAGCTTTTTTAAGTTCAACCCGAATTTGAAATTCCAGGGGCTGTTCGATGGTGTTTTGTCTTCCTCATACAGGGCATTGTAGGTAATTATAAGTCTGGCGTTTATCCCTTTGGTAAACGAAAACTGCTTGCCGATACCGAAAAGCAGGCCCTCCTGCCAGGTTCTCAACACCTTATCGGTCGGTGCCGGATCCGGATCCGGACGGCTCAGATATTCAAATTCGCCATACCCGAAAAATCCATGCCCGATCCTGTACTCCCCGAGAACGCTGTATCCGTAAACATCCTGGGTAACCGTCGTCTGAAATTGATCCTCGATCCCAAGCTTTACCCGGTAGGTCCCCGATAGCCCCAAACTGGTTTTCTTATCCAGTTTGTACATCACCGACGGAGCCAGGTCCACAGACGTCGGATTTCCCCGGTGCAGGTTGAAGTTCCCCCCGACAACCAGTCTTTTCTTCAAGGGCTCCCCCTTAAGCGACCGGGCTTTCTTGGCATGCTTCATATCCGTGGTCGATCCCACATACGTATACTTCTTCTTTAACTTGCTCAATTGAGATTGGGCTGTCAACAGTTTGGCCTCATGTCCCGATAAATGGTCCTTTGCATTTTTGATCACCAGCTTCCTCCCCCTGTTCACCAGTTCCCTCTCATCGGCCGGTAGTGTTTTGAATGCAGATAGCTTTTTAACCCGGTCCAGCTCACCCGCCTGCCTGCTCAAGTGCTGTGCCTCGGCAAATTGTCCGGCCTTCCGATCCATCAGTTCATCCAGGTATCCGGGATTTTTAGCCGCTTCTTTCCATTCCTTTGATCCGGGAATGCCCATGGTCTGCAACTGCTTGTTTAAATGTGCATTCAGATCCCCCGAACTGACCAGGCCGGAAATATCCGGATCTATCCCTTCCGGCAAGCGGGACATGACCTCTTTATCGATGCCCGGGTCTTCCATGCTGCCCCGGGGATCTTTTAGGCTTTGCTCCTTCAATGCCGGTAGATCGTCCAGAAGCTTCTGTTGTTTCCCACACTTCTCAAAAAGTTGTTGAGCCCCCAGGCCGTCCGCATAGGAGGACAATGAACCTGTTTTCGACTCGATCTTATGCTGAAAGTCCTGCACTTTCCCGCTTATCCCGTGGAGGGTCGAATCTGCTTTCCGGACCATTTCCTCGGGATATTGCATCGGATGTTCAACGATCTTTTGCAGCGAATCTATCTGCCGGTTTACCTGGTCCACGGCTTTTGTGAGTATGTTTTCCACGCTATCGGTGACAAGCTCTCCCTTGCCAGGCGAATATGCATCGACCAGGCTATCCAGTTTGAGCAGGTGCTTCTCTGCCGCTCCTGCAGGAATATCCAGGCTGTCTGCTTGAGGGGTTCCCGGTTGACGTTGGTTCGCATAACCTTGACCGAGCGCTGTCCCCAGAAGCAATACCGCTATGATATGGATTGTCTTCAAAAGCCTTTATTGTTCTTTGTAGTGGTATTCGTAATGCTGAACGATGTTGTCGTTTTCATCTTTGATCAATTTCAACCTGTCGAACTCGTCATATTCATAATAAGATGTAATACCATTTGGATCGGTCTGGCTGGTCATACCCACCAGCGGATCATAAGTATAAGTCGTAATCAAAGCATTACCGAGACTGTTCCGCAAGTTCGTGTTAAAATCCTGCCAGACGGACCTGAGATTGCCGGCACCTCCGTGCATCTTGCCCACCAGGGCGTCCATCAAATCGTTCAGGCCGGAATATGAACCGGCAAGTGCAGCTACCGCCGAATTTGCTGCGGATTGAAGTACCGCTTCATCTATATTTTCCGCAATAATTACCGGATAGGTATTGTTGAGCGACCAGATGTAAGAGGATTTTTTATCATTGTTCGGGATCGTCTCAACGAGCAGTTTTGAGGTGTTATCATAGATGTAACTGGTCTTCAAATCATAATTCTGCGGAACGATTAAACTACTGTCATGGGAAGCTGCGGCTGTCAGGCTTTTGTTTTCATAGCTGTAAACCTCTGCAGGTTTTCCAAAGTCGTTAAATTTGGTGACGATTCCTTTTGTCTGGTTCCCATTTACCGATGTCTCAACTTTGATCGGGATACCAATGATGTTGTTGCTCTTCAATGTTGCTATATGTTCTACCCCGTCGTCATAATCGTGCGGATATTTATACTTCGTCTCAGTGATCTTCCCAAAGCTATCCTCAATGGTGAATGAAGATGTACGCAATGACTTATCGTCCTGGACAAAGGTTGATATCGTTGTAAAATCGCCCTTCGAAGTATGTTCGGTTCGCGTCGAATTGGCCTGATAAAACGACTCGCTCACCGTACCGTAGACATTCGATATTGCAAAATACAATCCTGAGCTGTTATATACCGGAACAATTTTTATCTGCTCGTATAGTTTATGGTTTAGGTGAGCCGGTGAGTCATTGAATTGATAATTATTTACTGCGGTTTGTACCGGTGCGTATTGTGCTGAAGCTCCCTTGCTGGTAATTTCTTTTTCCACAAGGCCTCTTCTCCAATCGTAGCTTACCGTCGGAGGAAAGGGGTATTCCTGGGAATTTACGATGTTGCCGTCGATATGATCTTCCGCACTTAAAAAGTAGGTACTGGTACGCCCTCCTTCGGAATTCTCCCCATAATCGACGGTCACCTTTTTATAGCCCACATATCCGCCATTGGTTTGAAGAATGTCGGCACTGGTGTACGAGGTAACGATGTGTGCGTCCAAAATGGTTTGAGTTATTCCAGATCCATTCACGTAGTAATAGGTACCCATTTTGTAATAATTCAACGGGGCATTCATGATGGTGCCGGAAGTACCCCGGATCTGTGGGTCATTATGATCAAAATCATAGTTGAAGCGCCTTACCTGCCGCTGATCATTTACCGGATCGTAATCCACGATCTTTGCAATCCTGAGACCGCCCACCTTCATTTCTGTGGTTACATCAATATCCGGCGGTGGCGGATCATCCGTCCAGCTCAGATCAACATATCCCAATGATCCGATTTGCGAATTATCACTCCATTCCAATTTAACCCGGTAAACTCCTGCACCCAGTGGGTATGAACGGTCAAAGTACACGTCACTATTGTATGAAACAAACGTGCCCGATTCATTTTCCCGCTCCAGTGATATTTTCAAACAATCAAACTCGTAACCTGTTGCCGGCGGGTCCTGCACCGTACATGGATTGTTGGTATCAATATACAGAATACGCGCATCCACCTGTACATCGACTCCTAAACCCTCCGCGTCAACGATTTCAAACGGCGTGCTGTAACCCACATCGCTGCCGTTGGTGTTGTCCAATTGAAAACTTAACGTTTGGCCTGAAAAATCCAGAATTTGCATTTCGGCCAACCTGATCAGGGGATTTTCCGAATCCGGATCGCTGGGATCGGTGGCGCCTCTTGCGATGTTGCTCTCGTAATAGAATTCCGAGCTTCCCCCGGTGGGATAGGTAATCTTCTTAAGAATCCCGTATTCGGCGTGCAGGGTGCTTACGGACCGGTCGGCTCTTTCAATATAATGAATCAGGAAACCATTTTCATCCCGCATCGAATAGGTAGGGATCAAACTGGTATTGGTCGATTTACCATTATAATATCCCCAAATATCCTGGGCAAAGCTGTCTTTCGATGGCAAACCGAAATTGGTTATGCTTGTGTTCTGATGGTCATATTCAAAAACTGTTGCCGGGAGCTGTTCCCCACTTGCACTCATCTCCCGGATCGATAACAACGCCAGCCTGAACCGGTCATCTCCGGAAGTGGCATTGGGATTATTGGTGGTCAGTTTGAATGATTTTACCAGGTCATATACTCCGGATTTCAACGCGTAAATCTCAATCTCATCGAGCACATGGGCGCCGCTGATATCTTTTCTTTCTTCTCCGGCAATGAACGAGATCTTTCCGCTGGGAAATAATATTTCCTTGATGCGTACGGCCTGGATATAATTGATCGCACTTATCGTGTTTTTCTCATAGGGCCCCCCGTTTCCGGCGGCGTGAAGGCCCTGTATGTTTTTTTGAATGCAGAATGAATATGTTTCGTATTTAAAATCGATCGAATCACCGGTAGGCAAGATGACCTTGTTTAAATACCATGAAGAGACGTATTGCGGATCGCCTGAAGTAGTACTTCCGCATGAGGTTTGCATCGTGTAGATCTCCACATCGGTAGACGAATCATCGAGGGTTCTCCCGAAAATATATTTGACGCCTTCGGTATCTGTTACGATCCATCTTGCAAACTGATTTTCAATGCCGTTATCGTTGAAATCGATTAGATCTTCATGCATGATCTTCAGTTTGTTGGCCGGGAAACAATAGGCGTTCCCGGTGGTGTCCAGGAAAAATTTTTGTGAGAGCCTCCCTGCACTGATCGAGAAAATATCCGACTCGGTATCAAATTTTGAATCGGCCATCGTATAGGCTGCCGAGCTCTTTTCTACGGAGGTGGCATTCGGATCGTGTATGGTCTGTATTTCATCGTTGAAGCTGTGTTTCAACCGGATCATACGCTCGTCAAGTATCCCCCGGCCCTGGCGGTTGATAGCACCGCCGGCATTCAGCGACCAGCCCATCCCTACCCATGAGGGCACATCATCTACTTTTACGCCGCTTGCATGATAGCTCAGGGATACCGGCAGGCTGAAATCCCGGACCTTTATCTCATAAATCGGGATCTGAATATTGGGTATGCCCGTGTACAGGGATACCGGAACATTTCCGTATCTTCCGAAGGCGGCAGCGTTTGGCGTCAAAGGGGAAACCTGCTGCACGTCGGCGTTTGTTATTTCCTGGGCCGCAGAGCTGCTGGCAAAAAGCAGTAAAAGGCAGCTCACTATTAGAATGTGATGTGTTTTCATAAAAATAACCTTATGGTTGTTTACTCAATTGCTAAAAAATCTATTGGTGGCACGCGATTGTGATGTGCCGTATTGGTCGTCCGATCAATGACCCTTGCCTCAGGCAAGGGGTTTTATCGTTTGTGACTTTTCTTTTATTTTCATTTTTCTTCTCAGTTGATCACTGTTTTTCAAAGGCTTTTTCCCTACACTCCTTCGTTTGCACTCTTTTAGTATTCAATGTTTTCGGCTCACCTTCTGTCATCGTCTCCACACACGATGCATTCATGTGCGGGGGAGAAGGCAATCCCAGGTTTAATATTCAAAATATTCTTTTCTTTAAATATCTATAATGTGAGTTCTAGAATTTTAGCGATCCAATCTTCATCCTCTGATGCTATAGAGGGGACAAAAAAAGTAATCACTACATCATTAAAAAGTATTTTAGATTGATATTTACAATTTAAAGTGTCCAGCAAATTGTCTGATTCATTAACCGGAAAACAAAATATAAACTCATCTTTATTTTCCCCTCGCTCAAAGAAATCTGATTCTATAAACTTTGAACGAACTTTATTAGCAAAACCTGAACCTTCATCAAAATGATAATGTGAAATACTTATTGCTTTGTCATCATGGATACTGATTGAAAACACTTCTCTTTGATTATCATCTAGGTATTTAAAGAAAATGGAATCCTTGTTATTACTATTTTTGTAAACTTCAAAGCCCAAAGCATGTAAGTCATTTTCCACATCAATAATACTCCCAAATTTTAGCAAATGAGATAAAGTTAAGGCTTCTCGTATCTTTCCTTCAATATTTGAGACCTCAGCATTTCCCACTAAGGATGTAGTGATTATACAAATAACGATTAGAGCAGCACGTTTATACATTTCCAAATTTACCTAAGTACATCAATCTCCGTAATAAATCACATATTTCAAGTATTTAAGGATATATTCCGGCTTAATTATTACAATGATTAGCACAACTATGAATACTATTGAAAGACTTACACATATCAATAATTTGATAAATAAACTATTCAAAGAAATCTCAAAGGTTTCAGGGTTACTTTTATAAACAACTATATCAAATAAATCACCTTTCTTAAAGCCCTTGCTTATGTATGTGTTCGATATTGTATCTGTGTCAATCAAGTATTTGATTTCATATTTATACAAATCATAAGTCATCGGATCTTTATTAGCTTTTGTAACAAATGCTTTAACTGAATAGCTATCATTCTTATCTTTGTTTATCGTTTTGCTCAAACTCAACTTTTCATGACTACTGGCAGCGGTGCTTCTGCATCATTACTTACTCCATTCCAAACCTGCCAGATTGCTAATCCTGCTTCTCATTTGTAGTCTGAAGTCGCAGACTCCAAACAACTAGGTATCAAATAGGCTCCTTTTTTATAGTTGGACATATTTATAGTCTTCAAATTGAAAAGGCAATTTGAGGGAAATACATTTTTACTCAGGTCAGGCACAATAAAAAGACTATCCAAAATGAAATAATAAATAAAATTATTTCCGCTTTTAAACAAGAAAAGTT
The DNA here is from genome assembly GCA_022360055.1 of Cytophagales bacterium. Lineage (GTDB taxonomy): Bacteria > Bacteroidota > Bacteroidia > Cytophagales > Cyclobacteriaceae > JAAUQL01. The sequence goes on along the minus strand of JAKSDO010000191.1, from coordinate 1,204 downwards.
CTTCGTTTTCACCTACCCATACTTGGTTAGAATATTTTGCTATTTCGTATTCACCAAGATAGGATTTAACCTCATGAATAGATGTATAACTATTAAATAACAAAACCGAATCAATCCGTGAATCAGATACAATCTCATTAAATCTAAAAACCGAATCTTTTGAATCAATTTTTTTTGAAATGACTTCATATACCCTCTTTTTTAATTCCAAATTCATTGGGATTGATTTTTTCTCTTTGCAACCTAAAATCAGAACTAATACAGCAAACAAAATCTTTTTCATAATTTCTCTATTTCGTTGGTTCAGTATTCACCAGAGTCAGTTATTTCATCTTCTCTAAGTACAATATCTTTCAGGGCACGTTTTGAAAAGTAATTATCATGTCTAGTCATATATGATTCAACTACCTTACCGTCCACAATAAATTGGGCTTCTCCATTTTTAATTTTGTCGAGTATGATTTCCGTTAGTTCATTAATTGAAGCTTTGGGATTCTCTAATCCAACTGCTATTCCTAATTCATTGTTGTGCAAATCTACTTCATAAAGATATTCTTTTTGACCTGAATCTCCCTGTTCGTGTGCTTCACCTATCTCTCTAGCAAATTCTTCGCCACCGGTCTGAGTATTCAATGCACTATATAATGAATGTCTTAAAGCATTAATAGCACCTCCGACTCTACCACTCAGTTCATTCCTTGCATCTAATGCATTAGATAGATTATAAGCCTTTATATAATTCTTTCTAGATTTTGCAGCTGAAACCAGATTATTTCTAGCGACATTTTTTTCAGCCTCATTCATTGGTGAATCATCGATCATTTGATTAACAACGGTACGGGCCGCACTAAACCAATGTCCTACTATACCAATGGGACTTAGAGCTTTTCGCCCATCAGGATCAACAAATCTGATTGGATTATCAAAAGCATAATTGTAAGGCGAATGTCTTCGCATTTGTTCAGAAAGTGGATCGATAGCATGCCACCTACCAATACTCGCATCATACATCCTTGCCCCATAGTCGTACCAGTCTAAGTTGAGGTCTGTTTGCAATTCTTTTCCATTATAGAGGAACCGATTAAGTACCCTGTTGTCCGTTCTTCCGCTGAGCCCGGTTATAGATAATCCGAAGGGATAGTAATCGTCCGTCTGGATCACCGGGCTGTGCCGGTGGGTGATCGTCAGATCATCGAAATACACT
>JAKSDO010000269.1 GCA_022360055.1 Cytophagales bacterium | reverse complement strand
GTTCGTCTTTGAAATGGTCGATCCATCTTTTGAAGGTCTTATCGCTGACTTGGTATAGATTAGCCAGTTCCTTGAGGTTATAGGGTTTTACTTCGACTTTATTACCTGCCATGAGATTATGATTTTTAAGTTCAAAACCTGATTCAATAAATTTAGTTAAGCATGGAATTACACTGTCTGTGTTTTTCCATGATCCTCCTACTGGCACTGACCATTTCCGGTTATTCCTTTAAATTTCTGTTGGTAAAGTAAAACCAAATGGATCATTCTATCCAGTCACAGGGGTACCAGTACCCGTTGTAAATGGTTGATGGCAAGTGTTTTATGGATTAAATTTTTTCATATAAAGCTTGGAAGCTATAAAGATTTGTGTTTAACGCATCGAACCGGTATTTGAGCAATATCAAATGTTCGGGAAACAGTATAAATCTGTAATTGATTATCGAATGTTTGGCAAATGGAATAAAACTCTGACTGGTGAAAAACACTAGATTGGATTAAATGCCATTGGTCGTATTATAGTCAAATTGTTTAACTTTCAGGAATAAACTATTATTGGGAACTACTTTTATTAAGGGTAGTTACTATTCAAAATCACAATTAACATGACACTTTGTTTAGCCTGGAAAAATCGAAATGAAATTTACTTTGCCTCTGATTCAAGGCTGACAGATGGCAACCACGGTATTGTTACAGACAATGCAACCAAGGTTTTCAAAGTTGATGTAGAAATATATGGAGCACGAGATTCGAGCAACCCTGATGCAGGTGAACCTCTAATACATCAAACTAAATATGGGATTTGTTTTTCTGGCAGCTATTTGAATGGAAGCTTGTTAGCTGATTCAATTGAAGAAATTCTTTCTAATATTCAAATATCGCCTTATTCTGACTACTCAATAGATAATTTGTCGGACATTGCTTTTGCTATTTACAAACAGGTTTCTAAGCAAATAACAGAAATTAATGGATCATTAGGTCTATCTGAAGTACTATTTGGTGGCTACTGCTTAATGAACAAGGATTTTCACCTTTATAAATTCGCACCCCTCCCAATTCAACAAAATACCTTAATAGATTTTGAAAAATCGAAAATAGATTTAACTAAACAAACTATATTATTAGGTGATGAAAAAGCAAAAGCAGCAGCTAAAAAACTACTTTTTAAAATCAATAGTTCATATTCTCATTTTCATCTTTTAAGAGAAATAATTAGAGATGATTCAATACAGACAGTGGGCGGTAACATACAATCTGGCATATTTTATCCATCAATATTCAAAACTTATGGAATAGTTGAATATACCTCAGAAGAAGACGAATGGGGATTTTTACAGGTACGAGATAATTATAGATTTAGGGGGCTCAAACTAGATTTTAATGATTCTGAGTTAAGGAAGGGCAACCTCAATATTCATAAGACATTTTTTAATCCCTTTGAGGATGAACGTGATAAATTGTTTAAACAAGTATCAGAAAGCCTTGAAAAAAAAATAAAGGGGACTGGAAAAAGAGAATAGTAAAAATTTAAGCTAGAATGATAATTCTCTCCAGACGGCAATAGTGGTTTGCGTCATTCTAGACGGTCACACTTAGATATAAGCGTAGTTTGCAATTAGTCTCGGCTGAAATAACACTATGTCAGCTAATCAATACCTCCCCTTCCTAATCTGATTCAAAAATTCAATCACCACGCCCTTGATCACTTCGACAGCATGCCGTTCAGGCTGGTAATATTTGGTGCGAAGACTTCCCCAAGAAACGTTTTCTGTATGTTTGGTCTGGACAATACCGGAGGTAAACCGGATCACTTCCAGGGCATTTTTATTCTTGATCACACCGGTTTCCATCATCAATTTTAGGTAGAAAGCCAGTTGAGGAACCGACAGGTCCGTTTTGAATTTAAAATCTTTCTGGACTTCAATTGAGTTTGAAGTACTAAAAAGTTGTTTCCGTTTTTCCAGATAATAAAGCTCTTCCGAAATCCATTCCGATAGTTGTTCCTGAAATGATCTGGCCTTGGGATGCCAGGAAAATCCCGGCTTTACCTGGATCTGGTTATTGAGTTTAAGGAAATAGGCTAACTTTTCTATTTGTTCGGACAAGGATTCCTGTTCATGGATATTGCGCGTGATTTCTTTTGTGCAGAACCGGTAAAATTTATTAGTGTTAAAATTCAAATAGCAAAGGGCTATGCATAGTTGCAGGTCCAGTTTGTCATTTTCTAGATCTGATCTGGCGTGGTCTGTCAGTTCGTTGAGCAGCTTTTTTAAATAAATCAGCTTCCTGTAGGAAACTTCCTTTCTGTGGACACCCTCCACAAAATCATCCAGAGGGGAAAAAGCTATGGAAAGCAACCGCTTATCAGCTTGTTTGCTTTCTAACTTATAGCGAATGTCTGGAACCTTTTGTTTTATATCACGATGCACGATATACCTATAGCTTTCCGGTGATTTAGCATCCTGGTTGAAATATTTGGAAAAATGCCTTTCGATGTAATTCAGGAGGTGTTCCAAACTCTGATAGATGATCTTGCAGAGGTTAAGCCTATTCTTTAGTTCGGATATTTTATAGATCGATCCGATAGCCTTTGGCCCGATGTGTTCAAGGACATGATCGATCAGGTTTACAACAACCTCCTGGTGATATTGAATGTAAAATTCAACCTGCTTTTCCTTCTTCCAACTAAACGCTTTTTTGACAAAGGCTTTCTTGATCCGGTCTGTCTCGTTACTAATCACTTCCTTTATTTTCTCATAAGCTTCCTTTTCAAGAATTACGTTGGGCTTAAAGGCTGTAAGATTGTTTTTGACAAGTTCTTCTAATATTTCCAGTTCATCATGCACATGCTTAATCGCTAAACTTTTTTAATGGTCTATTATCAATTGCGAGGAATGTAAATCTTCAGATGTATAAACCGAGATAATATAATTGCCTTCTGAAACGCCTTGCAGATCAACAGTGGATACCTTATCCGTAGCTTGCTGGCTTAGTACCGGATTACCATTCTGATCCCGGATCTGGATATTATATGGTTCGCTGTTTTCCATTTCAGTATACATTACCTCCACATAATCGTCTGCAGGATTGGGATAAACGATCAGTGAAGTAGCTGAAGAAACACCCAATACAAATAATGTCCCCTCGTAAAGCTGATTGCCCGAACAATTGTAAAGTCTTAAGGAGTATTGATAGAAACCGGCGGGTACGATACTTCCCGTACCATTTAACCTGCCGCTCCAACTAATGTATCCACCAACCAGACCTTCGGTTCCACTCGTGATGGTTTCCGTCTTGTTGTAAACTACCTGGCTGGATGAATTGGTGATTGTCAGGGTATATTTATAGGCATTAAGCTGATTATTACCCCCACTTCCATCGAGGACTTCCCAGGTGTCATTGACGCCATCTCCGTTAGGCGTAAAAGCGTTGGGTATCGAAACACTGAAAGAGCCTTGCAGAATTTTGCCAATATCAATTGAGGCTGTTGCAAAGTTACTGTTACTGTTATCCATCACGGCCGCAGTATAAGTTGTCGTTACACTCGGAGAAACGGTAATGGTAGGATTGTTGCCCAGGTTAACACTTGAAGCAGGTTCGGAGGTCCAGTAATAGGTATAGTTGCCGGAACCACCGGTAACTGTTGCTGTGATTACCCTTGAGCTGCAGCTATTCGGCGCCGAATTGGTTGCCGATAAGGCGACAGTATGAGCTATCGCCTGAAAATGCATCAATGCTGTTAAAGTCATGAAAAGCATTAAATATTTGATTTTACAGAGTATAAGATCTCCAAAAAAAGATGCAGTTGAATTGTAATTCTCATTCATGTTTTTATAGTTTAAATTTTAAAATGGGGACTTCCAAAAGCTGTTATCTTATAGGGTATACCTGACCCCTGCAGCGCCCTGGAACATCCCAAGTTTAGTTTTTAAATTCTCTTTGTTAATGCCATTGAAATATTGCCGCCAGCCTGTTGACAGTTCCAATGAGAAATATTTACCGATTTCATATTCGGCCATAATGTCCAGTTGAGCGCCAAAGAGTTGGGGACGGATTTTCATCTCCAGGAATTCCGGCGTTTCCATTTCCGATCCATCTTTGTGAAAAGTCTGTTTTTCACTGTTCAACAGAAAGTCAGGCACAAAACCCGCTTCCCCGAATAATTTCCAACGGCCTTTTTCCAGCACCCGGTAGTCCAGCAAAATGGGTATGTCCAGGTAAGATTGTTGGTAAACAGTTTTCTCCGGGATGAAAGGATCATCCTCGTCAACGGTTTGAAAATTGTAGTAGAGGTCAAAATTCCTGGTCGAATACAAGACCTGCACAATAAAACGCCAACGTTCTTTGATCTTCAAATCAGTAGATAACCCCACACTATAATTGACACCCGTTTTATAATCGAAACTTTTGTTTTCATCTGCTTTGCCTGAAAGGAGATAGAAACCACCTGAAATGACAAGTCCCAATGATAATAATTGCTTCCGGGGCAATTCCGGCAGAAGAACAGAATGTTTCCTGAAAGAATCGTATGATAAGACCGACAAATGGTTTTGCGGTTCGATCAGACTTATGTTGGAGATACTTGACAATTGAGCATACTTTATCTCAAGAGGTATGGTATCGATCATCATTTCTTCGGTTTCTTTTTTGGTGCTTTCTTGCATTACGACCGATGCTTCAAGGGGGACCGGCAATTCTTTCCTGGTCTCAAAGGGATTTTCTTTTTCAATTGGTTCCAGTGATATATGAAAAAGGGCAATGTGATCTTTTACAACTTTGTATTCCAGTCCTGCTTTTTCAGATAAAGCATTTAGCACGGTTCGTAACGGTTGATTGGCAAGTTTTAATGTGATGACTGTATCAAGGGGAATAGCGCTTTGAAGAAAGGAAAATTTCAATCCCAGATCTTGTTCCATGTGGGTCAGTATCGTTTCCAGGGTTTGATCGTCATAATTCACGGTAATGATCCGCTCCATATCCTGGGCAAAAGTCCAATGATGGATAGTTATAAAAATGGCAATGAAAAAGTAAAGTTTATTTCGCATGGTTTAAGGTCTTTAAGAAGTTCTTCATTATTGACACTTGCCTTGTCCTGATAGTTGAATGATCTTGTTGTTGACAAAATCCACCGACATGTGAAGGCTAAAAGAGAGTATATCAAGCGCTTCCTTAAGAGCCAGATTATCAAACTGTCCGGTGAAATGACATTGAAGGATTTCTTTGTCTTCTATTTGAAAATGTACATCATACATTTTGCCCAATTCCCTCAATACTTCTTGAAC
>JAKSDO010000052.1 GCA_022360055.1 Cytophagales bacterium | reverse complement strand
TTTTTGTTTTTTATCCCCAAACCCGGCCATCAAATACATGTCGTCAGGTTGAAAACCGATGACACTTGAATTACCGGGCGTATCTAATTTCAATGCTTGCCGCAGGGCACTGGAATGCGAGAAGCTTTTACTACAGAATATCCTCGAACGAGGTATTGACCTTCAGACCGACCTGCTTACTGCCCCAAGGAAGGCCACCCCGGATCATGAAAATATACGAAGCGGAAATTATTTTCAATAAACCATAAACGAAATGTATATGAATACACAAGCGACATTAGAGAAAATGCTTCAAACGAAATTTTACGGTATGGCCAAGGCCTACCAGGCTTCTTTACAACAGAAAAGCAGTGAACAAATCCTTAAATTTCTTTCGGTGGCGAAGGAGATTTATTCATTTCGAAGAGCACCTACAGGGTTTTTCCGGGCTGCCTTAATTGATTGCCAGCTTATCGTCGTGATGGCTACCGCAATTGCAATAATACCTGAGAAAAGGAAGATCTCAATGCCTATGCCAATTCGGTAGGCGAATTTGTTAAGCCAGTTATTCATGATATACCAGGAGCCTGGGGTGGCAATGACAATAGCCAAAATAAACAGGACGATAAAGTCTTTTGACAATAGTGAGATAATGCTGGCTACCGAAGCCCCGAGTGCCTTTCTTATCCCGATTTCCTTTGTCCTGCGTTCGGCAGTATATACGGATAATCCAAATAGTCCGAGGCAGGCAATTAGTATAGCGAGTCCTGCAAAAATGCTGAATATCTGCCTGAACCTGACATCCGCCTGGTACTGCCTGTTAAAAGAATCATCCAGAAAGCTGTATAAAAATGGCCGCTGAGGTGCCAATTGATTCCAGAGACGCTCTAATTCAGTCACGGTTGTGGACATATCCGACGACTGAATGCGCAACGATAAATTCCTCAATGCGCTTACCGGAGCAATCCGAAGTGTTAGTGGCTCAACTTCCTGATGCAAGGACTTGTAGTTAAAATCCTTCACCACACCAATGACTTTACCTTCACGTCCCCACTGAGAGAAATTTTTGCCTATCAATTCTTCAGAATTGGCATATCCATAAAGTCTTGCAGCTGCTTCGTTTACAAGAAGCGCCTGTGTAGAGTCAGTGTTGAAATCTTTGGAAAACCCCCTGCCGGCAGCCATTTCGATTTCATAATTGGGGACAAAATCCATGTCAATCTCATATATTGCCGGTCCGTTAAAAATAAATTCACCTTGTGGCGATTCTATTCCTGTATATGCATTTGGGAAGGAATTTCCAGGTACTGCTCGCGACGCTGTTACAGACTGTACTGCCGGATGATTCAGTAACTCATTCTTAATGGTCTCCACCTGATTTTGAACTTCATTATCCCAACCAAAGTCGATAACCAGTGTTTGTTCGCGGACAAATCCGAGATCATGCGATTTTAGGAAGTCCAGTTGCAAATAAACCACAGTAGTACCTACGATCAACGCCATTGAAAGGCTAAACTGAAGAACAACCAATCCTTTCCTCAAGGATATCCCCCTGGAAGTTGATTTGAATGATCCCTTCAAGACTTTTACAGGTCGAAATCCTGATAGTACCCAGGCCGGGTAGCTGCCTGCCAATATCCCTATACAAACTATTCCAATAAAAAAGTACGGAATATATTGCCATGAAAGCATGGAACCAAATGGAAGTAATTTACCTGAAATTTCCTGCACAACAGGATACGTAATCAATATCAATACTGCTGCAAATAATGTTGACAGGGATGTTAACAAAATCGATTCAACCAGGAATTGGCTAATGAGCGCATGTTTAAAAGCACCGGAAACCTTTCGAATTCCTACCTCCTTTGACCGTTCAATGGAGCGAGCTGTTGATAGGTTCATAAAGTTTATACATGCAATCAGCAGTATAAAGATTGCAATGACGGAGAATATGTATATGTTTGACAGGCTTCCCGTAGTTCCCGGCTGGCGCCCTGCCTTTGAATATAAATAGGCGTCAGATAATGCTTCAAAAGCAATCGTATTATCTTTCCATTCTGGTTGATGCCGATGAATAAAATCAGGTATTTTGCTTTTGAGGTTTTCAATATCAGTATTTTCGTTCACTAAAAAGTAGGTGTAAAAATCGACATACCCCCAGTAATCAAAAATATTTGGCCGAACAGCATAAAAAGTGGTCATTGAGATAAGCCCGTCAAAATTAAAATGAGAGTTTACCGGGACATCTTCCATTACACCTGTGACCATCAAAGATCCATATTGTCCTATGCTAATAGACTTTCCCAGAGGATTTTCGCTCCCAAAATATTTAAGCGCGATCGATTCGGTAATCACAATGCTATTAGGATCCCTAAGTGCGGTTTTTGCATTTCCTGAGTACAATTTCCAGCTAAAAATCTCAAAAGCTGTAGAATCCGCAAATACCATATTATCTTCTTGAAACCGCCTATCACCATATTGAAATAGTAGACTTAGCGGGCTGGTAAAACGAAAAAACGATTGTATTTCGGGAAAATCTTCCAGGAGCGCCGGGCCTACCGGAGCGCTGCCCCATACCTGAAATTCTTCAGGTGTTGGTGGAGGTAAACTCCCGGGAGTGTCTGTATGACGGTAGGTATGCAATACCCTATAGATTTGCTCAAGGTTCTTGTGGTAGCTGTCATAGGACAATTCATCCTTGACATATAGCAATATGAAAAAACAACATGCTAGTCCGACACCAAGTCCTGTGATATTTATAAATGAAACGGTTTTCACCTTCATGATATTTCTGATTCCAATTTTGAAATAATTTCTAAACATGGCAGTACTACTAATTTGTGTTGACTTACTTATGGCAAATGGTCGCAGGTAGTTGATCACCTGGTACCAGTAATTGAGCCTGGAACGAAAAAGTGTTGATTTTCCCAGATTGGCAAAAAATTGCTCTTCCAAATCGCCCGCCACCTCTTCAGCAAGATCATATCTGAGAAACCAATCGAGGAACCGCCGGGCAAGTTTTGGAGGTATGTTTTTATCAGATTTCAAAATCCAAAATTTAGATTGCCCATAGATAAGGCCGGGTACTGCTGCCAGAGGGACATCTTAAAATCGCTCGATGCTTTCAAAACTCTCTGTTCGTATACCGTAACGGTATAAATCCGTTTTCTTCCTCTTTCAGCCGTTGCCTTTTCATCTCCGAAGTCAGAAATCCTTTGTCTTCGGATCTGCTCAAGGTAGAATGAACTGCGCCGATGGATGCCGCGGTTTGCAATTTGAATTCATCTGAAATCTTCAAAGTATATGCTTCTTCATCACCAAGAATGCCGACAAGCAACCGGACCGCTTCTTCGAATTCTCCAAGCCGTGTTTCTTTCATTTGTTTTTATATTGTAGATCAAATATAAAAATAGATTTATTATTTGTTCTACAATTAGGAAAGAAATTTCAAATATTGTTTTCCATGACCTACAGTAGTAATTGTGTATTCAAATTCATCTTTGTCTTCAAAACTAATGTTATCACGAAATGCTACTGAAATCGGCTTTGTATTATATTTATCATGTAGCTCCTTCAGAATGCAAGTAATGGTATTGATATCTTCTTCTTTTAAGACACCCTAAATAAATATACCTGCACCCTTATGGCAGGGTGTTCTTTTAACCTCGATTTCATTAGGATATCTCTTTTTGAATTGCTTCCAAATCATATTTGCCTCGTCGGCATCTTACGCGTTAGCAATTGCAAAATCAAACAGCGAATATAAATTATTAAGTGCTTTGGGTTGTTATCGATGCCTCCTCGGTAAAGAACAGCTCAGTATTCAATCCAAACTGAATTAATCCGGATAAATAGCAATTATTGGAAACACGCTTATATATTCTACCGGATTTGTCAGTTTTTAAGTTTACAACATCAATATAGAAAAATTCCTAAGGTAGTAAAAGTATCCTAAATCCATCATTCGCACCTAACATCGAAGAATACGATTTGGCACTCATTGTCCTAGTTCCAAGACGAAGTCCTGTTGTTCCCAGGACGCTCTTTTTGATAAAATCTCGTCTCTGAGTCATTATTTGGGTTTATGTTGTTATTCGTTATGAATGGGGGTTCAAAATTGTTTCCGGAATTTCAATCAGCATTCATTTTTCTCTCGAACTAGGATCGCCCGATCATTGCGTTAAAAATCTGCAGTTGTTCTTTCATGGCAGCGATTCTATCCGGTGGACTTGTACGGGCTTCGAGAAGAATCCAGCCCTTATAATTCATTGCAACAAAAAGGTTCATCAACTCCTGGTATGGATATTTGCCGACATTTAGTTCTCGTATATGTACCGTATCACCAAACCATTTCTTTACGGAATTAAAGTTGTCCGCCAAACCCGGAGGTAAAAGGTCCTGATCATTGCAATTCCAGCAAACCTTGACGTTTTTCTCCGTTACCTGGTCAAACATCGCTTTCATATTAGGGAGTTTTTGAGACTCTCTGCCATGTACTTCTACTCGTATTTCCTGGCCATAGTCGCTGGCGTATTTTCCTATTTCATTAAACGACTTTGCGATCTGTGCGATGGTCTTTTCCCAGGGAACGTCTTTGGGAATGCCATTTGGTTTCACCTTTATCCCGGTCGCACCGATATCATGACACAGTTTTATATATTCTTTAGTCCCTTCAATATTTGCGCGGACCTCGGCCTGATCTGCATGATGAAAATCATAATTTGAGCCATAGCCCAGACATGTTACCGAACTATCCGCAAATCTCTTTTTCACATCGGCCCGTTCCGATGCAGACAGGCTTGTTTCCACACCGTGTGCATGTTGCGTTCGCAATTCCACACCAAGAAGTCCTGTTTTCTCACAATTGGCAATCAATGTCGGCAAATCCCAATCTTTGCCCCATTGATAGGTAACCAGACCAAGTTGCATTTTTGATCCCTTTTTCATTGCAAGGACCGACAGCGGATCAACCATCGAAAGGCCAACACCAGCAATCATACCTTTTTGTATAAAAGAACGACGTGATCTATTATTCATAATCATCTGTTTAAAAATCCTCTTTGCTCATTATTCAGTCTGTTGGTATTTCTGCAATTCCGGAAAAGGTTATTGTCAATTATTTTGACAATAACCTTTTATTTAGAATTCGGTATTCATCATTTACACCTTATCCGGTACGACATAGTCTCCTCTGTAGTTCCTGGTCAGCATCTCATCAGCTTCCGGATCATTCACAAAGGTCTCCGAGCCAGGATTGAATGTCAGCACTCTATCCAGCCTGTAGGCTATGTTGCCCAGATGTGCCAATCCCGATGACAGATGGGCTGTCTCTACCGGACCATTCAGGATCGTCTTATCATGCTTCCTCACCGCTTCGATGAAGTTTGCAAAGTGACCGTCCGTTCCTCCTGCTCCTCTGTCCATCTCTGTGCCTGACTCTCCCCCATCTTCTCCTGATTTGCCCGGTGTCCTGTCTTTGCCCAAGAAGGTCTTATACTTGTCGTAACCGTATACTACCAGTATTCCCTTGTCTCCATAGAAGATGTTTCCTACTGTCGCCCCCTCTTCTGTGTTCGTACACCACGGCCTCACTTCAAACTGGATGATCTTATCCTCTTCGGGATACTTGTATACCGATGTCAATACTTCAGGTACTTCCTTGCAGTCGTCCCAAAGGAACTTTCCTCCCATCGATGTAATCTTGGTTGGAAATCCTACATCCAACCCCCACATACACAAATCCGTTTCATGGATCCCCTGGTTTCCTACGTCACCGTTACCATAGTCCCAGTGCCAGTGCCAGTTGTAGTGTACCAAGTTCTTTGTAAATGGTCGCTTAGGCGCCGGTCCTGTCCAAAGATCGTAATCGATGCCATCCGGAACCGGTGAGAATCCCTGGTCGCCAATATCTGCTCTCCATCTAAACACAAGGCCTCTTGCCATGTATACTCTACCGATATATCCATCTCTCATCAGTTGGATGGCTTCATTTACTGCAGGCGAGCTTCTCAATTGTACACCGTGTTGTACTATCCTGTCATACTTCTGGGCAGCTTCTACCATTTTTCTTCCTTCCCAGATATTATGGGATCCCGGCTTTTCCACGTAGGAATCTTTGCCTGCCTGGCAAGCCCAGATCACTGTAAGTGCATGCCAGTGGTTTGGAGAAGCTATGCTGACCACATCGATGTCTTTGTCATCCATCACTCTTCTAAGATCCTGCTCCAGGGCAACATCTTTATTATACTTCTCTTTGAAGTCTTTTTGGCGCTTCTTCAGTATGTTCATATCCGGATCGCACAAGGTGGTCACCTGAACGTTTTTCTGCACCATCAGACCTTTGACATGGCTCTTGCCTCTGCCATTCAAGCCTAAAACCGCTGCATTGATCCTGTCATTGGCACCAAAGGCGCTCCCGGGTATGATCGTTGGCGCTATAACTGCTGCAGACCCCGCTGCTGCTGTCTTCTTTATGAAATCTCTCCTTGCTATAGTCATATCTATATGGGTTTAGTTTATTTAAATTTATTATATTTTTTCATTGGAGAACCATGATCAAAAAAATCCACTATCAGGAACTATTTACAAATTATATTACTGAATTTCACTTTATCGTGTCACCGCCTCTGAGGGGCTCTATCAGTACAACTCCATGAGTTCCTCGAAAAATCATAAACAACTGCACTTCCATCTTTAATTACGCGCAAATTCTTTATTTGGACTAGTCGTAATCTATTTAGAACACCAGATTCCACAATTACTCCGTCTACAAGAGTAAGGGCTGCACTGCCACCATTAATTGAACTTGTACCTCCATTCTCATTTTACCGCTGAGTACTTCTGCCCCTGGGAATTGACCTCTGGGAAGATCATACATATTTGTATAATAAGAAAACGATACTTCATTTATTTTTTAACTTTCGGCCGCTCACAAAACTTCCGGTTGAATCTGTTCGTACGGTTTTTTTGTACTTTTCACCTTTATCTCTGCGCCAATCAAGGATATGTTATCAAATGCATTGATCATTCCGTATATAGCATGTCTCTGAGCAATCAATATGTTTGTCGCGATCATCATAAAAAATAAAGGGGAAGGTGTTCTACCGATTTTTATCATCGGTTTACAAAAAATCTCATTATAATCCAAAACTCATCTGATGAAATACGATTAGATGAGTTTTTCCATGAACAATTTATTCTTTATCTTTCACCAATAGCTTCCATTGGATCAACATTAGGTTTACCTGCAGGCTGCACCACATGTGTCAATGGCTCAACATTGTTTTCTGAACCATTATAATCTGTTGTCTGATTCAACACATTCTCGACATTACCAACAATATAATTTGATGGTCAATCAATTACTTCTCTGCAGTGGATAAAGAGACGGGTTGGAGCTATGTGTTATGCCAGGTTCTGTACCCATTTTTGCCGTTGGCGGCAACACCAGCAGGTCAATAATAGGCAAAAGTTGGTTTGTGAATCTCATTGTCATATCCATTATTGATAAATTCTTTTAACCGGCCCGACTTATCCATTCTTAACTATTTTAAAATGGTACTGCCCATCAAGGTTCAAAAAATAGACCCCTCTCTTAAATCTTTGAGGATTTATGTTTATTTGAAAATATCCATTTAACTTACCTGCCTCCACTACGATACCATGGATATTGTAAACTTTATATTCATGCACTTTGCCGTTTAAGCCAGATAAGAAAATCTCATTTGAAAATGGATTTGGGAATACCTTGATCTCACTGGTTTCATTGATATGGTTCATTCCGGTGGTGAGCGGAATTACATCAATATAATCGATGCCAAACATGTATTTTTTTATTGCCGAAGGGTTTGCTCCTTTAATTACAATTTTCAATTGATGCTCCCCTTTGGTCAGCGTATATTTTCCCAAACTAACAACTGAATTGGTAACACCTAATGCATAATACGCATCGTAGTCTTCAACTACCTTTTTCCCATCCAGCCAAATATCAAAAACTCCATAATCAGCAGCTTTTGTAAGACTAAGTTTAACCTCGCAATATGTTTCATTTTCGATTTCAAAAGGGAGTTTTGAGGAACTGCCAACATTTGCATTTGTCCACCATACCTGGCTTCCATTGCTCCAGTTAAACTGGGCAACACTTTGTGTTCTGATATTACCACTGCTGCACGCCAATTTTAGGTATTCTGCTTCAATCCTTCCATTTTCATCAGGAGCCTTACTATAAAAATCGCTTTTATCCAGCACAACTTTCGTTTTAACCTGTTCCGGGGCTGCTTTTCTATTGGATTCTCCTCCTGGCACCATATACCAGTAGGACACAGGTGCATAATTGATATCAGTAGCCGCCCAATGCCAGATTTCCATATCGAATTTTAAATTTTCCTCAAAGGGAATAGCATCAAGGCTCCTGTATCGCTGGTTCACGGTATACCCCGGGCTCAGGTTTCCACTGCCATCGGGTTGGGCAATAAATGGGTGAGAGAATTTTGCAGGCATACACCAGGCATAACCGTAATAATCTTCCGTTCCAGTGCCAATATGAGATGGAAATGTTTCATTATCGACATAAACTTTTTCATCGCCTTCGCCCCACCAATTGGATACCGTATTAAAAAGTGTAACCCCTGTTCCAACAAGGACTCCTTTCCCATTCAAGGTTACATAATTTAAATCAAAAAAGTTTTCGTTATTACCATTCATTGGGCGTGGCCCGTCTCCTGTATGCATCTTGTACTTTTCATACCACCCCGCGCCAAAATGCATGCTGCGCTCATCCCAATTATAATCTCTAACATATGCTCTCCCTTCACTGATCCGGACTTCCTGTTCCCCGTAATTATGAATGTTTATGCAGCATGAATCTTCAAAAGGCATCACCCAGTTTGAAATCAAAGTGCCATCATTCAAAGCCGAACAATAAAACGTAGTAAAGGGAGAATATTTATAACCGATCCCAAAAAAATCTCCAACCGGACACCAAACGGTTTGAATTCCATCAAATACAATTTCCAGGACTGTTGAACGCAGTGCCTGTGCCAGGTTATCTGCACGAATCTTTAGTTGAATCCGATGAACAGCTTTCTTTCCTTTAATTGTTTTTTCAATCTTTTCTCCAGGGGCAATACCACCATCAATAGCCAATTCATCTATATTACTTATTTCTTCGTTTGGATTATTTAAAATAGTATTGGTATTCTGGATCTTATCTGCAAGTTCAGTTAGATCATTCTTTGTAAATGACTTAACATTAGTTCCTTCTTCGTAGGTTCTGAAATTTATGTTATAGTAAAGCGCTTCTCCTGATTTTGCCCCAGGCTCTTCTGTAAGAGCTGCACTTTCATACGTAATTTTGCAATGTTGAGCGTAAGGAACCGGGAAATAAAGATTGTGCCCTCTCTGCAAATAATTTGATGCTTTGGAAACAGAAGTTGCCAAAGGCTCAGCAACCAAGGCTCCTCCGCTAAGTAGTTTAAAGATTTCCCCTTCAATAATCGGCTCCTCTGCCCCGTCAATATAAATACGTAATGTACCGTTTCCTCCATAGGCTGCAACGGTTACCCAAAAACGTACAACAGCTCCAGGCCCCTGGGAATCCATCATAACAAATTCACGCCGCCCTTTATTATATTCAATCCTTAACCAATAGCTTCGATCCCAGTTAGCAAACCATCCTTCCCCATCAACTTTATCAGTGTTGCGGTCATAACTACCAAACTGCCCACAACTATACGAAGGGATCGGATACTTTGTTAAAGAACTTCTATCAATCATTTCATCCAACAGCGAGCCTGTCGCAATCTGTGCATTAATAAACTTTGGAGCAGAAACAATTAATAAAATAGAAATATAAAAGCTCGATACTACGACGAAATCTTTTTTACACTTGCTAAAATTCATCTGCTCTATTCTTAAAAATAACAGCCTACCCGCTTATGCGGATAAGCTGCCTTAAAATTAACTGATCCAGCTAGCAACTAATTATATACTTTTGATGTAAAGAATGTGGCTTCGCTCATATGAACATAATTCTTTGAAGGATCTGTCATGTTTTCGATAAAATATAAACGGATATATCTTACCGATGGCGAACCATCTTCAATATTAATATCTACTATTCCATGCTCTCTGTCATGAACCTTGGGTTGTTCTACCCTGGCAAGTTTAGACCACCCTTTTGATATCATATCTGCTTCCCAATTTGGATCATTACTGTTCACTTCTGTCGCAGCGCCATCGATCCCGTCAATTCCCCATACCTCAAAAATCATTGGCAAAGCATCAAAACAACAATAACGCGGTTCAATATAAACCCTGGTTAAGTCACACAATAATCCCATATCAAATGTGATATGTTGCGGCATTGGATCACCCTCCGCTCCGGTATGCATGAAGTCTCCATTGCTTACAGCTCCATTCCACAATTTATGAATTGCGCCACCCCACATTGTGCCGGCAACGTCAAATGGAAGAGTCACAGTATTAAATCCACTTTTGGGTACCATAAAATCTTCAGGTAGTGTAATTGTCTCTACAGGAGCATAAAACAACTCCAAACTATTTTCATGCGGTTTAAACGAAGTCTGATATTCCAAGACACTTCCAGTTTTCCAGCTATCAAGAATAGTTTGTTCGCCTTCAGGCGTTACAATAATTTGTTCATTACCTTCAGCGTCAATGTATTTAATCCTCACACCCACCGCTTCACTATTGGCTTTCCATGTAATTCCGTAAGACAATCCTGCATCAATAGCTTCAATACTTTTATTTAAAAGTCTATTGATGTATTTTTCGCCATAAACTTTAGCTACGGTCTCAACCGGGATTGAGCTATTACCATTATTATCCAAGGTTGTCATAATAAACACGTAATCACCCTCAGGAATAGGATCAATTTCCAAGTCAATTGTATCGGTTGATACATTTTCCCTAATCACAGGCACTATTATTTCATTGTTACCGCTATTCCATGTGACCTTTAGATTTGTAATTTTGGGATCAGCTTTAATAATACATTTTAGTTTTATCCTTTCATTACCAGAGTAGACTATTGTTGAATCTACTTTACCAAGATAAATCTGTTCTCCACGGTCCATATACTCCTGATGCAAATCGTTCATCTCTGAACAAGAGAAGGACAAAATCAATGCGCCTAAAAATGTGAATAATAATATATTTTTTGTTTTCATAATTGACAATTTCACTCTGTTATCGGTTGCCCATACATATTTATTTCGCCTAAATGGAAGAAGTCTCCCCCCGACCATGTTTCAATTGTTACATGCCTAATATACCTTACCTCGGGTGCGTCAATCGGAATAACAAATTCCTCCCCTGATTCCGCATATATCTTGTCCTCATTGGTAACTGTTCCGTATGGTTGACCTGAAGGTTTTTTAGATTCAAATCTTCCAAGTTTAACCCAGGAATCCCAACTGCCATCCAGGGCGGGCTCGTTGCTGCCCCAAAGTTCAAATACCTTAGGGTTTCCATGATCGTATAAATAGCGACCATTCCTTTGCCACGAAATGAAACGGCTAAGCTTAACTTCTTGACTAAGATCAAAAGTCCAGGGTATAGGCATACCTTCTCCGCCTACGGTATGAGCAAAATTTCCTTCTCCCAGGCTATTGTCTATTAGTCTATGGAAACCTCCACCCCAGGCTGTGATAGGTATATCACCAGGCAGGGCTATGTACTGCCACTTACTGCGATCCAACTGCTCCTCATATAATGGAGTGAACAAACCCGATAAAGTATCAGTTAAATTATCCCAGCGATCAGCTACATAAATACCAAATTTACGTTCAACATTTTCGTAACCGCGTACAGCAAAGTTTCCTTCCTCTACACTTGTGTAAATTTTTTCAATCTGCCGCATTTCATCGTTTTCATTCGATGTAAGCACCACAAATGCGAGCTCAGCCTTTAACGGATTTTGGAATGTAAAACTTATTCCTCCAAAGTCCTCTTTAATTTCGACTGTATTAAATACACTGAAGACAGGAGGCGTTAATGGGCTAAACTTGGCAGAAACTGGTTCTGAAACATTTTTACTGCGATCTACTGTCTCAATAATAATACGCTTTTCATTCGTATCACCAAAACCATCAAGCAAGAGCTCATTCGTAAATATGCTTGATTTCCAAATACGTACACGTTCTTCACTTTGATACCTGGCCTGCACATAGAGTAAGTCTTCGTCAGCCGGTATCGTATAAATAACTTTGGCCCCTCCGGCAAGAGGAGTTACCTCGACACCAGTAACCGGAGATGGAGGTATATTGTCGATCGGGGGTTGTCCAATGGGTTCTTCTTCGCAACTTATTAAGAATGTTGCGGCTAGTATTAATAATGCAATATTTTTTTTCATCACAATTCTTTTATAATCACCAACCATAATTTTGTACTAAATTTGTATTCACTAAAAGCGAATACTCTCTAATAGGCCATAAATAATCCCTTACGGAAAAGGTTTGGTCAAAAAGGATAACAGGTTTATAAAATCTTTCAGCGCTTTCTTCAAAAACATTCCACCCTTTAACAGGTGCATTCATATTTTTAACCGCAAGTTTCCACCTTCTTAAGTCCCAGAATCGATGGCCTTCAAAGGCCAGCTCTACCGTACGCTCGTGTTGAATAATTTCACGCATTCCATCCTTTGTTGTTGGTTTCTGAGGATTAATGGAAAAATTGAGATACGAATCAACAACACCATTTAGCCCGGCTCGTTCGCGAACTTTGTCAATGTATTCATAAACTTCAGCGTTCGGCGCATTTGCGACTTCATTAAGGGCTTCAGCATACATTAAATACAAATCAGCAAGACGAATGATCGGGAACGAGTATGGTTCAATGGTGAAATTGCTTCCTGTTCCTGGAACAGTCTTGTAGTTTACCAATTTTTTAACCAGGCTACCGGTTATTGAGTAGGAACCTGGCCCCCTGTGACCAGCAATCTGCTTCTCTTTCATCTCGAGATGCCAGGTATCATTATCATTTTCCCGACCTGCACCGTACCAGATCCCGCCATCAAATCCCAATGACGCATAAAAACGTGCTTCCCTATCAAAATGTAACTTTACCGTTTCATAACCTTCTTTTATATAATGCTTGTGCTCGGCATCTCCTGCCTTTAAATCCAATCGGTTTTCATAATCCCACGTCTTATCTTCATCAATAGGTACGCCGTTCTCCGTGTAAAACGCCTCAAGCATCCGGTATGTCGGTGCCAGTAAGTTGTGGGTATGCGTATTTAGTGCATGATTAGAAACTAACCTTGGATGACAATTGCGCTGAATCTGCCAGGTACTGCTGGTATTCCCCCAAATAATCTCTTCATTCCATTTTTCAGCCACAGCATTTCTTAGTGATAGTTTCAGTATTGTTGAGTCGCTAATTGCTCCAAGAGAGCTCTGAAATTTATATAATCCATGACCTGCCTCGTGTGCTATATCAATAGCCGCTTTAACTGCATCCCTTGCTTTAACCCACTTTTCCGGTGAGTAAGAGGATGGGAAAAGTGAATTGCCTTTGTTGTCAACTATCCCGGCATAATCAGCATTTCCATTAAACAATGGGCTTGCTGCCAATACCAGGTTTTTTGCTTTTATAGCAGCAGCAATCGGTTTGGTGATATGTCCCAGCTCTTCGGCGTCGTTTAAAACTTTAAGAGGAAGATCTTCCATTGCTTCATCCACTAGATCAGAAATGTATGCTACAACATCATCAAATTTATCTCTGTACACCCGGACTTCTTCAGGAGAGTTGGAGGTTTCAAGATTCTCATCCACAATAGGAATCGCTCCGTACAATCGTAACAAGTAAAAATGATAATAAGCTTTCAATGTCTTTACCTCAGCAATCCACCGTTTTTTTTCGTATTCATCAAGATCTCTTGGTTTGTCAATGTTTTCCAAAAAGATGTTACAATCTCGAATACCGATCCAAAGGGGCGAACCATTTTGCCTCCCATCCCAGAAATTCAATAACGGATCATTTATGTTTTGTTCTCCCCTGGCTATATCCCATGTTAAAGAAGATCCAAATTTGTCGTTTAAATAATTCCCTTTTTGGTGCAGCCAAATTTCATCGCTCCCCACAAAACCCGGATTATACCTTGGATCAGCGAAACCCGGAAGGTATCTATAGCAAGTAAACAGGAACTTTTCAGCGTTGGTCCGATCGGTAAAAGCATTATCAATCGTCGCAACATTGTCAGGGACCACATCCAAGTAATCCTTACAAGCCTGTAATATGATAAATGTCCCTACTGTTAGTATATAAAATATTTTTTTCATAATTGTAACCATTTTAGAATTGGACTTGTACCCCCAGATTTAATACTCTTTGAACGGGATAGCCTAGGCCATTGCTTCCCATTTCAGGATCCCATAAACTGAATTTGCTAAAAGTTAAAAGGTTCGTTCCACTTGCATAAAACCGCAAACGTGAAACCCCATAACGATCGATTAATTCTGTCGGTAACGAATAACCCAATTCGGCAGATTTCAACCTTAAGAAAGAACCATCACGCATAAACCATGTATTTGTTTGTATATTATTGTCAACAATCCTATCAGACAACCTGGGCCAAAGTGCATACACATCCCTGGTTTCTTCAGACCAATGGCTGTCAGCCCAAACTTCGAGCAGTGCATTATTTGAAATAACCGCACCATCATCATCGACATCCACAAAAGGAGCTGTTGCCTTGGCATCAATCCAGAATGATTCTCTTGCCAAACCCTGAAAAAAACATGAGAGGTCCCATTCTTTATACCCCATTGAAAAACCTGCACCGTATACAATTTCAGGAGTGGTAGGATATCCTATTGGTACCTGATCCAGCTCAGTAATCCTTCCATCGTTATTGATATCTTTGTATTTGATATCCCCTGCGGCATATTCGCCAAATTGTGTTGGTGAATTAGCAACTTCTTCATCATCAATAAACAACCGTTCCGCAACATACCCCCATGTTTGAGATAAGTTCTGTCCTATTGCCGATTTCCAGGGTGTAGCTGAATAATCTACCTCTTCCTTTACTTTGAATTCACTTGTCGCATAGGTATAATTACCTCTGGCGGTTAACCAGAATTTACCTTTTAATAAATGGTAATCAACAGATGCATCAATGCCTCGGCCCAATGCTTCACCCACATTGGCGCGTACACCGGCCTGCAATCCCATGGTGGTCGGAATTGATTCACGGTCCATCAAAATATTTGTCCGGTGTTCATGAAATAAATCCAGCATAATGTCCATTTTATTGAACAAGCCCATCTCCAATCCGATATTTGATTTCGTAGCTGTTTCCCATGTTATCCCATCATCAGCATAACGGCTAATCGACACACCATTTTTACTATAGTTGAAATTGCTTCCGAAGGTATAACCTTTATTTCCATCGTTCATATTGACATTGGATAGATAATAGAACCGGTCATCAGCGCTTCCAATAGCATCATTACCTACAAGACCATGGGTAACTCTAAGTTTTAAGTTCGATACCGCATTTGAGAGTGGGTGAAAGAATCGTTCATTGGAAACGATCCAGCCGAACCCAACTGATGGGAAGAAACCGAATCGTTCTTTTTTGGCAAAACGCTCTGACCCATTGTAACCAAAGTTAAATTCTGCAAAATATTTATTGTCGTACGAATAGGTAAAACGCCCGGATACTCC
This sequence comes from Cytophagales bacterium, assembly GCA_022360055.1. Lineage (GTDB taxonomy): Bacteria > Bacteroidota > Bacteroidia > Cytophagales > Cyclobacteriaceae > JAAUQL01. Next base: position 44,011 of record JAKSDO010000052.1, on the reverse strand, counting down.
TTGATTCCGGTATGGAAGTGATTTTTGCAGGTCTCCTGCATTTGCCAGCAATTGCTCACGTAAGATATAAACAACCAAACCACTGACACCGTGCCTCTCGTTAAACGTTCTGTCATAATTAGCAGCCAGTTCCATATACGTTGTACTGGTAATCTTTTTTTCACCTTCGCTATAGTTTAAATATTCCGTTCCTCCGTCAGGATTTAATTGTGTCAATGTGTAAGTGTCATTGATTTTGTCATAGAAACCAATTTCATAATAATAGGGATTATAGAACCTGGAGACATCAAAAAATGAATAACGGTTGCTTGATCCGAGAAACCTTGCCTTCAGTCCTTCTGTGATGAAGGAAAGATCTTGCTTGAGTTCGAATTGTGCCAAAACAAGTGTTTCACTATAGTCTTTGTAACCTTTAACCATATCGGCGTATGGGTTTAAGTACTTACCGTCCCCGGTATTACCGAATAAAATGTGATTGGTAAACTTGTTCGCCTCATCGGCGGGGTAATAAGGAGGGTAATAAACCGGATTTGTCCGCATCACCTTATTATACACACCCGTGCCTCCATCAATAGGGCCGGTATAGTCGTCAATCGTAGCATGCAAGCGAACAACAGCTTCGGTACTTTCGGTGATGTTAATATTGATATTTGAGCGAACCAGATATCGTTTTAAGTCAATATTGTTGTTGAAATTATTTTTTTTGTCAACCTTTAGAATGCCATTGTCCTGGTTAGCTGTTGCAGCAATATAATACCTCGCAATCTTACCGCCGCCACTTATATTGAAGTTTAATCGCTGGTTTGATGTATAATCTTTAAACAACTCACTTTGCCAATCCGTAACCGGGTAAACAATTGGGTTTGCTCCTGCTTCGGTTCGTTCAATCTTCTCATAAGAATAAGGTAATACTCCCAAAGGGTTACGGGTTCTTACTGCTTCATTGTGCAAATACATATATGTGATTGGATCAACAAGCTCGACTTCCTGGGTAGGTGCACTAAATGAATTTTCAAAACGAACGGATACTTTTGCTTTACCTTCTACCCCTTCTTTTGTTGTTACAAGGATTACGCCATTAGCTCCACGTGCACCGTAAAGCGCGGTTGCGGTTGCATCTTTCATAATTGAGAAGCTTTGAATATCATCCGGTTGTAATCTTGCGAGATCATCTGCGGAAAGTTCGACGCCATCAATTAGAATTAAAGGATCTTTCTTGTATCCAAAAGTTGTTACCCCACGTATAAAGAACTCTGCATTATCCTGACCTGGTTCTCCACTACGTTGATAGGAAATAATACCAGCCATACGACCAGCCAAAGCTGTTGTAAGGTTACTGGATGGAACTTTTAACTCAGCAGGTTCAATAGTTGCAATGGAAGCTAAAACACTTTCCTTTTTTTGCTGGCCGTATGCCACAACCACAATCTCATCCAATGCTGTAATATCCGGAACCAGTGCAATATCAATGATCGCCCGATCACCAACTATAATCTCTTCGGTGACAAAGCCAACTGAACTAAATACCAGGGTGGCATCTTCAGGAACTTCAAGAGAATAATTTCCCTCGACATCTGTAACAGTTCCCTGGACGGTTCCTTTTACAATGACATTTACACCGGGCAGGCCCTCGTCATTTTCATCAGTTACTTTACCTGTGATCGTTCTTCCCTGAAGAACCTCAACATTAGGTTCTAATAACTCTTCTTTAACCTTACCAATGTTTTTAACCGTTATGTTATTGTTAAACTGCTGGAAAGCAAGGTTGGATTGACGTGATATATCAAGCAGCACCTCATACAAGGAGACGCCAATGTAATCACCGCTGATCTTTACATTCTTATCAAGTTTCCGCTTGGAATACACAAACGTGTAGTCCGTTTCAAGTTCAATTTTTTTAATCACGGAAATAATACTATTACCGCTGAATTTCAGATTAATATTGATATCCCTTACGCTCACATTTTCCTGAGCAATAGCTACCTCTACTGCTAATAATATTCCGCAAAAGATCCCTTGTGAAACCAAACCAAACAACGAATACATTATTATTTTCTTGAATAGTAGTATTAATTTATTTTTCATAATTTTACTTTGTTTTGATGTAAATCATACATTATTATTTTTCTCCAGTAGAAATATGACAGCGGCAAACTTTGTATTTCTGCGGAGAAGAAGACTTGTTCAGCAGTGCTCCTGGAGCATTGCTGTTTTTTTATTGATCTCGTTTATTTCATACACTTATATTTTATTGTCACATTTTTTCGACTGATATTAAATTTAAAACCTCGCTGGTGACCAATTACTTTAAGTACGTGTTCAAGTGTCTCGTTTTTAAACTTTGCACTTAAGTCCCAATTTTTATCGCCCTGGTTTTCGATTATTATCTTCACACCATACCACTCTTCCAGTTTATTCACTACATCCTCCTCACTCGCATTCTTAAATAGAATTACACCATCTTTCCAGGCTAAGTCTTCTTCAGCCAAGAAAGAAGTCGTAGTAAGTGAATCAAGATTCTTTTTATAAACTGCCTTCACATTTTTTGTCAGAAGCACACTTTTATGTCCTTTAGCCTCGGAAGATTTGGTTAAGGATTCTACCCTTACCTTTCCGGAAACTACCGCAACCTCTATATGATCGGATGCAGGATGCGCATTTATATTAAAGGATGTTCCAAGTACAGTGGTTCTGATATTGCCAGACTTGATAACAAAAGGTCTGGATTCGTCTCTCAGCACTTCAAAAAATGCTTCTCCCTCCAACAACACCTCTCTCTTTTGACGATCGAAATACTCGGGAAATTGAAGTTTCGAACTCGAGTTGAGTTTTACGATCGTTCCGTCCGGCAGGTTAAAAGTTGTCTTTCTGCCCTTGTCGTTGCTCTTTGCTACTACCGCAACATTTACCGATTGCTGTTCTTGCTGACTGTTGAAAAAAAACAGTGACCATGAAATCCCCAGCGCAACCAAAAGCGCGGCAGCATATTTCAACAAGGATTGTATTTTGAACCGTCCTCCGGAAGAAGTCTTTTGGGAATTCAAGATCCTGCTCAATAGATTATACTTTGTAATGTCATCCAAAGCAGCTCCTGTATCTTCAATTGTATGATTATTAATAACCTCTTCCCAAATGTGATGATATTTGCCTTCCTTCAGGTATTCGTTGACCTTCAGAAAATCCTCTTCGGTCAAATCTCCAGTGATGTAGTTTCTAAAAAGTATTTTGATTTCTTCTTTATTCATTAGTGATTACCGTTTTTGATCCGGCTCGTATCTAATACAATTTAGTGCGCCGGTATATATACTGATGTTCGAAAAAAATTAATTAAAAAAAATTACCAACAGCAGCGAGATCAAATTATAGCCGTTTGCAATTAGAAAAGTCTTTATGGAATTCAGGGCCTTTACAAGTTGTACGTTTACCGTGCCTTTGCTTATACCCAGTTTTTCAGCAATCTTACTGTGGGTCAATCCTTCAAGCCTGGAGAGTTTATATATTTTTTTTCTTTGGGGGGGTAGGTTTTCTATTGCTTTATTCAGTAGTTCATTCATCTCTGAATATAACATCTCATCCTCCACAATCCACTTTTGGCTTACAGGTACATAACTAATAATTTCATCATGTATCTCACGTCGCTTTGATGCTCTTTTGATGATGTTAAGCACATGATTCTTAGCGATTGTAAACAAAAACGATTTGAATGAGGTTGTAGCATCCAGCTCTTCCCTGGCTTTCCATACTTTCATAAATATGTCGTGGCACACATCCATGGAGAGCTCCGGGGATTTACAAATACTTAAAACAAAGTTATGGATCCGATCGATGTATTTCAGGTATAGCTTTTTGAAAGCTTCTTCATTGCCTCCGGCTAATTGCTTCACCAATTGTACGTCATCGTCAAAACTTTTGTCGGGCATAACTTTGAAAAAATACAATAACGGCTTGCAAGATATTAAATTAAAGTCAATACCATATTCTGAGAAATCATATACCACCTGAGCCCGGACAAAGCCGGGTTTAGTGCACATGAATTTAGCCACAGAAAATGCATGGCGTAAAAGAATGGGTTAGAATCTGTTCAAACCGACTAAACATATCTTGAAAAAGACGACAGGATCGATGGATTTCTGACCGCATTTACCATAGTATTGTTCGGTGAATTTATACAGAAATTGAAAGTCGATTGCTCGTTTTAATCTTCTGCAAAGCAGATTGAGTGCTCATTCCAACATTGTATACCAGCATCATTTCATAATGATCGAGGTGTTCGCGAAATGGCACTATTCATCTCTCAACGAATTAACCGGATTTTATTTTGCTGTCTTGTAGGTATGAAAACTCACAGTTATTAGAGCTAGAAGGAGGGCCATGCTTCCGGGTATCACAAAATTTTGATGGCAAGTTCAGGAATTTGGGTCCAGATGTTCACTCTGATATCTCTACTATAGACAAGCGCCTCTCTTCCATATGCTGTCAACGTGTACAATCTTTTGCGTCTTCCTCCTCTTTCTTTTGTAGGATCGCCGAGATAAGATTCAACGAAACCCTTATTTTCTAACCTGTTGAGTGTGGCATGTACAGCGCCAATAGCAGTTGACCTTCCAGTTTGCTTTTTTAGCTCTTCGCAGATCCCCAAACCATAAGCTTCCTCTTTTAATAGAGTAACCATCAGTAATATAAGCTCTTCAAATTCGCCCAGATACTCTTTTCCCATTTTATTTTTTCTATTTTGTAGAATAAATGTATGAGATATAAATGATATTTGTTCTACATTGTAGATAAAATCTCAATATTCTTTAGCAATACCCCGTGGTAAAGGTTACGCCTTCTTTGGACAGTTGATCCAGGTGAGGGGTGGGAATGTCCAGTGTTCATTCTCTTGGATATGTTGAAACCTGAAATCCTGAAACTATAAAGCGGATTTCATTAATTTTCCATTGCTCTCTGCTCACTTTACGTTGCTCAGCTTAAATGTCCAGGCATGTTCGCAGGGAACTTCGGAGGCTGTCAGGTATGGCACTTCTATTTCAATATTTTCTCCTTTTTGTCTCCATTTCAGCTTTTTTGGATATCCGAGCATTTCAATCGTTGCGCCGGACTTTATCCGAACATCTTTTACAATCAGCTTGTCTTTAGGATAAATGGGGCTTATACAATACAAATTGTCTTCTTTTTTGGTAAAGAAAAGTTCTTTGACCGCCATACCCTCGTCCGGCGATATGGTAAGCTTCATTACATCGTACTTGGTGCGAGCGTGCCCCCGGGCAGCTTCTTTTACTTTTCCCCTGGACCATTGGCAGGTCTTGTTCCAGGTGGTGGTGCCGTAAATAGCCGCTCCATTCACTTTTAGCCAATCACCCATTTCCAACAAACGTTCCTGCATAACTACGGGAATACGCCCATCTCCGGTAGGACCGATATCCAGTAAAAAATTACCTCCGCGGCTTACGATGTCTATCAACATATAAATCAGTTCTTGAGCGGAGTTATAATCTTCCGCATTTTCGGTGCGACTGTAACCGAACGAATGCCCCATGCCCCGGTTTTCTTCCCAGGCATGTTCTCCATTGGGCAGCCCCGAGCCATATTCGGTCGTATAATAACCGCCGTGATTGTGACGGGTGTGTTTTCCCCAACGGTCATTGATTACTACTTCTTCTTTATTGGGAGCTTCGTTATACAGCCATGAGAGCACTTCAGTCGCCTTCCATGTGGTATATGGATGGTCCCACTCCCCGTCAGTGAATATCAGGGAAGGAGCGTACTTCTCGACCACATCTTTGAACTGCGGCACCATGTGTTTGTCTACATAGAGCCCTACATCTGATTTATATAACGGGTTGAACCATTCGTAAAGCGAATAATAGATTCCCATCTTTACATCGGTTTTTCTCACGGCATCCGTCAATTCCCCCAACAAGTCGCGTCCCGGGCCTGAATTGGTGGAATTCCAGGGGCGTCCCCAGGACTTATCGGACTCCTTGCTTGGCCAAAGGGTGTACCCATCATGGTGTTTTGAAGTGAGTACAACGTATTTTGCTCCTGATTTTTGAAAAACATCTGCCCATTGGTCGGCGTCGTACAGCTCACAGGTGAACAATGGCACAAAATCCTGATAAGAAAAGTTTTTGCCATAAACTTTATTGTGGAATGCCCTGTACGCTCCACCGCTGTCGTTGTTGACGAGCTTACTCCAATACCATTCCGAATATTCGCCTACTTTGGAAAAAGCGGGAACAGAATATGGCCCCCAATGGATAAAAATCCCAAATTTTGCGTCGGTGTACCATTCCGGTATCGGGCGACGATCGATAGATTCCCAATTGGCTTCGTACTTTTTTTGCGCAAAAACCTGCCCGGACACAGTAAAAGCAATAATTGCAAATATCAGCTTCTTCATAATGTTATTTTATCTGATTTTTCTTTGATATGTGTAAATTCCGTATTGATGAAATTGCAGTCAATTTTCATCGTATTCCGACTGATTTGGATCATTTCATTAATGCGTATTATTCAATATTTTATCTGTTTACATTTTTTTAGTTAGCTGACACACAGATATATATAATCATGCTCGTGTGTGTCCTGAATTTGCTCCGGCCACGCCGGTTTCATCTGTTTAAAATTTGCAGACACCTCACCATGCGCCGTTGATCATCACTATCTTGTATGTCTCAATAATTATCTCAGGCATGATATTGCATTTTCAGAAAGGATCATAGCAAATAGAACTAAAAATAAATTTTTCATAATGTTACATTTTTATCGATTAGCTTATTGCGCTCCATATTTGCTTGAAACGGGTGCTAAGTTCAGTATTTGATGACAGCCTCATCGGGGGAATAAATTTAGTGGGGTTCTTTAGTCAAATCCAGTCAAACGTTTGCGCACAATTTTATTGATTTATAACGAGAAGGAGCGCTCTAAAATAATGTCCAAGATTTCAGGAAAAGATTCGATACCGGAACATCATTGCAGCCATCTGACCAAACCAAAGCCTGCTTTGCCAACCCCCTTATTGCCTCATCATTTTCTTTGGCCAGAATGTTATAGAAATCAATGTAATGACCAGGAGTATAAGTTGTAACACTGGAACCATCGGGGCTTAGCCAATCAAACACTCCCCTTTCATGACGGCTGATAAACATGTTATCGATACCCGCTTTTGCCATAAGTTGTGGCATATTGACTATCCATATTTGACTAAGAAGTCAGTGAATCAAATATAACTAAAACGCTTTAGTTTATCAATAAAATTATTTTTGTCTTATTAACATATTTCTGTCAGGGGACTTGCGATGCTTGGAAATTCCCAATTCATCTTATCAGTTGTCATCGAGAATCACAAACTTGGCGGACGTTCTATAACAAAACTTCTTTGGAATTTCTGTCGTATGTTCTTTGGGCATAGGTCCATACATTGAAAACTCACCTCCCGCATAATACAAACTGTTTTCGGGACGCGATCAAAAGGCACGCCAACTATTCAAAAAAGATTTACTTGAGTTGTAAGAATCTAAAAACTGTTTTATTCATGTCTAAGTGCCTCTACGGGGTTCCTTGTAGCGGCACGCCAGCTCTGCCAGCTAACAGTCAATAGAGCAATTCCACAAGTTAATACACCTGCCAAAGCAAAAACCCACCAACTAATAGTCGTTTGCAGGGCGAAGTTTTCGAGCCAGCCACGCATAATAAAATAGGCAAATATGCTTCCTATAACCACAGAGATAATTATCCATTTTGCAATATCTTTATTAAGCAATGCCAGCACTTCTTCCACCTGGGCACCATTTACTTTGCGAATTCCAATTTCTTTAATTCTTCGTTGAGAGGTATTAATAGATAAGCCCAGTAGCCCAAGCATAGAAATTAGGATTGCCAAAACACAAAGGATACTAAAAAGTTTTCCAAAACGAATATTGCCACCATACTGTTTTTCATAATGGTCATTAAGAAAATAATAATCAAATGAGCTGTCAGGAAACGCTTCTGTCCATCTTTTATTCAAAGATGAAATCACATCTTTGGTTTTTCCATCATATCGAAAAATAAAATAGTCGTACGGTAAGAACGCATTTTCAATACAATAAAAGAATACTGGTTTAAAAGCATGAGCAGGAGATTGCTGCCTGTAGTTCTTTAATACACCCTGTATTGTAACAGGCTGGTTTCCATACATCTCAGGCAGTTGAACTTGCTTGCCCACAGCTTCATCAGGGCTTTCAAATTTTAATAGACTTGCCATCTCTTCATTAATCAATATCTTACGTTCTGTATTCATTTTTTCGTCGAAATCAACCCCTGCAACTATTTCCAAACCAAGCGTCTCAACATAATCGAAATCGATTCGCCCACCATCGGTAATTTCATGAACCGGTGGATGAATACTTGTCCTGTCTATCATGAAACCCATATCCATGAATTGACCAGGAATATCGCTTCCTGCAGAAATATTGACGATATCCGGATTGCTTGCAAGAGATTGTCGAATTCTGTTCAATCCTAACGGACTTGCATTATGGTCAGCCGGAGATTTAATTACAACTATTTGATTCAATTCAATTCCCAGTTCCTGGGAACGTAAATAGTGAACTTGTTTGTAAACTAAAATTGCACCAATAATTAACATTACTGCAGTCGTAAATTGAGCAACTACCATTATTTGCCTGAACCTGGAACCTGAACTATTTGAGTTTGGTTTTAATAAAAAGTCCGGATTATTTATAAAAAAGAAGATTGCTGAGATCACTCCAAATGTAAAAGTTCCTGTAAATAAGATGCTGGCTATTATCAACAAAGTAAATGGATCATTAAAAATAAAATCTATTCCTCCGTGTTGAAAAAATGTATTTATAAAAGGTGATGCCAAATAAATTAAAAGGATTGAAATACAAACCGAAATCAGATTTATAAAGAATGATTCAGAAATAAATTGAAGAACGAGTTGATATTTTTTTGACCCAAGTATATACTTTATTCGCATGTTTTTGTTTCGTTGAATTGCCAGAGCAGTACTTATATTCATATAATTCAACCATGAAATAATAATTATAACAATGGCAATGCTCAATAAATAGTTAGTTTCAGCTCTATTCCCTTTTTTCTCAAGTTCCCACTGTATTGATTCATTAAGATGAATTTCAGGAAAATGTGCCAGCTCCATGTCATAGATTAAATCACCTGCGGGAACAACACCGCTCCTTTTAAGGAATACCTCCATTATGCGATCTTCAAATTCTTTTATATTGGTATTCTCCGCCAAATGCAAATAGGTATATGAAATGCCAAAATTCCATGAATTATCAACTTCCGGAAAAACTTGCCTAAGCGTCTCAAATGAAACAAGAAAATTGAACTGAAGGTTAGAATTATCAGGGATATCATAAAAAACACCGGTAATCTCACATTCGAATGGATCTCCATTTGTGGATACCTTTAAGGATTTTCTCAACGGATTCTCGTCCCCAAAATACTTTTTGGCAGCGCTCTCTGAAATTACCATGGTGTTTGGTTCGTTTAATACATGTTGCACCGAGCCTACTTTTAATTGATAATCAAAAAAGGAAAAGAAATTTGAATCAACTATGAAAACATTCGGCTCACGGAATTTTAAAATCGCTCCACTTTCAGGAGTATAACTAACTATCCTTTCAGATTGATATGCAAGCATTCTAACATAATCAATAACTTCAGGAAGTTCTTCTTTTAAAGTAGGTCCATAGCCATTATCAGATGTTGCATATTGACTTATATATCCATCATTAGTTCCATAAATGGGGTGCATCCGATATATATTTTTAGCATTTGCATGGATTTTATCGTAACTGTGCTCAAATCGATAATGCATAGTAATTACGATAAAGACAGCAAAACCAGCACTCAAACCAATAATGCAAAGTGAAAAAACAAGCTTGTTTTTCATAAAAAGGCGAAAGACTGTTTTTATGTTTAAAAAACTCATACTGTTTAATATTTAGTGGTATTTGGATTTTCTGTTTTGCCACTTTCTGCCCAACTAAATCGTTTTAGTAAAGTAATTGTATTTAATTCAACTCAACAATCCTACACTTTTCCTCAATAATTTCAAATATTAGGTTTCTCTAACTTCCAATGTTGGTTGGATTATCTCATGCAGCTTCAAATCATTGCTGTGTTTCTCTTTGATTTGTCTCATCAAAATATCAATTGAGCATTGAACAATACTATCAACAGGCAATACAAGAGCTGTAACTTTGGGGCGGAAAATAGAAAACACTTTAGGGTCACCAAAGCTTGCCATGGATACTTCATAAGGATAATCCACATTCATCTCCCTTATTTTGGCAATGCCAAATAACGCTAAATACTGGGTTTCAAATACAATTCCATCAACTTTTAGAACAATTGCAATTTTCTCCCTATTATCCGTCGGTAAAGATTTTTCCGAATTTCCAATTGCGCTTGCCATTAAATCGGACTTGAAAATTGACAACCCCATCTCGCTTGATTTTAAACCAATATCAAAGCTGGCATAATCACCACCGATTTTTCCCCAAGTTACCTCTAAGCCTAATTGCTCTGAGTAAAACTTAAAACATTTGTCGAAACCTTTAACTAATGCTTAATTTCATAATTGTTGGATTTAACCAGTTCAACATTATTGCCCGATATTTGTCCAACTCAAAGATTGGTATGTGTGATCTGCTATTGCCCGGATTCAAACATTTTACTGACACCGCGCATTACTCCAACGTACTATGCGAAGCTGACAAGGGTCCCCTCAAGGTTGTGATCTTTAGCTCTCGAAAATTCTTCCTTCCCTTTTCCTGTTTGAATGGTCATGTAAAGTGCATGTTTCAATAATAAATCGCCCCATCCGGTAATCTGTCGATCACCTCTTGTTTCACCCAATCATCGCCTTTCTTTTCTATTAGTATGGTACTCCCTTTGATCTCCGGCTTCACGGTCTTACCACCTAGCTTTATTTTATTTACATTAAAACCAATGGCGCCGACTTCATCTTTTTGACACAACAATTTTGCGGGTTTATTGCTATCCAATCCTGCCTTAATTTGCCAGCCGTTAACGGCAAATCGTCCATCGCCCAACTCTTCAATTTTTGTGAATGTCTTTTCTTTGCCAGTCACCTGAATGATGGCAAGGAACCTGACTTTTCGCATTTTTTTTGTGGTAGCATCTCCATGCCAATGGTTTACATATTCAATCCCTCTTTTCCATCCATTGCCAAGCCAATCAACGGCCGGAGCATGGAACTGATCTGTGATCCGCATTTCAGGATTATCCTCCCCACCATACAAATTCAACAATCCCTTCCCTTTGGAATTTTCTGTGTAAACAGCACTCCCTTGGAGCGCAAGTGTATCTCTACTATGGATCAACCATGACCAGGTAATCGGCTGTTCCGCTTCCAGCTCATCATAAATGATCACGATATTGTCATCGAGCATGGCTGCATGTCGCCTAAATCGAGTTACCCCCGGTTCTCCAAATCCATTTTCGGGCGTATGGGCGACCTTCCATTTCTTGAACATCTTATCCAGTTGATCCCGCTTCGTATCATTATAAGCGTTGCTTGCGTCACCTAAAGCATAAGTAATTTTTCGACCGGTCGCAAATCTTGCTATCCATCCGTATCCTTCCGGGGTGAAGGCTTGTCCCACGCCTCCGGCCAACACACTATTGTGCGCCCGAGTATGTTTATAGCTTTGCAATGAATGGTGATCGGCATAACTTGAATAGTATCCTGTTCTAAAAAACAACGGCTCACCTCCATATTGGATATTGAAAGAGTTTTGGCTAGCCTGCGAATGCCCCACCACCCCAAAAGGTGAAGCGCGGAAAGAAAACATCAGATTTTTCTCTGGCTTCATCAAGTTTGTGTGCGCTGCGACTGTTCCTACATCAGGAAAACTCTTAGCTCGCGTATATTCGGCATCTTGTTTTTTAGTTTGGGCAGGCAAAGGTAGATGCATGTACCAGATCATACTCCCATTTTCATCAAGGCTGATTGGGAGCCTACTTTCTTCATCTGTCGGTTTTCTTATGCCTCTATCCTGAGGGGGTCCAAGGCTTTCACCCAAATCGATATAATTCTTACCGTATGGATTGCCGGTTATATGGGTGTATGCAATGACAAAATCCATCAGGTTTTCCCTTTTCACATCAGCATTGTCTCCATAACTGCCTGAAATATGGCCGACCGGTGAAGTGTAAGCTAAATATTCCCCGACATTCCGATACCACGGGTGTTCAAAATAATTAACCCCAGTCATTCGGGACAATATTACAGGCATAATAAGTAAAGAGCCCTTATTGGCATCCATATAGCCATTTCCTGTAAACCATCCTCCATCATTCTTGCTTCCCACGGGCGCTCGCATGGTCCAGACCTCGTATACGAACTTTACCCATTTTTCGGCTTCCGGTACGTCATGCAACAATGCCAGTGACGTACCCAGAAAGGTACGCAAATGAAACTGCCACATGTGGCTGTTCAGAATGTAGTGTTCGGCAACATGTAAAAAATGATGATAGGTTTTCTCTTGTGATTCAATCAGGATCTCTTTGATGTATTCACGTTCTTTCGGCTCAAGGTAATCGTAGCAAACATCATAAATACCGGACAGTACGTTGAAGTAAAACCCTTCGGTAAAGTCGTTGTAAGCTCCCGCATCAATGATCTTAAAATATTGATCCTTCAGATAGTTGTACCGTCTAATTGACTCTTTTGCATACTTTTCATCTCCCGTAATAATGTATGCTTTGAGCATACTTTCCAGACTGAATTTATGCTCCCGATATATTTCCTTGGTCCGCTTAGCGATAAATCTGGTGAGGTCGACATCACTCAGACTGTTTCGCTTTTCAGCCAGTACGGTCTCATCGCCGTATAACAGTGATGCAGGAAATTCCTCACCTATGCTCTGACTCATTTTAGCTATAAATTCAGTAGTTAGTTCTTCTGGGAAAGTCAGTTTTCCTATTTGATGCTTATAAGCCAGTGTTCGAGGGTGACTTTTCGGAATGTTTTTCAAAATTTTATCAAATGCCGGCACCACAAAATCCCGCTCTCGTCCGGTAACTTCAAAATAGTAGGCCTCCGACCATTTCTCGCTCCCTGTATTTTTGTCTATGGAAGCATACTGCCAATACCAAGTCCCCGTTTCCAGTTTTTTATAAGGACTAAAAAATGTCCATTCTCTAGGTTCGGAGATGATGGTAGTCTCATCCTCAAATTGAGGATCCTTTGACACCCGACCTTTGTAAAGGTAATTTTCATCAAATTTGTAAGTATTATAGCCAGTTTTGCTTTTCACTACGGGCGACCAAAGCATCCAAGGTGAATTCACTTCGATTTTACCGCTCTGCGGAAAAGGGTCAAGCCGCATTATCGGGTGGATGCTCTTCTTATCAATACTTTTTTCAGCTATATTATAATTGCGGCTCTGAGCATCAATTTCCTCACAGTGGTAAAACACAGAAAGGATCAGTACAAGAACCAAAAGCTTAGAATAAGCTACACCGGATTTAACAACCATTGACATTTACTTTTCAAAACCACATTTATTTGTGAGCAATAAAATTAGGGAGTTTATGAAGTCCGTATTAGAATGCATGTTTCAATTTGGGTGTACAAATGTTTCATGACGGAAACAAAAAAAACAAACATTATGAACAAAGCTTGATAAGTGCTTTATTTTATGAATTCATTAAATCGACAGCCCGCACTTTATATCTGCCGCACTCCACCCCTTTTGGCAATGTATGGACAAACGCGCCATCCATTATACTCATCGCATTCACCTTCTTAAACTCCTTCATTCCCTTTCTGGCAAAGAACACCTCGTAGGTCAGCACATTTTTATTCTCCAAAGGATTCCAGAGCAGCATGATGTCATTTTCTCCATTCAGGCTTTTATATTTTTCGTATTTAAGCCCTCCTACTTTCGCGGGTGATCTGCCTTCCTTCTTGGAGAGGATGATGAAGCTAACAGAAGCGGGCGGCATAGCTATTCTCACGTCCACGCTATCGCCCCTCGATTCGACGTCAGACGGCCCTTCCAAGATGGTTGGCTCCCGGACTAATCGGAGTTGATTGATCTGTGCGGTAGTGGGTCGTATCGGGCTGCCCAGTTGCTCCCAGGTATTGTAAGGGTTGCCATATGTTTCGTCCAATAAGCTCCTTAATCGGCGGTGTTCTTTTTACAATCAATAAGTATGTGCAGGGCCTCTTTATTGTCCTTGTCGTCCCTTATAGCAAATGCCTGGCCTATTTCCGACATGGGGAATATATGCGTAATCATTTCGGTGGTATTGACCAGGCCATCCAACACCATCTGCATTCCTTCCTGGAAAAATTTCCTCATGTCGATATCACTGCGCGGTTCTGTAGAATAAATGTTCAGTCTTTTCCGATGTACTTTGAAAAAATCGACGGGCTTATCACAAACACCGATACAACCATACATAACGATGCGACCGGAGAAAGCCGCACAATCAATGGCATCTACCATTCCGTCGCCGTCCAGCAGACAGGGGATCACCACATCAAAGCCTTCGGGGAAGTCTTCTCCTACAATGTCCATCGTAGGAATATCTTCGGTCGGGATTTTGTAAGTATGTGTAGCTCCGTATTTTTTGGCCAATTCGAGGTTTCTGTCGTGCAAATCGGTCACCACCAGGTTCTTCGGATTGTAAAGCTTGACCACCTGAGTGATGACCAGGCCACTCACGCCCTGTCCGGTAATCAATACATTTTTACTTGGGGTTATTTCGGAAAGTTCCGCAGCATGAATAACCCCCGGCAGCACTTCTATCAGGCTGATTTCCTTCATGGGAAACCAATCGGGCATCACCTTTACGTTGAAAGGTTTGCAGATGATATATTCGGCAAAAGCGCCCCACACATACCGGCAAGCGACTTTATCCCCTTTCCTGATCCCTTGTACGTTACTGCCTGCTTTGTCTACAACGCCCGAAACTTCATGTCCAAGCCGGGTAGGCATGGATAGATACTCCGGCTGACGTGAACCCCGATAGGTCTCGACGTCCGAACCGCAGATGCCTACATACTCAATTTTTACCCTTATTTCATCGTCACCCGGCTCAGGAATTTCTGCATGTGCCACGGTTATATTGTAAGGCTCGTTCAATACTGCCACTTCCTGTGCATTTGGATGATCTTTGTCTACCAGGGTAAGATCCGCCAGTTCCATTTGTGTCGCCATATTATCTTTTCGTTTTAATAATTCGGTATTTGCTTATCTTTTAACGTTTATTCAGTATCCCAAATTTAGAAATATTCTCCAATCAAAACCTGTATCGGGACATGGACCCTGCCGGTCCAAATCACCGACATCTCCATGCATGGCCGTGATACCGGCTTTCAGTTTCTCCAACAATTCACCGACCAAGTCCTGCCCTGCCGTGTCGATGGTCTCGTACGGGTCTGTTTTATGGCCGTAGAGCTCTGCGGTTGGTCACGGAGTAACAAGTACTTTTTTTGAACTTGATTATTTAATATGAATCAAAGGTAAAGTGTTCCGGAGGTCCGCATTGGAAGGGATGTTTCTTCTAACGGGCACAAATGTTCCATTTCCGGAATTTAAAGAACAAACATTATACCTACGGTTTGGAAATGGTTACTTTTCCGATAAATTGAAAAACAAAATGAACAAAACAGTTTCAGCACTATTTGTCATTCTTATCCTTGCGGCCTCTTGCCGCGCACAGGACGATCTTAAACTCAAGCTCATTTACTCCTGCGATTTTGATGAGCCATCCGACCTGGAAGACTGGACCATGGAGGGGCCGGGAATCGCTTCTATCCGGGACGGCAAGTTGCTGATTCACTCCAAGTATTTCGATGTAATTGATCAATATTATACCAGGGCGGGGAGCAGCTTTACCGGACAGGGAGGCACCTTTTATGAAGTGCTGGAGCCTGCCATGATTCGTGATCTGGGTGAAGAAGAAGCTAAAAAATACTATTATCGGGATACCTTTCGCGGG
This sequence comes from Cytophagales bacterium, assembly GCA_022360055.1. GTDB lineage: Bacteria > Bacteroidota > Bacteroidia > Cytophagales > Cyclobacteriaceae > JAAUQL01. Next base: position 27,997 of record JAKSDO010000052.1, on the reverse strand, counting down.
GGACATTTAGTGTACTGGAATCACTTCAAGACACCAGACAACTACGTGATTGAATGCGACTTTCAGAGCTTGTCTGAAAGCGCCTTACATATGCTGATGTTCAGCGGTACAGGAGACAAAGGTCAGGATGTTTTCGATCCTTCCCTGAAAAAGCGAAATGGTATGGCAGCCCAATACACCAAAGGAGACCTCTACAATTATCGCATCTCATTTTTTGCCCCGGGCAGAGGAACCTCAAACATGCGAAAATGCCCCGGACGGATCCTGACCGCAAAAGGCGAAGACCTCACCCTGAAACACCCTATGGCCCGACATCATTTAAAGATCATTAAGCATGAAGACCTCATTGAATGGTACATCAATGGTGCGTTGAGCTTTCGGTTTAATGATGAAGAAGCCTATCTGAAAGGAGGGCAAACAGCCATCCGGCTTATGGCCCCTGCCAAAGGGCTATACGATAATTACAGGATTTATGAAATACTGGATTAATTCATCAGTGAAGTACAACGGAGCATTTATGAATAACACCATGAAAAAGTGCTTTTGGCGGACGCCTGGATGAATCGGACAAACTGCTCTCGTCTTTTTTTCTTTGCTGGACATACAAGCGATCAGAAGTACAAAAAGATAATTTCTTTTCACATGAATCATATTTAGTCTTTTATCCCGTGCTAAATGAGTATGTTCATTAGCCCTATCCATCGAAAATAAATGCTCACCTTAGCAATTGATAGTCCCCTTCATCTCCTTCGAAGTAGATGGTTCCGTCATCGCCTTTTACATCGATAGCACTTTGGAATACCTTTCCATTTTTCTTGATCTGCCAGGTACCCGGAGCCAGATCCGTCAGCAATAGTTTATAGGTTCCATTGTCTGCAATGCTGAAAGAAAAAGATCTGTCGAGCGTGCTCATGTCTTTACTAAAAAAGGTTATTCGATCCTGTAATTTCACTCCTATCACCTTGTCTCCTTCCATCTGCCGGACAGACAGCTTGCCCATTATGCCATTGTCCATGACCTGCATGACATTTAGAAAATAGTCGGTAGTCGCTTCTGCTTTGGGTGAAATTTCCACCCTCCAGGCGCCCCGTTCATTGGCCACATCCTTCCTGACGGGCTCTGTATATTCATTTTTACCAAACACCCAAAATTCTTTGCCGGGACCACCAATCGGACGCACTATTGAATTGTCCGGTTTGGGAAGCAAGCTTGTGTTGATCAGCTTACCGCTATCTCCGTTTTGTGTTCTTGCTATGGTGATTTCATTTTCTTCAACCCTGGGCTCTTCTATGCTATGTAACAGCCAATACTTTTTAAAAGAAGAGTCGGATGATACCACTTTGTCAAACACTATAAATGCTGCCGGGATGGTGTCATTTTTCATGTTCAAAAAAGTGAAGGAACGTTTAACCTCCGATACCTTGCCGGAATATGCTTCGGTAATATCGCCTTTTAGATAAGAATAGTCAGGTTCCATGGGATCAGGGCCAAAACCGTGTTTAAGCGCGCTACCTACTTTATAGTCTTGCTCCAGCATGATTTTCATGGTGTTCGGTGGTGTCCATGACGGCCCGGGTAGTCGTTGACCGCCCTCGTTTCGCACCGTATCGGTTTTGTGGGCGCCGCCGTAATCACGCGATTGAAATACTTCGCCGGGGTCATAAACCAGCAAGCTGTTGTGAGCAATGGTGCGCTTGAAGTAATTTTTGTTGTGCGAATTACCATATCCACGGATGCCCTCTGCCACACCATTGTAAATACCGGCATCTATGGCCAGCGGCCCCTTGTAGTAAATCTGAAAAGCTCCACCGTCGTGATGCTGGTGATTGCCAAAATGATACTCATTGACCTTCATCTCCGCAATGACACTATTGGCATCCCAACCGGTACGGGCAATCATCCACCCAAAAGGCGAGCCAAAATAGCGGGTAAGAGGCAGATCATCAGATTCTCTTCGCCCGAGTTCGGTGTCCTTCCATAGAAATTCATAGAGCTTATTGTGCGATTGGATTTCAGGATTAAGCAGGTAGTTATGATTCAGGTACGCATCTTTGTAATAACTGCCTGAAAGCAATCCGATCAATGCCATCGACTTGATGCCCTTACGGCTATAATTTACATCTCCTCCGGCCAACATCTGGCCGTCAGGCCGGCGAGCGTAGAGCAGAAAATAAGGCACAAACTGCTGGGCCGGATGAAATACTTCCTTTACGCCCATACGATCAAAAATCCAGGCAGCAAACAGTTCGTTGGCATGACGAACGTTGAAGTAGCCTTTACCCTGATGGTAGGCATGTCCGGGATAGAACCAATTTCTGGCCGGAATGTGTTCTTTAAATAACCGGTGGGCGGTAAGATGGTACATTTCCGGAAACTCATCGTAAATGGCTATAGAAGTAGAAAGCAGATCCCTGAAAATCATCCATTCGGAAGAATGGCCTACAATCGCCCCTTGCCGTACAGGAGGGTAGCCGCATTCGAGTTGTTTGGCCAGGCGCACAAACTCTTTTATGAACGCCTGTTTTTCCTGCTCGTTCAATAATGGATAGCACCAGTCGTACACGATAGCTCCCGAAACCATGCGCCTGCCAACAGCGCGGGACATATCCTGACCATGAAGCCATTCACTGTCTTTCAGCTTGGTAAGCATATCGGTGATCGCTTGGCGTCCGGTCTTTTTATTTCCACCGGTCAGATACTTCATGGCATTCAGCTCACAGCGCACGGCAGTACCGCGCTGTGTTAAATGATAACGCCAGCCCTCTTTGGCTCTATCATCAGCATCCGGTTCCTGGCTCATCTTTACCAAATCATTCCAAACAGGTTTTAATTCAGAATCGGTCATTCTGCTTTTCAAGTCAGCAATATCCTTTTTACCGATATATAACCTGGGATGTTGTGAAGGGGGAATGGGAATGTCAATCCCATCAAAATCTTTCCACTCAATAGTTACTTCCTGGCCGTAAGAGAAAGAAGTTGCACTCATTGAGAGCATCACATAGGCAATAAAAACATTTCGTATTTGCATAAAAAATTGCTTGTTTAATTATTGAGTAACATGTATTTCACAGCACATATAATCATTGGGATTTATCCTTGAAATACTCATTAAAGCTATAATGAGAATAACTTGATAATTCAGCCTGTTTTTCGGGGAGGTGTGATCGATGCTGATTAATCAGCTTCCGATATTTTTTGTCCCCGGCCAGGTTATGCCATTCATCTTTATCATTGCGCAGATCATAAAACTCTATTGAGTTATCCTCGTATTGGATAAGCCGGTATCCTTCTGTAGTTACTGCAAAATTGCCTTTGCCATATGAAGTGAGTGCCGGATAATCCCATTTGGCAAATGGATTCTCAAGCAATGGGACAAGCGAGTGTCCTTCGTTCATTTGGTTTTTAGGTAAACCTGCCAAATCAACAAGCGTAGGGTACATATCTATCAGTTGAACGGGTCGTGAGCAAACCTGATTAGCATTCCCATCAAGAGTTTTAAAAATTAAAACGGTCCGTGTGTCCCGTTCCCAGAGGGCCTGTTTGGCCACCCTATTCTTTTCTCCCAGGTGGTAACCGTGGTCGGACCACAATACGACAATAGTATTGTCCTTGTATTTGCTGTTTTCCAAGTTTTCGAGCACTCTTCCTACCTGGTAGTCAACAAAACTTATGCAAGCCAAGTAGGCCTGTACAACTTTCTTCCACTGGTCTGTTTCTTTCATCCATTCAGTCGTGGGCATTTGAGGGGCCTCCGCCACACGCCGGCCCATAAGCGGCACATCGTCCATGTCTGAATCCAGATAAGGGGGCATTTGCAGGGAATCTATCGGAAATTTGTCAAACCACTTTTGGGGTACGTACCAGGGCACATGCGGCCTTACGAAACCTACCGCCATAAAAAAGGGGTTCTCATGATCTTCCTTCAACCGCTCAATTGCCCAGGAAGCCGACTTGTAATCAGGCATTTTTTCATCAACATCGGGATAAGCCCCCCAATCAGTTTGAGTTTTCCCAGGCTTATTGAACCACTTTGGATCATAATTGAAACGCTTCGCCGGTTTTGGCCCGGATTTTTCAAAAACCCCTCCATATTCATCAAAGGTATTGGCGGCATCTCCATTGTGGTAGACTTTGCCGACACCAAAAGATTTGTATCCGTGCTTCTCAAAATAATCCGGGAGAAATATTGAATTTGCGGTGACGTCATTTGATTTTTTGATATCAGGATCATTCAATTGGAGGTAATTACCCGAGGTATGCGGATACAAGCCGGTCATTATCGAAGCTCTGGACGGCCCGCAAATCGGAGCCTGACAGTGAGCATTAGTAAACAAAACGCCCTGGGCTGCCAACCTGTCAATGTTTGGGGTTTTTGTCTGCGGATGCCCGTCTAAACAGCCAACCCAATCGTTCAGATCATCTATGGCTATAAACAGTACGTTCGGGTTTTGTTGCGAGTACAGTTTTCCTGCCACAAGCAACATTAGAAATGCACAAAGTACCTTATTTACAATAAGTCTCATGTCTTTTTAGTTTACTCTTTTTCTATGGTAATAACAATCGGAGCTCCGGCATACATCTGCTCCTGATAATTATAAAATTTGCCATCGGATTTATCGGGCAATGAAACGGCTATTACCGAGCCCTCGCCACCGGAGGTCACCACTACTTTTTCTCCTTCTCTTGGCTTTATGCCGGGGAACTCGTAGTTGTAAATTCCTTGTCTAAGGGCTTCCGAAACCTTTATCCTGATTTCGGCAGTTTCCAAACTGTGCAACGGATCGACCAAAGATATCCGCAGTTGTTTGCCCAGATCTTTTACCATTAGAATAGCGGGATGGTCTGTTTCAACCCATTGCTGCTTTTTCAACTTTGCCCGGCCCGGTTTATAGAAAACCACCTGTCCGAGCTCTTCTTTTTTACTGTATAAGGCATGATACCTACTACCGGCGGAATGTGTGGTAAAATCAGCCACATATTGATCCAATAACCCGGGCATATCATCCACCTTCACATCGGCAACCAGTACATAGTGATATCCCTGCGCTCCTTCCTGGTCCGGTGTAACTCCATGATCCAGTGCGAGGATGTAGTTGGCGCTTTTTTCTATTTTCAGGTCTGTGGCGGTCACATTGATTTCCTTACCCGTTTTGATGAACAACTGTTGATTTTGGACAGGAAAAATTAAGTACCCCTTGCTGCCATGATGTACCCATGACGGGCCTTCCAAAGATTCGGCGATGTTCACACTTTCTCCGGGAGCGATACTTTTCCGCTTGCCGTTAAGTCGGTAACTCAGTACGGATGATAAGGCCGACTGATCGATACAGGTAACGATAGGTTCTGTTCCTTTTGACTTCTTCTTCCTGGCAATTTTACTGCCAAGAGCGGTTCCGAAACGATCGACCATATGATAGCTTTTCAATGCCTTTGCCGAAGTATATTTATCTATTGGCTTGTGGTGATATCCGGTAAGGCCATAAACACCATCAGACAAAATCCCGGAGAATTCGTTCCCTCCCGGCAGGGATGCAGATGCAGGTCCTCCGGGCATTTCATCCGTTCGCCATTCTTCGGTAACTCCGGGCAGGGTATGCCAATCTGCATTAGACATCACCTCATGCGAGTATTCGTCTCCATTTACTTTCAGTTGGAAAACACCACTGCCGGCATGCCATGACTTGCGTACTTTCGTAAAATCCTCTGCCCCTGACGTACGAACCGATTTGTGCTTCACAGAAAAGAAATACTTGTTGCCACCATCTTCCTTGCGATGAACCAAATAGTCTGCGTTCCAAAAAGATGTGGTTCCGGTGAAAGAATGTGCTTTCTTTTTCAGGCTGTTTTTTAACTCTATCAGTTCTTGCTCATTTTCGATCACTGTGGATGGTGATTTACCATCGATCAATTCTTCAATATCTTTTGCTACATGACGAGATCCAAAATTTGAAAGGTCTGAGAAAAAACTTCGTCCCGCCACGGTGTAGTCCAAATAATCTTTGTAGAGCATTCTCCTGTATGTGTAATTCAATCTGTCTGCAATAAACCGGTAGCTCTTATCCTCTATGGGAAAAGCCGTGTTTTGGAAATAGCCGATGGCATCGTTTACCGTAGTAAGCCATTCGTACCCATAGGCAAACATGGCTACGTCGGAGGACTGGTGACCGGTGTGATGGGACATAGTTCCGTCCGGGTGAAATCCCGACTGATCATAAAGATGCGTAGGTATCGAGAGTTTATCGCACCAATGTCTCAAATCAAGAACAACTCCACTTGGAGACCATTTGTCAGCAAAGGTCATTCCTTCAAATTCTGTCCCATTGTAATAGTCGTCGTACCAATAAGGTACATAGGTGATCGGTCGGTTGTAATCTGCCCACACGATCGGCATTACCATCAAAGTGCGCATCCTGTGACTAATATTGGCATCTGACCAGGCGCCTTCGGAGTAGTTTTTGTTCGAAATATCTTTCCAGCGCTGTAGCGGGTTATCCATACTGCGCCTTTCCGGAACAATTGAAAAGAATAGCTGAAAGAACCGAATGGCTGAGTCGTACAGTTTTAGGGCTTCTTCATCTCCATGAGCTATATCTTCCAGCACCGCGGGCCAAAGATGCACCAGTGCCGCCCCCAGCGCATCGGTAACACGCCAATGATGTGTTACAAATCCATGACTAGCGTAACCATGTTCACTCAGCATACTGAAACCATCACCCAGTTCCGTTCCCGTTGGTTTCCCATCCACCGTTAGATCTCCGGGTTCTATCGGAATGGTACTCATATACCGGACAAGTGCTTTATAAAGCACACGTTTCAATCGTTCAATCGTTTCCGGATCGCCACTGGGAAGGCCAAATTTCTCAGATTTTGCATAGGCATAGCCCAGCCCTCCTATTTTGGAGGCAACACTTTGCCAGTCTTTCTCCAATTCATTTTTTGCGTATTCGGAAGGGTGTTTGTCATATATATCGGCAAATAAGAACTTACCATTATTCTTTTCCAGGTCACCGATAAGAAGAGAAAGCTCTTTATTCTTAATTTTTTTTCCGTGTAACCTGGCGACAGACAAGGTCACCGGTTTATAGAAGTCCACAAAATATTCCCACACAGTTTTTTGCACCACATGAATGGTTATCTCCTTGGAAACAAGTGTTTTCTTGCCTTGCATCAGCGCAACTGTGAGCTTGTGACTCGTTGGGGCGAGGCCGGTATTCTTTCGAGGCGCCACTTGTAAAACCCCAAAAATGCGTCCTTTCCGATCAAATTCCGTACGGATCGTGAAAACATTTGTGTCAGAATCAGTGATCTCAAATTGATAATCACGCGGTATTTTACGCTTGTCTACATCTTTGTTTCGTTTTAGGTGTACCTTGCCAAACACTGTGCTTCCGCTCTCCTTGTTTGTGTTTATATCGAAATAGTCGGCAAACAATATTTCTTGTGCATTGATATTGTAAGAAATTAATACTCCCGCGATAATTAATGATATGTTTTTCATATAAAATTGAATTTCAAACAACATATGAACTGGCCCGATGGCCACCCATGATGTCTTACTTAAACAGCTTAAGTTACTCTACCTCTCGATCTTTTGATCGAACCCTCTACAATCTACCTTGAACCCCTTTTCCCTGGGCTTATAAATTCCAAATTTGAAATATGGCCCATGCAAATCGTTTTTGCCTACATCACCATTCCAGTCGGCTACTTTTTCATCATTCATCCAGACCTGAACCCGACCCGACTCCAGCACTTTATCTTCTGTGGTACTGTATTTGGTATATTTGATTTTCACTTTAAAATCAATCCATTCGTTGACTGGCACTTCCGAAGATGGTTTTTCGAAAACTATGGTACCATATTTACCATCTCTGCCCACAAGTTTATTCAGATGCCTGCCGGGTTTAGGTTTTACTTTAAAAGTAGGGTCGGACATCCGGTTGGCCTCGCTGCGCACTAACAGATACATGTAATCAGACTGAAAATGAAATGCAGCTATTGGTCCTCCTGCCGATTGTTCTACCCACCAACCATTAGGTTTATTTGTTTTATTGCTAATACCGATGTTTTTATTGAAATGCATGGTGTCGAGCATTCCCACAAACTGCTCTTTGGGCAAATGCATAAGGTTTCCTTCCGGGTCCTTGACCAAGGTACGATCCGGTCGTCCGTGCCATTGGGCAAAAATACCGCCCTTACCTTCCTCCATTTTTTCCGGAAACAAGGCGCTCCATTCATATGTCACAGTCTCCCCGTATTTTCCTTCATCATCAAATTCGTAGGCACTTTTTATCTTTTTAAAAAGTTCAATTTCTTCGTTTGAAATACCTTTGAGGTTCTCTTCGGATCCAAAACAGGTGGTAAACTCAATCCGATTTGCTTCGCCTGTTGCCGAAAAATGGTATACCGGTCCATCATCCGTTTCTTCACGGGTGACAATACCGTTCGGGCTTCTATCGCCAACGATGATAAATCTATCATCTACAATGTCTTCAGCGGTAGCTACGTTTTTTTGAGCACTCAAACGGGATGTAAGTTCAACAGCCGCATTATTCACCGAAGATTCGGATTGATTAATGGACTGACTGCACGCTCCTAATCCCATTAAGAGTATAGCAACAGTATTTCTTGTTATTCCTTTCATGGGTTTGTCAATTAAATCCAATTCTTTTTAAAAGTTCGGGATATTGCCGATCCGTATCTCCTATTTTTTCCCTTTTCCTGGCAAGCTCATTTTTAAGTTCAGCGACAATGGAAGCATATTGCTCCTGACCATAAACATTATTCTTTTCCTTAGGGTCTTTTTCCAAATCGTACAATTCCCAGGCCGGCTCCGTATCCGGGTGACCGAAACTTTTCGTATCCAGATTCAATCCGTAATAAAAAATGAGCTTATAGCGGTCGGTTCTAATTCCAAAATGGGCAGGCGTCATATCGCGCTGCATCCAGTACCTGTAATAAACCGAAGATGGCCAGTCCTCCACCTCTTGCCCTTTCATTATAGGCAAGAAACTTGATCCCTGAAAATGAACCGGTACATCTGCTCCGGCCATATCCAAAAGTGTAGAGGCAAAATCTACGTTAGTGATCAACTCATCAGCAGTGGTTCCAGGTTTGATTTTACCTGGCCATCGCGCCAAAAATGGCATTCGAATCGATTCTTCGAAAATCCAACGCTTGTCGAGATACTGATGTTCGCCCAAAAACATCCCCTGATCGGAAGTATAAATTACGATGGTATTTTCAGCTCGACCGGATTCATCCAAATAGTCCAATATTCGACCTATGCTCTCATCCAGCGAGGCAATTACCCGAAGGTAATCCTTTAAGTATTTCTGATAAGTAGCCCGAACGATCTCTTCCCGGTTCATCCCCTCAACATTCAAATTACCTGTCGGCCATTCTCCAAAATCATGTACCGACGATACTTGCATCTTCCCGCTCATTCGCCTACTCAACCGCTTGAGGTCATTCTCCTTCCTGACCGTTGCCGGTGCGCGATGTGACTTATCTTCAAACAAGGTTTCCGGTTCGGGAATAACAACCCCGTCCAGTAAGTTCTCATATTTGGGATGATACTCCCAAAGGGCATGCGGAGCTTTATGATGCATCATCAACATAAAAGGTCTGTCATCGTCCCTTTCTTTCAACCAATTCAGAGATAAATCGGTAATTATATCTGTTACGTAACCTTTATATTTTTTCATCATCCGCTTTTTATAAGGAGTCCCCTCATCTAATCCCTTGACCTTAAATTCAGGATCAAAATACAATCCCTGTGAAGGCAAAACCTGCCAATGTTCAAAACCCTGAGGTTCCGAATGCAGGTGCCATTTCCCAATAACAGCGGTTTGATAACCGTATTCCTTAAAATAATGGACCACATTTTTTTTCTTGGTATCCAGGTGATCCTTGAGGGTACGTACCCCATTCAAGTGGCTGTATTGCCCTGTCAAGATTGTCGCTCTGCTGGGGGTACAAATTGAATTGGTAGCGAAACAGTTATTGAGTTTGACACCTTCATCGGCCAGTCGATCAATGTTTGGTGTTTTAAGCACCGAGGCCAACCTTGATCCATAAGCTGATACGGCATTGGCAGAATGATCATCCGACATAATGAATAGGATGTTTGGCCTTTTCTCCTTCGGGTCCGAAGGAGCCGAACATGCGACCATCAGAGAACATATCGGTAAATAAACAAATCGTATTATGTATTTCACAACCTTAAGGTTTGATATTGTAATTTTCTATTCGGCAATTCCAGCCGGACGGCTATTTTCTGCCAAATCACTTTCAAATTCTTTTATTAGTTTTTGTAGCTGCGCTACTACTTTGGGATATTTCGATGCCACATTTTTCGACTCTGCGGGGTCTTTATCGATGTTGTACAAAGAAAGCCCGATGCTACCACCAAAATTGTCCTGTTCACCGGGCAGTCCGTCAGCCCCTTTGGACAGAACCACACGATACTTATGAGGAACGTGTAATTTCCACTTCCCCTTACGCACACCTTGTACTTCATCCGTTTTAACAAAAAAGAACGGCTTGCTTTCCACATCTCCACGACCGGTAAGGATTGGCCATATATCCCGTCCATCCACAGGATTTACCCTTGGCATATTACTTTTTGTTACGGACACCACGGTAGGTAGAATATCTAAGGCACTCACCATTCGATCTTCCACTTTTCCTGCAGGTACAGAACCCTCCATCCAAGCGATGAAAGGTACCTTCTGACCTCCTCCGAAAACAGTCCCCTTTCCTTCTCTCAATCCACCGGTAGAACCTGCGTGATTACCATAGGTCAACCAAGGGCCATTATCTGATGTGAAAAGTATCAAAGTACGATTGGAAATTCCCAATTCCTTAACTGTCTTCATAATTTCACCAACCGACCAGTCAATTTCCATTATAACGTCTCCGTAGCGTCCCGCTTTCGATTTTCCTTTAAATTTATCGGATACCCCGAGCGGAACATGAGGCTGAGAATAAGGCACATAGAGCATAAACGGATTGTCTTTATTTCTTTTGATGAAATCAACGGCCTTTTCAGTGAACACTGCAGTCATTTGATTTACATCAGGATTGTATTCGACAACTTCTTCCCGGTCATAAAGAGGTAGTGCAGGATAAGGATGGCTTGGTTTTGGATGCCACGGCCACATATCCATCGAGTATGGAATGCCATAAAACTCGGTAAAGCCATGACGGGTCGGCATAAACTCAGGATGATGGCCCAGGTGCCACTTCCCGAACATACCCGTACTGTATCCATTTTGCTTTAGATAGCTTGCTATTGTAAATTCAGAAGCACTCAGCCCTTTGTCGGACTGATCGTTCACTACGGCCGGCAATCCCACCCGCTGTGGATAACAGCCCGTAAGCAATGCCGCACGTGAGGGTGTGCAAGATGAGGCTGCCACATAGAAGTTGGTGAACCTCATTCCCTCTTCAGCCATTCGGTCCAGATGGGGTGTTTCAATATTTGTTGAACCATATGCCCCGACATCTCCATAGCCCTGATCATCGGTAAATAGGATAATGATGTTAGGTTTGGAAATATTGTTCTTTTGAATTCCTTGCGCTCCGCTCAGGCCGACAAAACCGGTGAGCATAGTCAATAGCATAAAATACGACCTGTTCATCTAAAAAGTTAAGTTTATATTCAATCTTTAATTATTTCAGAAAGCCTTTCTCAACAGTTTTCAATTCTACAAAACAAATAGGCTGAATGTTATTCTTCTGATGCATGGAAATTACCTCCAGAAGAAAGGCTGTCTGGAATTGGAGGCTCATTGATGTTCTTAACAGGAGTAATGCTCCGGCCTTGATCCAGAAACTTCATACACTGTGAAATGATGAATTTATTCCTCTTTTCACTCCATCTGTTCTCCAAGTACCAACAAGCTATAAGCACCTCAATCAGCCTGCTTTTAAGGATACCCGATTGAGCTCCTTAATCTCCATATATCTAAGCAATGCCTCCAGGAAATAATAATCGGCATAAATAAGTGTACCATCTCTTTCGGACTTCTTCAAATTATTTCCGGTGGCATGTTTAAGTAGAAAATCACCGTTGGTTCCCGGTTCAGCTAAATATTCAGGGGATGAAAGACTTTTTAATATCTTTTCTCCAGCTTCAAAATAACGCTTTCCGTTCTTTTCAGGATAACCACTCAATTCCATCAGGGCGGATGCCATGATTGCTGCGGCAGAAGCATCCCTAAATGTAGGAACTTCGGGTGCATGGTAATCCCAATACGGCACCATATCCTCCGGCATGTTTGGATGCGATAATAAAAAATCAGCAATTTTTTCTGCCTGATCTAAAAATCTTTCATCTCTTGTTTCCCGGTATACCATCGTAAATCCATACAATCCCCAGCTTTGACCTCTGCTCCAGGCAGAGGTGGCGGGATCATTATTTCCATTATTCCAATCTCGCTTTCTGAACGCACCGGTTAAAGAATCGTAATCTACTACATGGGAGCAACTGTAGTCTTCCCTGTACTGATTTTTCATCGTTGTCAGCGCATGGTTTATCGCCACATTATAATATACGGAATCACCGGTTAAGCGGGTAGCTGCAAAGAGGAGTTCCAGATTCATCATATTATCAATGATCACAGGATACTGCCAATCCCTTTCAGGTCTTGATCCCCAGGATTTAATGGCTCTTACGGCCGGACTATACCTTTGAATAGCCGATTTGGCCGCCTGGATAATTACTTCCTTGTATTCCGGATCATTTGTAAGGTCATATCCTCTGCCGTAAGGACAATAAATCCTGAATCCTATGTCATGATCCTGGGTATTGTATTTTTCATCTTCAATGATTGCTGAAGCCATTTCCGCTTTTTCCAAAAGATCGGGATCTTTTCCGTATTCGTAGGAAATCCATAAGTTTGCAGGATAAAACCCACTGGTCCAGTCTCTGATAGGACGGAATCCCTTTTCAATAGACCTTGGAAGCCTTTTGGTCTGTTCGACCGAGTCCCACGCATTTAGCAGGTGTTCGGTAGCTTTTTGAAATATTACATCTATCTCATTCCGTGATAAACCACCGGCAGTCTTTAAATTATCAGATAAAGAACTGCTGCGGCCTTTGGACGATGTATTTTGGCATGACAATAAAAGGCCAGCAGATATGATAAAACAAATTGATATCTTAATTATTTGCACAAACTTGTTCATGTTAAACCAGGTCAAATAAAATGTGTACATAATTCCCCGGGTGGTCTATTATACACGCAGGGAATTATTATTTATACAAAAGAATTGCTTTTGCTATTATGGGTTTGAAATTATGATCAGCTCCGGTACTCCGCCAAGTGTGCTTTCTCGCGTTTGATAGTAAATGCTTTTTCCATCCGTATCATTGTCCGTTCCCAGCCGGATAGAAAATTTACCGTCACTATCTGACATCAAAGCGGCTGTAACATCATATTCATGTGATCTCACTGCCGATTCAACCAGATCAAACGTCCCTGTTGTTACAGGGGTTGGATCAAAAGCCGGTGCCGTATTCCATGTCACGGTAACTTCGTCCCAATTATCATCGCCAGTTACATGATAGATTTTTTGCGCAGTAGGTGCAAGAGTTCCGTCAAAAGCGCCACTACCATTAAAATCTTCTGCCTCTGTCCAAAACCTATCACTTCCACCGGCATCCGTACCAACTGTCGTTAATTTAAGCGTTGCACGTATCACCTTGCTCAAATCAACACCGGCCAGATCAAATCTCATCATCATTTGACGCTCATCCCTGCCTCTTGAATCCGTACCATTTGCCGCTCGTGCAAACTCTCCTCCCGCCGCGGCATCATCCCCCTTATCACCACCGCGAATTCCGCAATCAGCTTCCGGGTTTAATATTACTTTTGGCAAATCATCCTCAACAATAGTTAAGGTGTACGCTGTAATTGAACCTGGCAAAAATCCATTACTGATGTTACTGATGGTTAAAACAACTGTTTTATCATCTTCTACAAGATCATCATCTATCGGTGTAATGTTTACAACAACCTCTTCTGCCCCGATACCGATATTGACTGTGCCACCCGGAGCGTCCGTTTGGTAATTCACACCATTTTCAGCCGTCCCTGCATAGGCTAATTCAAATGATCCTGCCACGGATGCCGGTTCAGAAAGCGCAATCGTAATTGCATGGGATTCCCCTTTATTTTCATCAACAGCTCCGGCTTCAGATTCAAAGCCAATAGAAGGAGGTACGGGGTCATCTTCTCTTACCTCAAGATTGAAGGAGGGATTTATTTGTTTCTCTCCGGATCCAAGTGTATAAACTGTAAGAAAAGCACCTTCACCGGATAAGTTTTCCAACTCGTACATCACTTCGTAATCACCGTTATAGTCATCATCATCCGAAACAGATACATAGAGTTGGACATTCTTGGTCCCTTCTTTAATGGTAAAATTTGTTCCCGCATTACCATCAGCATCGGAAATAGTAATGGCACTGCCATCCCCATCAATCACTTTAACGCCAAAAGAAACATCGTTGAACAATTTCTTTGAAGCATTTACCTGCAATATCATCGGATCACTCCCTTCAGTGACGCTGCCATTCGTATCCATAAATCCGATTCCGGCTGCCGGCTCATTATCAATACCTATACTGGTGGTTTCCTCATCGCAAGAAATAAAAGTCATGACCAGTAACAACAGCGTCATCGATGCAGGTTGCAAAAATATCCGTCGTATTTTAATTTTCATTTTTTTACCCATTGTTCTATATTTTATTGAACCCATTCCATGCTAATGGTCATCCTTTACATTCAAATGAAAAAGATCGCTCAGCCAGGCGGGTTCCAATTCTCAACATCATTTTAACCAACTTTTACCTGTACCCGTTATTTGTAGGGTCCGTATTAAGAATATTAGGATTCTGACTGATTTCTGCGTTAAACGGGATAGGCAGCAGCACATGCTTATCCTGGATATTGTGCGCCTGAAAGTAATCATTTTGATCACTGTACCCGATTGCTGCCATATCTTGACCAGCCTGTCTAATTGCATCAACCAATATTCCCCATCTCATCAAATCGTAGCGGCGGTGTCCTTCAAAACAAAGTTCCCATGCTCTCTCATTTCTGATCTGTTGCCGGAATATCTCTCCTCCAGATCCCGATAGATCCACACCTGTAGCCGGTGAATCCGGATCAAGAGCCCGGGCTCTTCTTCGAACCTTATTAACGGATTCATACGCCAAATCCAGTGAAGTACCCGGAGGTAACGTTCCCCCGTTCATCAATGTTTCATTGATACTTTCACCCAGCATCAACAACACATCAGCATACCTGAGAATTTGCCAGTTAAGTGTTTCATAGTTGTTATTCGGAGATTTCACGTTGAGTAAATACCTCCTATATTTGCCAACACCCCATTTCAGGGCATCTCTATCAACAGCGACAAAGCTATCGTTGCTCTTTATCTCGAATTGTGAAATCGACCAATCCCTCCTAAGTGTATCATCTGCCTCGAACGAATCATAAAACGAAGGTAAAGGATACCACCTGGGCGCCCCACGTTTGTAAGTTGATTTGGTGTTTGATGTTACACCATGCCAAACGCCAACTACCGAGGCATCTTCCCTGCTCTCTCCGACATAAGAAAAATGAATTTCCCACATCGACTCTTTCAAATCATAGATGTGATCGGTCAAATTCTTAAATACCTGAGGGAAGGGATGATCAAATGGCGCTCCTACATCCAGGGGATCAATCTGCGTGTTGAGCTCATGCGCACCGCTATTAACCACAGCAAGGGCCTGTTCGGCCGACTTCTCAAATTTGGAGATGTCGTTTATCGGCTGGCCTGCCCACTGAAGATATATTCTGGCCAAAATACCCTGAGCGGCGGTTTTATAGATTCGTCCCGGGCTCTTCACCCCATGAATATCGGGTAATAATTCGATGGCCAACAGCATATCTTTTTCGATTTGCTCATAGACCTCTTTCGATGGAGATCGCTCGGCTTTAAAGTCTTCAAGAGAAACGTCGGAGCTCAATCTAAATGGCACATCTCCCCAGTTTTTCACCAACTGAAAATACATAAAAGCACGTAGAAAATGTGCCTCTCCCAATATCGCCTTGTATTCCTCCAAATCGGATTCCTGATTCGCAGTACGATTACCACTATTTTCTAAAGCATCTTTGAGCAATGTAACTTTGTCAATAACCAGGTTTGCGCGGTTGATCCCATCGTAAAACGCAGCCCAAGCGGATCCTATCCAATTGTTATTCTCCTGAATTTGATAGTTGCACATCAGGTCATCATCATTTCCCCGGTTTTGTCGCCAATAACGAGAAAGGTCGCTTGATTGAAAATATAACAAATACCCCCGGGAGTATAACTGCTCGGATCCTAACCTATCATAAATGCCCATGAGTCCCTGCTCTGCAGAGGACACATTTTCGAAAAACTGGTCGGAAGTAAAGGCCGAAAAAACTTCCTCCTCCAAATGCTCTTCACAAGCGGTAAAGGAAATACCGGTAAGCATAACAATCAGAAATCCAATGTATGACGTTTTGAATTTCATCTTATATATTTTTTTATTTATTGATTTCATTATTCTATTATTTGTTTCTTTCGAATGATCAGAAGGTAACGGATATGCCACCGATGAAGGTTCTGCTTCTGGGATATGCTCCGAAGTCCACTCCGGAAGTTAACCCGCCTCCGCGCGTATCAACTTCAGGGTCGTAGCCAGTGTAATTTGTCCACGTCCACAAATTTTGTCCTGTCACATAAATCCTAAGTTTTTGCGCACGGATTTTGTCCAGAATTTTCTTTGGCAATGAATAGCCTAAAGAGATTGTTCTCAATCGCAAATAAGATCCATCCTCAACGAATTTATCTGTCAGCTTTTCCGATACGTCATCAATTGTTCTAAAGGTCGCCCGGCTGTTTTGCTCTTCGGTATTATCCGCTCTCCACCTGTTAATAACTTCCGATGAGAAATTGCGCTGACTGCTCAGGCGAGAGGTCCACAATATTCTGTTGGCATTGTAAATTTTGTTGCCGTACGACCATTGGAAGAAAATATTAAGATCAAATCCCTTGTAAAGTAAGGTATTGTTAAATCCGCCATAAAATTTGGGATTGGGATTTCCGATGATCACTTTATCATCATCATTAATGACACTATCGCCATTTACATCCACATATTTGCGGTAACCCGGCTTCACATCGCTAAATACCACAGAAACGAAAGGATCTCCATTTTCATCAAAATCCTCAGATCCGTAAAGTCCATCATGCATAAATCCGTACATCTGTCCAAATGGCTGTCCTACAATGGTGATGTAGTCATTGGCATAGGGGTCCTGCGCAACATTGCTGGTATTCCATGAAGAATTGCTGAATAAGGTATCGCTTTCTACCAGCGCCAATGTTTTTGTTCTTGGCAAAGTGATGTTGAAATCTGAGGTCCATTTTAGTCCTTTATCAATATTGACGGAATTGATGGCCAATTCAATGCCTTCGTTTCTAATTTCACCGACATTTCTAAACACTGATGTAAATCCGACACTTGAAGGTGTTGGTGCCCGGAGCAACAAATCTTTAGAATCTTTCCGATAAACATCAAATGTGAAATTCAACCTGTTTCGCAAAGTACCAAGATCAAGACCGATGTTGATTTGCTCTTGTGTTTCCCACATGATATCAGGGTTTGCCAGGTTTGAAGGTCTCACTCCCGGAGTCACACCATTTTCCAATCCATAGGTAGTGGAGCTCAGCAAGGCCGTGGAAACAAACGCAGGGATTCTGTTATTACCGACCTGACCCCATTCTGCCCGAAGTTTCCCATCCGTGATCACTTTAGAATTGCTCAGGAATTGCTCGCTGGAGAATCTCCATCCTGCCGCAGCCGATGGGAAAAATCCGAATTTATTGTTGGCGCCAAACTTAGAGGATCCATCGTAGCGCAGAGTAACCGTTGCCAGGTACCGATCATCGTAGGTATAATTTACCCTGCCAAAATAAGAGATCAGCCTGTTGGTTGGTGACTTATAAGAATCGGGGAAGCCTGGCTGAGTTCCTGAACCGAGATTATCCACGCCATTGTTTGGCTGCGGAAATACGCTACTGGATGCAGTCACAGATCTTTCCACAATATTTTGGTAGTCAAAACCTACCATTCCGGTAAAATCGGACCTCGTATCGAATTCCTTTTTGTAGGTTAAGGTACTTGAAAACAAGGTATTATTTCTCTCTGAAGAAATAATCGAACCCCGGTCAAACCCGTTTCTTCGCTCGAAAGCACTGTTTACTTCGTCAAAGGCATCTCTTCTTCGATCCAGTCGCTGGATGCCGCCACTAACTCTCAGGTCCAGCCCCTCTATTATTGTATATTTTAAATATCCGTTGAAAAGAAGCGTATTTCTTCGATCCTCCCTGATCTGGGTTTTTGCATTTACCAGAGGGTTGGTGATGGGAGCACCTTCTTCCGTATCGGGATCTTCAGGGAGCGTGAGCAATTCTTCATTGCTTATGAACAATCCTCCGGTGGGTCGTCCCTGGACAATATCTTTTAATAAATTAAATCTGGACGAGCTACTACCTCCGCCATCCACATCCGGATTAAGAATATTGGTCGATGTGTGCGTGCCCGTAATCAATGCCGATGTATAGGATACGTTTACTCCTGCCCTCAATTTTTCAGATAATCGCTGATCGAGATTTACAGTGGCATAGTTTCTTTCAAAACCGCTATTTTCCAACAATCCGCCTGCTTCGTATCGTGAAACCGAAATATTGTACTTTGTATCCTTGGTGCCTCCGTTAACGGACAAGGTGTTACTCATCACGTTGGTTTGGTCAAAAACTTCATCCTGCCAGTCGATGCCGCCTATGCTGGAGCCATCGCTATTCTGATAAAGCTCAATAGGACCATACATATCCACAGCACTG
This sequence comes from Cytophagales bacterium, assembly GCA_022360055.1. Lineage (GTDB taxonomy): Bacteria > Bacteroidota > Bacteroidia > Cytophagales > Cyclobacteriaceae > JAAUQL01. The sequence continues at coordinate 9,064 of JAKSDO010000052.1, read as the reverse complement.
AGCGAATCCACTTCGTACCTTAAATCAACAAAATCGTAGGGAGAAAGAACATTGACTCTTTTGGTGATCTCTTCTATGCCGTAGAAACCATTGTAAGAAACTTGCACCTTACCTTCAACACCGGTCTTGCTTGTGATCAATATTACGCCATTACCGCCTCTGGACCCATAAATTGCAACAGCAGAAGGTCCTTTCAATACTTCGATTGATTCAATGTCCGATTGATCAATTGATGTAACATCAAAATCTTCGATGGGAAATCCGTCAATCACATATAAAGGTGTACTCGATTGAGTTAGAGATCCATTTCCTCTGATTTTTACAACTGAAGGAGCGCCAGGCCTTCCTTGACTGGAAGTAATCTGGACACCAGCCACCCTTCCCGCCAGGGCTCCATCAAATGATGCCACCGGAGCATAGCTCATATCTTCCATTGGAGCGGAACTTACAGAACCGGTAAGGTCTCGTTTTTTAGTTTCTCCATAACCGATAACAATTATTTCTTCAAGCTGTGTCAGATCCGGTATCAATTGGACATTGATAATGGTTTGACTCCCAACAGCTATCTCTTCAGATAAATAACCCACAAAACTAAAGACAAGGATATCATCCGGACTTGCATTGAGCTTATAATTTCCTTCGACATCCGTAGCCATACCGGTTGAGGTTCCTTTGATAAGTACACCAACTCCCGGTAATCCCACTCCATTCTCATCAGATACTTTACCTGATATGGCAGTTTCCTGCGCATTTGAAATGCCAGAAACTAATAAAATGAGAAATCCGAGAATCACTTTTCCCGGATTCATCATAAACAAGGTTACGTATTTATTTTTCATAATTTTAATTTGTTATTACTCGAAACTAGTGGGCTTATTAAGATAATTCGATAATATATGTTTCAATTAGAAGGTTAAGATGTTACATCTATCCTTCTTTGGTTTTTTGACGCGGTTTCCGGTTACTTTTATCATCTTTAAGGTAGGTGAAGCACCTTTTAAAACGCGTTTCATACTTTCTCATTTAATGCGAACTTTGCATTTTGGCACCTTCCTCCCTATTGAATTTGGCCTGGAAGCTAATTCCTGTGTGAATGATATGTAAACTATGTCAATACTGAATTCTGACGAATATGTATAGGCAAATGAGAACTTTAAATTTAGTGTCGCCAACTTTTTTGGCACAATTTCAGGATTTTGTCAATCTAACTCAAAGGTGTTGTGCATTCCGATATTGTTAACCGACGGCAACATCAGCTAAAGTTTTTTGATCTTTACATTGCGGAATCTTGTTAAACCGCCATGATCCTGCAGACCAATATGTCCCTTTTTAGATATACCGTAGTGTTCATGTTCTTTCCATTTTGAATTTTCCTTTCTGGATCTCCAGTCATCACCCCATAGTTCATACTCCACTACTTTCTTGCCATTTAACCAATGTTCTACAGACGATCCGTTTACAACAATTCTTGTAACATTCCATTTGCCAAGCGGCTGCAATTCAGCTCCAACCGCCTCATACATGGCATAGCATGAAGCTGTGTATTGGTTTTTATTACGCTTTTTTACCTTTTCGACGCCTTCATCATCACAGAGCTGATATTCCGGTCCGGTTTTATATATCGCATCAACCACTTTTTCCTGAACACGGATAAACACACCTGAATTACTTAGGGCTGAAATGTTCCATTCCAAATAGAGCTCAAAATTTTCATATTGCGCCCCGGTAATAATATCGCCACCGTGATCACTTCCTTTGCCGGAATTGTGCAATATGCCATCAACAACTTTCCATCCGGTCACGTTCCCGGCATTAAAAGTCTTCCAGCCACTCAGGTTCTTACCATTGAACAGCAATTTCCAGCCCTCCTTTTTTTCTTCCTTTGTCAGCTTATTAATTTCTTGTCCAACCCCATTCAAATAGCCGAATAATATAAGGCTTACAGCTACAACTACTTTTTGTCTCATTTTTCTTTTTTGTTTAATGCTTATAAATTATAGGGGCATGTTGGGTAAAGACCAAGGCTCACGGTATGTATGCTTTATCAATTCTTGAGTAAATGCCCTGGCGTTTATCGGTTCCGTCCATTCTTTTTTGAAGGTCGGGTGACCTTCATGAATTTCAAATCCATCTCTGATCACCGTCTTGATCGTTTCATTATCCTTGATGTTGCTGAATTCCATTTTTTCACCATCCCAATCGAGCTCCTTATTCAGCGACTGGAGGCGTACGGCCAATACCCCCATTACTACCATTTCATTGAATGGGCCCGCTTCTTTAAAATCAGATGCTGTGGGCACTCTACCTTCCGGGCTTTCCTTACAAGCTCGTATCCAGTCCATTTCGTGTGTTGTAGGTATCCTGCGCCTAAATTTCGGGGCCTCAGGCTTTCTGCCGGACAGCAACCATGGCTGCCTTCCCTGACTACCGCTTATCAGGATGTCTTTCTCACCGTGGAAGAGCACCCCTCCTCCTCTAATGTTCATCCCTTTTCCGTCGGGCCATCCATCCGGCTTCAATGGTTTAAGCCCCCCGTCATACCATGTAACATCCACTTCGGGAAGGTTTACTTTCATGCCTTTCGGCTTTTTTCTTTCAGGAAATGTAAGTTTGATTACCTGGGCGTTTGGCGCACAATCGTTCAATAATAAAGTGGAGCTACCTTGAACTCTTGTCGGGTATCTAAGGTGTAATCCCATAAAAACAGGATGCAGCACATGGCATGCCATATCACCTAAAGCTCCTGTGCCGAAGTCCCACCATCCACGCCAATTCCACGGTGTGTAAATGTTGTGATAGGACCTCATTTTTGCAGGGCCTATAAAAAGATCCCAATCCAAATAATCCGGAACGCTCATCTTTTCGGTTGGCGTATTAAGGCCTTGCGGCCAAATTGGTCGATCTGTAAAGGCCTCTACTTTTTTCACCTCTCCGATTTCTCCATTGGCCAGCCACTCAATAATATCGCTTGTGCCATCAAGAGAGGATCCCTGGTTTCCCATGGATGTGGCCACATTGTATTTCTCAGCCAACTTGGTTAGAAGCCTGGATTCGTACACTGAGTGTGTCAATGGCTTTTGAAGATAAATATGCTTACCCAAGGTAATGGCATGAGCCGCTGGTCCGGCATGTGTATGGTCGGGAGTCGATATCATGACTGCGTCGAAGGAATCTTTCATCTCTTCGTACATCACCCTCCAGTCTTTGTATCGTTTAGCTTTCGGATAGCGATCAAACACGTGTTTGCTGTAGTGCCAGTCCACATCGCACAGTCCCACGATGTTTTCCGATTCCATTTCCCTTAGATTTCCGGCACCTCTTCCCCCTACGCCTACACCTACAATATCAAGTTTATCACTTGGTGCTTTGTAACCCAGCCCTGAGACCACATGGCTGGGTACAATGGTTATCCCGAACAAGGCAGTAGAACTTGCAGTAACGAATTTCCTACGGTTGATTTTCGGTATATTATTCATGTCATTTTCTTTTATGTTATCTAAATTGTTTTGATAGGGTCTCTAATTGTCAATTACCCTGATTTTGTTGATCAGCGGGTGTTTAATACTTAATTTCGCATAGGTTTGTAAAAGGTATGAATACTTGAACCTTGCTTCCTGCTCTATTTATATGTTGTCCCTTAATACATATCATTGAAAACCTGGTTGATAATATAATCAGGTCCGCGCTCATCAAGGAGTCAACCTGGGATATCAAACATTGTAATCGGAGGACTTGCATTTCTGCAAAAATGTCTCCGAGGAGAATAAAATCTTCTCACTATGACTATTCTTCATTACTACTATATACAGTAAAGTCTTTGATCATACATGCTGCCTTAAATCCGGCAGTCCCTCTGATTCTTATAGCGATATGCCCACCTGATAAAGGATTTTCATCTTCAACTTCAAATACCCTTTTGTCATCAATTGTCAACCACAGCATTGCGCCCGACCTGCCAATTTCGACATCATAATATAGTCCCGGGATCATAATGTTTTCTTCCGCCATTATAAGAGGTTTTGAAGAATTTGGATTTTTCCTTACAAAAGGTTTTACTCCATGGGGAGCATTTCTATATGCAAAAAAATAATTCTCCTTTTCATTGAGCCATGGGCCAATTCCGCCATCATAATTTTGAGGAATATCCAGTGCTCTCGTATCCCCATCATTCGATACGGACAGCATCATTACCATGACAGTAGCAGGTGTAAGTGCTAAAGTCCTGTATTTCACAACAACATCCTCTCCATAAGATTTCGGACTTACGAGCATCACCCCGCTCGTTTCGTCAGTCTCTTTTAGGCATACAGCAGTTCGCCATTTACTTATCTCTCCCTTCCCCCACTTTTCCCAGGTTAAAAGTTCTTCGGAATCTATTTTTGTTTCTGTCCAATCTTTGATTAAATCTGACTTAGATTGCCCTCTTGCAACGTGCATTATCAAGATCCCGAAACAGATTGCAATAATGCGTTTATTCATCTTCATATTGATCGTAGTATTTTTACTAAAAATTAACAGCAGCCGGAGGCTGAACAAGATCCTTCACGTTAACCCGTTATTAAATCACTTTTAATCAATACATCGGTTAGATACTGCGCACCATTTTTGGCCGCTCACCAAAAAGCAATCATTCGACCAAGTAGTCATACTCTTCTTCCAAACCAAGGGCTTCAATCGCCTTTTGGCCCGGTCTGGGTCTTTTATCGCCTTCCATATAGTACTCGGATGCGTCCCAATCAAATGTTGCATCAGTTTCCCTGGGGTCTTCTGATGAAATGAGATAATCGGTAAGCTGATCTGACAATTTCTTCTTTATTTCAGCATATTCTGACAAATCAGCCACATTATTCATTTGATAGGGGTCTTTTGCCAAATCAAATAGTTCTTCCGCAGGACGTTTATTAAATGCCTGGTCAAATAACGGTCTTACACGCTCGTCCTCTCTGTGGGTAAGCATGTAAAATTTGGAAGGGGCAGGATATTGAAGCATATGCGCATCAACATCACCAAACAGCGGAGGATCTCCGGCAGGCCATCGATCCGGTTCATAGTTCCTGATGTATAAGTAGTCATTTGTGCGAATGGCTCTACCGGGGTAGCCGGCTCCTCCACGTCTTACAAATGCATGACGCTCGCGGCCCGTAACAACAAAACTACGATCAGAATCTATTCTGCCTTCTTTTTCCGAGGCTAAAATATTCACAAAGCTTTTCGCATTCATTTCAGCAGGAATGTCTATCCCGGCAAGTTCCAGGAAGGTCGGTGCAAAATCATTTAACGTCACGAAATCATCGATTTTACGGTTCCCTTTAAACTTTTCTGGCCAGGAAATAATCAATGGTATTTTTGTCCCAAAATCATACAGGTTGGCCAAACCACGCGGCATTTGCCAACCATTATCGCTGCAGATAATTATTATGGTATTTTCTATTTGCCCCATCTCTCCAATCAAAGCGATATATGAAGCAACTTCTCGATCAAAGAGTTGGATTTCATAATAATAATCAGCAATATCTTTTCGAACTTCTTCGGTATCCGGTAAATATGGCGGTACCTCAATACTGCTCAAATCTATCTTTGACTTTTTCCATCCATCTTTTCTGAAAGGCCTATGTGGATCTCGACTACTATACCAATACATCCATGGCTGGCCTTTTTCTATTTCGTTATAAAACTCCTCGAAAGAATCATATCGTACCCCTCCTGGATTGTGTTCCCAACCATTTGCTTCAGCCTTCCCAGGTCCCCAGCCTTTGCCTTCAATACCAACGTGATAACCGGCTTCAGTCATTAAATCGGGATATACTTTAACCTTTGGAAATCCACCCCACAAGTTGGCTGCTTCCCCAAGCCTCCAAATGTCCTGGCCTGTTAGCATGGCTGCTCTTGCCGGTGAACAGGACGGAGACGCGCAATATGCGTTGTTGAATTGTATCCCTTCGGATGCTACCTTGTCAATATTAGGTGTTTTCAAAACCTGATCTCCATAAGTCCCCAAATGATTCCAGGAGTGATTGTCTGACATCAAAATCAAAAAATTTGGCCTTTTCTTAACACCATTTCGGCCTGTCTCTTTACCGCATCCTGCAAAGAATGCAGACATAATAATGGATGCTATAATGTAGTATTTCATGCGTTTATATTTTTATAGTTTGTGACACCCTGAGAAGTATAATCATGCTCGTGTGTGTCCTGAATTTGCTCCGGTCCTACCGGTTTCATGTGTCTCATAATTACTGTTTTGATTTTTCATTATCACCAGTGGATGCATGGTTTAATTGATATTTTCAAATTCCAGAACCTCCTCATCTTTCATTTCATTTTCTTCATTTTTTGAACGGTTTTTGCCAGAACCAATGGTTTTATTCTTGATTAGGGGCTTGGCCCAAATGCCTATACCAAATATATAGGCAAGAGTGACATAATTAAACATCATACCGACTCTCAAACCAAAAAAGTCACTGATTCCGCCAACGATAAAAGGCGCTACTGCTCCTCCAACGATCCCCGTGCATAAAATACCGGATACGGAGCCATGGTGCTCTTTTACCGAATTTAAAGCCAAGGAAAATATAATAGACCACATTACAGATGCAAAAAAACCGACGGCAGGAAAGGCAAATAATGATAGGCGAGCAGGCCCGAACAAAGCGGCAGTGAGGGATAGAAATGCCAAACTGCTAAAAACCGCAAGTATCTTCTTGCTATCAAAAAACTTTAGTAAAATCAGCCCAAGAAAACAACCTAAAGTCAACAATCCCCAAAAATTACCTACTGCAGTAGCTCCTTTCGTATCCGGATCAATTCCATGATACGTATCTAAAAATTGTGATATCCAAAAAGATACCCCCTGTTCAAATCCGACATAACAAAAAATGCCTATGAAAAACATTATTACGGTCTTATTAAAAAACAATTCTTTATATAAAGACCATTCTCCCGTCTTTTCATCCTCTTTCAATTTGACATCGGGGAATTTAAAAATTGCGATGACAACGACCATGACCAATGCGATCAAAGCAAACACCCAATAAATCGATACCCAGTTCATATGTTCGGGGACCAGTGCACGGAGCACATGAGCAATGCCTGTGGCGTCTTTTCCTACATTTTTAACGAGATAGGAAAACAAGTAGGGCCCGGCTACGCCTGCCGCCCCAAAAAATAACTGACCTAATACTGAGTTGAAAGCGAAATGTTCTTCCCCTCCGGCCTCTCTGAGTAAAGGATTAATTGATACCTGTAACATGGCCATACCACTGCCAATCAAAAAAAGAGAAAATAAAAACACGATGAGTGTGGGAGAAAGTGCGAAAGCAAAAGCACCAACGGTTGCCAGACCAAAAGCGAGTAACATAATTCTTTTCTCTTTGTATCTCTCCACGAGCATGCCCGATGGAATCGACATCACCCCGTACGAAGAAAAAAATGCCATGGTCATAAAGCCAAGGGAAGAAAATTCAAGATTAAAACTTTCTTTAATCCCGGGATTTAAGGCTCCAAGAATATTTGTCAAAAAAGAAATAACAAAGAAGACTAAAAGCACTAATCCTACGGTGAGCATTCTGATAATCATAATCGTAAATCAGTTTTATTTATATTTTTTTGTAAGCCCATAGATTGCCGCTCCAATAAATCCTGCAGTGTTACCCAGGACAGCGGGGATGATCTCAACATTTTCAAGGCATTCGCCCATGGCGTACTGACGAACGTATTCTCGAATTTGATACATTAAAAATTCCCCAGAATCCGATATCCCGCCTCCTACTATTACTTTTTTGGGGTTAAAAATATTGATGTAACCTGCTATCCCCATCCCCACAAAATTGACCCAATTTGTTATAGCATCTTCCGCATCAATATTATTTTCCACATATTTCCTGACTATGTATTTTCCATCCACTTTTGAATTCGTATCACCGCTTATCTTTTGATAAATTCTTATCAATGCCGAGGTGGAAGCCACTTCTTCCCAATTCTTTATCTCTCCATTAATGATCATAGGAAAAACACCTAACTCTCCCCCTCGTCCAAAATGCCCAAGAAAGAGTTGCCCATCAATAATTATGGCTCCTCCTATTCCTGTACCAAGCGTAAAAAAAATTACTGTTTCATTTAGTCCCCCGGACCTTCTGAATTCTCCAATGGCCATCATATTGGCATCGTTTCCAACATATGTTGGAACATCTAATCGAGTTTTGATCAGTTCAGCCAAAGGTACATCCACCCAATCCACAATATTGTCTGCCCCTCCTAAAACTACACCATGTTCGCTTACAAGACCGGGAGTTCCAACTCCGACCACCTCGACATGAACTCCTAGTTTTTTGGACATGGAATAAGTTTCAACTACAGCATCCAATATATTCCGCTCAACTTCTTTTCGGGTAGTCTTGGCCAAAGTAGGTCTTTGAGATTCCCAGTAAATTTCTCCTTCAGAACTTACCAGCCCATATTTTATCGAAGTTCCTCCTATATCAATTCCCATTCCAATTCGTTTCATAAACTGTTCATTATTTTAAACCGACAATTGTTTCCTTGCCGTCTGTTCATCATTTTCTACGCCATTTACAAAGTTGCTCTCGTATTGTATATAGCTATGCCCGTATTTTAAATTGACAGCCGAATTTGTTGTTTCCATCGGATTATTTTTCAGATCAAAAGCTACTCTTTGTTTTCCGTTTACCCATACAATATCATCTTGCTCTACGTTTGGTGCATACTATTGGCATTTTCCATGCTGCTTATAGTTGATCATGAATGCTGATCGGTCACAGCGATAAAATATCGGTTATCCCTTTTCCTGCACAGGAAATTATTCCCACAAATAGGTGGTTCAGTTTATGCATCATCCTCATTCTCTCGGTTAAGGTTTAACAAAAATAAATCTGAAGAGCATGATCAGGTCTTTCCGATGTTACCAATTTGATGGACAAATGATACATTTCAAGCACTTTTCAGAAAATGATTATCCATGAAAAACTTAAACGCCTTTAAGTCTGAATTAAATTGTTTGTGGCAAAAGCAGATCCAATTTGGTGTATTTACACGTTCGAATGATTGC
>JAKSDO010000164.1 GCA_022360055.1 Cytophagales bacterium | reverse complement strand
GTATGAACAAATATAAATATTTGAACGCATAGTTATCAAGATTATAGACGGTTTGAAGAATTCGAGGATCGTGTTCGACCATTGGTTTCCAGGCAGGCATGATCCGATTCCCGGGGTTTGCACTTTTACAAAATATGGGCACCCGGATGATAAGAAACGTAAATGTTTAATGTCCCGGCTATTCCGTACGGGTCCGTAGGGAACTACACATATGGCGAAGACCTTGATCCCATTTGCTGTAAAATGGCATGCTTGAATATGATGCTTCATGGTTGTGAAGGTGAAGTGGTCAATCATAACTCCCTTGACCCGAATCACTATATTCAGGGATGGAGGATCAATTGCGGGATCAGGCAATTTCACCTACCGACCATCACTCCCTTGGAAAAAGAAGATAGCTTGGTGTATCAACTGTGGCAACATATGATTACATCAATATGCCTCCGTATGAGCTCTTTAAAACCTCAGTGTTGTACCAGTCAATACTTCACTATGAGATCATCCATTTTACAGGTCTTCCAAAAAGGTTAAGCTGTTTGAAAACAATGAGATTTCCAATTTCAATTCAACCTGCTACAGCACATAAGAGCTTATCGCAGAAATAGGCAATTCCTCAATAAGAACAATGAAACTCAAAATGACAACACACTTAAGGATTCTGATTCTTACTATCTTGTGATGGTTAAAAAAGATCCAAATACTAAGAAGTTCATCTTAGAAACTGCTGTTAAGGCTAACAAGGCGGTGAATTACATATTTAAACGTTTCATCATACATTCTGAAATCACTATGCATTGTAATTATGTATATTTTATTGGTTTATATTTCATGAAAGCAATAAACATTCCAGCAAATAGTTTTCATTGACTTTGTTTACTCATGTTTGGACATTATTACCTGAATTTTAGTAATCTGTCCAACTCGGTAATGGGCCATGAGCTTACATTTGACATTAAGATTTGGGGGTTCAGATTAATTAAGTTTAAGTGCAGCCAATAAGTATTGTGTACGGCCTCAATCAACAAAGAATTATTTGGGCTAATGCATTTTGCGTATTGGTCATTTAAAGAAATGGTGTTATTAATAATATTGCTTAGACAGGGTGTTTTAGTAATGCACGTATAGTTGGTCGGTTTTGAGCCTGGTTGAGTTTTGAAGATCGGATGCTTGCATTTTCTACATCTGAAATACTAAAGTTATTGAAACACTGAGCCTCAGGGAGATTAAACAAATTCTAATTATAACAAATATGAATTTTTTGAAGCTAATCTTATTAATTGATGATTGATGGAAATGGAAAATCAACACGAATTGCAGGTCGCTTGAGCAGAAAATATAGTGAATCTAAGCATTGATTTTATGATAGGGAAATTTATTGTGAACAGTTGAAATATGAAAATTAAACAGAGCAAATACGAAATCTATTTGAGAATTTTATTGATTACCCTCGCCATGGGATTTATGAATTTATCATGTTCTAGCGTTGAGAGGAATTCTACTGATGTAACCATAGTTGAAGTTCCAAAAACCGACAACCAAAACAATCACTATATTGGAAATAGAGCACCACTTCAACCGAGTCCGTTAATCAAGTTGCCAATAAAATCCATTAAACCTCAAGGATGGTTGCTTGAATATTTAGAAAGACAACGTAGCGGATTAATAGGAAACTTGGGAAAAATAAGTGCATGGCTTCAAAAAGAAAATAACGCCTGGTTGGCCGAGGACGGTCAAGGGGCATGGGGCTGGGAAGAAGTTCCATACTGGTTGAAAGGGTATGGAAACCTGGGGTACATTTTGGAAGATCAACACATGATTGATGAAGCCAAAGTATGGATAGAAGCTGCCTTCAAAAGCCAGCGTGAAGATGGATTCTTTGGGCCCGGTTTTGCATGGGAAAGTTATATTGATGAATCTGAAAGGACCGCTGAAAGATTGAACAATGAAAACCAGGTAACAGATTTTTGGCCAAACATGATCATGCTCTATTGTTTGCAATCCTATTACGATTATTCAGGCGATCAAAGAGTCATTGAGTTGATGACTAACTATTTTAAGTATGAAATGACTGTTCCGGACGATATTTTTCTTTCAGAGACAAAATATTGGCAAAGAATAAGAGGAGGTGATAATCTGCACAGTGTTTTGTGGCTATATAACAGAACCGGTGAAAAGTGGTTACTTGAGCTAGCGGAAAAAGTCCACCGAAATACAGCGCCATGGAGTAGCAGAGGTCATCAAAGATCAGCCATTGGAAACAGGCAGGAAATCCGTGAAGGTATGGAATGGCCAGATTGGTATGGTGAACTTATTGACTGGCACAATGTTAACATTGCTCAGGCTTTTAGAGAACCTGCTCAGTATTACCAGCTAAGTGGAAATCAGGATGATCTACAGGCAACATACGATAATCATAATATCATCAGAAAATATTTCGGCCAGGTTCCAGGTGGTATGTTTGGATCAGATGAAAATTCCCGCCCGGGGTATGACGACCCCAGACAAGGTGTCGAGACTTGCGGAATGGTCGAGCAAATGAACTCTGATGAGCATCTGTTGAGAATTACAGGAGATGTTTTTTGGGCGGATCATGCTGAGGAAGTTGCATTTAATACCTATCCTGCTGCTTTTGCACCTGACTTTAAAAGCCTAAGGTACATAACAAGCCCAAACATGGTTTTAAATGATGATAAGAATCATAATCCGGGAATAGATAATAGAGGCCCGTTTTTAATGATGAATCCTTTTAGTTCCCGTTGTTGTCAGCATAATCATGCTCAGGGCTGGCCATATTATGTTGAAAACCTATGGATGGCAACACCAGATAATGGATTAGCCGCAGTGCTTTATGCTGCAAATACCGTTTCTGCAAAAGTTGGGAATGGTAGCTCAGTCAACATTATAAGCACAACAAATTATCCTTTTGAGGATAAAATCGATTTTGCTATTGAACTTGAAGAATCAACTTCTTTTCCTTTATATCTTAGGATACCCGCATGGGCAGATGACGCGATTATAAAACTAAATGGTAATATTGTAGAAATCCTTCCTGAACCGGGGAAGTATGTTCGAATTAGCAGATCATGGGAAGATGGGGATCTATTGACACTTGTTTTACCAAAGAAGCTTACAGTAACAAAGTGGGAAAAGAATCATCACGCAGCAAGTGTAAACTATGGTCCATTGACTTTTTCATTAAAAATTATTGAGAACTACATTCAGAAGAATAGCGATGAAACAGCTATTGGGGATTCAAAATGGCAAGAGGATGTCGATAAAGATAATTGGCCCTCATATGAAATACATCCTGGCTCTGCATGGAACTATGGTTTGTTAATTGAAGATAATATTTCAAACTCTTTTCAGATAGAATATAAATCCTGGCCAAAAGATAATTTTCCTTTTACACCAGCAACAGTACCGATTGTGATTAAAGCAAAAGGCAAGAGGATTCCCGCCTGGAAGATTGATGAACATGGTCTGACAGGAGAATTAAAGGATAGCCCTGTTTGGTCAGATGAGCCGGTGGAAGACATTGAGCTTATACCGATGGGGGCAGCACGGTTAAGAATTAGTGCATTTCCGGTAATTGGCCAAAAGAGTAATTCAAATGAGTGGTAATTAAGGAGAAATTGATTGATATGAAATTTTTAAAGTCAAGCGCCAACACGGTTATTTTGTTGTTTGCGAACCGCTATGCTGAAGGCAAATTGCTTTTTAATATAAAAATTCAATGACTCACTAGACAATGTTATCAGCCAATGACCATATTAATTGTCATTAGATTAATTCATGGGTTTGAACTCGGTAAAGCTTAGGTCAGCTAATTTTTGGGTATTTAAAAGAAAACTAAAAACCAAACTAATTGAATAGAAAATTTATAAACTATTACTGCTTAATATTCTTGCATCTTTTATTCTCGTGTCAACCTGATCATATACCATCCAAATATGATGAGACGCTGGAAATGTATAAAAAGCAAGCACAAAAAGTACTATTAGAAGATATTGAAGAATTTAATGACTATCCCAATCGACCAAAATCGGATGGTATTTACAACCAAAGCAATGTGAAGGATCTCTTGATGGGCAATATTCCATATTTCTTATCCTCAAATGAAGACTTTACTGAAGTATTCAACTATCGATGGTGGATGGTTTCAAAACATTTTAGAAAGTGGACCGATCCGGATACAAACGAAGATATCTGGGTTACCACTGAGTTCTTTGGATGGCCGGGGCACGGCAGTCTTAGTGGAGCCATTCCTTGTCCTGCAGGCCACCAGTTTTATGACCTGCGATGGTTTAGGGATACAAAGTATTTAAAGTCTTATATTGACTTTTATATGAGCGGTTATGCTTCAAAACACAATCAGCGGGAGAATAGAGCATTTCATAGTTATATTAGCAGACCAGAAAGTCATCATTACTCCAGCTGGATGGTAGATGGTGTAGAAGCATTTTTAAAGATCCACCCTGACAGTGAGTGGCGAAACCAACTTTTACCCTATCTGGAAAAGCACCAACAAGTATGGGATGACAAGTTCAGAGTGAAAAAAGAGGGAGCTAAAACCGACGGACTTTACAAGGTGCTTGATCTTTATGATGGCATGGAATTTACCATATCCGCTTCGCTTCCACTGATCGAAAGTGATGGGCCTTATGCTATCTATACGGAAGACGAATGGCGTAAATATTACAGAGGATGGAGATCTATAGATAATTTTAGAGGGTCCGATCATGTTAAGAAATATCCTGATGCGTTTGCAAATGCCTACCCGCTTATGTACCTGGTTCGCCCTTCGATCAATAGTTATTATTATGCTAATCTCCGCTCATTGGGCAACCTTTACGCTTTGAAAGCCCGTGAGTTTGGTGCCAAAGCTGATCAAACCAAAAGTAAAACCTATTTACAAAGAGCCGCCGCTCAACAGCAAAGAGCGCTATCCACCCTGTGGTGTGAGGAAGATCAATTTTTCTATTCGATTACGGCAGCAGACAATGCCGCTGGTGTGAAAGATTGGACATCTCGAGTGCGTGAGTCGGTAGGATATACGCCTTGGTATTTCAATATGATCCCTGAAAAGGAAACACGATATGACAGAGCCTGGGATATGCTTGGATCCGACAAAGGATTTCTCAACAAAAATGGGATGACCACTGCCGAGATTCAGCATCCGTTGTACGATGAACAAGCCTACGCCTGGAACGGCAGGGGATGGCCATTTCAAAACTCAGTGGTCAATAAGGCCTATGCCAATTATTTAAAAAATTACAAAGAAGACATCAGGGGAGAAGATAGAGAGCTTCTGTATAATTTAGTGGAGAAAATCATGAATCTGCACGGTGAAGAGCGTAACATTGGGGAATGGTATATTCCCAGCAATGGGGAACAATTTGGTGGTGTGAAAGATTATTTCCACTCGACTTTTCCGGATATGATTATCGAAGATCTATTGGGCTTTACTTCTTCACACAAAAATGAGTT
>JAKSDO010000224.1 GCA_022360055.1 Cytophagales bacterium | reverse complement strand
TAAAGTAGATTAGTAAAGGCCCTAACTAAACTCCGAAGCTTACTTAACAAATATATCTTGTTATAAAATGAAGTAACGATCCACAAAATCGCTACCAACAGTAAAAACATGTAAAACTCAATAGTTATTTCACTATTCAGATTGAATCGAAGGAAGTAAGAGACATAAAATACTATCGTCAAACCAAGAAGATCGACTATTAGTAGAATTATATTAAAGGATTTATCGTAGTACCCTTCTCTCATTTCATACAGTTGAATAAAACTAATATTCCCAAAACTATAATAACTGTTATAATAATCCTATTTTTTAACTAATAAAAATTATATTTAATATTAATTTAATTATATAAATCGTTAAGACGGTTGTGCTCAGATTAATTCCAATGATAATTTGTATCAAGAAACGAAACCTGTTCCTTTATAATATTTTCTGCTAAATTGCTAAAAAAACTCAACCAACCTCTGGTTAAATTCAACTGATCATTTTTTTTATCCATTTATATTTTTTTAGATTGCTGACAAACAGAGAAATATAATCATGCTCGTGTGTGTCCTGAATTTGCTCCGGCCCTACCGGTTTCATCTATAAATAGACCTGATGCACAAAGCTGACAACATGAAAGAAGGGATTTGTGTAATCCGAGAATTCAATGATTCCCCGTAAAGACCAAAATCCTTAAATCTGCTTCTTCATAAGCAATTCTTTTTGCAGCCTCAGCAATGGATTCTCCCATCAAGATTGTGCCTCCTGGTAAATGCCATATAATCCTCTTCCAGGGTTAAGATCCCATTTATACTGTTTTCCTCAATTCTCAGAACCAGATCAACACATAATCCCGGTACTTTTCTATAAGTGGAACAATAATCATTGCATGAGAGTTTTTTCACTTTCATTTCAATTTGTCTTAAAAGTCCTTATAAATCTCTTTCGTATTTTTAAGAATGTTGGTACAACATCCAAGTAAATTTCCCAGAACCTTATACCGTGATGATGGTTCAAGTATACCTGTGTGAGAATAAAAACCAAAAAATAGGCGAATAAGGAGCCAATAGCTGCGCCGTAAATTCCATAATTTAGTATGAAAATATAATGCGAAATTATACTCACTACTAAGGTAAATATCATGACCAGAAAGCTTGTTTCCGGCTTCCGGGCCGACTCCATAATTACATTAAACTGCCGGTTAAAGGGGATCAAAAGCCCAAAAAAAATGGTAATCTTCAATAGTTCCCCCGATTGTTGAAAACCAGGACCGGCCAATAGATAAACTATTTCATCTGAAAAAATGAAAATGAGAATTACGAGTGGAATCATAACAATCAGGACATAAGTGATTGAACGTTCATAGTACGTTTTTAGATAACTTATTCCTTCCAAACCAATTTCTTTTGTCAGTTTCGGCATGACCACCGAAGCAACTGTCGACGAAGGCAATTCGAAAATATTTGATACCCGTAGGGCGGGATTATAGATTGTGATTGCCGCAGGTGACATCAATAAACCCAACATCCATGTGTCGATGTTTCTGGAAGCTATCGAGATAAGGCTCGAACCGATTGTATACTTTCCCAGCTTCACATATTTCTTAAGATATACCGCATTATAGGTAAAGGATGGTAATGCGACAATTCCTTTTAGATATGCATTTAAACTTGTAAGAATTAATCCTACCACTGATCCGATAATTTGAAACAAGACCAGTAATTCCAATCTAATGGTTTTTCCAAAAAAGAGAAACACAAAAATTAATAAGACAAACACCGAATATCTTGAGACAAGATCAAAAAAGCTCCCCTTAAATTCCAGGTTAGTCTCCTGAATAAGGTCGAAATGATCTGAAACAGACACAATGATCAATTTGATCGAATACAGAAAAAACAGGTATTTAATTACCCCTATATTGCCAAATGCCGACCAAATTGAAATCGACGATACAACGGCAATTATGAACAGCAAGGATAGGAGAATATTTAGAAAGAATGAGTTCGCATAAAGCAAATCCCTTCTTGTGGCTTTATCAGAATTCAATATCATTAAAGGGCTTTTAAGGAATCCAATTCGCACAGTTTCTATTAAACTCGTGACTGTCATGTAGATTACCCAAATGCCATATTCCTCTTTATCAAAATATCGAATGAGTATCAGGAAGGTAATGAATCCGATAATCATTAATATCAGCCGGGTAGATAATACCAATGTCCCCGATTTTAGCCAATAGGATTTTCGGAGTCTTTTAACTACTTCCTTTGATGTTTTAATCATTAGAATCAGGCCTGAATTGAAACTTCGAGCGAGGAATATTCACAAGATCAATCTTAATAACCATCTACCCAGATTACCGGTACATTTATTTTAGCAGACCCGAAAAACGAATTTCATTGAATTTTCAATTCAGTTTAATCTTTCTGGATGTAACTAAATTCCATTTTATTGCATTAAAAAATGCTTTCAGAAGATCGTATCGCATATGCATCAAATACCTAAGACTATTTTTAGGTATAGTAAAGAAAACAAAAAATAAAATAAAAACAGTAAACTGAAAACCATTAAAATTCCTTTGCATAAACATTATTCGATTCCGAGTCATATAATAGGTTTTTAAAGGACTATCCTCTCCGGTCGAATACGAAACGCGATGATAAATTACAGCCTTATTATAATAATAAATCCGATAACCTGATCTCCGGATTCTGTACGAATAATCCATCTCCTCGTAATAGAGAAAATATATCTCAGGAAACCCTCCAATTAATTGGAGCATATCTTTTTTTATGATCATGGCAGCCCCATGGGCAAAAAATGTTTCTCCGGATTTATATAATTCATCGTTGTCTACCTCGCCTTGTCCCACAACTTTATTTCGACCGGTCAAAGCATTGATCTCAGTACTTCCCGCATATTGAATAATGTTTGGAGATTCATAATAGATCACTTTCGGAGAAACTATAGCCAAATTCTCAATTTCTCTAAAAGGATCCAGCAACCGCTCAATCACATTTTCAGCAAATAGCGTATCATTGTTAACAAAAAATATGAATTCGCCTTTAGCATATTTACTGCCAAGGTTATTCCCGGCTGAAAAGCCCAGATTCTTTTCGGATCTGATGACCGTCACCTCTGCGAATTTTCTTTTTATCTCATCTGTCGGATCCCTTTCAGAGCCATTGTCTACAACGATGACCTGAAGATTTTGGTAGGTACATTCCTCGATAGAAAGCAACAACTCAAGTGTTACTTTTAAATTGTTGAAATTGATTGTGATGATGGATACTAACGGCGCTTCATTCATCATTCTTTGATAGATTTGAATGATGCGGAGTATGCAGAAATACCCTGTTTGCTCCCTTGAGTTTGAACATGATCGCAAGCATTGTAAAAAAAATACCGGGCAGTCGAATAAAACTTAGAACGGTACTAAAATTATAAAATCTTTTAGGAACGGCAATTAATATGGACAAAAGAAATAAAATGTAAAAGATAATCCATACCAGGTAAGGAATCGATAAACCGCCTTTAAATATACCGGTCAGTACGATTAAAAATGAAAATATACCCAGATTCAATACTCGGGGAAATTGGATATTTCTCAAGATGGAGCTGTTGAACGACGCAAAATCACGTTTGCCCAGAGCTTTAATTCCATACTTGAAATACTTTAAAAGGAATGCGTATTGACTTGCAACCCATCGTTTTCTTTGATTTTTAAAAACACCTTTCGTCTCAACCTTTTCATCATAAATCAAAATATCTTCTACAAATTTAGTCTTAACGCCCTTTTTCAACGCCAGAATTTCAAATTCCTTGTCAAATCCTCCAACAGAGTCTAATTTGAAGAATATCTCTTTCCCCAAACAATATTCCACTGCAAAACCGGAACCCGCAACGGAAGAAGAACCGCCCATGTTACAGACACCTTTTCGATTTATATGATTATTTATCTGCTCGCTCAGATCATCCAGATGCGCCAGATCATTCCCCGGATTTTTAATTATTCGCTTCCCCTGAATGAGCTTATTTCCGTTTGAGACGATTTGACTAACGCTCATTAAAAAATCTTTTTCAACTATATTGTCGGCATCGATAATCACCATAATATCCTTATCGCATCCGATTTTACCCAGGGCAGATTTAATCGCTTTGACTTTCGTACGCTCGCTGAAATAAACCTCGTGGACAATCACAGGGTAGTTTCTCAAAATTTCCAACGTCTTATCCTTAAATGAATCGGCTATTACAATAATTTCCAGCAAGTCTTTAGGGTAATTCACTTTTAGAAATTCGCGTACCGTATTTAGAATAACATGGTCCTCTTTATAGGCCGGTATCAATACGACAATCCTTTGCAAAGGGTTCTTAGCACTTCCTATTTCGTTTGATCGGAAAACCCCAAAAAAGGAAAGGATAAAATTGTACAAGGACACATAAAAAAAATATCCGAAAACGGATATCTCAAATATGAACATCAACGTCCGAAAAAACTGATTCAGCATTACAGAACTGCATGATGGAAAACAACAGGAAACGTCTTGAACAATATTTTCAAATCAAAAAGAAAAGAACAGCGATCGGCATAGGTGATATCCAAATTCATTCGCTCTTCCTCGGACAGTTGTGATAATCTTCTCTTCGACACTTGCCAAAGACCGGTAATACCGGCAGGTGCTAAAAACCTTTTTGCAAATTGATCTTTAGTCAGTTTTTCAGCCTCATATAAAGGTAAAGGCCGATTACCTACCAGAGACATATCACCGAGCAATACGTTTATTAGTTGCGGCAATTCATCCAAACTAAACTTTCTCAGGAATCCCCCAACCCGGGTAACCCGCGGATCTTTGTCAAACTTAAAGAATGAAGTCCCGAATTCATTCTTATATTGATTTAAATGAATAATGCTATCCAACTCTTTATCCGCATTCAATTTCATGGTCCTGAACTTATAAAAATTAAATATTTTATAGCCGGAACCGGCCCTTAATGAAATGTAAAAAACCGGACCTCTGGATTCCGCTTTTATCAGTAGTGCTATTAATAAAAACAATGGGCTCAATACGATCAAAGCAAGTGATGAAAAGATAATATCAAAACACCTTTTTAGCATTGGCATTTTAAATAAGGGCAAAAAATGATTCAAATTTACTTCAGGCTCAACTTCGAGCTTGGAGGTAAGTTTTTTGAATTTAAATAAAAATTGAATCCTTTTATGTATCTGCTCCGCATCCAGCCGACCGATATAAAAGTCGTCTATTCCGACTTTCAAAGCCTTGATTTTATCTTCTCTTGGTCTGTTTCTGGCAATTACAATCAAAGGAATGGCTTTTAACCTTTCATTTAATCTAAGTCCGTAATGAAAAGAAAATACATTACCGTCATGCAACGCAAAGTCCGAAATGATAGCTACGGGCAATTTGGATTTTGAAAGAATCTGATTTTTAAGCCATAGCTCCGCCCTGGAAAAACTCGGCAGAGACAGGCCGGTATAGTTATAGTCCAATAGCGCACTGCAAATTTCAACGGCGTTTGAACCGACAAAAAGAATAAGTTGCTGCTCTACGCCTTTGGAATCCCGAGCATTAAAATCTACGGATGGAGTGGGTTGTCTGGATGTATTCTTGATCATAGGATGCTAAACTTCTTCAAACTGTGTTTTAATACTACTTCAGCAGAAAAAACCAGGTCTTTTGGATTAAAGGGCTTTTCAAAATAATCGTGAACACCAAGCTTCATGCATTTAAGCCGCTGCTCTTTTCCGGAATATCCTGTGATTACAATGAACGGCACTTCATTGAAGTATCCACTATTTTTAAGGTTACTTACAAATTCCTCACCGTTTATATTTGGCATATCAAGATCTGTGATAATCAAATCGGGAAGATTCCCCTGCGCTAGCCAATACATTGCCGACATGCCATCATTTTTGGTTGTAACGGTATAAGCATCCTCAAATAATCTTTGCAACAACTGGCACATCGCCAAATCATCATCAATTATAAGTATGTGATGCTTATGTGCCATAATAAAAATAATAATTCGATCGTTAATTCGCAATAAATCTAAGATCCTCTTTCCAATAAATTGAAATGCCCAGACTTAGATAAGTGTAAAATTAACTAAAAATATTTATATTCAAATGATTTAACTATTTTTTTATCGATCCCCACAAAATTATTTTTGTTAAATTTATTCTTAGCAATGTCCTATTTATGCAATTACTGCAATAAATCTCAGATTTTTTGTCAATTTGTCAATTGGTCTTAGTTTTTACAGCGAATAGATGCAATTTTATTATTTAATTGGATTAATTCCTCAATCTTTGTCCTCGGATCTTCCGGAGGAAAAAACTGAAAAACCAGACTATTATCAACGTGAATTATGAATTAATGTTCAGATTTCATAATCCAATGTTAATGTGGACCCCAGCCCTGAACCACCTTCCCGGCATTGGAGTCATTACTTCGGTATATGTCTGACCGGTCAGGTTTGCAGCCTCAACAAATACGCTTGCCTGTTCATTGATTTCATAGTACATTCGGTCATCAATCAACAAATACGGATCCTGCTCGAACCGATCGATATACCTCATTTTGAAGCTATTTTTCAATTTACCTATTATTCTGTGCTCAAGGCCAAAGATGATTTGATTGGTTATATGTTCCAGCGCATATCGCGATTGAGCATTTTCTTGCGCACTTAAATTTTGATCCAGATAATTATAGCTCAGCGTAGCATTGATTATTGGAAAATTCGATCCCACTAATTTTAAGAAATCAAGATTTGCAACAAATTCGATCCCATTAGTCGTAATATTCTGAAAGTTTTGCGACCTCCAAATACTATCGACCGGATTTAAAACCCAATCGATCAATTGACTGGCGTCGCGTTGAAAATAATTTACGTCCAAAGTGAGTCCATTTTGGATGTATCGCAATCCTAATTCATAGGTCACGGCCTCTTCCGGTTTTAAATTTGGATTCCCTTCTTCAACCGGACTGCTGTAGTATTGATCATAAAACGTAGGTATTCGATATGATTTCCCTACGTTTCCATAAATTCTGATTTTGTCATTTAAATTGTACCCAAGGTCCATCCCCGGAAATGCATTCCAGCCAAAATCTGAATACCAATTCACATATATTCCGGGAGTAAAATCAAATTTATTCCCAATCTTGAATTTATGATCTGCATAAAAACCGAAATTATCCCGGCCAAACCCATGAAGATTGCTTTTGCTCTCATTGCCTCCTCTTACCCAATCTCCCGTAATCTCTTCTTTTCGATACTCAACTCCAAACCCTGTAGTTCCAATACTACTTCGATAGGAAGCGTTTATTTCGGCCCCATAAGTATTTGTCTTATGAAGATTTTGGTAAGCAGAAGGATTTTCTCTGATAAATAAATACTTATCTCTGTTCCATCTCCAGTATATACGCGGTTTTATTCTAAGATTATTTTTCTGGGTTTCATAGGAAATGCTGGTAATACTCGTCCGTAACTCCTCGTATTGCTCGGTAAACTTTGAGCTGGCATAAAATCCGTTAGCTCCGAATTTTCTGTCGGTCAGCCCAAATATCAACTCATATTTTCCATTCTTGGTTGCCACGTGGGATTGGTAGAATACATTGTTTTGTTTGTAATCGGTATTATGTCTAAATCCATCCGAAGCGTCTCTATTGTACGACAGAAACTGTTTGTAACTCCCAATGGGCACTGAGATCGAAATATTTCCGCCCCAGCTCCCAAAGCTTCCGCCATATCCGCGAAATCCAATTCTCCCGGTTTCCGGCGCCTTTGTAATAAAATTTACCGATCCGGCAAAAGCGTTCTGTCCAAAAATTCTCGCTCCGGGCCCTTTTAAAACCTCGATCCGGTGAATATTATCAATTGGTATCGGAATACTCATAATATGGTGGCCGGTCTGAGGATCGGTTAATTTTATTCCGTTCAACAAAACAAGCGTTTGCTCAAAAGTCCCTCCACGAATTCCTATGTCGGCTTGCACCCCCATCGGCCCACGTTGCCGAATATCTACCCCGGGCGAATAGGTTAAAATCTCCGGCACACTTTGTACGGGCTTCCTTTTTATTTCATCGCTGGTGATAATGTGAATATTTCGGGAGGCTTCGGAAAAAGGAGTTGATATTCTGTTGCCGCTGATCAATAAATCGGACATCACAATGGTTGTATCGATCTGGGCAAACAGACGCATTGAATTCAAAAGAAAAAAAAGAAAAATTAATTGACTTCGGTTCATCACTTATAAAGTTTATTTAATAATTAAATGGAAGATCGAATCGATCCGATCGCGATCGATTCGAATAAATGAAACCGGCGTGGCCGGAGCAAATTCAAGACACACACGAGCATGATTATATTGCTCTGTGTGTCGGCAACTTAAAAAAATATAAACGCATGAAAAAAGGCCCCAAAAAGGCCTTTTAATTAAAATATACGTAAGAATAAAATATGTTTCGTTCGACGCGCCCGGGAAATATTTGATGTAGTTTGTACTTAATACAAGCTCCAGGTATCGTTTTAATTCAATCTCTTGTGTACCTTTCAAAAGGTCTTTATCGACAAGTTCATCCTCCGGCATAATTTGAACCAAAAGTTCCTTCAAAATGCACAGAAGTATGGATTTTACCGTTGATATACCATGAACAATCCTTGAAAGTACTCCAATATGAACAATCTTGCCTATTGAATTGAAAACGGCGAAGGCTTTGTTACTCCATCTTTTAAAACGATGAGGTCGGCTTGAGATATAATTATCCGGAAAACTCATTAATCATTATTGGAAACGCAAAATTAAGAACCCTTCGGGAATAACAAGAGATTTTTTTCAGTTTTATTGATTATGCTTCATCGCAATACCACTACCGAGCATTCCAAAAGTCCACTCGTTTTGCCAAGTCCACAAAGATTTAGCCCGGAATTTGCGGGAAACAAAATAAGCCGAAAGGGCTTGCTGAAAATCGTCGGAAACCCCGGGCAAAGATCTTTTGACATGTTATCCGGACGGTTACTTTTAACCGGCTTTATTTGTTATCCGGTTGCCCGGCAAGCGAAAAGCAGGCCGGTTCACAAGATTTCCAGGGCTTGGCTATCCGTGAAATCTGATGGCGAATAATCCGGCATTGGCAAGTTTGTATAATTATCTCATAAATTCTATGTAAATTCGTTCTCGTATCGTAGATCCGACCAATGGTTGATTTTTTAGGCAACTTTTTTTTAGTAGTAATAGGAGCTTTTTCCGGCGGGGCATTGGCCAGCCTGATGATCGTTTATCAGATAAAGAAGAATTTTTTCAGGCCGAAGCTTTATTTCAAAAATGTTCGGGTGATCCCTACCAAAGGAGATGTAGAAGGAGACAAGTTTAAGTGGGGAGGACTCATCTTTACCGGTGATCTGTGCAACGATTCGGATTACTGGGCATACAACATCAGGATTCATGATGTCTATGCCGAATTCCTGCCCAATGCAAGGGTAAAACTATTGGATAAAACTCCTCTACGGCTGGCCACGGATCTTCCCAGACTGGATAATTACAAATACTTTCAGGCAAATACCCAGCTTCAAAACCTGATGCCCGGAGATAAAATAAATACATCCATTCGGATTTTGACCAAAGAAGAAATCTCATTAAAGGACTACAAGCAACTGATCAAAGAATTACGGATGATTCACATCAAAACAAAGGTGATCTACGAGAATTCATCCGGCCATAAAACCGGCACATATTTCTGGCTGGATTTCCAATTCGCCCGTTTTATAAATTATTTTGGGAAAGGACTAATGAATAATGCCTTTTTGAAAAATGGCAAAAATGAGACGGGTGGTAAATTTAAGATCAAGAGTAAAATTATTGAGATCGAATCGGAGCCATTTTAGATGGCCCGATCTCCCGGCAGAAACAGGAGATCCCATCGTCATTTCCCAAACAGGTCAACGCTCAAAAAAGCACCCCTGATTTTTTTCTTACGGAGAAGAATTATACGGACAAATGCGGATGATCGAATGATTTTGCACCTTGCTGGAGACCGAATATAAATCAGGGGGCACGTGGCGGTGACCTTCCAAAAAAGAGACCTGCGAAAAAGAACTCTAATCCGAGAGGGAAGTGATTGGGGTTAATTCAAGTTTTCTGAATTCTACCTCGGACCCTTCCGCCTGAACTGCAATCTGACCTTCGTCAGCCGTGCAGTCATAACCATGGTTTACCAGGTCGCCGTTTACCCAAACCTTTACTTCCCGGTCCAGGCATTCGATGATCATCGTATTCCATTCCCCGGGTTTATGCTCTGATTTTTCCGTCAGGTTTCTAATTCTTCGTTTTTTCCCTTCGGTGATTCCCCATTCTTCGGGCCTTCCGCGTCTTTTCTCCATATCGGGGACCTTAATATCTTCCACAATACACCAAAAATCACCCGCATTGTTATGCATCATTTGCACTTCCATCGATTTAGGAAACATGTTATACAAAGCTCTGGGGGTGGAAGCATGAACCAAAATACCGCAATTCCCGGGTTTTCCGGCAAACCGATAATCTACCTCAAGCCGATAATCCTTATGGATTTTATCCGTAATCAGATGACCTCCCGGAGTGCCCAGACTCACCAGCATCCCGTCCCGAACGATAAACGGATTCCTGGCAGCGGGATTATCGTCCATTTCCGGCACATCAACATGCCAGCCATTCAGGTCTTCCCCATTGAACAGAGAGATGGATTGAGCATTTGTACCTGAAAGATATGCAAACATCAGGATCACGGTAAGGCGAAGTATATTTTTCATTTTTGCAGAATAATTTGACATGGGTATAAATAAATGCAGATATCATCGATACGGCAAGCGAAATATAGATTCTTTTGCGGTGTCGGGCAAATCGGTTTGACAAATAAAGCCGGATTTGGAATCCGAACGCCTGCTGTTCAGGCTTTGTCGCAGTTTTGCTTCAATCGCACCGATGGATTTCTTTGCTTTCCCCGGACCGGAAATCCCTGTACATGTTCGTCCGGGATTACAAATCCGGAATAGCCGGGAGGTTCGGCAATTGATGATCAACCCCAAAGAGCGCTGCACTTCCGGCCATCGCCGGTGAATGCACCGGGACAATCCAAAAGCTGCTGAAACTATTTCACATAAATCCGCCGGGCCCACCCCAATTATGATTCCCGCAACACATTCCTAATTTGCTCAAGCTCTTTCGATATTGCTCCTCTTTTTATAAGCGTATAGCCCTTCACTCCGACTTCTTCAAACCAATCTTCCCATATCGCCATGATCCGGTCCCATTCCATATCCCTTTCTCTTGGCGCAGCTTCCACCAATACGATATACAGATCGGGGAACTTATTTTTTACCTCCTTCAATTTCACCTTGGTTTTACCGACGATCGGATAGCCGTCGGTAAGTATGAAAAGATAGTTTTCAGCTAAGGTATCACTGACATAATCCACCTTAAGATCTTCGTAGAAATACTTCCAGATATCAGCGCCCTGATAGCTTTTCGGATTTCTGCTAAAAACCGCCTTTTCGTACAAGGTGTCAACATTGCTATAAAAAGCAGCTCTTCGAACGTCCTCTTTTGGCTTCCTGTAGACATTTTTGATGTTATCCATATTTACATAAAGCCGGTCCTCAAACTCCTCCCTTCTCAACTGGGATCCCTTTTGCGGAGCGATCACTACTTTAATTTCATCCCTGGATTTTATGTACAGATTTCGCCGTACCCGTTCTTCATAAATTCTGTACAACTCTTTTATGATCTCTTTGTCCCGCTCCGGTTGATTTTCCTGTACGATCAGGCGGTCCGAAAGATCAAGTAATACAATGTAATTGTGCTTTACATTTATTCTTCTGCTCCTTTCCTTTTGATCCGGCAGGTTACATCCAAATTGAAATGCCAGGATAATCAGGCACATCGTCTCCATTATCCTGATGGTCTTAAAACGTTTCATGTCAACTGTATTGTTTAATCATTTACCTGACTTACGTAGTCCTGTTGCTTATTACTCTTACGGTACCTCTCCTGATGCTATTTTTTTCTTCAAACATCTTTTTCACATGAAGACAGGCATCTTTCATATCCTTCATGTTGGAAGGTGATAAATATGAAATCCAACCGGAAGTAAACTGATCGATGTACTTCTTAAGATTTCCGTAAAAAACCGTGCTGATATCCTCTCTGTAATGTGCAATCCGGGCTTTGATCTCCGTTACATTTACCATATCCAGTTTTAATCTCCGGATATCCTCCTCGTAATGTTTTATGATCTTTTTGATGTTGCGCATGATCTGTTTTTTACTCCATTCCCTAAGAAGCGAATGAAGCAAAATACTCCATATCATATATACCAGAAAACCGAGAAACAGGATAATGTAAAATGTGCTGCTTTGTAAATAGTGGACGGTTTCCATACCCATCAAAGACTTTGCATTTTCGGTATTGTTATGGATGATCATTGCCAATAAAAAGTCCACTAAAAACGTAACCGCAACAATCAGTGAAATAAAAACGGCCCTGAACCTGTGCTTTGCTTCTAACAAGATGTGGAATGCCCAGCCAAAAGCATAAAAAACTACAGGGACCAGCAATAGAAGATAATTGAATTGCAAGGCTTCGATGAGTTCATAAGCTCCGGGCATTATGCTGCCTGTGCCTTCTCCATTCGCAATTCGCTCTGCAATTCCTTCAAAATCTACGTAAAGGGCTTTATAGGCGGCCGATATGTAAAAGAAGAACAAATAGATCGATAGAAAAACCAACAGAAACAGGTTAATGGAGAATTTTAAAGAGCTAAAACTCTCTTCCTTCAACTTTGCATGATCCTTATTCTTTACCTCTCTTAGCTTCAGGATCTCTTCGCGATATTCTTCAATTTTAACTTCTTTTTCTTTGACCTCTTCTTCGATTTTAGCGTTTGCGACTTCTCTTTTCTTAAGTTCCTTTTCAAGCTCTTTTATTTGTCTGACGCGTTCTTTTTTCTCCTCATCAGTAAATCCCTGATAGGATTCTTCGACCAAGTCTCCATTGATGATTCTTTCAAGATAAGCCGCATACACATCAGGATCGCCATAAACGCTACCCGCTTTTTCATAACCAAATTCGTAAAGGCCGACACGCTCTATCTTATGAGCGACCAATACATCTTCCTTGTTTGCTTTTGCAATAACTGTTTTTGCCATGTTATGAGGAATTTATTGTTAAATCGATTGATTTATCATAGGAAATGGAAACGAAAGAAAATACATTTCCCGCATCAATCCAAACGTAGAGGGGTGTTAAGCCGGCTTAAACACCGGATACGGATGTAAGCAAAATTGATATATTGAAATGAATTGGACGTAAATGCAAGATTTTATCTCATTCATAACAATCCCGCAATATTGCGGATGTTACATGCATTTTCAGCAGTTGGTTTATACCACTTATTATAATTTTGTCCCCCATCCAAAAAACGGGCACAACCCGGTTTCTTGTTTGCCATTTATTCAAAGCGGAATTGTCCGAATGTCAATTTCTGGGGGCCGGTTTGCCATAAACTTCAATCCAATCCAACCTGGAGCAGGCCCTGGATTTACCCCCGCGCATCAGGTCGGTGCAACCAATTTCATCTACTTTTGTCAGGTCAATTTCATCGGTCGATACCGGTTTGATCTCCTTTATCTGTGTTATGTCAAACGACCACCAGGTGATATCGTTCAGGTTAAACTCTTTTATTCGCCAATCCGCCGATGGTCCGTCACATTGATCACTGATGAACCATCTTCCGTCGGCCAGCCTTAAAACGATTCGAAGATTATGAAAGCCTGCCTGCTTTGTGCGCCACCTGATCTTTGCAAATGAGGAAAGGTCAGCAAATGAGTCCCGGTGTTTAAAAGTCACTGCCCATGAGTCCACTGTCAATCCGGACCACATATAATACGGGTCATCTACGGGTTTTTCATGATTACTCTTTTTAAGGCTATCTTGTCCGGGGCCATAAGCAGTAAAAATCACATCCGGATTGGCTATGTGCTTTTGACTTATAGGTATTTCAGCGGGAGTTTCTTTGAAATCCTCCCGAAAAAAAAGACCGGGACGATAATCCTGAGCGCAAAGTACAGAGGAAAGAAACAGCAGAACGTAAAGGAGGATATGGAGCATCATAAAACATGGAGTTTAAAAATATGTATATGCTAAATTAGCTAAAAAGCTTTAATCCGATATAAAATCTGCCCTGAATTCGATAAGGCGAAAGCAAATTATTGCCTGCCTTTACTGCCCTACTGTCGGAAATAAAAAGACGACCTGGGAGGAATTAACCCCGGCTGATATTTTTTCACAAAGTTTTATGGAATTACCGGCCTCCTTGCATCCATTAAGAAAAACAACATGCGATACATATGGATACCTATAGTGCTCCTGGCAAACCAGGTTTTTGCTCAGGAGGCGGAACAACACGATTTACTTACAAAAATCGACAACGTTATTGTATATCTTGAGGGAGCTCAAATCTCCAGGTCCGGAAATACTTATGTAAAAAGGGGAAGGTCAACCGTTATCATCAAATCCCTTTCGCCGCATATCGATGCGAGGAGCATCCAGGTAAAAGGAAACGGCGACTTTACCATTTTATCTGTCAACCACAATTTCAATTATCTGGACGAACTCGGCTACGATGATAAAGTTGACAGCCTGGTAAGCATTGCGAAAAAACTCGAAAATGAAATCGCCAAAAGTAATTCCAGGACTTCGGTACTAAAGGAAAAACAGAGTTTGCTGAACGCCAATAAAAATCTCGGCAGCGAAGGGGCTTCGGCAACAATAAGCGAATTAAAGGAAGCTGTGGATTTTTATGATCAGGCGCTCATGGAAATTATGGATGAAGAATTAAAGCTGAAAAATCAGATAAACGAACTCAATCTGCAGCTCTCCAAGGTCAGAAACCAAATCAGGGAGTATCAAAATTATGAAGGCAAACCCTCCGGTGAAATAAAGATCAAAATTGAATCACAATCAAATACAAAAGCCCGATTTGACGTCGACTACCTTGTGGCAAATGCCGGATGGTTTCCCAAATATGACTTAAGAGTAAAGGATATTGAAAATCCATTGAGTTTAACGTACAAAGCTGAAGTTTACCAAAATACAGGTGTCGATTGGAATAATGTCCGCCTTAAATTTTCAAATGGGAATCCGAATCAATCCGGAGTGGCCCCGGAACTGGCCACATGGTATTTGAATTACGAGCGAAATACAGTTTATGAGCGGCCTGACTACAATATGAATTCTTTCGGGCCGGGAAGTGTCTCCGGAGTTGTAACGAACGAAGACGGCGAACCGATTCCCGGAGTAAACGTAGTGATCTCCGGATCGTCCATCGGTACGGTGACGGATATGGAAGGCCGCTATTCATTAACGCTCCCGAACGATGCTTCCACACTATCTTTTTCTTCCGTAGGATACGCTCAGGCGGAAGTATCCATAACCGGCCGGACACACAACCTAACCATGACTCCCGATATCATGGCCCTGAACGAAGTCGTTGTTACGGGTTATGGTTCCGGAAGCCGAAAACATCAATCGCACCATGCCGATGCGCACCTCAAAAAAGAAAAAGTAGCGAAACCCATTACGACCACAAAGGTCGAAAATCAAACAACCGTTGAATTTGAGGTAAAAACCCCCTATTCCTTAAAATCCAATGGCGAAAATTTAACTGTCCGGTTGAAGAAGCATGACATCGAAACCATTTACGAGTATTATGCCGTGCCCAAACTGGAAAAAGACGCTTTCCTGATCGCCCGAATAATTAACTGGGATCGGTTTGGCCTATTGGAGGGGGAAGCAAATCTGTATTTCGAAGATGCATACGTTGGCAGATCAATACTGGATGCTAAAACTCTGGCGGATACCTTAAATATTTCTCTTGGAAGGGACAAAAGCATTGTCATCGGCAGGAAAAAATCGGATACTTTTACAAAGCGGAACTTCATTGGAAGCAATAAAGTGGAGACGCGCGGATTCAAAATCATGGCGCGCAACAAAAAGTCACAACCCATCCATCTGACCATTTTCGATCAGATACCCGTCTCGGCGATAAGTCCAATCGAAGTAAATGTCAAAGAACTTTCCAAAGGAACACTGGATGAACATTCGGGCAAAATTTTGTGGGAATTTGATCTGGAATCACAAAAGCAGGTTGACCTGACGCTGGTATATGAAGTGAGGTACCCGAAACGCGAACATGTTGATCTGGAGTAGGCTTAGCACCTTATAGTTTCTTCTTCGGGGAGTCTCCTTGTACGGAATTCGTTCGTCATTTCAAAGTTCGGCCTGCCCGCGCGGGCTGAACCGCCTTATACGGGCAGAGCGGAGCACCCGCATCATAATTTCAAATTCTTGGGGGTCGGGGTTATCCCGATGCATATTTGATAATGATTCCATCTTTTACAGATCTATTATTCTTTTGAAAATGATTTATTGGGAATGAATCGGGTTAATTCAAACTGTTGATTTTCTTAAACGCAAATTTCGGAGCCATTCTCGATATCAGGTAAATCAGCTTTACCTTACCAATTCTGATCTCATCCTTATCCCGCCTTATTCCGTGGATCATTTCATCAACCGCTTTACCAGCCGGAATCGCAATCTTTGGAGCATTCCCTTTATGCCAGGGTGTATCTACGGCCGGAAATACAGCTTCAATCACTTTAATATCGTTATGTCGCAATTGATACCTCAATACCTGTGTAAACGAATGCAATGCTGCTTTTGTCGCGCTGTAAAACGGATATGCCGCTCTCGGAGTATAGGCCAGCCCCGTGGTCACGTTTATAATTCCCGGATCAGAATTCTTCAATAAAAGAGGCAAAAGTTTGTGTGCAAGACGGATTGGAGCAAGGGTGTTGGTGTTAAACTCAAGGATGGCCTTATCCATCAAATCCGTTCCCTCCAAAAAGCTGTCCGTATGTACCAGTGCAGCATTATTGACCAAAATATTCAAATCGGGAAACCTGTTTTCAATCCAATCGCCAAGCCGGTCACAATCGGCGCCTTTAGATAAATCACACTGAAATGTTTCCAACCCCCTTACATGCTTCTCCGCCCGCTCCAGCTTGCTCTCGGATCTTCCGCAAATCAAAACCTTATTGTTCCTGGCCAACCTCCTGGCGAGCTCAAATCCAATGCCGGAACTTCCGCCTGTGATCAGAATCGTGTTGTTTTCTAAGTCCATCTTTTTGTCGATTTAGTAAATAATATACAAATAAACCGGCTGTGTAAGAGAATTACATTGATCTATGTTAATCCGGGAAATTCACGGTATTTCTCGCCCTCCGGGCCGATAAGGCACAAAACACTCTAAAATTGGACATAAGCATCCGTTTGTTTATGAAACCCAAAGAGGGTGTGGCGATAATCTTTTACAAATAAATCTTTCTACGAATCCTGCTTAACGATTCCGGGGCAATGCCCAGGTAGGATGCAATGATATGTTGCCTGATTCTGTTTTCCAGGGTGGGAAACCTTTCCTTAAACTTGAAATATCGCTCTTCGGCATCCAGGAGTAGAAATTCCCGTTCTCGGGTTTCTTTGGTGATAAATGCCTTCTGGAGCTGGGCGATCAGGAAATCCTTCCAGCACGGGTGGTCTGAAAGTAACGCGCTGACTTTGAGATAATCGACTACTTCGATCTTTGAATCCTCAAGCGCCTGAATAGCAAAATAGGACGGTCTTTTCTCGATCATCGCACTGTAAGAACTCAATACGGTCCCTTCCGGGAAAAATCCTTTTGTAAATTCCTCGCCCTTTCTATCGATATAATAATACCGGAATAATCCCTCCTTGACAAATCCCAGGGATTTAGGGAATTGTCCGGCACCAATAAAATCCGATCCTTTCTTTATCTCCTTTTCCGAGACAAGGCTCAGGAATTTTTCTTCATGCCCGGACGGCACGTCGGCCATGGTTTTTATAAAATCGATGAAGGTGGTTCCCATTTCTGATTTAATGGTATATTTTAACCCTGACAGGTTTTAAAACATCATTTCAAATGCTCATGAACGGCGTCCAGCAATTGTCCCTGATCATCATCGCTATACTCCCAAAACATCACGCCGGATAGCCCTTTTTCTTTTAGATAATCTATTTTATACCCAATTGATTCCGCATCTTCGTAAGAGATAAATATGCCGGAATCCGCATTCCATAAATAGGGCGCTTTTGCCGATTCATCCCACAGCCTCGAGTAACTGTCATTATTCAGACACTGCTCTGCAATCAGCCGGTAAAACATAATTTGCCCGACCGATTCGGCGGGTTGGTAAAGCCCGCTATTCTCCCCGGGTGACACTCCCTCCCATCTGCGGCCATAAAAAGGAATCCCAATGGTAATTTTCTCCAAAGGTACACCGGCATCTTCATGAAGCTTCACGGAATTCAGCACATCGCTGATCCGGAAGGGATTATTAACGGATGGATACAGGTTGGCGTGATGACCTGTCGTCTTGTGCAATCCGTTGTAAAAATCATAGGTCATAATATTCAGAAAATCGAGATATTCAGCCACCTCGCCAAGCTTTGTATTTGAAACATATGCCGAATCTGCCCCGGTAGCGATGGTAAGTAAATAGTGACCTTTTTGTGTTTGCTTTTCAAGCTCCGATAAGGCCTCCCTGGTCGCTTTCATCAATAAAGTAAAATTCTCAATATCCTCGACCCGGTGAATATTCCCGGCTCCTACCTGATTCGGATATTCCCAATCGATATCAATACCATCCAAACCGTATTTATCTACGAAATCCGCCGCGCTTTTGGCAAACCTGGAACGCGATTCTGCCGTTAATGCCGCATCGGAAAAATTCCCCGACCATACCCAGCCTCCGACCGAAACCAGGATCTTGAGATCGGGATTGACCGCTTTCAATTTTTGCAGTGCTTTTAAATCATCATCCTTCAACGAAGTATGATCAATGTCGGCGGTATCAAACATCACCCGGCCGTCGATCACATTGGCGAAAGCGTAATTGATGTGGGTAAGCTTCTTTGCCAGGATTTTCGAAAAATCGAAATCCCGGTAGCCCGCCACATATCCAACAACCCGGTAATCTTTTGGATCATCACGCTGCGCCTGTTCCGGCTGCTTTTCCCCGGGCGAACAGCTTACAACCAACATGGAAAATACAAAAAACGAACAGTGAAGTATATTTCTCATCGCGTCTAAATTTCTTTACCCAATATTAACCAGTATTTCCAAATCGGCAAGAATAATAACTCACAAAAAAAGCATTGCTAATGTTATCTTACGGTTTATCTCCGATTCCGAATATCAAATGCGCGCTCAAATCGATATCCATAAAACAGCCCTGCAAAAATTCCCATGATCCGGGGGATAAAATTCATTCAATCAATGAATCCATAAAAAACCGTTGCCGTAAATATTGATGTTGGCATTTATTTTTATCGACAAAAACAACCAGATCATGGAAAGCGTATTCGCAAGATATCATGCGCTACTTATAACATTTCTCTTTTGCACAATTCTTTCTTCCTGTGTTCATACCGATCATGAAATAGCCAGACCGGTTATTTCTGTTACGCCATTCAATACTTCAAACCTGAACGAAAGCATTGCGGGGCAAATCCACGGCGCCGATGTTCAACTTTACAATATTGCAGTCTACGCAAAAGTCCGGAGCGGATGGTATACCCTTCCAAACCGTGATTCCCCGATTATTTCAATAAGTAATGATAAACGTTGGGTCTGCGAGCTATCCGGCGTAAAGAAGGAGGACATTACGAAGGTTTCCATTTTCCTTGTTCCCAATGGATATGAGCCTCCAATACTCCAGGGCCAAAACATCATTCCGATCAAAATGAACCTGATGTCAGCCTCGAAAAAGATCATCGTTTTGTAAGGGCATTAAAAATCCACTTCTAAAATACCGACCATGGTAGCTCTTGATTCTACCGCTGTTTCAGCATCTCCTTGATTTACCTGCTGGTGATAAATATGTAAAAGTTGCCGGCTGCGCCATAATTCGATATCATAGGACGGCTCCCACCGGTTCATTGACACATCGTTTATCTCCCGGATATGCCAATTCATCGGCTCTCCGAATGTTGACGATGCCAGGCAGATCCTGTTATCAAACGCTTCGTCCCGGTATATCAAATGAACACCTCTGTTTCTTCCAGAGTGGCTGATCAATATCTGTGGTCGACTTATCGGAATACTTTTTGTACCTCCACCTGCAAGATCAAATTTGGTTTTTCTCTGCGAAACGGTAGAAGATCTCCATTTCCCGTCAATATTGTAGATTACTTTATATTGAGTAGCCTTTTCATTTTGGCCCCGGAAATATGTGGCTATGTAGGGGTTTCCGTCCCTGTCGGCGGTCATCGAAGTTTGATTAATAAGATTACTGTTTTGAGGAATAAGCAGGGCATATTCCGCGTTTGCCGCATTTATCGGTAATACATATTTTTCACCTCTGGAATTCTCCCATGATTTTCCATAATCTCTCGATCTCGCGTAGCACAGGTCATGATTCGTCGCTACGTCTCCGGTTTCTCTCCATACCCAGGATAAATGAATGGTACCCGGATCATCAACGGCCATCTGCCAATAGGCATTGCGCGCTCCCTCGCCGTCGATCAGGTTGTCCTGAACCCGCTGCCACTTCTTTTTACCGAGATTATAATAATTCATGACCAAGTTTCCACTTCCGGAAACTCCGTCCCGAAACATAAAAATCAGATCTCCGTTCTTCAGTTTGTAAAACTCCGGATAGGTCACCTGACGTTCCATTTTGCCCGTCATGGACCTCCTGTGTCCCAACTCCATGGATTCCGGTTCAAGACTTACAGCGTATCTCAACGGATGATTATGATGATCCCAGGCCACGTGCAGGTATCCTTCGCCATCATGAATGATGCAAATGACATTATGGGCATCTTTCACGTTTCCCTGATACTGTGTCTTGTTAATTTTCCATGAGGAAGTATTCAGTTTCCTCTTGGCCAAAACAACGTTGGCATCATCGTCATAAAAAGCCACGTATTGCGCTCCATCAAAGGTCGAAACGGAGTTTTTTCGGAAAACGGTGGCATTGACGCTTGTTTGCGCATAACCTTCCGCAATGGGAACCAGATTTGAAGATACCTCAAATTGACCGAAAACTTCAAAAACGATCACGCAAAAGTAAGCGCATATAAAGAAAAAGTTCCTCACTTTCATCCCAAAGCGTATTTATTAAAAATTACAGGCCCCGACCAATTCCGTGAATTAACAAAAAAAGTGTGTATAATGGAAGACGGACGATGCTTTTTGAACTTTCCGGAACCGCTCTATGCCCGCCCCGGAAGAAGTGAATAGTCCTTCAAAAGTTCTCTTTGAGTGGATTCTCGTCTGCCATTGTACCTGTTAAGGCTCTTTTGACGATGCAATCAGAGCTATTTTTAAATCAACCCGACACTTAAAGATCGCCGACATTCTATTGCGCAAACTTAAATTTCATCACCCGGGCATGAAAGTTAACCTCAAAACACATTCCTGAAGACGGATTCTACATCAGAACCGGACAGTATTGTCGGAATATCCAACACATATCGAAAACCAGATAATCGCAAGCAACTGAATGACTGATGTTTATGTTTTGGCACTTATCTTGGTGACTTGACTGCAAATTGAAATTACATTATGTTCGGGCATTATCTGAAGATATTTTTCAGCAAACGCTTAAAGAAAGACTTAACCTCCTATCTTAATACCTTTGGCCGTTCCACAGGATGTGTCCGTGCAATAATAATCCCGATGTGGATTAAATTGGCGGAATTTTGTCCTCGCGGGATTAATTACAATTACAGTAGCGCTCGCACCCGTCGGCTGGCACACGGTCAGGATGGCGTCGAGAAATCCGGTGGAGGCGCTGAGGTATGAATAGAAATATAATTTATGAGTTGTGAAGCTCCGAATAGGCTAAGAATTATCCACATAAAACGCCGAGCAGCAATTGCAATAAATGATACACTTAAGTAGTGTCTTTAAGTTTGCTTACAGGCACTGAGTAAAAAGAAGTGAAAGCCAAATTATGAAATACACAATAAAACTTTTTTACAGAAATTTCAGGAAGAACTTTACCGTCAACGTAATCAATGTTGGCGGGCTGACGCTCAGTATGGCTGTCGTACTCATGCTTGCTGCCTACTGTTACAGTGAGTTGACTACCGATCTCTACCATGCCGATGCAAAGCAAAAATTCCTGGTTGGCAGCAGTCATGATTTGAATGAAAATGAAATCGTAACTCCAGGCATACTTGCCGACCATTTAATGACTGAAATTCCGGAAATACAAAATGTAGTTCGCCTGGCCGGAACCTGGAGCCCTCCGGTAGTAAAAACACAAAATGGCGAAAGCTTCGAAACAAACCTGATGTACGCCGACAACGGATTTTTTGATATGTTCAGCTATACGGTTGTCGCGGGAGAATTGGGTTCAGCACTTGCAGATCCGTTTTCTGCGGTCCTATCCGAAGAGGAAGCCACCAGGTTATTCGGATCTACGGATGTTGTGGGACAACATATCATCCTCAACAATCAATACCATGTGAAAGTAACGGCAGTCATCTCGGCAATGAAATACAATTCATTCCTGGATTTTGAAATTCTACTGCCCGTTTCCGCCATTCCAAAGATTCCTTTGATTGATAACGACTTCAATACCTGGACCAACTGGCTGTTTATGACATTTGTACATTTAAGGAATGAAGCAACGGTAGAAAATGCCGAGTTATCTATTGAAGCAATATTTGATGCTCATAAAAGTACGGAAGATGAATTAGCTCCGGATATCAGGTTGATCCCTGTAAGGGATGTATATTTTTCAAATATTGACAATGCCTGGCTTGATTTTCTGGTGATCGGCAATAAACCAAAAGTGCTTATTCTTACCATGGTTGCCGTACTGATTTTCTTTATGGCGATCATCAACTATCTCAACATATCCTCCTTTGGATTGCAGGATAAAATGCACCTATCCGGATTGTTTAAAATCATTGGGGCGAATCAAAAGCAATTGTTTAAAAGCAGCATGCTGGAAGCGGTGATTACTTTTGTCGGGGTAGGATGGCTTGCCATTATTCTTGCCGAAGTATTAAGACCTTCCGTGCAACGATTTACAGGTCTGGCGTATTCCGAAGAAATCCTTCTGGCTCCCGGATTCATCGCCATTTCGATCGGGCTGGTCACTTCCGTTGGAATCGTTTCAAATTTGATGAATGCCATTAAAACAGCTTCAACTTTACCGATTAATAGCGTAAGAAAAAGGTCGGCAAACAATAAGGGCAATCTCTTTCAGGGCGCACTTGTCGTAATTCAATTTTGCGCCACCATTTCATTAATATCATTCACGATTCTAATAAATAAGCAAATCAAATTTGGCGGCAAGGACCTTGGCTTTGAAAATGAGAATATCATTGCCATCGAACAAACTGCTCAGTTAAACAATGAGGTACTCAAGGAAAGGTTGCTCAATCAATCGCACATCGAAACAATATCCTTAACCACATTTTATCCCACGAAACCTTGTTCGCAATGGGGAGCCCACCTAATGACGGAAGGCGGGGAAAAGTATATACAATTTACTGTGATTGACGGAGATGCGAATTTCAAGGATATGATCGGACTCGAATTGATCTCGGGCAGGAATTTTTCGAATAAAATCGAAACGGATAGAAATAAAGTCCTTGTCAATGAATCTTTTGTAAAAAAACATGAAATCAAAAATCCCATCGGAGCCTCCATCAACGACAGATTTGAAATAATTGGCGTGGTCCGGGATTTCCATTTCAAGGCCAAAAATTATGCAATCGCCCCGCTTGTCATACTGAACAGGGGAGCTGTTTCTCATATTTTGGTGAAGACGTATTCCGGTAATTTTGAAGAGCTGTCCGATGTGGTTGAAAGCATTAAAGAGATAAGCGCTGAGCTTTCCCCGGATTTTCCTGTGGAAGTTAGCTTTCTCGATACGGCGGTTGAAAACATGTACCGGCAGGAAATTCAGTTTCGCCGCTCTTTTACCTCTTTTTCCGGATGTTCAGTCCTCATTAGCTGCCTTGGCATCCTAGCGCTTTCCTTATTTGCAAGTCAAAAGCGCACTAAAGAAATTGGAATAAGAAAAGTGAATGGAGCTCACGTCGAAGATGTATTATTGCTCCTTAACAAGGATTTCATTCGATGGGTATGTGTAGCCTTCATAATCGCCACCCCCATAGCCTGGTATGCCATGAATAAATGGCTCGGGAACTACGCCTACAAAACCGAGATCCGTTGGTGGATATTTCTCCTTGGAGGAGGGATTGCTTTGTTTATCGCCCTTTTGACCGTAAGCTGGCAGAGCTGGACGGCCGCAAGAAAAAATCCTGTTGAAGCGCTTCGATATGAATGAGATCGGTAAAGATGATAGATGAAAGGCTGGAAATAGAAGCTAAAAAGCAAAAACTATAAACAGTAATGTTAAAACACCACTTAAAAACCATATTCAGATTATTCTACCGGAACAGGGCCATCACCTTGATCAATTTCTTTGGTATATCTATTGGTATTGCATCCCTCATTATCATTGGCAATTGGGTGTATATTGAGTTTTCATTCGATGGATTTCATGAGAATAAAGATAGAATATATCGTCTTATTGAAAAGCAAAATTTCAAAGGACAGGACGAAAAATATCTGTCTTCCATGCCTGAATGGCTTATAGGTACCTTTGAAGAAGAGATCAAGGGAGTAGAAGCCTCTACAGGTCTGTTGGGAGTTGGAAATCTGTGGTTTGGTGATGCCGAAAATCGGGTTGAAGCCAGAAATGTAACTTTCACCGACAACAGTATTTTCAAGATATTCAGCTTTACCTTTATTGCCGGTTCGCCCGAAAATGCATTATCCAACCCTCAAAGCGCTGTCATTTCAGAGTCCTTTGCAAAAAGATTATTCGCAGACAGATCACCTGTCGGGCAATCGATTTTGCATAAAGATGGATTGGAATATGTAGTTACGGCAGTAATTGAGGATATCCCCGACAATTCTCATTTTCAGGCCGATATTCTGGTCTCCATAGAAGGGCGCAAAGCTTCCTGGAACAGGAGGAACTACAACCATACTACAAGTATTTATCTGTTATTAGACCAAAACACAGACCCGGAAGGATTAACACAAGCCCTTCAGGCCCACAAAAATAAATATATGGAAATAGACGCAACTTCGATAGAATTTCTGATTCAACCGTTAAGCGATCTTCATCTTTATTCCAGGCATACCATTTGGGGACAAAACCATAAGAAGTCGGATATTGCCCTGGTATATATGTTTATCGTAATAGGAATTTTGATCGTTGCAATCTCTACCATCAATTATGTAAATCTGGCTACTGCTTCCACCTCGAAGAGATACAGGGAATTTGGATTGAAAAAAGTGGTAGGATCAGGCAAAATCAACCTTATTTTTCAGTTTTTACTGGAAGCGTTTTTATTGCTTTTTATATCTTTTTGGGTGTCGCTGCTTTTTGTAGAAATTGCCAATTCCTTATTAAGAAAATTCGACATCCTGGATCAACCAAATTTGATCTATCACGAGTTTTGGTTTTACCCCGTTATGTTTGGGTTTGTACTCTTGTTGAGTGTATTTGCAGGCATTTATCCTGCCATAATCCTAAGTTCGGTAAAGCCTGTGGCGCTTTTTAAAAAAAATTTCAATGTTGGTTCCCGGGGGATTGCCTTTAAACGGATTTTGGTTATTGTTCAATTATCAATTACCTGTCTTCATATCATTTCGGCGCTTTATATAGGCAAGCAGATTCATTTTATGAAAAACAAAGAACTTGGATATTCCAGCGAAGCAGTGATCAATATATGGTCAAATCAGAAAATTCGCAATCACTACCATACCATAAAAAACGATCTTAAAAAGCACATGGCCATCAACGGCATTACCTCAACCAATATTCCATTTGGCAATTCGATGTGGCGCACTTGCATCCACTTTGAAGGCAAGCCGGAAGGAGAAGATTGGGTGACACCCTACATGATGACAGATTATAATTTTACTGATTTTTATTCGATCAAGATAGTAGAAGGCCGTGGATTTGATCAAAATTTCGCTCTGGATAAAGAAGGGAGGGCTTTTTTGGTAAACGCTTCCCTCGCCAGAAAAATGGGAGACAAAAATATTATCGGGAGGAAGTTCAGAACATGCAATGCCCCCTGGGGCGAGATTGTTGGCGTCGTCGATGATTTTAATTATCGATCACTGCATCACGATGTTGAACCGCTGGCTATTCAGTTGGGTCAAAACTATAACAATCTGATTTCAGTGCGCGCCAACGCCGATAATATTCATGAAGCTCTTAGTCTCCTTAAAAATATATGGAAAGAATATCGACCGGATGAACCATTTCAATGCTCTTTGCTTGATGGTAGCCTAAATGATCTATATCATTCCGAAGAAAAAATAGCGAAGATCGAGATCATTTTTTGTATTGTTTCGATTATTCTTTCCTGCATCGGGTTATTGGGATTGTTCCTGTTTGTAACTGAGCGTAAAACTAAAGAAATAGGCATCAGAAAAGTAAACGGAGCATCAATGCGTAACATTCTGGAATTGTTGTCTCGGGAACTGGTTATCAACACGCTGGTTGCCTTGTTTATATCCATACCTGTCGGATGGATCGCATTGAAAAACTGGAGCAATAATTTTGCCTACAAGACAAATATTTCCTGGTGGATATTTGGCCTTTCCGGTATCGCCATTTTTATACTGACATGGCTAACGGTGAGTTATTTTACAATTAGAGCTGCCCGTAAAAATCCGGTGGAAGCGCTGAGATATGAGTGAAAAGCAATGGGTATCTGAAAAGGTGTTACAAATAAAACGCCGGGAGTCATTTGCAGAAAACTCAAAGTATGCCACGTTGAGTACTTGCCATGAGCTTTTTTACACCTACCCGACCGGATCGATTATTTCGATATCAGGGGAAAACGGTCGCCGAAGGATATTTGGCCTCAACTTTACCATCAGCAATCGAATTCGTTTGAATATCGGCCAACTCGCCGTTGATGTAAATGCTTGCAGTGACATCGGGTTTGTTCACTAGGGTCAAATCATCGAAAAATTCGCTTGTGACCTGGATATACAGGTCGGACGGAATATTGTCAGTTGCAAAACTATGCGTCCATTCACCCGGTTGATATGGCGCTTCACACAGGCATACTTCCCCATTCCTGCCCAAGTACTTGCCATACCACAAACCCGACTCCGCGCTTACTTTGTAGGTTATCCGATGTTGACCAAGTGATACCTCACTTTCAAATTTGGAGCATGAAGATAATGCTCCGCCCACAATTAAAATCAAAATTACCAGTGCTTTCATCGCTTTATATAACGGTCTGTCCAAAATCCCGATTCAATTCATATAACTCGTTTTTTTGAATTTAGTATGTAATCCTCGGATCAAAATGAAATATAATTGTCGGCCAATCCGACCAATTAAGATTGCATATCTGCTCAACGGATATCTCCATCGTTTAAAAACGTGTATCCCGTGAATAAACGGATGCCGAATGTCGTTTCTACAGTGCACCAACCCTCCGGGTAAGGCACGAAAGGTCACGAACTTTTCAGGTTAAAGGCTCCTTCAGGGGATTTGACAACCGGACAGAACCGAAAGATGCCGGGCCAATAAAAAGGAGGGGATTCCCCTCCTGCCGATTC
The DNA here is from genome assembly GCA_022360055.1 of Cytophagales bacterium. Classification (GTDB taxonomy): domain Bacteria; phylum Bacteroidota; class Bacteroidia; order Cytophagales; family Cyclobacteriaceae; genus JAAUQL01. Next base: position 6,234 of record JAKSDO010000224.1, on the reverse strand, counting down.
GTGTTATTTTTAATCCGGCCTTCACCGGCGCATCCACCGACACACCGGTGCCTGTGACGTACCGATCAGACCAAAGCGCCGGTTGAGATAAAGATTGCAATCAGGATGACAAGCGCAATTGTCAGATTCAGGATTTTTTTCATTGGCTTTTTCATGACATCAAATTTATTCAATACTGTGTATATTAATAGAACGAAATTAAACTCGAATTCATTTCAACAACGCTGTGTTTTTGTTTTTGTTTAGGAAGGTGTCCGGCAAAGATCCGGATATGTATGGTACCCGACTTAATTGACTATCTCAAGAATTTTATTTTTTTGGACAGCCATGCAAATCCGAAGAATACAATCATGCCAAAGGCAAAGGCTGCGATCGAAAAATAAAGCAACGCCTCCCCGGGTTTTATAATAAACAGGGCCCCGACAAACTGGACCAAGATCACCAGGTACAAAAACCTTGCGATAAATCCACGCGTCCTCCGGTTGATGAAATACGCGCCGACCGGAGCGCCGATGACCACGACCGGAATACAGACAAGCCAGTAATTGAGCTCAGCCTGGCCGAAATCCTTTATAATTACTGCGTGTAGAAAAAATCCGACAATGGAGTTGAAAGCCATGACAATTACGCTGGTCGGCGTGGCCACCTTTTCAGACAAATGATACCTCATCGTAACGTAGGAAAAGCTAAATATATCTAACCCGCTCCCCAACAAAGAGCTTATAGAGCCCCCGATGATTCCAATAAAAATTATGACCAGCCTTTCCGGCCAATTGAATTGCGGCAATTCATCGATTGTCTTTCGCCTGTATATTTCATTTACATAAAACAATACCACTCCAAAACTCAGCCAGAAAGACACAAATAGCATTTTGGCATACGCCGCCGGGACAAGCGGTGCGATATACAAAGAGCCCAGGACCATTCCAAAAATCCCTCCGAGACTTACAAACCAGAGATACTTATATTCAACCTTGATCCCTTTGATCAAAATCAAATACGAAGCGGCGGTCATTCCTATGGATTGAATGGCCAGTCCGAAATTTCGCGCAATGTCAGGAGGAATATTAAATATTAAGGTCATTACCGGAAACGCAACCGCCCCCCCGCCTTCGGAACTCGCTCCGGCGATGAACGATCCAAATACCATGGTGACCGACATGAACCAGTTATCGAGAAACACGTACCAGATGTCGTTGGCAGATGCATACAGCAACCAGATCACAGGGATAATCATTATCGGCGCTGTCTTATAGATGGCATTTCTACTGATCATTCATACAAGTTGTAACTGCAAATCTAAACCAAAAATTGGTCGAATTCGGTAATTCGTACCTAACAGGTTCGGGAAACCCGACAAAAAAAGGAGTAAGTCTGCCAATAAACAAATATCAACGACGAAGTACGGAGCTAAAGTTCATCTTTGAACAGCCCGGACGGGACGCTCGAACAATGGCGACCGCTTGACGGTTAGTGACACCGGAGACGGTCGGTTGATTATTGCTGCCCCGACAATAATCATGAACTATTGACTTAATGCAACAAATATTCCCTCTTTATTCGACCAGCATCCTCCGGACCACTTCTTCACCGTTTGATTCCAAACGATAGAGATATACGCCCTTATTGACGGGGCGCATACCCTGACCTTTATCCCATCTCAGTTTGTAAATTCCCGGAGCATAATCTTCCTCATGCATGTACACGATTTCGCCAAGCGTATTCATAACGGTGAACCTGGCTTTACCCGGTTTCACAATTTTAAATTCAATCGTCGTCTCAGACTTAAACGGATTCGGCGCATTTTGACCTAGTTCCAGCCTGCCCTTTCGAAGTTCCTCGAGATCTATGTTTACGGCCGAGGCGTTTATTCCCATCGCGTTCAATTTACCATCAAAGGCCACGGCTTCCGTCAGGTCGGAACCGATCTCTACCAGGCTCTTTGCATCTCCGGTTTTAGCAGTAAACCTGAGCTTAAACAATACGGCGCCTTTTTCCAGCGCGATCGATCCGCCGCCGGGCTCATCCCATACCGTGGTAAGGACCCCATTATCGACAATCTGTTCGTTGTAGAATCCCTCCAGTTCGCCATGCTCAACTCCGTAATATTCCAGTTGGGCGGGATCCCAGGAAACGGTAAACTGGTAACCACTTATATCTTTGAAATCCCCAGCGGTCACCGGGATTTCTATGACGGCATTTTCAACGCCCGGATTTTCCAGTTTCAATTCGACTTTTCTATTTGCAATTCGACCGGAAGTCGTTGATTTCCAGGAGTTATTCACATCTCCTATTTTCACGGCGACAAAGTCCAGGTCAACATTCTGATCCGTCAAATGCACTTCAAAATCCGTTGCAAAGTCAAAGGGATCTTCTGTCAAATCATATATTTCAGGTATGAATAACCAGTTAATACCATCTTTAAAACCCTTTTCAGCCCCCAAAACAACAAGCCGCATCAAGGCCAAATCGAGCGCCGTAACCGATTTGCTCATGTTTACATCGGCGGCCACTATCTGATACGGAATATTTAATTCCTGAATTTTCAACAGGTGTCTTCTCGCCTTTATGATATCCAGGGTAGTCACACCGGTATTGAGTCTCGGATCATCCGTTTTTTGCGCAGAAATTACATAGCTTTCATTTTCATATGTATCGAGCGCATAAAGACCGCCAACCTCCGAAAAGTTTTCGATGGGCTCCTCGCCTTTCGTACTTACCTTGACCCCTTCCACGCCAAAACCGTTATATGTTGAGATTTCACCGGAGACAAACTTGTTCTGTAAAATGGAAATCATTGCGTTCTCGGAATCAAAAGGCATTTCAATATCATCAACGGATTTGATATTAATCGATTCATCTACAAAACTGAGCACCACCTGAGGCTGGCCATTCAAGGCTTTAAAGCGAATTGCAAATAGCTTGGTGCTGTCGGGAAGATTGAGCGGAGCTTCGTTAATATTTGTATATACAAGCTCTCCTTCCTCAACCTTTGAAAGATCGAAATCACCCGCTTCCCCTGTTCCGGGCTCCTCAATCGCTACAAACTCTAACAACTCTTTGTCCCAACCCATGGTCAGCGTAGTACTCAATACTTCAATTAACTGATCGGCATAAATCGGAATCAGAAACTCTTTTCCCGCCTTTGCGCTTATCTGCTCCGATCTAAAGCTTACAATCGGCGAAAGTATTAACTCGAACCGGTCATCCCCATAGGTTTCGGGAATATTCTTAACTATTTCAAAACTGTATTCGGATTCGGGATTCACTACCATCGATTTGTCCAAATACTTGTCAACCAATCGAAATTGCACCTTTTCCGTAAAACTTTCCAACCCGGAAAAATTGATTTTAAAATCACCAAACGTCCAGGCCGCTATTCTCAGCTTTACAGCATGTACGCCTTTGCTGTTGCCAAGCGTATTAATGCTCAAATCAAGCGCTTCATCCGTTATTGAAGAAATATTTATCCAACCGTTGGCCAATTTATACGCGTCAAATTCGCGCTCAAACGCTTCGCTGCTTCCGTTCCTGAACCGGATGGCAGCTTCGTCGAAATTCACGCGATCACCGGAGGCTATTTTTACTTTTAATACATTATCAACGGCCTCCTTTCGGATGAATGTGTTCCCCTGATTGGTGACCTTGTCGTTTTCAATAAAGGAAATTGAAGCGCCGGTATTGTTCGCTTTCACAAAAAAGGATTGCCCCGAGGCAATGTATTGAGTGACGCTATTCGTACTCACCCCACCTACATAGCTGCCGTAATTTCCACTTGCCCCTACAGTTGGATTCCAGATATATATGCCATTATCGACATTTACCAACCCGGCATCCTTCCCGGAGGAGGATATCACATTTTCATAATCTATTTCACAGGGGTAGGGATTTTCCACCAGGTTCCAGCCGCCGCCATCAAACCCGCCGGGCGTAAAATCTACCGATACGGTATATTTTTCCGTTCCGAGTACCGTATTGTTCCCGCCGTCCCCGACGATGGGCGGACCGGTATTATCAATGACGAGTCCGCCGCTCAACTGGCTCTCGAAAAAATATACCCGGATACCTGCATTGGAGATGTTGTCCGTGATATTTGTGAATGCCGACCAGCCATCCACTCCGTTATTGGGACCGGTCCCCGAAGGCTCGTTATACGTAAAAACGATCGGATCTCCATCAGCGGGCGAACCTCCCGTAACGCCCTGAATGGAAAAGTCGTCGCTCCAACTGGCTAAGGTCTGGTTCTTGATCGGAGTCGATATGAACCGCCAGCCCGTTGTGCCGGCGGCTACAAAACGTTGCGTGGTTACATTTCCGTCAAGTACGGCTCCCGACCCGATAGGCGCTATCTTGGCCGTTCCGGTGCTTCCGGAGATCAAGGTAAGGCTTCCCGCATCCGAGCTGCCGTCCGCATCAATATGGCTGTTTGAATTCAGGGTCAGAACATTATACAGATTAATATCCGCATTCAAATTTACGACGTCGGTCGCCGGTGTTGTATTTGTGATTGTGAGGTTATGAAAGGCAATGGAACCGCTTCCGGAAACGTCCTGAACACCTGTTCCATTGAAATTCACCGTTCCCGTTCCCCGGTTAAAGGTGTTGTTATTGGTAAATGACCCGCCGACATTTAGAGTCGATGCGTTGCAATTAACCGTTCCGGCATTTACCAGGTCATCTACAGAGGTTGTGTTGTTTGTATTTAATACACCGGCCGCAGATACGTTTAAATCACCCAGTGCTATATTTGCGGAATTTACATCGGCGGTACCTGTGATGCTGCTAGTATTAAAAGCCGTTGAAGATGTGCCGGATAACACGGAACTGCCGTTAAACGTAATGGAGGAGGTTCCTTGCGTGAACGTACCGTTATTCGTCCAGTCTCCGCTTAATGTAATGCCGTTGGAACCGGGACTAAATTCCGAGGACGGCTGGATCAAAAGGTTTGTGGTGGCCAAATCCTGGACGATCGAAACGCTATTGGCGTCGATCCCATTGCCGAACGTAATCCCACCGTTGAACGAGACGCCGGAGCCGCTGATCGCTTGACTTCCGGTTCCGTCAAAAACAACCGTCTGGTTCGGCGCCCAGGTGCCGCTGTTATTCACCAGATTGCCTTTTATCGAGACCGAATTTGAATTTGTGTTGCTGTTCAAGGTGACCGATGTGCCGATAGTCAAATTGCCGTTGACCTGTAAAATACCGGTGGAAGACAAATCTTTATTGGAACTGTTCAACTGAAGATGCCCGTACTGCGTAGCGTATATGTTCTGGGCAGACGAAGAATTATAATTGACAGTGGATGTGTTATCGATCGAAAAGGACGTAGGCCGATTGGTACCGGACCACCACCCTTCGGTACCATTATAGCTTGTATTAAGCGTACTGTTGGCCCCCAGATTGCAGGTGTTGGAATTTATATAGCTCGAGGTCGTAATTGTTCCGTCGTTGGTTAGCTGATTTATTTGATTTGTCCCGTCTATCGTGAGTGGAATGGAAAGATCCAGTGCCGCTCCGTTTGACACCGATAAAGAAGCGGTGGCCGATGTTAGCCTTATGTCTGAAATAAGAAGATTCCCATTGGACAAGGTCCCGGATGAAACCGTAACATTCCCTCCAAAATCCATATTTGAAGGATTAAAGCCATCGAACGTAATTAAATCAATCGATCTGTTATTACTACCAAAACTAAAAGAAACATTTGCATTTATTTGGTTGTTGCTGTTCCAGGCTGCGATCACCTCGGTAGTAATACTTGGGGCAAATCCATTTATATCAGAACCGGTAAAAACCAATAATCCTCCATTGATTGAGCTTGGTTGAACAGGTGGTGCTGGCGCTCCATTATAGCCTAAAAGTGTACCATTTATTGTTAAAGAAGAGAAGAATACACTAATAGTAATACTATTTGATGTCGCAGCTCCAACTAAAAGATTTCTGCACGCGGATGAACCTACAACGGTAATCGCATGCCCACTTACAATTGCATCATCTCCGGCCCCCGGATAATCTATTCCGACAGTACCCGGACTGTTAGCACTTCCCCAGGTTGCACCATCATTCCAATTTCCGGTTTTAGCAGATGTAAATGTCGCCGCCGAAAGCGGGGAAAATACCTGAAGGAATATGATCGCAAAAAAAACAATTGCTCTGCATAAAAATCTTCTCATAGGTCTAAATGGGTAATTCCGAACAAAAATATAACAATATAAATTGCCAATCGTACTAATTTAT
>JAKSDO010000298.1 GCA_022360055.1 Cytophagales bacterium | reverse complement strand
TTTTTTAAAAAATCTTAAAAATCACTACAATGAAAAGAATACTGGTTTTTCTCTCTCTGATCCCTGTTTTAGGAATTTCTCAACCCGTAACCGATGGGCTCGTTGGGTATTGGCCATTTAATGGCAATGCCAATGACGAGAGCGGGAATGGGAATGATGGAACTGTTAATGGAGCTATACTTATAGCAGATAGATTTGATAATCCTAATAGCGCTTATAGTTTTGATGGCCAAAGTAGTATTCAAATTTCAAATAGCATTGGCCTGCAACAATGGACAGTTTCGGCCTGGATAAATCCATCAGTTCCAATACCGTTAGACTCCCCATATTATGATTTGATGACAGTATTACAGGGTGATTCATTTGAAGAACTATTAGGTATTAGAAATGGCAGTTTAGTGATTTTTACTACCCCAATTGTGGAATATAACTTTGAGAATAATAATGGTTGGCACCACATCGTCTATTCCTACAATGGAACTACTCTGACCGGTTATGTAGATTTTAGTACAAAGGATTCAATACAAATAACAAATCCGCTAAACAGTAATATAATTCGGTTAATTGGAGATAGAAATCAAGGAGTTTCACATTTCTTTAATGGAGCAATAGATGACATAATAATATATAATAGAGGATTAAACGAGCAGGAAATTCAAGAATTGTACTTAGATGGGCTTCACCCTCCTGCGGATTTATGTAATAACATTTATTGTGACGGGGAAAACATCGGAATAGGAACCTATGAAACCAAAGGGTATAAGTTAGCTGTAGCCGGAAAAATAATTGCGGAAGAAGTAAAGGTAGCGCTACAAACAAATTGGCCTGATCATGTCTTTGATGAAAAGTACAAACTCAATAATCTAACCTATCTTGAGAATTACATTAAAACAAATAAACACCTACCCAATATCCCAAATGCTGAGTTCGTGGCAAAAGAAGGCTATAACCTTGGTGAAATGGATTCAAAACTGCTTGAGAAAATTGAGGAATTGACTTTGTATCTTATCGAGCAGAATAAAAGGACTGAATTACTGATTAAGGAAGTAGAACTTTTAAAAGAAGAAAACCAGGAACTTAGAGAGCTGATCGATCATTAGAACGGCTTACAATACTGCTTATTCTGGATCAACCGGAAAATGAGTGGGGAAGGGTAGTAAAACAGTTATTTGCAAAATCATCTGAAAAGTAAAGATTTCTACCATCGGTCATAAAAGTACTTGACAGAATTACTTCCATCTGAACGTGCGGTTGGGTATTTCCAAAATCAGCGCGGGATCAAGACGGTCAATGGGAGGGCCGGTCTTTAAAATATTCGTTAGAGCATCGACTTAATCTCCTGCCTTCCAAAGACAGCACATTTTATGCAGGGTGGGCCTGTGCGGTCCGCGGGCGTTTTGAGCTTTGATGTTGGCGCCTTTTCTTTTTCGTTCTTTTTCTTTGTGAAAGCAAAGAAAGAGGATCATGAATTTTCAATAGATTTGGTGTTTTACTTCTATGTATGAATTTTAAATCGCCGAAATCTTGCGAATTTCGGCGATATTTTTGAAAGGTGGTGGAGCATATCGGAGTCGAACCGATGACCTCTACGCTGCCAGCGTAGCGCTCTAGCCAGCTGAGCTAATGCCCCGTATATTTCATTGCGTACAGCCTGTAAACCCGCTCGAATTATTCGAGGTATTCCGGCAAGTCGGGCCCATCCTCTGACAAGCAGGCCGTTTGCCGATAGACAGGCTAATGTCCCGCATCGGTCGGCAAATATATTCCAAAAATATCCTTTGTCAAAATTTTAAGCGCCGTGCTTTGGTAAATGCTTTCCGATAGTAATCCGACATAAGGTTGGCTTCAATTACACCGGCACTGGAAGAGGCATGTATAAACATGATCCGGTCATTCTTCCTGGCATCCGTGACAAGGCCGGCATGCGTCACGCGTCCCTTTCTTTTCACTGTTTTAAAAAATACCAAATCTCCTTCTTTCAATTCACCCAGTGTCACCTTCGTTCCAAGCTTACTTTGCTCCTTTGACGTCCGCGGAATATAGATATCGATCGATTCAAAACTGCGCATCAACAGGCCGGAACAATCCATTCCCAAGGTAGTTGTTCCGCCAAACTTGTAAGGCGTACCAATATAAGAACGAGCTCTCAAGATCACCGTGTTCACTTTCTGTTCCCTGGTAATTTTCTTTGTGCTGGCGCATGAACCAAAGAAGGCGACCAGAGCGAGAAAGAGTAACACACGAGCAAGCTTTATTTTATTCATTGCATTTCAAAAACCTGGTTCAACCCAATAATAACGATTTCACAAAAATAAAGTATTATTGCCACCTAAAACCAATCCATATGTGTGGAATTACTGGTATTTATTCCAAAAACCTTGCCGGAAAAATGCATATGATCAATCTGTCCAACGCGACAGAGCTGATCTCCCACCGGGGACCCGATGCCCGGGGGGTGTGGATGAATGATTTTGTGGGTCTGGGACATCGCAGACTTTCTATTTTGGATACGAGTTATCGCGCCAATCAGCCCATGAAGGATGCGACCGGCAGATATCGAATTGTTTACAACGGAGAAATATATAATTACAAGGAACTCAGAAAAGGTCTGCTGGATAAAGGTATAGATTTCCGGTCCACCTCGGATACTGAGGTATTGCTGCATTTGTACATCCGATACAAAGAAAAATGTCTTTCGCAACTAAACGGATTTTTTGCCTTTGGCATATATGATGAAAAAGAGCACAATCTTTTCTTGGCCAGAGACCGATACGGAATAAAGCCTCTTTATTATTTCAACGATGATGACAAATTTCTCTTTTCATCGGATATGCAATCTCTTTTCGCTTACGGGTTTGAGAAAAATCTGGACATTGAAACGCTTTATACCTATCTGCAACTGAACTATACCCCGGCTCCGAACACAATGATTTCCGGAGTAAAAATGCTGGAGCCCGGACAATACGCAACCGTCAATAACGCACATCTCAAAATTAATCAATACTACAGGATTGAATATACACCGCAAGATAGAGCTACGGAATCCTACGAAGACCGGCAGACCCGTCTAAAAAGTTTGATCGAGGACTCGGTAAAAAGCAGATTAGTTTCGGACGTTCCACTGGGTACATTTCTAAGCGGCGGCATTGATTCTTCGATTATATCCGGAATCGCTAAAAAGTATAAAAAAGATCTGTATACCTTTTCCATCGGCTACAAAGACGAACCTTTCTTCGATGAAACCAGCTATGCCTGCCTGGTCGCTAAAAAATTTGACACAAATCATACGATTTTCTCTTTATCCAATGATGATCTTTACGAACATCTTTTTGACATACTGGATCGTATGGATCAACCATTTGCCGATTCATCGGCTATTCCTACCTACATTTTAAGCAAAAGAACCAGGGAGCACATTACCGTAGCGCTTTCGGGCGACGGAGCGGATGAACTCTTTTCGGGATATAATAAGCACTCCGCTCATCTGAAAGCCATGGACGGCGGGACTTTAAATTCCATCTTGAAGACGGTCGGCCCGATGCTGAAATATTTACCAAAATCGAGAAACGGTGTAATCTCCAATAAAATCAGGCAGGCCGAAAAATTTGGAAGCGGACTAAGACTGGATCAAAAAGCAAGGTATTGGAGATGGGCCGGCTTGGCTTCAGAATCAGGGGCTTTGAAATTATTAAATTCGACAACACGGGATCAATTATCTCAGCACAGATACCGGGAATATAAGAATTATCTCCTGAATTCGATTAGTGATAAACATGATTTCAACCGACTTCTTCTCGCGGATATGCAACTTGTATTGCCCAACGATATGTTGCGAAAAGTAGACCTGATGTCAATGGCCAACGGCCTGGAAGTGCGGGTGCCATTTTTGGACCATCGTGTCGTGGATTACGCATTTCAATTGCCGGTCTCATCGAAGATCAATCATCAAATTCGAAAAAGAATTCTGCAGGATGCATTCAGGGACCTGCTCCCGGCCGAATTGTACAACAGACCCAAAAAGGGATTCGAAGTTCCTCTGTTGAAATGGTTCAGAACCTCATTAAAATCCATGATCAAGGATGATTTGCTCGGCGACCGATTTATTGATGAGCAAAGTATTTTTAACCCGGCAGAAATCAAAAGCTTAAAAAAACGGCTTTTCTCTCTTAATCCCGGAGATGCGCACGCCAGGATCTGGGCTCTGATCGTGTTCCAATGGTGGTGGAAAAAGTATTTGTCTTAAAACAGTTTTCAACGATCCCATTCCTTTCTCTTCGTGTTTTTTAAGCGCAAATACATTGGCTGAACAATCAGCATCATGGTCGTTGTACCTATGATGCCAGGGAATAATTCCATTTCGGTAAAGTCACATACAATCATGAATATGGATTCGTGTTAAATCTCCCGTTTTTATAGCTTTAAGTTTGTTCCAAATGGTTTGCATGGGATTTAACGGACCGGCCAATGTTTCGATGATTAAAACATGAGATCGAAACCCTTATATAAGGACACATATTGTGAGACAGACATCTATTCAAAAGATCAAAATCATTATCCGGACAATTTTTTAGATTAAATTGCGGAAATAATTTTCTTATAAAAACAGATCCGTTGAAAAGAAGTAAAAAACCATTGCCAAAAACTGAAATCGTAAGCTATGGAAGATACACCAAGTGGGACAGGGAAAGCAAGGAATTACCAAAATTGGTAGAACTGACCACTGAGGTGAAGGCTGAGATTGGCGTCGAGTTCGGGATGATTGTCGAAATTTTCCAGGCAAAAGGCAGATTCCTTGATTTTGTTATCGAACACCCTCCTTTTCCGGATGAACATGGAAATATTTCCCCTCCTTTTGAAGGTTCATATCAAATAAGGAACAATCCTTACGTATTTTTTCTGGGGGATACCATTTGGGAACCCGTAGATGATAAAAAAGGCCCCTGGACCATGCGGGTATTCATGGATGGAAAAGAGCTCGCAAGCAAAACCATTTTTTTAACTTAACATCTAAATAACCACACATGAAGGAGAAATTAGAGTTATTGGGATCAAGTCTGGAAGGAGCACTGCTTTTTGATGATATCATAAAAAAACTGTATGCTACAGATGCCTCCGCATACAGAGAAATACCTGTTGCAGTTGCTCTTCCAAAAACCGAAAGCGATCTTAAGAAACTTATCTCGTTTGCAAATGAGCACAATACATCCTTAATCCCAAGAACTGCTGGAACTTCCCTTGCCGGCCAGGTCGTTGGAGGTGGGATCGTTGTGGATGTATCCAGGCATTTCACAAAAATTCTGGAGATAAATGAAAGTGAAAAATGGGTTAGGGTACAGCCGGGAGTGGTACGCGATGATTTAAATGCACATCTGAAAGCTTACAACCTGTATTTCGGGCCGGAAACCTCTACGGCCAACAGAGCTATGATCGGGGGCATGGTTGGGAATAATTCCTGTGGATCAAATTCCATTATTTACGGGAGTACGCGCGAGCATGTACTGAGCATTAAAGCTCTTTTAAGCGACGGAAGCACCGCGGAGTTTAAAGAACTCAACACAAAAGAATTCAATGATAAATGCAAGAGCTCGAATGCGCTTGAACAAAAAATATATAACGGCATCGCGGAGATGCTCTCAGTTGAAGAGCATCAAAAATCCATAGAAACAGGATTCCCCAAAAAAGAGATTCCCAGACGCAATACGGGCTATGCATTGGACCTGTTAATGGACGCAAAGCCTATAAACGGAGCCGATAAAAACTTTAATTTCTGTAAACTGCTGGCCGGGTCCGAAGGAACGCTTGTAATAATGACGGAAATAAAACTGAATCTGGTGCCTACCCCTCCAAAGGAGAAATTACTCGTTTGTGCTCACTTCGAAACGATAAACGAGTCCCTGGAAGCCAACCTGATCGCCTTAAAATATAATCCTTTGGCGTGCGAACTCATGGATCATTATATCCTGGAATGCACAAAAAATAATATTGCCCAACAAAAAAACCGTTTTTTTATTGAAGGAGATCCGGGAGCAATTTTGGTGGTTGATCTTTCCCGCGAAACCCTTGGCGAAGCGCAAAAGGATGCGCAGACAATGATCTCCGAGTTGAAGGAGCATGGCTTTGGGTATCATTATCCTATCCTAACCGGAGAAGAAACAGGAAAGATCTGGGGATTGAGAAAAGCGGGACTGGGCCTATTGTCGAATATGAAAGGCGATGCCAAACCTGCGCCGGTTATCGAGGATACAGCCGTGGATGTGAATGAATTGCCCTCTTATATCAAGGAGTTTAATGAAATATTAAAAAAACATGGATTGTACAGTGTGCATTATGCGCATGCCGCGACCGGGGAATTGCATTTGCGCCCGATTCTTGATTTAAAAACCACGAAGGGAACGAGGCAATTCAGGACAATAGCAGAAGAAATAGCTTTGCTGGTTAAAAAATATAACGGATCGTTAAGTGGCGAGCACGGCGACGGGAGACTCAGAGGTGAGTTTATCAAATTCATGGTCGGCGAAGAAAATTATCAACTCTTCAAGCAGTTAAAAAATATCTGGGATCCAAATAATATTTTCAATCCTGGCAAGATCGTTGATACTCCGCCAATGGATACTTCCCTTCGATATAAACCGGACAAGAAAACCCCTCAATTCGATACCGTGTACAACTTTGACGATTATGACGGGATATTAAGAACTGCAGAATTATGTAACGGTTCCGGAGATTGCCGAAAAACGCACGTCTCAGGAGGTACGATGTGTCCCAGCTACATGGCTACCAAAGATGAAAAAGATACCACACGGGCCCGCGCAAATATACTGCGCGAGATCTTGACAAATTCTTCAAAGGAAAATCCGTTTGATTCTGAGGAAATTAAAGAGGTGATGGACCTTTGCATTTCCTGCAAGGGTTGTACGTCGGAATGCCCCTCCAATGTGGACATGGCAAAATTGAAAGGAGAGTTTCTTCAGCAATACTATAAGACGAATGGCATTCCTCTCAGAACCAAACTGATTTGTAGTTTCACCAGGATAAACAACCTTTTCTCCAAGATGCCGCGGCTTTATAATTTCGGGATTTCAAATGCCTTGACAGCCCCGATCATTAAATCGGTCAGCGGATTCGCTCAAAAGCGAAGTTTGCCCAGGATGTATAATCAAACTTTAAAAAGCTGGTACAGGAAAAATAAATCAAAAGGATTCGGGGTTAGTAATCCAATGTCTCCAAAAGGGAAGGTGTACTTATTTTGCGATGAATTTACCAATTTTAATGACGCCCCCGTTGGAATATCGGCCATCAGGCTTTTGACAAAACTGGGATTTGACGTCGAGATCCCCGCGCACTACGAAAGCGGGAGAACATACCTTTCCAAGGGTCTAATAAAGAAAGCCAAAGCCCTTGCTACGAAAAATATAGCGCTTTTGCAAGATAAAATTTCAGAAGAAACGCCACTTTTGGGCATCGAACCTTCTGCCATACTTTCATTCAGGGATGAATACCACAATTTCTCTATTGGAACAGAGCAAGAGAAAGCTGTTGAGAAACTGGCCAATTCTTCCTTGATGATCGATGAGTTTTTGGATCGTTTGTTCGAGTCCGGGGAAATTGAATCTTCCACCTTCGACAACAAAGGGAAATTGATCAAGCTTCACGGCCATTGCCATCAAAAATCATTGGCTTCGATCGTGCCGACAAAACGGATGCTTTCATTCCCGAAAAACTATAAGGTCGAAATTATTCCTTCCGGCTGCTGTGGGATGGCAGGCTCATTCGGGTATGAAAAGGAACATTATGATGTATCGATGCAGATCGGTGAACTGGTTCTGTTTCCTACCATACGAAAGCAATCCGAAGAGGTAATCATAGCTGCCCCCGGCACAAGTTGCCGGCACCAAATCAAAGACGGAACCGGGAAAACGGCCAAACATCCGGTTGAAATTTTGTGGGAAGCGATTAAGATGTAAATCGAATATATATCGGCATGCCGGAGCAAATTCAGGACACACACGAGTATGACTATATTGCTCTGGGCATCAGCAACCTAAAAAAATATAAACGGATGAAACAGGCCATGCCTGAGATAATTATTGAGATACACAAGATCATGATGTTCAACGGCACATGGTGAGGTTTCTGCAAATCTGAACAAATGAAAATTATACTCTTCTTATTCGTGCTTCTGTCTACTTGTATGAACGCAAAGTGTCAACTGGTAAAAATCACCACTTCGGTTGGTGACATTGTTGTAAAGCTTGAATCCGAGCGGGCGCCAATCACAGTTGCGAATTTTTTAGAATATGTGAAGGGTGGCTACTATAACGGTGGATCGTTCTTTAGAACAGTACATGCAGACAACCAGCCGGACAGCCCGGTAAAGATCACGGTCATCCAGGCAGGTAGTCATCCCTGGAAGCAGAATTTCCTTTATGAGCCCATTCCCCTGGAAAGAACAAATCAAACAGGTATCAGTCATGTGCACGGTACCATCTCCATGGCCAGAGCAGCGCCAAATACCGCACAGGATTCTTTTTTCATATGCATCGACGATCAACCCGCACTGGATTTTGGAGGAAAAAGAAATCCTGACGGGCAAGGTTTTGCCGCGTTCGGACAAGTAATCGAAGGCATGGATGTCGTGTTAAAAATTAATCAGTCGCCATCCGAGGGCCAGGCCATTGTTCCTCCTGTTATGATTCTGGATACTGTTGTTATGAGATAATCCCTGGCGAATACTTTTTCCACCCGGGATTTGATCCTGTTTGGCATCGCAATAAGTCATTTTAAATCGGCCAGCCTTCAAGTCAAGACAGCCTGTGGAACGCTAGAGCGCTCGGAGCTACACAGTTCAACACAGCGCCTTTAAGAACGAGCGAGACGCTCGAACGAGAAAAATGATTTCCCAAATCCCTTACCGGCTGATCCGTTAATTGATAAAAAGCTATGAAACGGCTTAAAATGAAAAGCCTCCGATTTGGAGGCTTTTAACTATAAGATTAAATTTTGTTATTTCGCTTCAGCATACCGCTTGGCTACCTCATCCCAATTTACGACATTCCAGAAAGCTGAGATATAGTCCGGCCTTCTATTTTGATAATTGAGGTAATAGGCATGTTCCCAAACATCCAGTCCAAGAATCGGAGTACCTGGCTCATCGGCAATATCCATCACGGGATTGTCCTGGTTAGGTGTTGAGGTCACAAACAATCCTCCGTTTGCATCTACACAAAGCCAGGCCCAACCGGACCCAAATCTCGTGGCCGCTGCTTTGGAAAATTCGTCTTTAAAAGCATCGAAAGATCCGAAGGTACTATCTATTGCACTTCCGAGGTCTCCGCCCGGAGTGCCGCCTCCATTCAGAGCCATCACTGTCCAGAATAAGGAATGGTTAAAGTGCCCTCCTCCGTTATTTCTTACCGCAGGAGATGATTTACTGATATTTGACATTATTTGGTCAATGGATTTACCATCGGCATCTGTGCCCGCAATGGCATTGTTTAAGTTAGTGACATAGGCGTTGTGATGCTTGCCATGATGAATTTCCATGGTTTTGGCATCAATGTGTGGTTCTAAAGCGTCGAATGCATAAGGTAACGCGGGAAGTTCAAAAGCCATAGTTTTAATTAATTTTTAAGTTATACAATAGATTGTTAAGTAAATAAATTAAGCGATTCCATATTCGATGATTATTCTTCTCGAAGGTTCTTGAAAAACTCATGCAAAAGGTTTCCGCATTGTTCGCCCATTATGCCGGAACTAACTCTGGTTTTAGGATGAAATATGGATTTCTCCAACAGCGAAAATCCTCTTTTTTCGTCCCTGGCGCCATAATATACCGCATCAATCTGGGCCCAATTCAAAGCTCCGGCACACATTACACAAGGTTCCAGCGTTACATACATGGCACAACCTTCCAGGTATTTACTGCCCAATGCTTCGGCGGCGGAGGTTATGGCCAATATTTCTGCATGTGCTGTAGGATCATTTAACAATTCAACTTGATTGTGTGCTCTTGCAATAACGCGATTATCAGCTACTACTACCGCTCCAACCGGCACCTCGCCTTCCTCAAATGCGATATGAGCCTGCTTAAGAGCTTCCTGCATAAACCTTTCTGGGGAATTAACCGATAAGGGCATTAAAGTGTTTTACTAATTTTTACGGATTCCAGGATTTCTTTTGCTATCGGAGCCCATCGATCTTTTTGGCGAGCCGGACATGAAAAATTGAACAAAACCGTTTTACTTTCTACAATCGTGTATTGGATTCTGACAAATTTACTAATTGCACCCGGATTAATGGTGGTGCCTTCTTCATCGACCACCGTCGAAAGAAATTCGAAAACAGCAAAATTTCTTCCGTTGATCTCCCGAATATCCTCATTAATAAATTGAACCTCATCATACAATCCCATTATCGTGGATTTATAAAAACTTTTCATAATCTCCAGGTCTTCCCTGTTCCATCGCGAATAAGCGACATTCACACCCAGGTCAACCGTTCCGGAAAAATCCGTGTATGCGGCAATAGGAGCTTTGGAGCTCACATATTTTGAATTCAGGTCTGTCGGGCTCATCAATGTAAAGTCCTGAGGTAAAGACATGGTTATTGCATCATTCACCTTTGTTTTAACATATTTTACAGGTTGAAAAGATGTTAACAGAAACAATGAAATCCAAAGAGGAAATAACAATTTCATGAGCTAGCTAAAATCAAGGATGGTATTTTCTATAATATCACAACACTCCGATAATTGTTCTTCCAACATTACAAGTGGAGGAGCAAAACGGATAATATTTCCATGTGTTGGCTTGGCGAGCAAACCATTTTCTTTAAGTTTGAGGCAAATGTTCCAGGCCGTATCACTCTCCTCGGCATCATCAATTACGATCGCATTCAACAGCCCCTTACCTCGAACCAAAGTGACAAAATCCGATTTTTTAACCAATTGACGCATTCTTTCCCTAAAGATATTGCCGAGACGGTAAGCATTTTCCACCAGCTTCTCATCTCTCACCACTTCCAATGCGGCCATAGCAACTGCACATGCCAACGGGTTTCCTCCGTAGGTAGAGCCGTGTTCACCAGGTTTTATGGTAAGCATAATCTCATCCCTGGCCAGAACCGCAGACACGGGCAAAACGCCACCTGAAAGCGCTTTTCCCAATATCAGTAAATCCGGTTTGAATCCCTCATAATCACATGCCAGCAATTTCCCGGTTCGCGCAATGCCCGTTTGAACCTCATCCGCGATAAAAAGCACATTATTTTCCCGACAAAGATCAAAAGCCTTTCTCAAATATCCATCATCAGGTACAATTACTCCGGCCTCTCCTTGTATGGGTTCTACCATGAATCCGGCTACACGGGAATCTTTCAGGATGCTTTCAAGCGCGTCGAGATCGTTATAGGGGATCAACTCAAAGCCGGGCATATACGGACCAAATCCGGTTTTACTCAAAGGATCGGTCGAAGAAGATATCGCGGCTAGTGTTCTCCCCCAGAAATTGCCATTTGCAAAAATGATTTTTGCCTGGTCGGTGGGAATTCCCTTCACATCGTACGCCCACCTTCTGCAAAGCTTCACTGCTGTTTCACCACCTTCAACCCCTGTATTCATGGGAAGAACCCGGTCATACCCGAAATAATCCGTAATAAATTCTTCATAGGGGCCTAAAACATTATTGTGAAAAGCCCTGGATGTAAGCGTGAGGTTCGATGCCTGGTCATACAGCGCTCTCAAAATCTTCGGATGGCAATGTCCCTGATTTACGGCGCTGTAAGCAGAAAGAAAGTCGTAGTACCTCCGGTTTTCAACATCAAACAGAAAAACGCCCTCTCCTCTGCTCAGAACTACTGGTAACGGGTGATAATTCTTGGCACCATATCTGTTTTCCAGCGCAATAGCTTTTTCACTGGATTCTATTTTGATCATCTTTTTCTCAATTGAATTCAAACGCTTTCAAAGGTATTTGAAATTAAATAATCGACAAAACAGCTTTTGAATTAAAACTTCTGCTTTCGGGTTAATAAATTAACCTTTTCGAAGGCAGATTACTTTAACAAATTCTTCCTCTAAAACAGATAAAAAAGAGCTAAACCTCATTTTGAAGTGATCCGTATTGTCGGTAGGATCATTTTGAGCATCTTTGAATCTTCCAGGCGTACTTTTCATACCAGCTATTTCATATCATAAAGCTTATGGATGAAGACTAAGAAGCGGCAGAGAAGTTAATACTAAAAACACATAAAAACGCTTAGAAATCTATCATTGCTTTCATGACTCCTCCGGCATAGTTATCGACCAGGTCAAATGCTTCTTTCGTCTGATCAAATTTGAACCTGTGTGTTACCATTTGATGCGCATCAAATACTTTGTTTTTCATCATTTCCAGGGTAGGTTCCAAGGCGTGATTTTGCCTTCTTACATTCGTGACCGTAATTTCTTTATGCCTCCCCTGGTCCACCGGTATTGTCCAATAATCAAACTCAGGGATACCTATGATCATCAATTTACCCCCTGGTTTCAAAAGATCAAAGGCATTGTAGATGGCTTCCTGCTGTCCGCAACATTCAAAAACCACGTCGAGCATGTTTGGTTCAAGCTCGGATATTTTTGTTACAACATCCTCTTTATCCGGATTTCCGGAGTATTTTGCCCCTAACTTCCCGGCCATTTTTAGCCTGGCATCTATTTTATCCGTTATATAAATAGATTCCGCTCCCTCTGCTTTGGCCGGCAGCATAACACTCATTCCGATGGGACCAAAACCCAGTATCCCTACATGAGCGTCCTTCATCGAAATGGATTGTCTCACGGCATAAACTCCGATGGCCAATGGCTCTGAAAGCGCACCATCGTCAAGATTCATGCCATGTTCGAGCTTAAAACAGCTTGTCTCCGGCATTACAATATATTCCGAGAGGGATCCGTCGGCCTGTCCGGGACATCCAAGAAATCGCAGATTTCTACAAGTGTGTGGCCGGCCGGCCCTACACTGATCACATTCCCAGCAGGGCATGGCCGGCTCGATTGCAATTTTGTCGCCAGCTTTAACTCGTGTCACAGCGCTGCCAATCGCAACGACTGTTCCCGCTCCCTCATGGCCAACAGGAAAAGGGTAATCTACAATCTGACTTCCAATTTTACCGGTCGCGTAATAGTGAATGTCGGACCCACAGACGCCTACGCGCTCCATTTTAATAAGTACATCTGTGTCACTTACAATTTTAGGATCGGGAACTTCGACCATTTCCATTTGCCGTATTCCCGTTAATACCATTGATCTCATGTTTCAAAATTTTAATTGACAGACAAACCGGATGCTTAAAGCCTATGCCATAATTTCTTGTTATTCATTTGGCCGTGGCAGCTATCGTCTTCTTCCGCCTCCGGCCCTGTTTGGGGCCGTCCTCGGCGCGGCTTTTTGACTTCTGTTTGAGTAGCTGTTTGCGCGCTGATTTCCACGGCTTCGATTGCTATAGTCCCTATTCAGGTTGTTGCTTCCCTGGCTTGGTCTGGCACCCGGACTATTCCACTGGCCATTGCTTCTCTGCTGCCAACTCCCGTTGTTATCGCGTCTGTACACATTGCCATTTCTGTCGGAGTACACATTATTGTTCCTTGTTTTTGGCTGGGTAGACGGTCTGGTACCCACGGATGGATTTGCCGGCCTCGTGGACGGTCTGGCCGATGGGTTTGCAGGCCGTGTTGCCGGTCTTGTGCCCGTTCGCTTCACACCGTTTGCCCTGTTTTTATAAACATTGCTCGGCATGGTCTGCCGCTGCCCGGCACGGTAACCGGCTACGTATCCGGCTCTTCTGCCGGCGACATAACCGTGCCTGTATCCATGACGATAACCATGCCGGTAACCTCGATAATATCCGTGGCGATAGCCATATCGGTATCCGCAAGGGCCCCACCAATGCCGATGGTAGGAGTGCCATCCAAAAGTAATCCATCCATAGCTCACGCCAAAACTGA
Organism: Cytophagales bacterium; assembly: GCA_022360055.1. Taxonomy (GTDB): domain Bacteria; phylum Bacteroidota; class Bacteroidia; order Cytophagales; family Cyclobacteriaceae; genus JAAUQL01. The sequence goes on along the minus strand of JAKSDO010000298.1, from coordinate 12,718 downwards.
ACCCCCATCCGGTCCAGGGGTTGTAGTGAATGCCGAATCCCCAGGTCACCGGTCTTGGATAGTAATAATGATGATACCAGGGACGGTACCAGTATCCGGTGCCGTAAACCACGGTTCCGTAATAGACATAAGATCCGTAATAACCGGGGGTGTACCCGACATAGACAACACTTGGCGTGTAGTCGTACACATATACGTATTTTACGTTATAAACCGGAGATTCGGGCGGAATCTCCTGTACTTCTTCCGGGACTTCCACACAGACCTCCCAGGGACCGGTCGCTTTGGACGAGACAAACCAGACGGCATCATCCACAGCATAATACTTGTTATTTATCAGAAGCACGGTTTTGTCCGAATTTTCAGCATAACTTACCGAGGTCTTTTCAATTTTCTTAAATTTCGGATTTCCATCGTACCGTACCTCGACCGTCGCAGTCTTTCGATCTATTTCGGCAGTCTGTGGAATCGAATTTTCCAGCAAAGCATCTTTGGCTTCCTGCGTGCCCGGGACACTGTAACGGACGGACGCAATGTCCGACTCTTCCGGAATTTTCGAAAAATCTTCAGGAAGATTGTTTGGAGCAATATATTCCCATGTTCCGGCATCCATTTGTTTGGCTGTGTACCATCTCCCGGACAGGAGGATGTAGTACTGCTGCGATTTAATATCCATAACGATATCACTTTCAGAATTGGTAAGAAATAACAAATCTGTTCCGTTTACAGGCTCGAATTTTGCTTCTCCATCGGTCTGGATCAGTTCAGCCGGCTCCGTACTCACAATAATTTTGGGGGGAGCATCCATCTGAACGGTCATGGAATCCAGGTCCGTGGATTCGCCCTGGAAGGCTTCCTCGGCGAGTGTACTCACTTCTTTCGGAGGCTTCTCAATAGGCTCCCAGCCCTTTTCCACCTCTTTTGAGCTGTACCACCACTTACCTCCCTTTAGATAATATTGTTTGTCTTTCGGATTTTGAACCAGAAAGTAAGGCGTATTTAACACATATTTAAAATCAGAATTTTCGACTTCTTTCAAGATCGGATCGCCATCGATGAATACCAGCACGGCAGGCGAGGTTTCATAGTAGATAACGGGGGGAGCGTTGTTAAATGTTTCTGCTTCATCTCCAAAATCCTTAAGATGCTCTATACTTGCAGAGAAACGATCAAGAGACATTGTAATATCCAGGCCATCAAGTTTTTTGGTCATTGCGTTTCGCAGTTTTTCCACCTGTTCTTCATCGCCTTCCGGAAACTTGATCGTCTCTACAACGATATCGTCAAAAATGACTAATCGCTCATCTCTGTCAGTGACCGCTTTCGAAGTGAACCACATCGCGCCAAAAACCGGAGATTTATCACTGATTTTAACCGCAATGGCCGCCCTCGCTTCGATTTTGTTTTTTTCGAAACGCTCGATTTGCGGCTGATATATACTAATTGTTCCCTTTTTGAAATTGAGATCCCGGGGCCATCCCTGATCATCAAGGCTTACCTTACCGGCGATCGAATCCGAAAGGATAAATATGAAAAAGATAAATTGTGTGATATTCTTCATAAGAAATTCTTATTTGTCCAATATTTTAACAAAGGAATAGAAAAATAATTGTTTTTGGCGTTTGAATTATTATAAATTCAATTTTTTAAGAATTTATCAGGACGAAATTGAAATTCTTTAGTAAGACAGAAATTGAGAAAGCACTCGATTATCCGTCTCTAATCGAAAAATTGGAGGACGCATTTCAACAGAACTATGAAATTCCCCAGCGCCTGCATTACAATTACGAATCGGGTATGGGCCAAGATGCCTCCACCATGTTGTTGATGCCCGCATGGAAAAACGAAAAATACGTTGGATTAAAGGTCATTTCCGTCTCTCCATATAATTCAGAAAAAAACCAGGCAACAATCCAGGGCGTTTATGTTTTGATGAATGCAAAAGATGGTCAACTCCTGGCTTTGTACGATGCCAAATCTTTAACAAATCTCAGAACCGCTGCTTCTTCGGCGCTGGCATCAAAATATCTGTCAAAAAAATATGCAAAATCCCTGTTCATGATCGGTACGGGAGCGCTGGCGCCTGAATTGATCAAGGCGCACTGCGCTGTGAGACCCATTGAAAAAGTAGCGGTTTGGGGGCGAAATTTTGAAAAAGCACGAAAGGTTTCAGACGAATTGGGACTGAATGGAGTTCAGGTTTTTCCCGTGAAAAACATTAAAGATTTTGTTTCAAAAGCTGAAATCATTTCAACAGCTACCAGCAGCCCTGCTCCGTTGGTTTTTGGCAATCAACTGGTGCGAGGTCAACATCTCGATTTGGTCGGGGCCTTTAAACCGACATGGCGGGAAGCCGATGAAGAAGTTATCATTAATTCTTCGGTCTTTGCAGATACAAGAAAAGGCGCCTTGAAGGAATCCGGAGAATTGTTGATGCCCATGGGAAAAGGATTGTTCGCACCGGAAGATATCAAAGCCGATCTGTTTGATCTATGCAACAAACAACATGCCGGGAGATCCTATGACGAAGAAAAGACGGTATTTATTTCCGTTGGATACGCGCTTGAGGATTTAGCGGCCGCAGAACTGGTTTGGGAAAAATACATCATGGAGAAGTAATGAAGAATTGTTACGGGAAAACAATCGAATCGAACAAGCTTCAAGCCCCTGAAAACTGGCATAAAATCCAGTGCATCGACATGCATACGGGGGGCGAGCCTTTGCGGGTAGTGACCGGTGGCTTTCCCGAAATTTTAGGAAATGGTGTCCTTGAAAAGCGCATCTATGTCAAAGATAATCACGATGACCTGCGAAGGGCACTGATGTGGGAACCCCGCGGTCACGCGGATATGTATGGATGTCTGATCACCGAACCGAATGATGAACATGCGCATTTTGGAGTGATTTTTATCCATAACGAAGGTTATAGTACGATGTGTGGTCACGCCATTATCGCACTTGGGAAACTGGCCGTAGAAATGGGTTGGGTAGAGCAAACCGGAGAGGAAACGGAAATCATTATCGACGCGCCGTGTGGGAGGATTTTTGCCTATTCCAAAACCAACGGAAGGACGGTGGTTCGTACACGGTTTCACTGTGTGACCTCATTTGTTGTCTCCCTGGATGAAATTGTAGAAGTTAAAGGGCTTGGCAAGGTAAAGTATGATCTTGCTTTCGGAGGGGCTTTTTATGCTTATGTCGATGCCGATCTTCTTGGTCTGAATCTGGATGCTAAAAACTATGCTGGCATCATAAAGGCGGGCAGAAAAATCAAGGAAGCTGTCATCGCCGGTTCCGATAAAGTGAAACATCCATTTGAGGCCGATCTATCTTATTTGTACGGCACTATTTTTATCAGCCACCGGTCATCCGCCAAAGCAGACAGTAAAAATGTGTGCGTTTTCGCTGATGGCGAAGTGGATCGCAGTCCAACGGGTTCCGGGGTTTCCGGCAGGATGGCCGTTCATCATGCCCGAAAAGAGATCAAGATCGGTGAAAAAATGAAAATTGAGAGCATTGTCGGCAGTGTATTTACCGGGTCTGTTGTAAAGGAAGTCGACTTTGGACCTTTCAAGGCCGTAATCCCAGAGGTTGAAGGGAATGCCTTTATCACCGGCCAACACACTTTTTTTATTGATCCGGAAGACCCCTTTAGGAAGGGTTTCTTTTTAAGATAGTGTTAAGTTAATCACAAAACGACGTTTTTGTCATTTCGAGGCCCAATTTTTTATACAAAACGCACAAATTTGAATAACGTAGTCTTGTGTATTTATTTGATTTACAGATTATTATAAAAACACGTCATCGGTACGTTTAGGAGAAATCTTATTCATCGCCTAAATCAAGACAGATTTCTCACTACGTTCAAAATGACACTTTGCTTTTTACTTAACAGTAGATATCTTTTTATAGCCATATCTCAGCAGTCCGGAGACCTGCAAGGTGAGCGTATCATGAAATGGCGGACTTCTTTGGATCAAATGAAAAAACTTGCTGCCATTTTGAGCTGATGTCGGTTTTTCCTCCGGATTCCAACAAATTTCCCCCTTTGGCAATCAGGCTTCCGGGATCACTGCAAAAAATTCTGCTCGAGTATTGGCGCGCGTTCTTTTCAAGCAGCAATTCGGGAATTGTATTGAAAATCTTATTTGAAAAAATTTTTAAAAAACGAACGTTCGTGCTATTTTAGTGCGATGAAAAAAGGGGATGACACCAGGAACAGTATTTTATCGGCAGGATTGGAGTTGGCCAGCCAATACGGGTTGGAGGACGTGACGATAGGCGGTCTTGCGAAGGAGATGTGCATGTCGAAGAGCGGCATATTCGGGCATTTTCATTCGAAAGAAAATCTGCAAATCCGTATATTGGATTATGCGGTGGAGCAGTTTGCCCGGGAAGTCGTATTACCTGCCCTAAAAGTAAAGCGCGGAATTCCCAGGATCAAAGCCGTTGTAAACTTATGGATCAATTGGGGAAACGGGCTGGGTGGCGGTTGCATTTTTGTCTCCACAAGCAATGAATTCAGTGAACGCCCCGGACCGGTTCGAGACGCTCTGGTAGCTTCGCAGAAAGCCTGGCTGAGCAGTCTTGCCAAACTGGCTAATTCGGCTATTAAAGCCGGAGACTTTCGCCCCGATATCGATCCGCATCAATTCGCGTTTGAGCTTTACTCCCTACTCCTTGGATTTCACCATTATCATCGCTTGTTGCGGGATCAAAAAATAAATGAAAAGGAAGAAAAAGCATTGGAAAAACTCATCAATAGTTTTACATAAACAATTACAAAAACCGTAAATCAAGAACATGAAAACATCGAAATTTGATCCATTTATAAAAAGAACGAACGTTCGTGATATTAAATTTGTATTTAGAGCTTTAAACATCATATTTCGACTCGGGGAATTATTTCATCAAAGAGCCGTAAGTGATTTTGTACGCAAGCGATTTTTCACCCCTGCCGCAAAACCTTTGACAAAACCTCAGAAATCCTGGATTGGGAAAGCTACTCCCTATAAGGTCAAATGCCGGGGCAAAGAACTGGCTGTATGGAAAGTTGGTAACGGTCCGTCTATATTATTTGTACATGGCTGGAATGGAAGAGGGGTACAATTTCAAAGATTTTTTCAACCGGCAATGGAAGCCGGCTTTTCAGTCATTTTTTTTGATGCACCTGCCCACGGGTCATCCGATGGGGATATGACAAATTATATGGAGATCACAGAATCACTGGAGCACATTTTCAGCCATGAAACGGGGAAAAATATAGTCGGGGTAATCGCTCATTCGTTGGGAACTTCTGCAATAATCAACCATCTGACAAGGCAGCATGCGGATGTACCATTGGTGCTGGTCGCTGCCGCACTTCGTTTGATGGAACTTTTATTCGTCAATTTCCAATCGCACGGGGTACCAAAGCGAACCTATCTGAAACTATTGGATGAGATTGAAGAAGAATTCCGAATTCCACTGGAAACTCAAAATCCCATAGATCTAATTCATAACCTCAAAAATCAGATTTTGATCATTCACGATGTTACGGATAAAACGACGCCCATAGGTCCTTCAAGAGTTATTGCCGATACGTTAGACAACGTGCGCTTAATGGAAACCGAAGGCCTCGGACATAGTCAATTGTTGAAGGATAAATCCGTAATACTTGGTGCACTGGATTTTTTGAAAAAGAATCAGGTGATTCGGGGAAATGAGCTTATTGCAGTTTAACCATCCATAGTCCAGATTGCAAGACATCGGGAAAAGTAACACAGAGTTGTTTATCCATTGGCATACATCAACTACCTTTGGGCCGAAAAACATTCTCTAACTAATTTCTATTAACAATACTAAAACGATGAAAAAACTTATAAAAGGATTTTTGTGTTTGACGGCAATTTTTCTATTCCAGACTTGCCGGCAATCCCCCAGGGAACAACCGTTGCAGGACAAATCGACCGACCATGGTTTTGAATATGTGATGGATCGGTTTGCAGATTTGCAAATTTTAAAATACAGAGTTCCCGGATTCGATGAGCTTGATCTGGAAAAGAAAAAACTGGCTTACTATCTCTACCAGGCCGCTTTGAGTGGCCGGGACATGATCTATGATCAGAATTACAAGCATAACCTCAGGATCAGGAAAACAATCGAGGCCATCTACAATACCTATACCGGGGCCAAAAGCGGTGCGGACTGGGAGCAGTTTGAGGTATACGCAAAGCGGGTCTGGTTTTCCGGAGGGATCCACCATCATTATGCGACGACCAAATTTATACCCGGATTTTCGGAAGGTTACTTTTCGGAATTAGTAATGAATTCTGCGGAAGATACTCTTCCGTTGCAAGGATTAGAGGACAAGAGCGGTCTTATCGCCTTGCTGGCACCTGTGATCTTTGATCCGGCTAAAGATGCCAAACGCATCAATCTGGAATCAGGTCAAGACCTGATCAGAACTTCCGCAAATAACTATTACGAAGGATTGACGCAGGCAGAAGCGCAGGCGTATTATCAAAGCCTGAAGATCGAGGGAGATAAAACACCTCTCATGTATGGCTTAAACTCAAAACTGATCAAAGAAAACGGTCAGATCGTGGAAAAAGTTTACAAGGTAGGAGGTTTGTATACGGAAGCGATCGAAAGGATCGTTTTCTGGCTTGAAAAAGCCGTTGAAGTCGCTGAAAATGATGCCCAGAAAAAAGCGCTTGAGCTTTTGGTCAAGTATTACAATACCGGAGATCTTAAAGATTTTGATGAATATTGTAAGGCATGGGTTGTCGATACGGAATCCCGGATAGATGTGGTAAACGGATTTATCGAGGTTTATGGAGATCCATTGGGATTTAAAGGCGCCTACGAATCCGTCGTTTCGATGAAAGACATGGAAGCTACCGACAGGATGGCAGCCCTGGCAAAAGAGGCCAAGTGGTTTGAAGCCAATTCTCCGATAATGGACGCCCACCGAAAAGAAGATGTAAAAGGAATTTCATATAAGGTCATAACCGTAATCGTTGAAGGTGGCGACGCGGCACCTTCGACACCTATTGGCATCAACTTGCCAAACTCCAATTGGATAAGAAAGGATTACGGCTCAAAATCTGTTTCTCTGGGAAACATTGTCGAAGCTTACAATGCCGCTTCAAGCGGAGGATCGGTAGATGAATTTTACTATACCGAAGAGGAACGAAAAAGGGTGAGAGCACATGGCAAGCTGGCAGGTAAAATGCACACAGCGCTCCACGAAGTCATCGGTCACGGATCCGGGCAGCTCGAAAACGGTATTGCAACACCGAGTGAAACCCTTAAGAATTACCGATCTCCGCTGGAAGAGGCCCGCGCCGATCTGGTTTCACTTTACTATATAACCGATCCGAAGTTGGTAGAATTGGGCTTACTTCCTACAACCGAGGTTGGCAAGGCTGAGTACGATACATATATAAAAAACGGATTGCAGCTTCAATTGCGCCGGCTGGAACCCGGATCCAATATTGAGCAAGCTCATATGAGAAATCGACATATGGTTGCATCATGGGTATATGAGAAGGGGAAAAAGGACAATGTTATTGAAAAGGTAGTAGAAAATGGCAAAACTTATTTTGTTATCCGGGACTATGAAAAATTGAGAGGATTATTCGGGCAATTATTGAGAGAAGTTCAGCGAATAAAATCACAGGGGGATTACGAGGCCGGTAAAAACCTGATCGAGCATTATGGAATAATTGTCGACCAGAATATGCTTAACGAGGTTAAAGAGCGCTATGCCAGGCTCAATGCGGCGCCTTACTCAGGTTTTGTGCAACCACGGCTTGTTGCTCAAATGAATGGCGATGAGATTACGGATGTCACTCTTGAATACCCGGAAACGTTCGTCGAGCAAATGCTGGAATACGGAAGGGAGTATGCATTTTTGCCATACTAGTCAGACGGGTTCTTGACAAGGACAAAGGTTTTCCGATCCACATACGGTTATTTTCCGGGATTACTGTATGTGGATTCTGAATGCGAAGACAAACTGTTGAGCACCCATTTGAGACGAGTTTTCACACAGCCTTGACGCCAAGCAGATATTCAATTTTCAAGAACGATTTAGAATCAAAATGACTATCAATAATTTTAAGAATTTCAAATAGTTGATTAAACACAGAGTTTGTCCAGTTGAACTGATAATAACCTTCAATTCTTTTGTTTGTTTATGAGTCTCAAAGCAAATTCCAGTTGTGGATCTTTCAAATCCAAAATATCCTGCATATAGGTTTGAACTTCATAGTCTGGTAATGTTCCGTTCTCGGTAAATCTTATTTCTGTACTATTCATGACATACTTCGAAAGAGGAATATTAACGACAATTTTAGAATTAGGAAGCTTTAACGAAGCAAAATCTCCCCCGTTTCCACCATGATAAGCTCCCCCCGATTCTTCACCAATAAAAATCGCCAGTTTGTTAATATGCACTGCAGCAGTAAACTCTGCTGTCGTAGAAGCACTACGTCCATTCATAATGATATAAACATTTCCTTGAAAGCTATGCTCGCGTGGTACCTGTATTTCTAATCCTTTATTTACTATGGGCTTTGTTGCATATCTTCCATCTGCCATTTTATAGACTAAAGATCTGTTTTTCTTCCACCAGCCAGTATTTTTATCTGTATAGGTATACAAAAAAGTTGTGTCAATGACACCTGTGGCAGTGTATAATGAATCAAAATAGATTGTAGGCTTTTTGATCAGGTAAGAAAAAAGAAATCTACCGAGGACATCGGAACCACCTTCATTATATCTTACATCAATAATCAAGTCTTTTATATCGTCTTTGTGGAATGCTGTGAAAGCTTCAGAAACAAGTTGTTCAAATTGCGGCGAATGGAAATTTCCTACATGCAGTAAGGCAATATCTTCAGATATATACTCATATCGAATTGGTTGGGATCTGTTCTTGTTCTCCAAAGCAACATAATAGTCCGTATACTTTCTCACCTCCGGATCTTTTTGAGATCTATACCTTTTATAATTCTTAACCCATTTCTTGAATGTGACTGCAGAATATGTCTGAGTAAAGACCTCACCATTAGAGTTTTCCAGTTCGACTATAAATTCCTCCGGTCGGTCAATTAAAAGATAATACCACAATTGAAAGTCCACTCCATACTGTAGTCTGCTGTGTTTGTTGGTCAGAATGTTTCCGTCAGAGGGAAGGAGAGGAATGAGAAAGGAATATATCTCTTCAATTGACCGGCTATTAATACTTCTTATTCTTGTTCCCGGCAGAAGTATGGTTTCGGTAGATAAATCAAATGCAACGTATGCTTTCAGCGTATCAAATTCCCACAGTACTGACAGTGGAAAAAATTCACCCTTTTTGGTAATGTGGTTAAGAATTTCAGAATCAGGAGTAGCAACGGTGTGCTGACATTTAATTTTGGCCAATAGAGCACATACATCTCTGTAAAATTCCTGATAAGAGCGTTTATTGTGAAGATTGTTTTGCATATGGTTGAATAATGAATCCATGATCCTTTTACGAGTATATCGATAAAGGCCCGGATGGAGCTTTTCCAGTCCTTCCCTGAAAACCATGAAATCTTCCAGCAATTCATCGGACGAAAATTTTTGATCAAAAAGAGTTTGGGGTTCAGATTGAGCGTTCAATTGAAAGGTTGTTAATGCATAAATAGCTACAAGAAGTTTTCTCATTTTCAAAAATGTTAATGATCTTAAGTTTTTGATCAAAGAAATGGAGAAAAGAATTGCCGGTCTTCTCAATTCTAGTTTTGAGAATAGATTTTTTTATTTTGTGGCGATTCTCCTAGAGCGATACTCTTTAGGCGAAAGTTTGGTAAATTGTTTAAAGACGCGCTGAAAAGTAGACTGAGAATTAAAGCCGCATTCAAAGGCGATACCGGATAAAGTCAAGTGTTTATTACCGGGAGCAATCATTTTGTGTTTTACTTCTTCAATTCGATAGTAATTTACAAATGCGTTGAAACTCCTGGAGAGATATTGATTGAGGACATGCGAAACGGTACGTTGATCTGAATCGATATGCTTCACTAGTTTCCCTAAGGTTAAATTGGGCTCAAGGTAAAGTTTGTCTACCTCCATGGCTTTTTTCAGAGCTGCTATCAGCTTTTCAGATTCCTTTTCAGTCAATCGAATACTTCGGCTTTCAGTGCCGTGTTTTGCTTGAAGTCGGGTATGCAGATAGCCTTTTATTCCCAACCAATAAATAAGTATTGCCATAGGAATATAAATGGGATAGTAGCCCAAGTTATTCAACACGATAAACCTTGAAGAGGGGATGATATAAGGCATCAGAAATGCGAGCCATACCAATTGAAAAATCAGAAACACGTTCAAAAACTGGTTAAGCCGGAACTGCTCAGATCTTTGTAGATGTCCATCACCTTTATAATCAGCCGGAGGTTGACTAAGACTTTTTTTTGTTACCACAAGATAAATTGATAGGGAGAGCCAGCGTGGAATGTCTGAATAAGAATTATATTGATCGATAAAAATGCCCCACTCCAATAAATAATTTTGAGTAAATGCCTTTAGAATAAAACCGATAGTAAGTATCCAACCAATTATTACAGGCAAGATATCAATGATTACCGGGAGGAAATGAAGCCAGTATTTATGTTTCCAGCTATATGAAGGATCTAGGATAAAACATTTGTAAAAATAGATTAGTGGTCCAAATGGCATAATCAGGATAGTTGGCACAAGGCTCAAAAAGACCCCTACTTGTGAATGCGGGAGGGTTTCACTTAAATATATATTTAGTGATGCGAACGACAGAAGAAATAACAATGTAGCCAGCAACCGTTCTGCTATTCTTCCTAATGGATTGAAAAACAGCAAGAAGCTAAAAATAAAACCTTGTAAAGAACCCAGAAGAATGATCGTATTGAGAAAATCGAATAGCATACCTTCACAAAGGTAGAGGTGATGAAAAATTTTGCAAAGCGGGATCCGGGGTTTAGCTCTATAAATACAGTAGTTTAGATTAATCAGCCCTTAACGAGTAAATTTTAATTTACATTCCAACGAAAGACATTCGGCAGATAATTTCCTCAATGTCTGCTTAGGACAGAAAAAAGACGCATTGAACACATTGGAAACTATGTATATGCCCATTGATTGTGCACCTGATTGGAAAGAAATTCGATTCTTTTCTCCGGCACATCAAATATGATTTATATTTTAAGCGCACATATTGATCGATTTTTTATAAGTTTATCATTTATACGACAAGCGATCAAATGATCCTTTTGTAATTATCTATCTCAATTTAATTTTCTACAATGCAGTTAAAGACTACAGGTCAGACAATTTTAAAGCAATTACTTGATCTGACAAATCAGCTTGTTGATGCCGAATATTCCGAAGAGCTGGATCTCCTGAATGGCAATTCCATCGGCAAGCATGTGCGACATGTGATCGAGTTTTTTGAGTTATTGATTACCGGAGCTAAACAGGGCTTGATAAACTATGACGGGCGAAAACATGGACCTCGATACGAAAAGGATACGTGTGCCACACAAGAAAAGCTCCGGTATCTGGTTGGAATGATTGATGAAATTGAACCCGTAGGACACCTTGTGCTTGAGGTTTCCTATGCGGAGACCGAGGAAGCGTCCGTACGGATCAACTCAAGTGTTGAACGGGAATTGGCTTACAATATCGAACACGCGATTCATCATATGGCCATTATAAAAATTGCTGTGAATACCGTATTCCCCAGAGTGCAATTACCTCAAAACTTTGGAGTCGCCTATTCGACTGTCAGATATCAAAAATCTGCCAGGGATTAGTTCAGAGTTTAAAAATAGACTTCAGTAACGACAGCTTTCCTTTATAGGGCGCATACCTGAAGGGGATATCAACCTTGCTGTTCTTCTTGACAATTCCTTTACTGTTGGAAAAGGCAAGAAAGCTTTCCTCGCCATGGTATTTACCAATTCCGCTATGGCCAACCCCGCCTACAGGTAAGTTTGAGCTCCCGAATTGAAACATCGTATCGTTGATACAACCGCCGCCAAAACCAACTTCATTCAGCACTTTTTCCTGTTTCTTTTTGCTTTTGGAGAAATAATAAAGCGCCAGTGGTTTTGGTCGGTCTTTGATGTTTTCCAGCGTTTCGTCCAGGTTGTCAAATGTAATAACCGGCAGAATAGGCCCAAAAATTTCTTCCCGCATCACAGGGTCTTCCCAGGTAATGGCATCGAGAATGGTTGGTGCAACAAATCTTTGCCGGGCATCTGAGGCTCCTCCAATCAGCACTTCTCCGTTATTCAGGAAGCGCTGTAGCCGTTCAAAATTTCTGTCGTTAATAACTCTGGGAAAATCCGGACTGTCTTCGGGTTTTTCTCCGTAAAATCTTTTGATATAGGAGATGACCTTTTCAAGCAATGGCTTTCTTATGCGTTTATGAACCAACAGATAATCCGGCGCTACGCATGACTGACCTCCATTAATCAGTTTTCCCCATACAATTCGCCGCGCGGCCAGATCAATATTTGCATCTTCATCGACAATACAGGGCGATTTTCCTCCCAATCCCAAAATGCACGGCGTAAGGTGTTTTGCGGCCGCTTCATAGACGATTCTTCCGACCTTTTCACTCCCGGTAAAGAAGATATGATCAAACTTCATCTCGAGGAGCCGTTGCGTGGTTTCAGCGCCTCCCTCAATAACAGCTACGTGCGACTCATCAAATACCTGATCAATA
>JAKSDO010000087.1 GCA_022360055.1 Cytophagales bacterium | reverse complement strand
TAATAATCTCAGCAAAAACACCGGCTGCGGTAACCTCTGCTCCGGCGCCAGGCCCTTTAATGACCAACGGCCGTTCAAGATAACGATCTGTCGTATAAGAAATCATATTATCACTGCCGTCCAATGAAAAGAATGGGTTGGCCTGGTCTACGGATTCGAGCCCCACCGAAGCACGACCGTCTTCCATTTTTGCAATGAACCGGAGTACTTTGCCTGATTTTTCCGCCTGTGATCTCAATGCTTCAAAGTGATCATTGGCTTCTTCCAATGCTTCAAAAAACGCCTCAACCGTCGGTGCGTCGAGGCATGATTGCGGGAGTATATTATGGATCAGAACGTCATCGAGATTCAGGTCATATCCGGCTTCCCTGGATAAAATCAGAATTTTTCTTGCGACATCCATCCCATTGAGATCATCTCTTGGGTCCGGTTCGGTAAATCCTTTTTCTTTTGCCTCCTTTACCACATCACCAAATTTTGATCCTGCGACAAAAGAATTGAAAATGTATGAGAGCGTTCCCGAAAGCACCCCTTCAATCTTCAATACCTTATCACCGCTGTTTTTCAAATCGTTCAACGTGGTGATTACCGGCAATCCGGCGCCGACATTGGTTTCATACCAAAATTTAACATCGTTTTTAACGGCCAGACGCTTGAGCTTTCTGAACAATCCAAGATCCCCCGAACTTGCCAGTTTATTTGGTGTGGCGATGGAAATGGAATGCCGGATTACATCTTCATAAACATGGACGACTTCGATGCTTGAGGTACAATCAACAAAAACCGAATTTTGCAGGTTAAGCTCAAACATCCTTTTGAGGAATCCCTCCACGGACGCCTTTTCCCCATGTTGCGTCAAATGATCTTTCCAACTTCCGAGTGGCAGACCTTCTTCGTCAAAAATCATTTTCCCGGAATTGGTCAATCCTACGATGTTGATTTTCAGAGCGTAGTTTTTTACCAGTTCTTCATTTTGTTTGGCGATCTGACCAATCAATGTCCCACCGATCAATCCTACTCCAACGATAAAAACATTAAGCGTCTTAACATCGGAAAGGAAGAAAACTTCATGGATCGTATTTAATGTTTTCGATACGTCTTTTTGAGCAATTACAATGGAAAGATTGCGTTCCGAAGACCCCTGGGCAATGGCGGCTACATTTATGCCGTTTTTCCCAAGAGCGTTAAACAGCTTTCCGGAAATCCCCGGGGTATGCGCCATATTTTCACCAATAATGGCAACAATAGACATGTGCTCTTCCACAAATATTCCATCGATTTTACCTGCATCAATTTCTCGCTGAAATTCATCTTCGATCACGCTCCTGGCCAATTCGCCGTCTTTTGGATCAATGGCAAAACATATCGAATGCTCCGATGAAGCCTGGGTAATCAGGATCAGACTGATGTTATTGTCTGCTAAAACACCAAATAACCTGGATGAGACGCCAGCCACGCCGACCATCCCGCTCCCCTGAAGGTTGATCAGTGAAATGTCCATGATGGAAGAAATCCCCTTTACCAGGTAATTTCCCGAATCAGCCAGACTTTTTATCATTGTCCCTTCAAAATCCCTGTTGAACGTATTCCTGATCCGCAACGGAATTTTCTTTTGAAATGCAGGTTGTAAAGTCGGCGGATATATCACTTTCGCCCCAAAGTGTGACATTTCCATCGCCTCTTCATAAGTCATTTCACGAAGTGAAAAGGCTTTTTTAACCTGCCTGGGGTCCGTGGTAAGCACTCCGTCCACATCGGTCCATATTTCGATCTCCTCGGCATCGAGGGCAGCTCCGAAAATTGCAGCCGTATAATCCGATCCCCCCCTGCCCAGTGTGGTTGTTTCATTTTTATCGGTCGAACTTATAAATCCGGTAATCACCTGGATGTTGGAATGCTCATTGAAGTACGATCTTATGTTACCGGTCGTCGCGCCCATCTGAACGCGCCCTTTTCCAAATCGATCATCCGTTTTTATCAGTTCACGAGCATCCAACAGCTCCGTTTCCAATCCCTGCTGATTCGCGTAAGCATTGATGATGTAACAGGACAAGCGCTCCCCAAAGCTTAAAAGAAGATCCGTAGAGCGGAGTGAGAGCTCTTTCAACAGGAAGACACCATGCATAAGGTCTTCCAGCTCATTGAGCATTTTCTTCACCGATGCCAATACGTGGCTCTGGTATTTTATTTTTAGCAAATCTTTAATGATGCTGAAATGCAGATCTTCAATCCCCTTCAGAATGTCCATATACGATTCATCATTCCGGGATGCTTTTTGCCCCATTTCCATCAATTTATTTGTTACGCCGGCCATCGCCGAGGAAACTACGGCCACATGGGTATTCCCGGATTTATAATCGGCAACGATATCGATTACCTTCCTGATGCTATCGGAAGATCCAACGGATGTACCGCCAAATTTTAATACTTTCATGAAGACAGTATATTGATTATGAGGTTAAATAAACAGGCAACGCCCGGGATTATGACGCGCAAAAAAGTACGGTTATATTCCCTAATCGGCGATGCTCCGGCAATCTTTTAAAAGATTAAAACTTTGTTTTCAAAGGTTGACAAAAATAGTAAGCGGAAGGTTAATTAGGAGGCTTTTTGCCGATTATTTTAGTTTTTTGGCCGCCTCCCAGTATTTGTCCATTTCAGCGAGCGTCATTTCCGAGATCTTTTTGCCTTCCTTGAGTGACTCGGATTCCAGGTACTGAAATCGCTTTACAAATTTCTTGTTTGTCCGCTCAAGGGCCTCTTCCGGATTTATGTTTACAAACCGGGCGTAGTTGATCAGCGAAAATAGCATATCTCCAAACTCCGACATGGCCTTGTTGTGATCTATCGGTTCGTCCGACTCGACATTGAATTCGTTCCTGAATTCCCGCATTTCTTCCTCTACCTTTTCCCACACCTGTTCTTTCTTTTCCCAGTCAAAACCAACACCTCTGGCCTTTTCCTGAATACGCATCGCTTTAACCAGCGCAGAAAGCGATTTGGGTACACCTCCTAACACGGAATTGTTCCCTCTTTCTTCAAGTTTAAGTTTCTCCCAGTTTTGTTTGACCGCTTCTTCATCATCCGCGTCTACATCCCCGTATATGTGGGGATGACGATGGACCAGTTTATCGCAGATTCCCCGGAGCACATCCACCAGGTTAAATGCCTTTAATTCATCTGCAATCTTGGCATAGAATACCATGTGAAGCATGATATCTCCCAATTCCTTTTTAATCTCCGGCAGATCGCCCTCAAGAATAGAATCCGAAAGTTCATGAGTTTCTTCAATAGTTAAATGCCGGAGCGTTTCCATGGTTTGTTTTTTGTCCCAGGGACAATTTGCCCGCAGCTCATCCATGATGGTGAGTAACCTGTCAAAGGCTTCCAATTTTTCCTTTCTTCCGGGATCTTCCGGTCTGATAATTCGTGACATATCCTAATTTAAGATGCTCAAAAGTATAAACTTTGCTCGATTATTATGTGTTATACTTCTATTAATTATCTTTGCAACAAATTTCAAAATTATGGCAACGGTTATACTTGGGATCGGGTTTATTGCACTGTTTTTTATACTCATGTCGGTACGATTGATCTTTGTTAAAAACGGGCAGTTTAAAGGTACGTGCGCTTCTCAAAGTCCATTTTTAAATAAAGAAGGAGGTACATGCGGCTATTGCGGCAGAAATATAGAAGCTGGAGAACAATGCAAAAAAGAACAGGCAAAATCGGAAGTCACAAAAGTACTGGAGAAATTCTAGGGTTTCCCAATCACCAAATTTTTATTATCCTTCATACTAAACATTAACCATGACACTTATAAAATCTATCTCCGGTATCAGGGGGACGATTGGAGGCAAAGAAGGAGAAAGCCTCACGCCACTTGATGTCGTGAAATTCACTGCGGCGTTCGGATACCTTTGCAAGACACAATCCGACGCAAAGAAAATTGTAATCGGAAGAGATGCCCGGATATCCGGTCAAATGGTTTCCAATATCGTCGCTTCCACGTTGCAAAGTATCGGATTCGATGTGGTCGACCTCGGATTATCCACCACACCTACCGTTGAAATGGCGGTACCTACTGAAGAAGCTGCCGGCGGAATTATACTTACTGCAAGTCATAATCCGGCGCAATGGAACGCATTAAAATTATTGAATAGCCAAGGTGAGTTCATTTCCGCCGAGGACGGGGAAAAAATGCTGGAGCTTGCCGGAAATTCCGATATTGAATTTGTCGAGATAAATCAACTGGGTTCATACACCCGGGATGACTCCTATATCGACAAACACATTCAGCTTATCCTGGATTTGCCTTTGGTGGATGCCGAAGCAATATCGGAACGAAATTTTAATATCATCATCGACTGTGTGAATTCCACCGGAGGAATTGCGGTTCCGAAATTACTGAAAGCATTGGGAGTAAAGAAGATAACCGGCTTTTTTACAGAACCGACCGGACATTTTCCGCATAATCCCGAGCCACTTCCCGAACACCTTACCCAGATCTCCAACAAAATGAAAAACGGGAAATTTGATCTGGGAATTGTCGTGGATCCGGATGTAGACCGGCTCGCGTTACTCAACGAGGACGGGTCGCCCTTCGGAGAAGAATATACGCTTGTCGCTGTCGCGGATTATATTCTTAAAAATTCTCCCGGGAATACGGTTTCAAACCTTTCTTCAACAAAAGCGCTCAAAGACATAACCCTTAAAAAGGGAGGGGCCTACAATGCGGCTGCTGTCGGTGAAGTGAACGTAGTGAATAAAATGAAAGAGACCAATGCCATAATTGGTGGAGAAGGCAACGGAGGGGTAATCTATCCGAAGTTGCACTACGGCCGGGACGCTTTAGTTGGAATTGCGCTCTTCTTAACGCATCTGGCCAAATTTGGCAAATCCACATCTTTCCTGAGAGCGCAATATCCGAGTTATCACATCTCCAAGAATAAAATCGAACTTAATCCGGGTATTGATGTTGACGGCATTTTAAATGCGATTGAAAATAAGTACAAGGACAATCCGATTAATTCGATCGACGGAGTAAAAATCGAGTTTGAAAATGAATGGGTACATCTAAGGAAATCAAATACCGAACCTATAATTCGAATTTATTCCGAATCGGAAACAATGGCCACCGCCGAGCACCTTGCAAACAAAATTATAAGCGATATCAAGGAGCTGATCGCCAACCACGAGGAAGTGTGAACGTATATCTCGACAACGCGGCAACAACGCCAATGGACCAGCGGGTATTCGAGGCCATGAAGCCCTACCTCCTCGATCACTTCGGAAATCCTTCTTCCATCCATCGATATGGGCGTGAGATTCGCGCTGCCATTGAGCGAGCGAGAAAGAACGTCTCGGATATTTTGAATGTTGCTCCCTCGGAGATATTCTTTACATCCGGAGGTACGGAGGCGGACAATACCGTGATCCATAATGCGATCGGTTCACTGGAAATTAAACATGCTATTACCACAAAGATCGAGCATCATGCGGTCTTGCACACCTTGCAGCATTTGGCGGATTCAGGTAAAATCGTGCTCCATTTTGTCGAGCTCGACCCATGCGGTCAGATTATTTACGAAAGCCTGGAAAAGCTTTTGACCGCTCATAAAAATGCTTTTGTATCGCTGATGCATGGGAACAACGAGATTGGCAACTTAATGGATCTCAGGCGGGTTGGTGAACTTTGCAAAGCGCATAACGCATTTTTTCATTCGGATACCGTACAGACGCTCGGGCACGTGGATCTCGACTTGTCGAAAAACAATATTCAATCGATTGCCGGTTCGGCGCACAAATTTCACGGACCAAAGGGCATTGGGCTGATGTACATCAATGCGGACAGGCAAATTCCTCCGCTGTTAATCGGCGGCGGTCAGGAACGCAATATGAGAGGCGGTACCGAAAATGTGGCGGGGATCATTGGTCTCGCCAAAGCACTGGAATTGGTACACAACGAAAAAGCCGAAAGTCAGGCCAAATTATCGGAATTTAAGAAATACACGATCGAACAGCTCCAAACAAGATTCAGCAACATTTCATTTAACGGGTTGAGCGCCGATTTAAGCCGGAGCTTGAATAAAATATTGAGCATAGGTATTCCGGGAATTGAGGATAATGATATGCTTTTATTCAATTTGGATATCAACGGTATTGCGGTGAGCGGCGGAAGCGCCTGCGCCAGCGGTACCAGCGTCGGCTCTCATGTACTTGACGCTTTGAATCCGGACGAAAGCCTGGGCACATTGCGTGTATCATTCAGTAAGTTTAACACCAAAGAAGAAATCGATTATTTTGTTGAGAAACTGGGCGAGGCGATCGGCTAATACCAGGAGGCTGCGCCGCTTCACCGGGACAATACCGACGTACCAAGAAGTCCGGCTTCATGGAAAAGACCGTCCCCGAACATTATTTGTGACACAGGTGCCCGGGAATGACTTGTGAAATGGCGTGTTCCCATTTCATGCAGCTAATCCCCGACGAGGATTCATTGCGGGACGTTCACCTTTTTACCCCATTGCACCCCCATTTTTCCGAGACCTCTTACCACCAAATAGTAAATCACCGGAACGATGATCAGCGTCAAAAACATGGAACTGCTTAATCCTCCGATTAAGGCCCACGCCAGTCCGTTTTTCCATTCGGAGCCGGCCCCACGGGCAAGAGCAATCGGCATCAAACCAACCACCATGGTTATGTTGGTCATGAGAATTGGGCGAAACCTCAATTTGGTCGCCTCAATTAGTGCCTCTTTCAATCTGAGCCCCCTCGCTCTTAGATTATTCGTAAAATCCACGACCAGAATCGCATTTTTACCTACCAGGCCCACAAGCATAATCAATCCTAAAATGCTAAAAATACTTAATGATTGTTTTGCCAGGGCCAGGGCCAGTAAAGCGCCGACGATGGCCAGCGGGATCGAAAATAGAACAACAAACGGGTAGTAATAGGAATCATACAGAGCTACCAAAACCACATATACCAATATAATGGAAATGGCAAATGCTATAATCATGGTTAAAACTCCTTCCATGGTCCTTTTGGTCTGTCCGCCAAAAAAGTAAGTAACATTTTCCGGCAATTGGGTTTCGGAAAGCGCCAGTTGTACTTCCCTCCCTGCCGATCCGGCAGGTCTCCCGATCACCTGAGACTTAAAGGTTACGGATTTCGCGCGGTTGGTTCGCTCCCGAATTGCGGGACCGGGTTTTTCTTCAATAGCGGCAAACTGCCTGAAAGGGATCGCTTGCCCCTTTTTATTCATTACGGTAAGTTTCTCAATATCCGAAACACTTTTGCGATCAAACGCATCCAGGATGACGTTTATGTCATAATCTTCCCCTTGATCGGAAAATTTGGAATCCTGGTTTCCGTTGAACGCCGTTCGGATCGTACCCGCTACCTGTGGCAAATCAATCCCGAGCAATTCCATTTTCGTGCGATCAATTTCTACATTGAGCTCTGTATTGGATTGCCCCAAACTATTCTTAATCTCAATCACACCGGGGATACGATCCATAATTTCAAAAACCTTGTCTGCAACACCGGCAAGTTCTTCGGTCGTTTCTCCTAAAAAAGTGACCTGAACCGCATCGTCATCCCTTAACCCGATGATATTTATTTCGACCGGGTTTACCTTCAGATCGGGAATTGTGCGCTCCAGATCGAGTTTAATTTTTCTGGATAAAAATGCGGTTGAGTAATCGCGCTTTGCCTTGTCGATCAGTTTAATACTTATCTCCGCCAGGTTTGAAGTATTGAATTCAACTTTTCCGCTACTTGTGATCCCGATATTTGTAAATACACGTTCGACATCGGGAATGCCCAAAAGATAATGCTCAACCTGAGCAGTAAGCCGGTTTGTTTCCCGAACCGTGGCATTCTTTGGCAATTCAAGCTCAATCATAATTTCTGACCGGTCGCCTGACTTAACAAATTCCACGCCGATAAATCCGGTAAATATCAGACTTAGCGATCCTGCGAATAAAGCTACAGCAAATGCCAATGTGGTCACTTTGTGATTGAAAGCCCATTGCAAAAGTCCGATAATAAATGCGATCATCGAATTGATAACCGATTCAAAACCTGAAAGAAAACTGCCTGCAACCCCATCATTTTTCAGTTTTTCAAGCTTGGCAAATCGCGAAGAAAGAAGCGGAACAAGTGTGAATGAAACAAAGAGGCTCATCAACGTTGAGGCGACAATTACCACTGAAAATTGTCGAAGTAAATCTGCCACCAATCCACTTGAAAATATAATGGGAAGAAAAACTACGACATCCACCAGGGTAATCGAAATTGCCGTAAAGCCGATCTCCATTCGTCCTTCATAGGCTGCGCGGACCTTGTCCTTTCCCATTTCAATATGACGGTATATGTTTTCGATCACGACGATCGAATCGTCAACCAAGATTCCTATGGCCAGCGACAAACCCAATAATGAAAGTAAATTCAATGAATACCCCATCAGGTACATGACCACAAATGTGGAAATAATTGAGGTCGGGATGGATATGAGCACGATCAACGAATTGCGAATGCTGTGAAGAAAGAGCAACATAATCAACGAGACCAGAATGACCGCCAGTCCGAGGTCCTCCATCACTGCACGTGCCGCCTGCAAAGTAAATTCCGACGTATCGGATGCGATCTCAAAACGCAATTGCAAGGCTTCATTTTCCGCAACAAGCGCATCGATCCGGTCCCGAACCAACCTGCTCATATCCACTGCATTGGCATCACTTTGCTTTTTAATGTCGATACCGAGGGCATTTTTCCCATTTATCCGGCTGATTACTTTTACATCCCGCGTTCCGTCAACTACTTCGGCAACATCCTTTACTTTTACCTTAAAACCATATTCCGTATTTTCATTTACAACGATATGCCTTAATTCATCCAGGTCTTCAAATCGCCCGGCGAGCCTGATGAAACTTTGTGTTTTATCGCTTTCAATCTTACCTGAAGGGATTTCCAGATTTGACATCCGGATCGCCCGGACAATCTGCAATATCGAGGTGCGATGCGTTTCCAGCATTTTAGGATTTACCAGAATCTTTATTTCTCGCTCGCGCTCACCCAATAATCGAACTTCGGCAACCCCGGGCACCTGCGAAAAAGCCGGCTGTATTTTTTCCATGGCAAACTTGCTCATCTCCATATCCGACAGGTTTGAAAAAACCGCCAGTCTCATCACCGGGAGATCGTCAAAATCGAATTTGCTCAACGTGGGCGCCCGTGCCGATTCCGGCAACCGGGAAAGAACCATTTGAAGTTTGCGTTGGGCATTTTGAAGGGTCTGGTCAATATCGGCTTCCGCCTTCATTTCGAGCCGGACCAATGAAAAGTTCTCATAAGAAAAAGAGCTTATCTGATCCAGGTATTCGATCGATGACAACGCATCCTCTATTTTAATTGAAATCTTATTTTCTACCTCTGTCGGTGGAGCCCCGGGGTAAACAGTTGTTACGGTAAGTACAGGTGGGTTGAACTTCGGAACAAGCTCATAAGAAAGATAAAAATAAGAGGTGATCCCTAAAAATACGACCAAAGAAAACAACACAACCGCCAGTTTCGGCTTTTCTATGGATATTTTTGTCAGATTCATATTGTGACGATCGGTTCGAGTTTTTCTCTTTGATTCCGTTTATTCAATTACCCTTACTTTCATCTGGTCCTGCAAATTAAAATGGCCCTTAACGATTATTTTCTCTCCGGGCTCCACCCCTTCCAACACTTTAATCAACGGTCCGTCCGTCCGATCAATCGATATTGACCGTAATTGGGCTTTGTTTTCATCCAGAATATAAACTTGCGGATGTTTGGTACTACCGACCAGGGCATTCCGGGAAATTACAGGACCTTCCTCCTCGTCTACAAATTTGATTATGGCCGTTGCAACCATACCGGCTTTGAGCTTTTGCTCCGGATTACCGCGTATGAGGATTTTAACTTCATATTGAAGCGCGTAGTCGGCCTTTGAACCAACACTTATTATTTCTCCATTCAAAAATTCGCCCGGGAACGCCTCCGTTTCTATCCGCACCTTCTGATCATTATTAATTTTTACCACGTAGTTCTCATCGACCCTTATCGACATTTTCAAGGATCTGATATTCACCAATTCGCAAACAGGTACTCCGGCACCGATCATACCTCCGTCTTTTAAGAACAACTTGTTGATGTATCCGGAAATCGGAGCCCTGATTAAGGCGTCTCTCACCCTTTTCCGCGAAGTAATAAATTTTGCCTCGGCTGCTTTTTCATTCAGTTGGAGCCCTTCGAGCTGCTGTTGAGTAATGGCCCCGCCATCGCTTAAGGCCGATGCCCGTTCCAGGTCTTTTTGGGCTTTTTTATAGTTTGCCTCCGTAACCATGAGCTCTGCCTTCATTAATTCATCATTTATCTGTGCTATAGCTTCGCCTTTATTCACCCAGGCGCCTTCACTTTTGTATATTTTAATTACCCTCCCCTGAGTTTCTGCCATAAGCATGAGATCGTCGGCTGCCGAGAGAATGCCCGGTAACTCCAGCTTCGTATCCAGCGTGCCCGGCTTTACGGTTTCAACTTTTACCGGGTAGGCCTCAACTTTCTGCTCCGAAAAAGCGATTTGCGCGTCGATTTCCCTTTTATTGCGAAGCAACATCAGGACGACTATGGCCATTAAACAAAGCGTAATGATATAGGATAATATCTTTCTCATTGATTTAACAGTTCTTTCAGTTTTCCGGCCGACTTTAAGATCTTTAGTTCCGCAAGCCTTGTATCCAACAGCGCTGTGGCGTGCAGCATTTTAGATTCCCTTAATGTGGCTTCAGCATCCAAAAAATCCATTAGTAACAGGGTCCCCTGTTCAAAACTCAATTCCGATTGCCGATAGACGCGTTCGGCCAAAGCCACATTCTCCTGCTGAAACTTCTCTTCGGCTCTTGCCGCATTTAGTTGAGATATTGCGTTTTGGAATTCTACCTGACTTTGTTCCCTCTTTTGTTCCAAACCGAACATAAGTTGAGCATCAACGATCTCCGACAACTCTTTTTTAGTCTTTCGTTCAAAACCCCTCATGATGGGTACCGATAATTTTAGCCCCCACTGGTGGATGTTGTACCACTCCTGATTGGATTCGAAAAAATTGATCCGATCGCGCTGTGCCTGAAATAAAAATGCCGCATATGCCCTGAGCTTCGGATAGTAGTCTGCGTTGATTTTCCTGGCGTTCATTTTATGAAGCTCCTGTTGTTCCTTAATCAATTGTTCATGTAAAAGCGCTCCCTGTTCTATGGATGTAATATCCAAGCTTATTGTTTGGTCCTGATCGGGAACAATTGATATTTCATCCGATTGCTCCATGCCCATCATCAATTTGAGGTAGCGGACCTGCTGATTTATCCCGGATTCCAGTTTGTTCTTTCTCGATTCCAAATTTGATGTCTTTACCAGGAGCTTATCAAAATCGGTCGGCTTTGCAAATCCCTGGTCTATCTGAAGCTTTACGATTGATTGTAATTTTTTCAGCCGTGCCAGATTATGATCGAGAAATTTTAATTTTTCTTTGTTTATGCCAATTTGATAATAAAGAACGGCAACCTGGTAAAGTGCCTCCTCTTCCACGATACTCAGTTTAATTTCACTGAAGTTCCGATACTTTCTGCTAAGGTTACCATTTCCGAAAAAACGTGCGTCAAAAATGGTTTGACTGACCTCAAATCCGGTATTGAGGTTATGAGGTAATCCCAACTGGACCGGATATGGTCCGTTTACCGGAGTTCCCGCCAAATTTGATCCTTCTGCCTGCGGAAATATATATGTGGGAAGGTCGCTGAAATAGTTGTGATAATTCAGAAATGCGTCGACCTGAGGCAGAAAACTACTCTTTTGCTGAAAAAACGTTACGGTTTCCTTTTCCCGAATAAGCTGCTCTGACCTGATTTTCGGACTGTTGTTTAACGTATATACCAGACAATCCGACAGATCAAATGCTTCCTGAGCCCGAACAATAGGTACGGAAGCAAAAATAAATACAACGCAGAGCAACCGGTGCTTCATATCTCATTTTTTGGGGAACCACGGAACCAACATCCGGACGCGCTTGCGATAATCGTCGTATCCCTCTTTTTCCATTTGACGTCCTTCCATCATAGGAATACTGATAAATACAAACAAAAGGGTCATACAAACGAATCCGATCCCGTAGACCAGGTTTTCCACCGTGTTAAGTCCGAATGCAATGATAAATATTCCACCCCAGAAGGCGATCTCTCCAAAATAGTTTGGATGCCGGGAATATTTCCAAAGGCCTGTTTCGCAAATACCGGAAGCACCGGGCTCCTTATCCTTCTTAAAAGCCCTCAACTGGTTATCCGCTTGTCTTTCGATCTCAATAGCTCCTATCGAAATAAAAAATCCCAGGAAATCCGTCCATTGCAGGGAGTGGTTTGATTGTATGATTGGAAGCAGCGGAAGACAACCGAGGAATACCATGATCGTCGGAAACAGATGAATCCCCAGAAAACTCACAATCCAGTAAAAGGGCCCGGTATCGTTTGCCAGTTTGATATATCGCCAGTCTTCGTGCCGAAGTCCCGGCCAGGTTCTTAACCAGTTCATTGTCAGGCGAACGCCCCAATAAACGATTGCAATACTTACCAGAATGATCCGTCCGTTTATCTCATAAATCCCGTTGACAACAATCAAATACACTAAGATCACGATTGGAGCGATGCTCCAATAGGGGTCGTACATGCTGGAATTTTTCAGTAGCCGGCTATAGATAAAGATGATGACCGTCCCGACAAGATCTCCAATAGCTATCTTGGCCCACAGATCCTGATGCTGAAAATACCGAATTGAAATCCATGCTCCAAAAATTGACATCATATAGGCGATTACAACTACGATCCGATCTGTAAAAAAACCGTACTTTATTCCTTCATCTTTTGCCATTTCAAGTCGATATTAGAATATTGTAAAAGTAATAAATAATAGATAGTAACTACCGGTTTTCGCGCACAACAGTAAAATTCAAGTTTTGAGTAAAGAAAACAAAGATTTTAAAATCCCGCCTATTTCGACAATAATTGGCAGTACGATCCCCAATTTTCTCAGAGTAGTCTCCATGGGAAAAGTACACTGGAGCAAAGTCCCCAAACTCATGCTCACATTTATCGTCGTATTGATCTCGACCCCGTTTCAAATTTATGAGTACCTGTATTTCGGAAAAAAGATAAGGAACTATAAATTCAAAAAACCGCCCATTTTTATTATCGGTCACTGGCGAAGCGGGACCACCCATCTCCATAATTTGCTGTGTCAGGATCCCGCCAACGGCTATGTGACTACGTACCAGGGCGTGTTTCCAAACAACTTGAAAAGCAAATGGATATTCAAAACGTTCATGAAATTGAACATCCCTGAAAAACGCCCTTCGGACAATGTAAAGCTTTCTCCGGATTTTCCACAGGAGGAAGAGTTCGGTCTGGGCAATATGACCGTGGCTACATTTTATCATTTCTTTTATTTTCCGTCCCTGAACGACCAGTTGTACGAAAAATTCATCCGTTTTCGCAACATCACCGAAAAGGCAAGGAATGCCTTGAAAAGAAAGTACAACGAACTGTTGGTGAAATCGGCTCTGAATACGGGGAAAGATCAAATTGTGATCAAAAATCCGTTGAATACCGGAAAGATAAAATTCCTTCTGGAAATGTTTCCCGAAGCCAAATTTGTACATATATACAGGAATCCCATTGTCACCTATCTTTCGACAGACAAATTTTATAAGTCGCTTCTACCGGCCACTCATTTGCAGCGATACAACGAGGATTTTGTTACGGAAAAAATCATCGCAAACTACAAAAATCTGATGTCGGATTTTTTTGACACAAAAGATCTCATTCCGAAAGGGAATCTTTACGAAGTTAAGTTCGAGGAATTTGAGGAGGATACCTTATTTCATTTGAAGGAAATTTACAATCGGTTTGACCTGGAAACCTGGAGGGAGGCCAAACCGTATTTTGAAGCATATATTCTGGCTCAAAAGTACTATCAGAAAAACGAATACAGGATCTCAAAACCGGAATTGGATGCCTTAAAAAAGGAATGGGGATTTGCTATGAAAAAACTGGATTATGAGATCCCGGAAAACCTCAAAATAGTTTAAACCCCTTCAGCCGCTCCTTTTAAGCGATCAAAGATTGGAAGTGTGTAAAATTCGCATCCGTCCGGATTTGTCCCGGTTCCGTTTTAATCGGCCAACCTTTCCCTGATATTTGACAGGGTTATATGTGGATTTTTCACAATAAACGAATTCACCAGCCAGGCCGGGATATCGCCGCCGGGATCTGCAAAATACCGGAATCTTATTGAGATCTCATCCTCCGAGATTTCTTTTACAATCCATTTTCCGTTTGCCTGTAGCATCCGCACATATTTTTTCGATGCTTTAATCTTTTTGGGCCGGTTAATGATATCAATTTCCAAAATGCCCCCTTTTTCGTGCAGGACCAACTGTTGGATGATATCCCGGTTTGAAAACGGGAACGGGACCTTTAATTTCATATGATAGGTAATGTCGTCAGGTCCCCGGCGCTCTATGATCTCCGCAGATTTGCAATCCGGCATCCATGCTTCATATTGATCAACATCCGTAATGATGGATTTGAATTCTTCGATGGTCCCATTCATTTTGGCTTCGGCAAGGAACTCATTGAACCTGGAATAGTCCACCTGTCTGGTATAGATCAGAATATCATCTTTATCGAGACTCAGCTTCCAGTCCTGCCCTTCAAAAGACGGTACGTTCATGGAAAGGTTTGCAAGTAAAAGGATAAATGCAAACATTTTGAAAGGGATTGACTTAATAGGACAAACTGAGAATTCGCTCAAAAAGTTTCAACAATTGTCATTTTATATCCTTTCCTTTTGTCAACTTTAGTAATTTGGCATGGAAACATTTTTTATCTACGAACTCAACATTCAATGAAAAAGCTTTTCATCATACTTTTTGTCTTTGCATGTAATGTACAAGAGCCGGTCCGGCAGATCGGGCAATTGACCCACAGCACTCCCGAACGGGAGGGGGTGTCTTCCGATGCCATTCTCAATTTCATTGAAACCGCCGAAAAGGAACAGCCGGACGCACTGCACAGTTTGATGATCTTGCGCCACGGGAAAGTAATCGCCGAAGGCTGGTGGACGCCTTACAATCCGGAAACACCGCATTGGCTTTACTCCCTGAGCAAAAGCTTCGCATCTACGGCAATTGGCCTGGCTATTGACGAGGGCGTCCTAAGCCTGAACGATCAGGTGATCTCATTTTTTCCGGATAAGCTGCCTGAAGAACCAAGCGAAAATCTGAAAAACATGAGAATACGAGATCTTTTGACCATGAATACCGGGCATCAGCAGGACGGAAGCCGGGCCTTCAGGAGCGCAAGCAAAGATTGGGTCAAGAGCTTTCTCGCCCTGGATGTCGAGCATAAGCCGGGCACTAAATTTACCTATAACAGCGGAGCTACTTATATGCTATCGGCTATTCTCCAAAAGAAAACCGGACAAACGCTGGTCGAGTATCTAAAGCCGAGATTGTTTGAGCCGCTGGACATAAAAACTCCGACCTGGCAATCCGATCCGTTAGGCATAAATGTCGGGGGTTGGGGCTTGAGCCTGACGACATCGGACATAGCCAAATTCGGCCAACTCTACTTGCAAAAAGGAAATTGGAACGGCAGGCAGATCATCCCGGAAGCCTGGATCGATTTGGCAACTTCCCTGCAAACCTCCAACGGGAGCAATCCCGAAAGCGATTGGGATCAGGGATACGGATACCAGTTCTGGAGGTGCAGATACAATAATTACAGGGGTGATGGCGCATTCGGGCAGTATTGTATCATAATGCCGGAAAAGCATGCCGTGATTGCGATTACTGCGGGCTCCGGTAATATGCAAGGTATACTGGATCTGGTATGGGACCACCTATTGCCTGCAATGAAGGATGACCCTCTGCCGGACAACGAAGACACATATCACAAATTGCAATCCAAACTTAAAAGCCTCAAATTGGCCGTGGTGGAAGGGAATGAAACCGGCGAAATGGCGGAAGAAGTTTCGGGAACCACGTACTTGCTTAACGAAAACGATCAGCAACTGAAATCCATACGATTCGACCTGTCCGGGAGGGAGAAAAGTTATACCATTCAAAATTCTGAGGGCGCCTTCACGATACCCGTAGGATACCAGGCCATGTTGACCGGAACCATGCGCGTGCCATTCCAGGGTGAATTGGCAACCGCAGCAAGCGGTGCGTGGACAGAGGATAAGACCTATCAGGTAAAAGTCTATAACTATGAAACACCGCACGCCATTACCTACAATTTCACATTTAATGAAGATGAAATAATTATCGGTTCGGAATTCAATGTATTCTTTGGGAATAAAGAGCAACCGGAAATAAGAGGTAAACGGGAATAGCATTTTATTCTTCCGGCAGATACTTTTTCAATGCGGATCCCGTCTCATGCAAACAAACGTTTCATTATCCGGCTGTTTTCCATAAGAAACATAGCCTTTTCCAATATAATCAGAGACTGCCCTCAAACGGTAAAGCGTCTTTGCAAAATGCGGTGGATATCGCCTCCGGAAAGAATGATTTAATCCAAAGAAACGGTAACCGGCCAACCCGTAAACTGCTTTGCATCCGGGGCGCTGACATCTGCAGCTCTCGGCCAGCATTCAAAGGTTACCTCCCTGTCGGATTTATTAAACCGGATTAAGCCGTAACCGGCACCGCTCGACGGGCTGTCGGGATTGGCATAAGCATGCATGGTGATCTTGTTGTTAAATCCATCCAGATACCGGCCTGTCCACGGCAATCGATTGTTATTATTCTCTCCCGGTTTTTCATCTTCCGGCCACCACCAGCGGCTGTAATAATTATTGACTATGGCCGGAACGACAAATGCCCAGGGGCCATCCTCAAATTCATCGATGCCGTGGTGTATCACTGTCGGAAGGTGTTGATCTCCTCCGATATGCACGGCATTGGCCTTTTTGATCATTTTCAAAGCGTTGTTCCTTCCTGTTTGCGGCCAGCCGTTTGAATCCATATCTGCATGCAATCGATTATCTTTTCTGCCGTGAAGATGAGCGCCGCCACAAAATCCGGTTTGAGATAACACGGCTTTCATTGAAATTCCATCGCTTTTGCTCCCCCAGTCATCCAAAAACGCGAGCTGGCGCGCGCCTAAAAGTTCCAGCCCCTCGACATCAATGGATTTCGGGTCGTATTCCGGATTTCGGATGTGGTCGGGCCTTGGGCCCTGCCTGGGGATTTTACCTTCCGGGCCCGACTTGAATTTCCGGTCCTCAATAATCGCAAAATCAACTCCTCCGACAATCAAATTTGTATAATATACCCCGATTCCCTGCCCGATTGGTGCCGGGTCATAAGGGTCTGGCAAGTGTGCCGTCTGACATCGCTCCACCATCTTTACATATTCGTGATGATAGAAATATCCGCCGTCCGAACCTGCGGGCGATGAAGCCTTTTTGCCATACTCTCCCCAAAGATTTCCCTGGCCGATATCATGATCGTCCGGAATTGTAATGCAGGGACGATCCCTGAAAATATCGCGAAACTGAAGACCGAATTTAATCCACGCGGCCGTATGCTCTTTGTGGTCGTAGGATTGATCCCCGGCAAAAAAAAGTAAATCGGGATCCTGATATCGAACATTCTTTACATAGTCTTCCCTCAGTCCTCGATCCTTATTGCTGTTGCATGAGAAAGCCGCAAGAACGATCTCCTCTTTTTCTACCGGATCTTTTCTTATTAATCCTTCGAAGACAGCTTCATCTCCATGGCGCAATCTGTAAGGATACTCTTTTGTATCATCCCAATTTTCCACACGAAACAATGCAGACCATCCGATATCGTTGATATTCTGTTTGCGGATTTCCTGCCATTTGTCATCCTTCTTAATCTCCAGCCGTACGACCCGGGTTTCATCCGGATACAGGGGGTACATCTGGGCAGAGAGTTTCAGTGTGTTGTCCGAAACCGTATAAATGCCAAATGCAATCACATCTTTGCGCTCCACATTCATATCTACAATGGGATTCGGAGCTCGATTCCACCAATCGTTGGTCGCCAGGGTATCCAGCTTTTCAAACGGTGCGGCCACCGGAGGTTCCAGGTCGGCCCTGTCTTTGTTCGTCGAACAGGCAATGCCAAGCAAAGCCAGTGCTAAAAATCCAATAAGTTCTTTCATGACTAAAACAATTATTACAAAAAAATAGACGATACTCCCTGAAGGATCTGCAATTCAAAAATAATACGGAAAGCGAAGTATATAAAGCCCTATCGATAATTAATACCGGGTTAAGTAAAATTAAAAATGAAACCCGATGTTTCTATGATCGTATCAGAGAAGTAAGTGATCACTCACAATCGTATGACGGAGAAGAAAGAAAAGATATTAATTGCGGCGCTTGAGCTATTTGCCCAGGAAGGCTTCAAAAGCACTTCTACCAGTAAAGTAGCTAAAAAAGCGGGTGTCTCGGAGGGTTTAATCTTTCGTCACTTCGAAAATAAAGAGGGTTTACTGGAAGCGATCATCAAAGAAGGGGAAGAAAGAGCAAAAATTCTTTTTGGAGATATTGTTTTTGAACCGGAACCCAAAGCCGTACTAAAGAAAACGCTTGAATTGGGCTCTAAAATGATTGAAAATAAAGAAGATGCCGATTTCTGGAAGTTGCAGTACAAAATGAAGTGGGAGCTGGAATTTTACGGAGAACACAAAATGGAACCGCTTGAACTGGCGTTGACGAATGCATTTACAAAGCTGGGTCATGACAGGCCGGAACTCGAAGCAAGAGTGCTCCTGGTAAATATGGACGGTCTGGCGACCCGATATTTCCTTCAGAAAGATTTTGACCTCGGGGTCATGATCGACTATATGAAAACGAAATACGGGGTGTAAAAAATTTATCCATAGAATAAGTAAGCACTCACATATATTTAATACGAGCCAATAGTAAAATTAATTGATATCTGAAAATTAAATAAAATGAAACCGGCGTGGCCGGAGCAAATTCAGGACACACACGGGCATGATTATATTGCTCTGCGTGTCAGCTAACTAAAAAAACATAAACACATGAAACAGGCCATGCCTGAGATAATTATTGAGATACACAAGATAAGGATGATCAACGACGCATGGTGAGGTTTCTGCAAATTTTAAACACATGAAAAAAGTAATAATAACAGGAGCCACCGGCATGATCGGAAAAGGCGTTTTATTGGAATGCCTCGATCACCGCGAAATAAGCGAAGTTTTAGTCATTGGCCGAAATTCGTTAGGAATGAATCACGCCAAGTTGAAAGAATTAATTCATACGGATTTCACCGATTTTACGGATGTTAAAGATCATGTGAAAGGATTTGATGCTTGTTTCTTTTGTCTGGGTGTGAGCGCCGGCGGTATGAAAAAGGAACAATATCGGCATATTACCTATGATTTTACTTTGGCCCTGGCGAAAACACTCCGCGCGATCAATCCTGGAATGACATTCAATTATGTTTCGGGTGAAGGGACCGATACCACCGAAAAAAGTAGCATGATGTGGGCGCGGGTAAAAGGGAAAACTGAAAATGATCTGCTGAAACTTGGGTTCAGGCAGGCATATATGTTCCGCCCCGGAGCAATCATTCCATTAAGAGGCATCAAATCAAAAACCAAAAGTTACCAGTTTATATACGATTATTTCATGTGGTTATTGAAAATCATTAAAGCCGTTGCTCCAAATTCAATTGTAAATACCACCCAGATTGGGCTGGCGATGATCAATAGTGCACTGAAAGGATATGAAAAATCCATTCTCAAACCAAAAGATATTATTGATCTGGCCAATGAATAACTTAGAGCCGGAATCCGGTTTGCGAACATTTCAACCTAAAAACAAAAGAAGATGGATAAGCAAAAATGGTCAACAAAAGATATTCCCGATCTAACTGGCAAAACCATTATCGTGACCGGGGGCAATAGCGGCCTGGGATTTGAATCCGTCAAAGCCTTTGTAAACAATGGTGCAAAGGTAGTGATGGCCTCCAGATCTTTGGAAAAAGCTGAAAAAGCCAAAACCGAAATTCTCAGGAACAACCCCGGAGGGAGCGTGGAATTGGGCGCATTGAATCTTTCCGACCTTTCTTCCGTAAGGAGATTTGCGAATGAGTTTAAGTCAAAGCACGACCGCCTGGATGTCCTCCTAAATAATGCCGGAATCATGATGACTCCTTTTGGTCGCACCAAAGACGGATTTGAAAACCAATTCGGCACCAACCACCTGGGGCATTTTGCGCTTACCGGACTCCTGCTGGAATTGCTTAAAAACAGTTCCAGAATTGTGAATGTCAGCAGTTTGGCGCATAAGCGCGGAGAAATTGACTTTGACAATTTGTTGTATGACAACGGAAAATCATATGCGCCCATGAAGGCATACCGCAGATCAAAACTTGCGAATTTGCTTTTTACCTATGAACTGCAGAGGAGATTTGCGTCCAATGAAATCAAGACGATTGCTGTAGCCGCCCACCCGGGGGTTTCCATCACCAATCTCGGCAAACACCTGGAAGATAAATTGATGTACAAACTTTTGCTGCCGATTTCAGGCTTTTTCACCCACAGTCCGGCCAGCGGAGCCTTACCACAGATCAGGGCGGCAGTAGATCCTGACGTACGGAGCGGACAATATTACGGTCCGGACGGAAGAGGTGAGATGAAGGGAGATCCCGTGCTGGTTCAATCCAACAAAGCTTCGCACAGCCTTGCAGATGCCAGGATGCTTTGGGAAGTTTCCGAGCAATTGACCGGCGTAAAGTTTATGTTTTCGAAATAAATAGTAAGAATTCTCTCCTTTTCCGGATTCTTTTTGATTATTTAATAAATCCAAAATCAAGTACAAGGATGATGGTTTAAAATATAATTACAAAAAACTTCCTGACCAATTATGTATGTAAAGAAAAACTTTGGGCTCCGGGGCTTGATCGCTTTTTCCGGACACCACGTGATTTGGCTCTCCTTATGGGCGTTTGGTTATACGGTTACCTACGAATATTTCAATGTAAAATGGTTGGTAATTCCATGGGTTCCGCTGGCCGTAATAGGTACGGCGGTCGCTTTTTATGTAGGTTTCAAAAACAATAGCGCTTACGATCGTATGTGGGAAGCCCGGAAAATCTGGGGGGCAATTATAAATGGAAGTCGAATGTGGGGCGCCAATACAAAGGCTTATGTCAGCAATCAGTTTACCAAAGAAAAATACAGTGAAATGCAGTTGTATGAAATCGTGAAAAAACTTATCTATCGTCACATTGCATGGCTGTATACATTGAGAAGTCAGCTTCTTATTCCAACTCCCTGGGAGCATATTCATCAAAACTATCTGGTGAAAGCATGGACGAAAAGAAGAATCAAAAGTTTTGGAGTAGGACTTTATAAAGACGAGATCACTCAGACCGAACTGAAGCATTACCTGCCGGAAGATGAACTGGAACGGCTGATCAATTA
Source organism: Cytophagales bacterium (assembly GCA_022360055.1). Classification (GTDB taxonomy): domain Bacteria; phylum Bacteroidota; class Bacteroidia; order Cytophagales; family Cyclobacteriaceae; genus JAAUQL01. The sequence goes on along the minus strand of JAKSDO010000087.1, from coordinate 8,165 downwards.
TCAAAATACAGCTACGCAGATTATTGACCAGCAGTCCCAGGATTTGAAAGACCTGCGTTCAAAGGACCTGATCGACGATTTCCGACATATGGAACTGCAGAAACTCCTGAATGATTTCTATACCTTCCAGGGGCAGTGCGAACGCATCAAGAAATTTCCCCTTCCCAGGCAATACGGCAACATGAGCTTTTTCTTTGTCGGTATTTTCATATTTCTGCTTCCGCTTGGGATGATCTCGGAATTTGCAAAAATTGGTCAATACGGGGCGTGGCTTTCGATACCTTTTACCATTATCGTCGGATGGGTGTATATGATGATGGAACTGGTCGGAGACTATTCGGAAAACCCATTTGAAGGATTGGGCAATGATATTCCAATGCTTTCATTGTGCAGGACGGTTGAAATTGACCTGAAAGAAATGCTGCGGGAACCGGAAATTCCACTTGCGATTCGAGCTAAAAAAGGAGTATTGATGTAGATCTTTTTATCCGTATATTCCCCGGGAATCATTAAAATCTGTTTCTTGCCTTACTGCCGGATATTACGTCTCTTAAAAATACAAAATGGAAATTTTGGAGGAGGCATTAATGGGAGGTAGACAATGCAAACAAAATGTAAATCGAATAATTATCATGAAATCACTTAATGAATATGTTATTGAATATGTTCAACAATTAGAGAAGGGAGCTATCCGAAAGGCGTATAAAGGATTGACGGAATACATGATGAAGTTGCGGACCCACTTAAAAAACAAATATCCGGAATATCATGTATCCGGGAATATCTATCGCGGATATATGGATATGACCTATTTTTCCTTTACTCCTGAATCACTAAAGAATAAAAAATTAAAAGTTGCAATAGTTTTTATTCATGACGGAATCCGCTATGAAGTTTGGCTGGGAGGATCCAACAAACAGATTCAAAAAGAATACTGGAGTTTGTTTAAAGAAAGCGGATGGAATAAATACCACATACCATCAACGACAAAAGGCGTTGATTCCATCATTGAGAAGATTTTAGTTGACAACCCCGATTTTAGCGATCCGGACGCCTTAACAAGGCAAATAGAACAGGGAGTGTTCGAATTTATTGAGGATGTAGCGGACTTCGTATCTAAAAAACACTAAACCCGCAAAACAACTCCTGATAACGGATCAGTACTAAAACTTGGAGTGACACCTAAATTCTGGCTCTATGTGTATGTATGGTGATAAACATGGATACCGATAGGAAAGAAGGTCTGTAGCACTTTTGCGGGGGGATCAAAATGAGCACCGGATCAAGACGGCCTGTGGGACGGACGGCCTTTAACCCGAAAAATCAAAAAAGAGGATTCCTTAATCCTAATTCAATATCGTATCGATCAAATAATCCTCAAACTGCTCTTTTTGCATTTCATTTCCAATCCGAACCGCATTATTCTTGTACTCCTCTATATGCAGAAGGTCCAGCAGCTTTTCTTCAAATCGCCGGGCGGAAAACTTCTTCATCGAAAACCCTTTGGGGCCAACTCCGAGTTCCGACAATAGCTCATTCCATACGTATTGATCTAAAATATGAGGAATTATCAGACAAGCACAACCGTACTTAATGGTCATATGTGTTGTCCCCGAGCCTCCATGATGAACGGCAGCGTACATTTTGGGTAAAATCCATTCGTAAGGAATACTGTCGGTAAAAAATAGATGGTCGGGCTTTCTTTCGGGTCTGATCAATCCTCCGGAAGCAGTATTTATTACGGCAGGCACATGATGCTTTACCAAAACGGATAAAATATCATTTGTATTTCGTTGAGGATTCGGATTGAGCATGCTGCCAAAAGTGATGAAAATAATCCGTTCGTATTTTTCTATAAACGCTAGTAATTCCTGTGCCGGTTCCCAGTCCGATCCGCTCGCCTTTTCATGGTAGCCGACAACCCGAACATGCGCGCCCCAGTCGGATGGGCGTGTAAAAAGATTTGGCGAGATCGTATAAATCGTTTTTTCCTTTTTGAGAATGTGGCTTTTGATTGTTGCCAAGTTAATTTTCAACCCGAGTTCCCTGTGATACTTCTTTGTTGAGCTTTTTATGGTCAGAAAAAGAAAGAAATTGGAGAATCTGTAGGTCAGTTTATTGAGAAAGCTGCCCAAGTCATTGCCCATACCGAGGGAAGCATGTCTGTCATATTCGTGAATTGTGCACGGAAGAGGGCTCAACAAAGTAGTTTTTCCGTTATGCTTTAAGCCCCATACGGCGGGGTAAAGGCATTTTTGGTTATAAACAATTATATCGGGTTGTTCCGCCTCGATGATGTCGTGCTGTTGTACAATTACTTCTTTCTGCATCGGCCGGGCATTTTTTAAAATCCATATCATCGCACTTACTTTTTGAAATAAATTGCCCTTACCTCCGATAAGCAGTTTCGCCTTCTCCCCTTCGATCACTTCCAGGAATTTTTCACTAAGCCCATAAAACTTATATTTTGTTTCATCGACGTATGTTTGAAACTGCATAGGAAAGGAGCATACAACATCACATCCGCTCCTTTTCAATTTCTCCGCCACCGCCAAAAACGGTTCAATATCTCCTCTGGTACCAAGTGATAACAATACTGCCTTCATAATGTGTTATTTTGTTTGTACAGCCAGCGCATTCTTGAGAACTATTACATATTCATCAACTATTTGTCGGAACGGGCGGAATGGCGATGAGTCAAAATGCCGTCTTACTGTTTTCCCGATTCAATTCATTTGAATTGAATCACTCATCTCTTAAAGCATCGACCGGATTTTTTCCGGCCGCTTTGAAGGCCTGAAAACCGATGAAAAAGCATGAAATCACCAGAGCTATTACTCCGCCGGCAGCAAAAAACCAGGGCCGGATCCGGGTCTGATATGCAAAATTTCCCAACCACCTTTCAATAATCAGATAGGCCGCCGGAACTGAAATCACGAATCCGACCAGAACCCATTTCAAATAATCTTTGGACAGCATCAATACAATTTGATACACGGAAGCCCCCATCGATTTGCGAACTCCGATTTCCTTGGTTCTTTGTTCACTGCTATAAATGACCAAGCCTATAAGCCCCAGCACTGCAATAAAGACAGTAAGAATGGAAAAAACAATAAAAACCGACATGGTGTGCTGTTCGTTTCGATAAAGATCATCGTATGCCTGGTCGAAAAAGAAATATTCAAAAGGGATATCTCCCGCCAACTTGTTCCAGGTATTTTTTACTTCCGAAATAGTCTTCTTAACGTCGCTATTATCGATCTTGAGGGATAAATATTGTCTATACATGCGCTTATTAAAGGAGGGTAATATTACCATTGGCCGGATACGCTCATGTTTCGCGACGTAGTGAAAATTTTTAACCACCCCGATCACGGTCAACGGAAGGCCCGTATACCCACCGTATTTTATTTCTTTCCCGAGCGGGTCCTGCCATCCCAGGCTTAAAGCAGCTTCTTCGTTGATAATAATACCAAAAGAATCGGTGGGATATTCATGGCTAAAATACCTGCCCGAAAGCATCTCAAATCCGTATACATCATCGTAGTCATGATCCGTGCCGATAAGGTCAAGTACAATATTTGACTCGTACCCTTCCGGTCGAAACTGAACATTGTTATAATTTTGCCCGATAATATGTGACGAACTACTGGTATTCCTAACGGATGGGTTTTGCATCAACTCATTTCTGAAAGCGCCTAATTTGTTGCCCAGATTCTCAATATTCCTTACGACCAAAATATTGTCTTTTTTGAAACCAAGGCTCTTGTTTTGAAGATAGTTCAGTTGATGATACACAACGAAGGTGCTGATGATCAAGATGATAGAGATCGAAAACTGAAATACCACGAGTATGTTTCTAAAGCCCCTGTTGCTTCGATTCCCAATTTGATTCCCCTTGAGAATTTTTGAAGGCTGAAATGATGTGAGGTAGAAGGCCGGATACAATCCCGCCAGCAGCCCGATGAAGAACGTAAAAGCTAAGATCGCCGGTATGGTGTGCCAATTACTGAAATAACCGATTTCCAGTTGCTTTCCCGCAAAAGAATTAAAAGCGGGCAGCAGCAGCGTTGTAAGTATTAGGGCAAAATTTACTGCCAGAATACAGGAAATAAACGATTCGGTCAGGTATTGAAAGATGAGCTGTTCCCGCAGCGATCCTACTACTTTTCTCACGCCGGTTTCTCTTGCTTTTGCTGTGGCCCTGGCGGTGCTGAGATTCACAAAATTGACACAGGCAATAATGATCAGGAAAATGGCCGCCAAGGAAAAAATGACGAGATACTGGTAATTGCCGTTTGCCTCAAACTCACCGGCTATATTTGATTTTAGATGAATATCGGCTAATGGTTGCGTGAATGACTCCCAAATGTTGCCTTCGGCTAAATACGCGTCGAATTTTTCCCCGCCCATATGCTTTTTATGTATCTCGTAAAAGGCCGCTTCAACATCGGATATATCCTTACCTTCATACAGGAGGATATACGTTTTGAAGAAGTTGTTCCACCAGTTATCCTGGTCTTTGTACGACAGATTTTCCGTAGAATTCAAAAAATCAAAATGAAAATGAGATTGATCGGGCATATCTTCGATGACGGCTTCGATTCGATGGGGTAAATCTGCTCCCCCCCATTCCACCAGCAGGATTTTGCCCAGTATTTCATTGAGCGGGATGTCGGTTCCAAAATAGCGCTCCGCAGAGCTGAGCGTGAGCACGAGCGTATTGGGCTTAGTAAGGGCATCTTTTGGCTTGCCCGCTAACGTCTCAAAGGTGAAAATATCAAAAACGGCCGGATCAGCGGAGAAGAAATTTTTTTCTTCAAACTTCTTTTCTACCACTCCGTTTTCTTCCAACGCAACGAACGTACTGAATTTGTCCATCCTCGTTGCAGCTTCTATCTCCGGGCAAGATTCCAGCAATGCGCGTGAAAACATCGGGGTGGTGTAAGTTTGAGTAAACTCCGTATCGCCCATTTTCCCGTGCAAGCCGATCCTGTAAATCCGATCAAAGTTGACATTATACCGGTCGTACTTCAGGTCGTCCCGGATAAAAAGAAAGATCAGAGCGAAAGCTGTAACTCCGATGCACAGCCCAAAGATGTTGATCGCTGCGTGTACCTTATCCTTCAGAAGATTTCTCAGGGACAGTTTAATGTAATGCCTTATCATTTTTTAAAAAACAGAATTTTGTAAACGGTGTATTTGTAAAATCAATTCGCTTGCCACAACTCATATGTGCCTGGTTATGTTGGTGTTATAAAAAGTTATCCGGAATATTTCAAAATAATGTGTCCCAAAATCATCCATCCGTTGCCTCATCCCGTACCAATTCGTTTAGAAAGTAATCCGGACTATAGTGAATTCTCCCGGTCTCGAATGCACGCTGATACTGCCCTTGTGGCATCTCATTATTTGCCTGGCCAGACTTAGCCCAACGCCGGTCCCGTACTCCTTCGTAGTGAAAAACGGGATAAAAACCTTGTCGAGGTTTTCCGGCAATATTCCTCTCCCATTATCGGTGATTTCAACTTCGGTATGAAAGTTATCCGTGCGCTCGACCTTCAACGCAATTGTGTCCGGTTCTGCCTGAATAGCGTTTGTCATAATGTTTATGAACATTTGCTCGACCATACCTTGATCCGCATAAATGGATAGCTCCTGGTCTTTAAGACGATAAATAAAGTCAATGCTGTTTTTATCAAATTCCGACTGAAACAACCGGCGCAAGCTATTTATAAGTTTTACAACCTTGATTTCTTTGAATACGGGTTTGGGCAATTCGGTAAAACTTCGGAAGTGTTCCACAAACGCACTCATTCCAATGCTTCTTTCTTTTACAATGGCGATTCCCCGGTTAATATCCGATATCGATTCTTTGGTTAATACATCGGTCGCAACGGATTCGTCACCGGCCCTGGTAAGAATATGTTCAATGGTTTCAATGGTCGATTTGATGGGACCTACCGAATTCATGATTTCGTGCGAAAGAATGCGAATGAGTTTTTGCCAGGAGTCGATTTCGTGATCTTCCAGTTCGGATTCAATATCCTGAAAGGATATGATCTTTAAATGCTTTTCGCGGACCCTGTATTCATTTGCCCTGACCAGGATCTTTCGCACGGCATCCACGATCTTGACTGCAATAACTTCCCTGGTGGTACCGCCTGCTTTGATTAACTTTTCAGTCAATCCCTCCTGAATCTCATTGAACTGGTTCAAATCTTTTAAATAGGGCAGATCAAAAAGACTCAGCGCAGTTTTATTGCTTAAATGGATATTTCCGGCCTCATCAAAAACGATTATGCCGATTTTTATGTGATCGGCTACGGCCCGGAGAAAACGCGTTTGTTTTTCCTCTGCCTCCCTAAGTTGCAAGAATTTATCATTGACGAGTTCGAGGCTTTCGTACAGCCTGTCAAATGAACGCCCGTATTTATTTTTCGAAAAACTGACACTGGCGTCATCAAATTGAACGGACAGGAAAAAATTTGAAAGATCCAGGTTGGTCTTGTTGATATACCGAAGGAGCAACCAGGTCTGAACGCCCAACATCACAAACAAGTTGATATTTAAAAGCCAATCGCGAAAAGTGTAATATGCAAAGGCCAGGAAAATGCTATTGAGCACAATAAATACTACTCTTACCCATAAGCCGATATAGAATCTACGATAGATCATATTTATCAATTTTTCGATAAAGCGTTTGTCTTCCGATTTTTAGCTCCCTGGCAGTTTCGGAAATATTCCACTGATTTCGACGCAGTGCGTTTATGATGAGTTGTTGCTCTCCTTCTTCAAGCGATAAGGGATATTGGCTGTCAAACATCATGGTTTCCGTGGAGGTAACGGGTAAGTCTTTCTCCGAAAGGGAATCCTGTTCGCAAAGGATCACGGCTTTTTCCATCGCATGCATGAGTTCGCGGACGTTCCCGGGCCAATGGTGTTCGCACAACCTCCTCAATGCTTTATCGCTTATCATTCGGATGTTCCCCTTTTCATACTTTGTCTTAAACCGCTTTAAAAAATGATCGGCCAATTGTAAAATATCCTCCTTTCGTTCACGCAACGGAGGGATTTCCAGGGTTATGGTATTTATTCGATATAGTAGATCTTCTCTGAACAATTCCTGTTCAACAAGTTGTGATAGATTTTTATTGGTTGCACAAATCAACCTGAAGTCCAATGGAATCTTCCGGTTGGATCCTACAGGGCTTATTTCTTTTTGTTCGATGGCCGTGAGGAGCTTTGCCTGTAGCGCTAAAGCCAGATTCCCGATTTCATCGAGAAACAGAGATCCGCCACTTGCCGCCTCAAATCTGCCAATTCTTGACTCCCGGGCATCCGTATAAGCGCCTTTCACATGCCCGAACAGCTCGGCTTCAAACAAGGATTCCGTGATCGAACCTAAATCCACGCTCATCAATATATTCTTATTCCGGTTCGATCGTCGATGAATTTCACGGGCAACCAGTTCTTTGCCGGTTCCGTTTTCCCCTGTTATTAAAACGCTCGCATCGGTTTTTGCAATTTTTCCAATAGTATCGATTAGGCCCTTCATGGCTGTTGATTCACCAATTAAACACTCAAAAGGCTTATTGATGTCCCGGATCAAATGTTTTTGCTTTTGTTCCGCATTTTCGAGCCTGTCTTTTGATTTTTTCAGCTTAAGGGCTGACCGGAGGGTTGTAAGCAGCTTGTAGTTGTCCCAGGGTTTTAAAACAAAATCGGTCGCTCCTTCCTTCACGGCTTTCACCGCAAGATCCACATCACCGTAAGCCGTAATAAAGACCACTTCGATTCGTTCATTTTGTTCCTTGATCTTTCTCAGCCAAAATAATCCCTCGTTTCCGGTATTTACCCCCGCCGCAAAATTCATATCCAGCAGTACGACATCAACCGCTGCTTCTTCAAGTATTTTTGGAATCCTGGACGGGCTTTTTGCAAGAAAGATCCGGTTAAAATGAAGCTTTAAAAACAATTCCAGTGAATTGAGCACACTCACTTTATCGTCAACAATCAGTATATTTCCGTCTTTTTCCGCCATACTTTGAATCAGTTTCTCATCTGTTTGTATTTTTTTAGTTTGCCGATACACAGAACAATATAATCGTGCTCGTGTGCGTCCTGAATTCGCTCCGGCCGCGCCGGTTTCAATTTATGGAATT
>JAKSDO010000218.1 GCA_022360055.1 Cytophagales bacterium | reverse complement strand
TTTGAACAAAAAAACTCATATGTTTATGTAATTGAGTTCCATTTGTAGTTATGGCATAATTAAAGGTGTTATGTTCTAGTCTGAGCCTTTGGGTTTTTTTAACCACTGCTTTAATAAAGTTTATATTAAGAAGAGGCTCCCCTCCATAAAAAGCGACAAAAATCTCCTTTTTATGAGATGTATTCATCGGTGAGTTCCATTTTTTTGCCAAAAAATCAATTAACAATTCAGCTTTCTCAATCGGCAAATTATACCTTTTTCTTTTTCTATAATCATTATATAGAAGGCCGTACGCACAATACGTACATTTTAAATTACATTTTTCGGTTGTTTCAAATATAACTTGCCTTGAGTTAGCTATGTATTCTTCAAAGTTTGATACATTAAGACGCCCTTCGACTACTTGCTTTCGGGAAAAATTTTTGAAGAATCCATGTTTTTTCAAAAATTGATACTTTTTTTTATAATATGATAATGTGTTCAAATGATCTGTACCTGAATGAATTATCTTTTTCATTGCTGGATGGCATAATAACAATAGATCTTCATTTTCATCTATGAAATAATTGTTTTTATTGGAGGATGTAATTATTTGTTGATCGTAGTTATTCATGTTCTCATTTAACTGAATTTAAAATTTGCTTTCTTCGTTCTCGGCTTTTAATTAAAAGAGATCTTTGATTCAGGTAATACATAGATTGCTCTCCGGGACTCCAAAAGAGAAGTTCAAAGAACTTCTCTTTTGGATATAAAGTCTATGGAATATATCCGTCATGGGCTTGATCGTCCAAATACCCATCAACCACCGCCATGATTTGAGAAGGCATGTTGCATTGGCAAGTATAATCGGTGCAAGAGTGGCCTCCCCTCAAACTTTGCTTCTCTAAATTAGACAATCCTTGTTTTGAAAGGTCTGTCAATTTTAACTTCCTTAATTTTTTCATAGTAATCTTTTTTACAAAATTAAACACACTAACGTATTTTAACTCTAATTTCCATAGCGGGGCTGGCTACCCCAAATCAAGTTAAATCACTATCTTTGCCGTACAACCTCCTTTCCATGCCTGCAGGCAGGCTTTGTTTTGAAGAAGGAGGCGGGCAGGAAGCAGTAGTCGAACAAATTGCCATGCTTCCTGCCCTTCTTTCTTCAATAGTTGATAAATAATTAAATATGTCATTGTTTATTGGCTTTAATTGTAGCTGTTTATAAAGCTTTAAAGTTGCTTTCCCCATATGTTCAGCGGTGAAGCTATCTTCCCAACATAATCTACCATTTTGGGCAAGTTGTTCTGCAAAGGCTTTATCTTTCAGCAAGGATTTTAACTTCAAATACAAACTTTCTTCATCAACTCTTAGACCGAATAAGCCGTCTGTCCTTTTGTTTACTTTACAGATTAGTCCATTTTTGCCATCCTCAACTAATTCATTCATACCGGGGACATTAGAGATCACAACCGGAATCCGGTTATACATCATCTCAATTGGAATATAACCTAACAATTCAAAATGCGATGGGACTACTCCAATATCTGCAATACTGTACAGTTTTAGTAGTTGTTCTTTCGTTAGTTTTCCGGTAAAAGTTACCTTACCTGCAATATCATGGCATAGTTGCATGATTTCAGTGAAATTACCTTCTCCTGCAAGCACAAGTCTGGTATCATGAAAGTTCTTAGAGATTTTTTTGAAGACACGAATCAGGGCATGTACTCCTTTTTCAACACCTAGTCTTCCTACAAAAAGGATAAGTAGCTCATTTTCACCAAACCCAAAATTTCCTTTTATCCTTGCGATTTCTTTTGGTGGCTTCTTTTTGACAACTCCATACCCATTGTAAATTACTTTTGTTTTATTTTTGGGTGTATTATAGTGTTTAATTATTATATGCTGTGCAAATTTTGAAATGCAGATAATTTGATCAGCTTCACGAATCATCTCATTCTCGTGGTTCTCTCCTAAAATGCCCAGGTTTTCTCTAAATACTCCGTCTATTGCTAGGTAAGAAAAAAAATTTGGTAAATAGTGCATAGTATAAACCAATTTAGCCCCAAACTTTTTTCTGGCTTCCAGTCCAAACTTAACTTGCGTGGAATAGTTTAAATGGAAAATAATATTCCTTTTACCCGCAACAACAGGTTCTATTAGATTGATGCAACGTGCTGAATATTTTTTTAAACTTCTTTCTTTTTGCTTTACCTCGGGAATATGGATATATGTGACGGTATTTTTAACAATTTCAGTGTATTCATTGTAATATGTGCTTTCAAGATAAATTTTATGAAGTACAATCTCTTCTTTGTTTGAAAGGTAATCAAACAATTCGTTAGCATAAGTTCGTACACCGGAAAAATCGAAAGTAACAAAAAAAAGGTTGACCATAGGGCAACAAATTTTCAAAGTGTCACATCTTTTGATCGTACTAGTACATTGTAAGAAAATCCAATTCCGGCTATCCCTTCCAACAGGCCAAGGGCATTATTTTCATTCTCGATATTGAACACTACATATCTCCTAGCAGCGTCAAACGAAAAGCTTTGGTTTATCCAGTATTTCATTTCTTTTTCAAAATGACGATTTTGAGTTGTGACCAATAATTGGTTGTAAATCCAAGCAAGGCCAGAAGCTCCATATTTTGTAGCTGTATTGCTCGGAACAAGTTCAGATTTTATAGTTTCCCGAGTTATTCCAGTTAAAAGTTTGCGTGATATTGTATCCAGCGTTAGTCTGCCTTTATTTATTTCGTCAAATGGATGGTTTCCCACCAAAACTTTAGTTGCAAGGGATGAAGAAGTTTTCGTTTTATTTATCTTTGCACCAGAAAGAGACTTTTGTTCCATCGGATTGCTTGACTCTCCAATCAAACTTCTACTTTCGGCCTTACAATTTTCTATCTTTTTAATTGCCGCAGCTAACAACACCCGATTACTGTGCAATTTTGGGAAATTGTCAGTGTTCACAAGTGGTTCAAGCAACCGTTGTATCAACTTCTTAACTTTGGAGTTGAAAATGGCTTTTTCAAACAATTCAGCTAGGAACCAGATTAAAGTTGGGTAGTCCGAGGTAATGTCAAAGATCTCTTTTGTATTTACTCTAGGGCCTTTAAGGGTAGTCGGTTTGAGCTTTTGCATTCTAGGTAGTTCAAAGTCGCCAGAGTCCTTTCCTGGAGAGTTCGTCCTGACTTTTCGAGTGGTGATAGAAGGGTACAAGTAGCTTTCTTTTCCTCTTATTGAAATTTCACCGGTTAAATATTTCTCAATTGCATCATTTAATAATTTCCCGCTCAGTTCATCAATCAAATGGATCAGAGTTTGTTTATTTGTTAAAGTAGGTGTATCCTCATTGGTTGATGTAGGATCTTGCACGCGTTTCAGGAAATAAGTCCCGAAGCCAACAAGTCCGTTTAATAGTCCTATGCTTTCAGGAGGATTACAGTCCAGTTCTCGTTTTAACCTTGCATCAAATTCTTCAAGTACATCATCAGTATCCGCCTCGATAAATTTATTTTGAGCCAGGTACTCTATTCCCCAGCCAATACCGGCCAAACCATTCTCAAAGTCTGTAGGAGTACTTTTATTTATTTCCTGATAGATCTCATCTATAAGTTCGCCGGCATATTCTTCATAGATCTTGTTTTGAGTAATTCTTGCAAAATGATAAAAGAAAATTGATATGCCCATCTTACCATGCATCAATCCGATATTATCGATAAAGCTGGCATTGAGGAGAAGGTGGTTTGCAATTCTCCTTAACCTTTCATTGAAATCTATCACTGCGTCCATAAACAGTTCTATTTTTGTAAAAATACATTACTGGAAATCTTTTAAAATTTCCAATACTGTTTAAAACTCTTGATAAGATTATTCCTAATATAAAGTTATGTTATAAACCCGAAAGTTGTTGGGTAAAAATGGGTAAAGTTGGGTAAAGTTGGGTAAAATCACCCATTATACTTATCCGGTGGGCCCAGCTTATCTATTATTTTTTTTTGATCGCTTGGAGTGAGTTGCCCCTTTCCCAGAACAATGTTGTGATTCTTGAGCCAGTTATAGAGCGTTTTCCTACTCACACCGTATTCACTAGCCAACTGTGTACGAGTCTTCGCTTTCATCACATAAAGTATTTTGATCTAGATTACTCTTCACTGGTAAATATTGCGACTCTCAGTACCATACATCAGGGAACCTTAGAAGAAGAAATTCATATGTCAAACTTGTATTTTTTTGTCGCCCTGGCGCAGCTTCGCCACGTCAGTCCCATTTTACAGAGACGTTACAATTTTTTTAAGCATATATCCAACTTCACAATCAAAATTGTGAATGCACAATAACTCATGTATATCCTCCATTATTTGAAAGCAGCTTAACCCCGGTAAAAAATACAGGTTGCTTTCTTCCCTTTAAGTGGTGTGGTCTATTCGGCATTTGCATTGGCGTGCTACTCGGTGTCAAAAAATATGAATGCAAACACGTTTAAAGTATAACCTGCAATAAACAATATTATTGCAAATAGGTTCAATTATTCTCTGAACAAAGAACCGCTTCCGGGGCAAAAGATGATGCAAAGTGTCGGAATGCTTAGACGCTGCCCTTTTAGAACTGATGCCGCCAAGAAGGGCAACCTTTAGAGGGCTCATTGACAAGAAACGGATTCTTCTGCGGAGCGATACCCGTGTCCTCACTGCGGGGGGCCATGTTGTATTCAATCCCCTTACTGGCTGTTAATAATAATACCTATTGATCATGTCGATGGTCCTGAATGAAGGTAATTCAGATCTGTGAACCCCTGGTTCGTCGCTTATCAAGTCTTCCGAAATTCGATCTGGATTTTGCGCACAGATCCAAGAGCTCCTCATTGCTATAACTGTAATATTCCCGAAGCAGCCTGAGGTTATTTTTATAGTTAGGCTGCAACCGGCCGTCATTTACCGATCTTTCGTGCCAAAGATGGTAGGCGTTTTCTTTCACGACATATGCTTTCCTGAGCAGTGGTATTTTAAACTTCGACATAGCATCGTCTTCTCCGCCCCAGCCGATAAATCGTTCGTCAAATCCTCCCAGTTGTTCATAGGCCCTTCTTCTGAAAACAACCAAACCACCGCAAAAAGACAATCCGATTCTAAATTTCGCTTCATTAAAAACCGAAAAATCCAAAAACTGATTGCCGGCTAATATTTTTTTTGTCTCACCTTCATCAAGGTCTGTTACTCGATCGAAAGGCTTGATGGCATCGTAATCGTATTCATCGTGGCATAATGTAAGACTATCCCTTAGGATTTCGCGGTCTGCTAAAATGTCATTGTCGGCAAACGCGATTGCCTTTCCCGACGAATGCCGGAAGCCAACATTTAATCCCCATGCGCGGTTAAACAAGCCATTGTTATATGCAAATATATGCTTACAGGTCGGGGGCAAGGTAGTTGGGTCAATTTTTTGCGTTTTGTCCTGTTCAATCAGCACGATTTCAATTTCCATAGCAGAAATCCACTTTAACACGAAGTCCAAATTTCTACGTCGTGACGAGGTGCTTTCCCTATGGGTTATAACATAAGAATAATCCATGACCAATCGGAATCTCCTGAGGGTGGTTGAACATGCGATTGTAAAAAAATATGTCTTTAATCGTATGCAACTATATACTTTCGAAGTTCAGTTATGGAACAAGCGCTATTTTTCAAAACAAATGTTAATCTCTGAAAAATTCTTGCCTTAGAGGATCCGGTATGAAATATGTTTCCTTCGCAGGGGCAGGAACTTCAACACAATTTGATTCCCACTCTATTTTTGCCTTTCGTATAGAAGGGAAGTCCGACAGCAATTTAGAATAGATCCATCTGTCAACCGCTTTAAACAGATAATTATCGAGGTTTACTCGTAAACCCAAAAATCTCTTTATCTTGATCAACCATAAATCGTAGAAATCTACGCATATGTCTCTCGGATAGGGCCTGGCTTTCCCATTAATGATCCTAATTTCATTAAACTGTATTACATTTCCCTTGTAAAACAAATTTGACAACACAATCAAAATGTATTGCGAATACCACCAGGAATAGCGATCGAATACATCAACATAGGGCAATACCGTCTGTCCATAAAAAACACTATCGTGGAAAGCGTTCATACAAGCATCAAATTTAGTTACCGTATGTACTTTCATCCGATGATCCGTACCATTCTGATATCCAAACAGACAGGGTGTTGCTATAGCGGGTTTGTTCTCCAGTAATAAAACTTCAAACCTATGAAAATCGCCCTTTTCAAACATAATGTCGTCGTCCAAAAAGATATAGTACTTGTACCGGTGTTCCAACCCTGATGCACGCTTAAACAGTTCATTTCTACCCTGGGTCCAGGTGGAATCTGCAAGATGCACCATGCTTTTGTGCTCCTTTTTCCACGACAGATATACAACATCCCGCCGTCCGTTAGAGAGCAGATCGGGATATGGCGCTTCCCAACCTTCGCATTGAACAAGATACAAAAAAAACTTACTCACTATGGTGCTGATACATGTGTTTATTACGGCATCTCAATGATAAGGCAACTCGATATTCTTCGGTACGCCAGGATAATTTCCTCTTGGATACGGTCGGCTTTCCTGATTAATAAATACCAACTGGTTAAACCGGATTGTCTTTTTTTGCCCGTCCCAAAAGCGCTCACACATATTTTCGCTGGCCAGCCACCAGCAATGTCGATCATAATCCAGGGTATACGGGAACAGTTCTACAGCCGATTGATGACTGACCGCAATAAAGGAATGATCCACGTACTTTACAAGTTGAAATTTATCGCTACTATTACTACACCACCCCTGCTTTCCACGCATATTTGGAGCAGCTCTATCAAGTTGAGTGGCTTTTAGAAGAGATTCAAATGTTTCAAGAGAAAAGTAAAACTTAAGATCGTCATCAAGAAAAACGTAATAATCATACATGCCTTTTGTCATGGCCCTTTTCAACAATTCGTTACGACCGGAAGCCCAGGTTGAATTTGGTAAATGAAAACTATTGGGGGCAGACACATAATCCTTCTGCCATTGAAGGAGCAATACATCGGACCCCGAAGGGATGCTATATGGGATTGCCGGTCTGTTTGATTGTATAAGATAAATGCACTTCATAAAGTCTTTTTAACAATTCCTGCACAGGAGCGTTGGAAAAATTATATCCGATGGTTGATTAAATTGAGCTGCTGAAACCCGTACTTTGATAATCATGGAATTGGGTATTAAAAATCCATGCATACCCTGTCGATCTATATTTGATATTTAAAAAATAAAAAATCCCTACCCCTACGGCGATCGGAATAATGATGGCGATAAATGGTACTTTGTAATTTTTATCGAATTGAATTTCGTCATTTTGCTGTTAAAAATCTACTGAGTCTAATGCTTATTGAATGCTAGATCGATTTGGTATTCCAAACAGATAACTTGATTGGATGTAGATAAAGAAAGTTTGCCGGGAAATTATCCAACAACATTTTTAACTCCCTCCGGTAATTTTCTAAAATATTGTAATCTTCTTTTGTCCAAAGCGCCTTCCCTTGTAAACTCAAATCCGATTCTTGCACGATATTCTCAGCGGATAATACTACAGCAGTAGGAAGTCCAACCTCAACAAACAGACGGGTGGCAGCAAACACACCACAATAATGACAGAATTGCCTTATATTGGTTGCGCTAATAACAAAAATATCCGAATAACTACCTACAAGAGGATATGATAGATTGTATTTCTGCGCAAGCAAATCCTTATCCGGAGGAGGCATATTCCATATTTGTTCAAAACGGAGCGGTTTTATTTGCAAACCAAAACGTTTAAATTTTTTCAATGCCTCTTCGTAGCTTGGAAGCTGACCTTCTGCTTCGACTCCTTGATAACAAATTCGATATCGAAAAGCATCAACCACTCTGGGCCACCAATCTTTTCTTTCATGTAAGGTAATTAGACCAGGTAAAAAGCAAGTCTTTTTACCTAGTTGCAGATACTCGGCATAGTTCCTTTCATTGATGACCGGATTTAAAACCAGGTCATCAGCAATAAAAAAAATAATGATCGTAGCGTTCACTAAAGAAACTCTTAAAACCCTGCGCAACATACCCCTGGAAAAAAAATGAATTGTCATAAACCGGAATCACATTTGGTTTATGACCACGATAAAATGGCACCAAATGATAGATGTCGCTAAACCGATCCTTATAGATTTGCTCCAAGATCTCAATGTTTCCATTATATTGATGATTAAAAATAATGATAAGCGCCGTCCTGCTCATATTTTCAATGTTGAGAAATATCGTTTATCCAAGCTGTCAATACTGAAAGTTCATCATATTCTACAATCTCATTTTTATATAATGCTTCGTATGCCCGGTATAAGTTTTCAGTCAGTGAATAATCGGGACATATTGCATTTTTTACCGTTTCTATAGTTTTTTCCCCTTGAAGGTAACAGGGGATCTCTTCTTCAAAATCCCTGATAAAGTCGTGTATGTTTCTCTCTTGATATACTGTGGCTTGATTAATCCCCAGCTTATACCCCAGTAACCACATAATAGGTTGCGCCACAAACCCACGCAGTATATCGGAGAATCTCATAGTAACGGTAGATGGAAGATATAACAACGGAAAGAGTTCTTTCCTAAAAACTGTATTCTGGGAATTGAATGGTGAAATCGTATTTTCAGAAAGCACGAGCTCCCCTTTTTTTTCAAAGCTACACGGTATGTTATACACCAATCGGTAGATTGCATCCAGATCGGGTTCCAGATCAACGAGTCCTTGCCAAACCCCGATTTTTGATGCGCTCCGCACAAGATCTTCCGGTTTGATTTTTATCTCCTGTGAATTGATCAGGTTTAGAGGCAAACCTCTGGGCCATATCTTTTGATCGGTATAATGGGAGTATATATTTACGAAACCATTCCGACTCTTTAGCATCGGATATTCACCTTCAAAATCCGGGAAGTGCCAATCCGCATATGGGATATTGTCATCATCCGTATCGATAATAGTCTGAGCTCCACATTTAATGGCATGAATATATCCGATGTTCTTTCTGGCATAGTGGTTTACTGGAAGCAATCCGGTAATGGTATATGGCAGGTTGATCTGCTCATCGAATGAAATAAAATCAGCTCCGTGTAATTCCCAACCGGCAGGTGTTTTGACATCTCCAATTACCAGAAGGTGGCAATCGGGTAATTCATTGACCACATTTACGGCTTTTGTAGGTGGAAATATGGATGTAATCACGATAAACTTCATGATCAATCTACGTCAGCCATTAAGCTATAATAGCAATGTTTTTATTCATAATTAGGTATTGGACCAGGATTTGACCTCATGGGCTAACTCCTCTTTAGACATCATTGCCAAACGCTCAAGCTCAACCTGCTTAAATTCCCCTTGCTTTTTTGAATGAAACCGGCTGTTGATCCCCCTGTCGTGTGTGAGATGATACATATGCCCTTCAACTCGCTTAAATCTGTAACCAAAAGTTTCCCAGCGATTTATTCTTTCTCCATCTTCTTTACCCCATCCATAAAAAAACTCATATTCTATCCCGGATGCTAAATAAGCTTCCCGAGCTGCAAAAAAACCACCGCCCACCGGGTCGGGTGGATACAATTCATTCATCTTTTTTTCATTTACTATTAAAACGTTAATGTCTTTCGTCCTGAAATACAACTCCCTTACTATTTTGGTAGTATCCAGCGCTTTTCCCTTATATGGGGATGTAAAATCGGCTTCTCCTTGCCTAATTAGGTTTACTGCCGAGATTATTTGTCGCTTATCAACCAACACATCCGAATCCCATAGGGAAACTATAGGAGTAACAGCTCTCCTAACCATCCTGTTGGTGTAATGAGTACGATGAAATATAGGATCAAAGTCCTGCACAAAAGTATATGTTACTTCCTTTGGCAATAGCCTTTGCAACAATCTATTATTGTGTGAGGCCGTTTCCAGCAAATGTATATTCGTATCAAAATGAGTAGTCAAAAAATCTATAAGCTCCAGCAGGTTTTCAATCCTGTCAATAGATTCCATCCTTTGTGAAAACAGGAAGGTAACATCAAGTAAATTGACCTTTTGTGTCATTTTATAAATTCGTTTCTATTAATTATTTATTATCGCTTTTAGAGGATTAATGAATCTATGAACCAAACGTGTCTCTTCCGTTATTATATCGGCTGTGCCATCCATGTGTTGAATAAATCTCAGCTTCTCACCATAAGCCGATTCCATGCCTTTGACCAGCTCAATCTCGGCTACGTAAC
>JAKSDO010000124.1 GCA_022360055.1 Cytophagales bacterium | reverse complement strand
TCGTCCTTGAAGGGGGCCACAGCATTATTTTTCCAGGGGGCCGGAGGTGATCAGAATCCCCTGCCGCGTCGATCAGTGGCCCTGGCCCGTCAATATGGGCAGGAGCTGGCCGGTGCGGTGGAGCGGGTCTTAAGCGAAGAGATGCATGCGCTGGCCCCGGAATTGTCAACCGGCTATTCCGAAGTGCAATTGCAGCTTTCAGGTCCTCCGGATACGGCCCGGTTAGATCAGATGGCTGGTGCATCTTCTGGTTATCAGCGACGCTGGGCCTTGCGCATGATAGATAAAACAAAGCGCGGGGAGCCTTTTGTGAGCATGTATCCTTATCCGATTCAGGTTTGGAAACTGGGCGATCAACTGCTGTTTTCCCTTGGCGGTGAACCGGTTATAGAGTATGCGTTGGCCCTGAAAGAGCTGTTTGGTCAGGAGGTATTTGTCTTGGGGTATTCCAATGATGTGATGGGATATATTCCCTCGGCTACGGTACTGAAAGAAGGAGGTTATGAGGGCAATACATCGCACATGGCCTACGGGCTTCCGTCCAATTGGGCCCCTGGGATTGAACGGTCAATTTTAGACGGGATGGTACAGTTGGCAGAACAGCTAGGTATCGATCGGTCAATAGAGCTGGCGGTCAAACTGGAAAAACTGTCCATCCCTGGCACCTCAACCGCTTGGGGCCGGGAAGCGTCCCGGGGACTTGTGGCTAAACGGTATTATTCCGGTTTTGCATTGGCGCACGATACATATAATGCGATTTCGACAGCTAGTGATGGTAATATTTATTATGTGCTCTCCTCCCAGTCCATTGACAGGGGCGGGCAGATGCATATGTACGACCCCCGGACCGATGAGACGAGGTTTCTAGCTGATCTGACGGAGATCTGCGGCGAGCGGGGAGCTATTCCTCAGGGGAAAAGTCATGTCAGGTTTTACGAGCGCCGGGGCAAATTATATTTTGCCACGCATGTGGGCTATTACGAAATGATCGAAGGGATGGAGCGCCTGCCGGTAACCCCACCTTCGGGATACGATCTTTATCCCGGGGGGCATATTGTGTCTTTCGATCTTCACAGCGGGGATTTTGAGGATTTGGCCATAGCTCCGGGAGGAGAAGGGATCCTGACGATGGAAATGGACAGGGATCGCGGGCAAATATATTGCATTAGTTGGCCGACCGGATATTTTATTCACTATGATCTGAACACGGGTGAATTAAGGAACCTTGGCAAGATTTCAGGCAATGGAGAGTCGGGTAGCCCTGGGGCTGATTACCGTGTGCTATGCCGTTCGATGTTTGTAGACCCAAGAGATGGGTCGGTATATTTTTCAAGCTCGGAAGGAGATATCTTTTGCTATACTCTTGGAAGTGAGGCATTCAAAAGAGTAGAGGGAGTTGATCTGCGACTTGATTATTTTGGCGTCTATGACCCGAGAGGCCCGGGGAGCATGGGCTACAATTGGCGTTCGATCGTGTGGTATGCCCCGGAAGGGGTTGCCTATGGTGTTCATGGAAATTCCGGGTATTTGTTTCGTTTTGATCCGCGTGTTCCTTCCCTGGAGGTGGTTGACCGGATTACTTCCGGGCCATCGAAGAGGAGCGGTATGTACGACCAGTTCAGTTACGGTTATCTGGGATTTCAGTTGGGTCCGGATGGGGAGACGTTGTACTACCTTACCGGAGGTCCGGTCTATATCGATGGTCAACGATTAGATGGAATAGATGAAATTGCGATGGGTGCGGCGAAAGGCTTGGAGAACCTCCACCTTGTGACCTACAATATTCCAATTCGGAAGTACACGGACCATGGACCCGTTTTTTATGAGGACGGGGAGTGGCCGACTTATGTAAACTCGATCGCCATCGGAGCTGATGGTGAGGTATATACCCTTGGGCGTTTCGAGCATAAGGGGAAGGTAATTGAAGATCTGGTTAAGATCCCGAATCCGTTTTTGAAAAAGTAAATCACCGGGGTAATGTAGCTCTGGAAATAAAAGAAGATGAAATGAAACCGGTAGGACCGGAGCAAATTCAGGACACACACGAGCATGATCATGTTTCTCAGTGTGTCAGCAATCTAAAAAAATATAAACAGATGAAAAATACAGATCAAAGATATGGCAGGAGGACATTTTTGAAAACGAGCGCGATAACGGGTTGGGGCATAGGTTTATCCGGGGTTGCGTTACCCACCTACGGGAAGGCGGATCATAGATCATTGAAGGTGGGCATCATCGGACTTGATACCTCTCACAGTATAGCTTTTACCAAGAAGCTGAATGACCCGGAGGCCGGTTCAAGATATTCGGGATACAAAGTTGTTGCGGCTTATCCGAAAGGGAGCAGCGAGATCGCGACAAGCACCTCGAGAATTCCGGGATATACGTCAGAGATTCAGAAATACGGCGTAAGGATTGTCGATAGTATCGATGATCTGCTGGCCGGGGTGGACGTAGTGCTGCTGGAGACAAATGACGGGCGCCTGCATTTGGAGCAGGCGCTTCCCGTCTTGAAGTCGGGCAAACGCATGTTTATAGATAAACCCCTGGCAGCCTCTCTTACGGACGCAATAGCCATCTTCAAAGCGTCGAGAAAGTATGGTGTTCCGATATTTTCCTGTTCGTCGTTGCGCTACATTTCAGGTATGGATGAAGTAACTTCCGGTGAGATCGGGGAAGTGATTGGTGCAGAGACCTATAGTCCTGCAAAGTTGGAAAAAACCCATCCCGATCTGTTTTGGTATGGGATCCATGGCGTGGAGACCTTATTTACGGCTATGGGAACAGGGTGTAAGCGCGTATTACGCTTTTCGAATGAAGATACGGATGTGGTAGTTGGTTTCTGGGATAATAAACGCATCGGGACTTTCCGCGGCATTCGAAGAGGCCGGGCAAGCTATGGAGGCACCATCTATGGAGCGCGAGGTATTAAAGTGCTTGGCAGCCATACGGGGTACGATCCGCTTCTTGAACGTATTGTGGAATATTTCAAAAGCGGGATTCCCCCGGTAAGCGCTGAAGAGACGTTGGAAATCCTTGCTTTTATGGAAGCGGCCGAGGTGAGCAAGAAGAAGGAGGTCACCGTTGATTTGGAATCCGTAATGAAAAAGGCAGAGCAAAAAGCCTCGAAGCTAAGTATATAAGCGTTTTCCGTCCGGCTACATTTTTACATAAAAAAGTATTTTTCAAATTATGCATAATGAACAGAGAGGAAGAAGTTATTGACGCGAGATCATTGAGCAGGTTTCAAACCGTCCTATCTATTTCCATAATAGGCTTTTTGTTTTTTGTTTTCGGTTTTGTGACCTGGATCAATGCGATTCTGATCCCATATTTTAAGATCGCCTGCGAGCTGACCAATTTTCAATCGTATCTGGTAGCCTTTGCCTTTTACATTTCCTACTTCATCATGTCGGTACCCTCTTCCTATTTATTAAGGAAAAAAGGGTTTAAGAGGGGTATGATGCTGGGTTTTATGGCTATGGCCCTTGGCTCGTTTTTATTTGTGCCGGCAGCATATACCAGAACTTACGAGACTTTCCTGTTCGGTCTGTTTTTGATCGGTATAGGCTTAGCCATCCTTCAGACGGCAGCTAATCCATATATCACCATTTTGGGACCGATTGAGCGGGCCGCTCAGCGGATAAGTATTATGGGAATATTAAACAAAGGGGCAGGAATTCTGGCTCCTTTAATTCTGGGAGCTATGATTCTGAAGGCAACAGATCATGATCTTTTCCAACAATTGCCAGCAATGAGCGCTGGTGATAAAAAGATGGTTTTGGATGCAATGATCCGAAGGGTAATTGTTCCTTATGCGGGTATGGGAGCCATATTGGTCGGTATCGGGTTGATGGTTCGGTACTCACCTCTTCCCGAAATAGATACCGAACGTGAAAGCGCCGATGTCACTGCTTCTACTTCGGGTAAGGCAAATATTCTGCAGTTTCCCCATTTAGTACTTGGAGCAGTAGCTATTTTTCTTCATGTGGGCACACAGGTGATCGCCATAGACACCATTATCGGCTATGCGACTTCCATGAACATTTCTTTGCACGAGGCAAAAGTATTCCCGGCATATACCCTTGCCGCCACCATGGTGGGCTACGTACTGGGGATCATTGCTATTCCTAAATTTATGGATCAGAAAAATGCCTTGCGTTTTTGTACGACCTTGGGGGGGATCCTTACGTTGCTGATCATTTTTACCAGGGGAGAGGTGTATTTGTTCGGTCTTAAAGCCGATGTATCGATCTACTTTGTGGTCATGCTCGGCCTGGCAAATTCCTTGGTCTACGCATGCATATGGCCATTGGCCCTCGACGCGCTTGGCCGGTTTACCAAGGTGGGTGCTTCTATATTGATCATGGGATTATGCGGAAGTGCCGTGATGCCTCTCTTATACGGACATTATGCCGATATCCACGGATTGAGGGAAGCGTATTGGATCTTGTTCCCCTGCTATCTTTACCTGATGCATTACGCTTTTCACGGGCATAAGATAAGAAGCTGGCAAATGACAAAATTTTAATCAGGATCAAAAAAACAGATTTTTATGCTGGAAAGGCTTAAGATATTCAACGGACAGTTACTTACCCCATCGGGCATCATTCCCGAAGGGACGTTGATCATTGAAGACGGTAAGATTACCGCTGTCCAGGCAGGAGACCTACCTGTGGGAGATGCGGTAGAGGTCAATGCCGGAGGGCATTACATTTCTCCGGGCTTTATCGACATCCATGTGCATGGCGGTGGCGGGTGTGATTTTATGGATGGTGATGTTGCGTCCTTTCTGAAAATTGCCGAGACGCACGCCCGATACGGCACTACCTCTTTAATGCCGACGACGTTAACCAGCACTCGGAAGGAATTGGAAAACACATTGCAGGTTTACCGGGAAGCTGACCGGAGGAATTCCAAAGGGGCCCGGTTTCTAGGCATGCACCTGGAAGGGCCGTACTTTTCGTACCACCAACGCGGAGCACAGGACGCTCGATATTTGCGGGAACCTGACCCTGCAGAATACAAAGCCCTTCTGGAGATTCCTGGAGTCATTAAACGTTGGAGCGCGGCTCCCGAGCTAAAAGGGGGGCTTGAGTTTGGGAGGTACCTGGTTTCAAAAGGCGTGGTCGCTTCCATAGCGCATACCGATGCCGTATACGAACAGGCCGTGGAAGCATTTAATAGTGGTTATTCGTTAATTACCCACCTGTATTCGGGGATGTTAGGTGTAACCCGTCGCAATGCATTTCGCTATGCAGGGGTGATTGAAAGCGCCTACCTTATCGATGAGATGAATGTTGAAATTATTGCAGATGGCATTCATTTACCGGCTCCTCTGTTGCAGCTCATATACAAAATAAAGGGGGCTGGCCGGATTGCGTTGGTTACCGATGCCATGCGTGCTGCCGGCATGCCCTCAGGGGAGAGCATCTTGGGGAGCCTTCAGAAAGGCTACAGGGTAATTGTGGAAGATGGTGTGGCCAAGCTCCCGGACCGGACCGGCTTTGCCGGCAGTGTAGCCACTGCTGATCGTCTTGTGCGCACCATGATCAAAGAGGCAGGGGTGACGTTACATGATGCAGTTAAGATGATCACCGCCACACCGGCAGCCATCATGGGCCTAGGGGATCGAAAAGGTTCTCTGATCACGGGCAAGGATGGTGACGTTGTAATTTTTGATGAAGACATCAACGTCCAATATACCTTCGTACAGGGACGCATGATCCATTGCCGCGCAGATCACCCTTGATGGTTGCTATCCTCAATAAACAAACTGGAATATAAAAAATACAAGCGTATGAAAGGTAATAAGAAAGTAGATCATTTAACATATCATATTTATGGTGACAGGGATTTGCTGGGCTATGAAGCAGCTAAATCGGTAGCGGTCCGTCTCCGGGAGTTATTGGAAGTCCAGGCGACGGTCAATATGGTATTTGGAGCAGCTCCTTCCCAGAATGAATTTCTGGCATCGCTGAGAAGAGTAAATCAAATTGACTGGGGCCGTATAAGAGCATTTCATATGGACGAGTATGTAGGGCTGGATCAGGATGCCCCTCAGCTCTTCGGCAATTTTCTGAAAGTACGCCTGTTTGACAGGTTGCCATTTAAATCTGTTTTTTATCTGGATGGAAATGCAGATGATTTGGAGGCTGAATGTCGCAGGTATTCGGAACTTCTGAACAGCTACCCGTTGGATATTGCGTGTCTGGGGATCGGGGAAAATGCACATATTGCCTTTAATGACCCGCATGTAGCTGATTTTAATGACTCGGAAAGTGTAAAAATCGTTAATTTGGATCGTGTTTGCCGTCAGCAGCAGGTTAATGATAAATGCTTTATAAGCTATGACCAGGTCCCCTTAAGGGCTGTGACACTTACGATTCCTGCTTTGCTGGGGGCTAAATATGTTTTCTGCGTTGTACCCGGGAAGACCAAGGCCACAGCAGTTCGCCATACTTTGCGTGGTCGGATCAGCGAGACATATCCATCTACCATATTAAGAAGACACCCGGAAGCGGTGTTGTTTCTCGATAAGGGCAGTGCGGGCAGGCTATTGACGTCCAAACATCATTAATGAAGATAAAGAACAGAGTTCATTAAAATAAGAAGACTATGAAAAGAAGGAAATTTGGAAAGCATGCACTGATTTCAGTGGCAGGAATCGCAGGTGTGCCTATGATCGTTCCATCGACGGTTTTTGGAAAGGCCGCACCAAGCAATAAGATCCATATAGGTCAGATCGGTTGTGGTAGAATTGCCAGGGCGCACGACCTGGCTGAAACTTTAAATCATGATCAGGCCAGGATGATTGCTGTTTGCGATGTGGACATCAAGCGTATGAGAGATGCCAAAGAACAGGTTGAAGGTTTTTATGCTAAGAAGAAAAATCGAGGTTATGTTGAGGCAAAGATGTATGAAGATTATCGGGAAATGCTAGCCAACAAAGATATCGACGCGGTCCAGATCTCTACTCCCGATCACTGGCATGCTCAACCGGCGATAGAAGCGGCTTTGTCAGGCAAAGATATTTATTTGCAAAAGCCAAATTCCTTAACGGTGGAAGAAGGGCGTATGTTAAGCGATATTGTGGATCGTGAACGGGTGATTGTACAGATCGGGACACAGTTGCGTTCTTCATCCCCTCAGTTCAGAATAGCGGCCGAATTAGTTAGAAACGGTAGAATAGGCAGGTTGCATACGGTGAAGATCGGACTTCCTGTCGATCCTTCAGGTGGTGATGATTTCCCGATGCCCGTACCCAAAACCTTAAACTACGATATGTGGCTGGGCTCCACCCCGGAAATACCTTATACGGAATCGGGCGTTCATCCGAAGTCGGGCTACGGCCGGCCCGGTTGGCTGAGAAGAGAGCAGTTTAGCGCAGGCATGATTACAGGTTTGGGGCAGCACTATTTTGATGCAGCGGCCTGGGCTATGGATACTGAGTTGACCGGTCCTGTGTCAATTGAGGCGGTTGCAGAATTTCACAGGTCAGGACTTTGGGATGTGCATGGGGATTTCATGGTGAAGGCGGAATATGCCAACGGGGTGAGGATGTTCACAATGGGTGATTCGGCTCTGGGGATTACATATATAGGCACGGAAGGTTGGATCTTTGTCTCGCGAGGCAGCTATAATGCGACAGCGAGCGATCCGGAGAGTAAATCAAAGAACGCCAGAGCGCTGGCTGCCAGTGATCCGAAAATCCTTGACTCGAAAATCGGAGAGAATGAGGTTCGCCTTTACAGAAGCCGGGAGCATCACGAAGATTGGTTAGAAAGCATCAGGTCCAGAAAACCTCCGATTTCACCCGTTGAGATCGGGCATCGGGCCTGTTCGGTATGTCTGATCAGTCATATAGCGATGAAGTTGGGTAGGAAACTGAAATGGGATCCCGGAAGAGAAAAGTTTGTAAATGATGCCGAAGCCAATCGTATGTTGAGCAGGCGCCAAAGGAGGCCTTATGGAACAAACTATGTAAAAGTTTGACGAGCAACTCCTTTGTTAACCTGGGTACGCTCAGTAATGAGGTTAATTTAAAAATGCCACAATCCGGAATTATCTCGAATAAAGTTTCCCAATCCGGGAAAAAATATGGTAATTCTGTGATGCGATTGAAGTAAAATGGCGATAATTTTTGCTGTTCAGGCTTTTTGATTTCAAATACGAAAGGACGATAGGATGTGCTTTGAAAGATCACAACAGACAGAAATCACTTCCGGATCATAGTTGTTTACCGTGCTGTCCAGTTTTTTTGTCTTCGCCCCTCAAGGCGGAACGCAGCGAGGCGATGTTTGTCCGGGGTGTACATGTTGCAGGCTTTCCACAGGAAGAATGCGCTGTTTGTAGCGTTCCATTGGAGCACTACAAATGTTTAATGATATCGGAAGTCTCTGATTTTCTGTAAGTTTATCCGGTTAATGGCCAAAGCTCCGAACAATGTCCAAATTCCCAACCCAGACGTTGTTATACGTAATATTTATGTTTTCGTTCCTATTTCATGGACAAATCACTCAATCCGGATAAGAAATGAATCTTTGTTTTGAAATCCCGGATTTGACATTAACAAGCTTTGTTCTATCTTCGTATCCGGTTTTTTAAACTTGTATCTATTTCAACAAATAACCATGAATTTGATTATTTCAGAAGAACTAAAGCAATTTATCACTCCACTTTCCAATGAGGAAAAGGGGATGTTGCGTCTAAGTCTGCTCAACGAAGGATGCCGTGAACCTCTAATAGTCTGGAGAAAATCGGATAAAGAGAGGATTCTCATTGATGGCCATAATCGCAATACCATATGCATTGAAAATGATATTCCGTTTGAAGTTAAAGAGCTGGTTTTTAAAAGCAAGGAAGAAGTAAAGGATTGGATGATCAACAATCAGCTTGGCAGACGCAACCTCAATCCGGATCAGATGAGTTATTATCGCGGATTAAAATATGAAAGGCTGAAGCAGAAAAAAGGTGGATACGAAAGGGTTTTATCAAAAGGACAATCTGGCCCTTTGACTGCCGATGTCCTGGCCAAGGAGTTTAATGTAAGTGAAAAAACCATTAAAAGAGATGCGCTTTATGCGCGTGGAATCGATCTTATCGGGCGTTCAAATCCGGAATTCAAATTCGGGATTATGACCGGTAGCATGAAGGTGAAAAAAAACGATCTTCAATTTATTGGTTCGGTCGATTCTTTCCCAAAACGAAAATTCAAAAATCTGGCAGATCTTGATAATGAAATAGACATTCTTAGAAAACAACATGACCCTAAATTAAAAGGTCGGGAAGAAAGAATGGCAAAGGCGGTCGAAATCCTGCAGGAGAAGGATTCACTATTTAAATCATTTGAGGAACGGATAGTGCATAAGAAAGCCCAGTTAGTTTCCGGGATTAATGCTTGTATAAAAAACAGGGACAAAGAATCTGTAAAAGAATTAAAAGGGCTGATGAGAGATTTTGAAAAAATGATTCTTTCAGGAGAAAAATAGCTACTAAATAGATCTGTTCTATGATATTTTTGATGTCAAACACGCATAATCCGGATCATTCCAATAGAGTTATATGAAACGGTTTCAGCTTCGATAATAATTGACGATACCCGCTTATTACAAAGTTAGTTCGACGAATGAGTCTTATCTTAATCAATTTAGGGTGATTTGGTGCCTAAATTCTGAAAAGAGATGCGTTTTTGCAACATTATATTAAATAAATTTATCATAAATATCTCATTTTCAGTAACTTAAATGAGTTTAGACCATCAGGTTGATGCTATCATATATAAAATTTATTGGAGAACAGTTCAGCATTGAAGGCAAATGTCTTCTTTCTCTAAAAGAACTTTGATATGGAAGTTTAAGCTAAAAAGCCGGAATCAAAGGGACTTAAGACTAACGGATGTAAATCACATTATCTTGCAAATGAAAGAACCATTTGCAAGATAAACTTATAAGTGATGGGCTTTTAAGTGAACCCACCTATACCTGTGACCCTTCGATTATGAGTACGGAGCGTTTTATTCTTCCGATTTTTTACAGCCTAAAAATACCAACATCTAGGGATTGAATCCATTCGTAACAACGCCTATCTTTGCTATTATTTAAAATTAGTCTAAATAAAATCAATGATGCCAAGCATCGTAATAGCAGCACAATCTGAATTGGTCTGTACAGGTTTAGCTGAGATTATTCGTCATAGACCGGATTG
>JAKSDO010000249.1 GCA_022360055.1 Cytophagales bacterium | reverse complement strand
ATGTTCCTCCATTTTGCACCCACAACGTGGACTGAAGTGGAACAAAACGACCATTCTGTATCATTGGATAGGATTAATCCCACAAAACTGAATACCGACCAGTGGTGTGAAGCTGCACTGGCTTTTGGGGCAAAACAAATCATTTTTGTAGCGAAACATTCCGGTGGCTTTTGCTGGTGGCAAACGGAAACAACCGATTATGGGATTAAAAACACTCCATATAAAAGAGGTAAAGGTGATGTTTTGAAAGAAATTTCAGAATCTTGCAAAAAGTATGGCTTGAACCTGGGCGTGTATATTTATCCGGGAGATCGTACTTGGGGTGCTATGATTGGTAGTGGTGGCAAAACCAAAGATCCGGCAAAACAGGAAGCCTATAACGAAGTTTTCAGGACACAACTAACGGAAGTATTAGCAAACTACGGCGAAATGCTTGAAGTGTGGTTCGATGGAAGTTGTGCAATAGATGTTTCCGATATAATGGAAAAATACGCCTCGAATTCAGTTGTTTTTCAAGGACCTCATGCTTCATTACGCTGGCCCGGTACCGAATCAGGAAAGTTGTTTTATCCGGCATGGAATACTGTAAAAAACCAAGACTTAAAAACTGGTGTTTCTACTCAAATTCATGGCACTCCAAATGGCGATGCATGGGCTCCTCTTGAAACTAATACTACATTGTACAACCACTATTGGTTTTGGTCACCAAATAAAGTAAAAAAGAGAAAATCGTTACAAGAACTTATGGACTGCTATTATCAATCAGTTGGATATGGAAGTGTTTTTCTATTGAATGCTTCGCCTGATACTACTGGTTTAATTCCTAAAGGGGATATGAAACGGTATAAAGAGTTTGGTAATGAAATTGAGCGTAGGTTTGCCAATCCTCTTGCACAAATCAACTTTCAAAAAGGAGATAAGGTTGTTTTAAAGTTAGACAAACCGACACGTATCAACCACACCATTGTAATGGAAGATTACAGTAAAGGAGAACGGATACGAGAATATCGAATAGAGGGCTTTTCAAATGGAGAATGGGAGGAACTAACAAAGGGCATTTCAGTTGGCCGTAAAAAAATAGACTATTTCGACACAATTGAAGTAGAACAATTAAAGCTTATGATCTCTAAATCTGTGGCAGAGCCAATTATCAGGTCATTCTCGGCCTATTTTGTGAGCAACTTTACGCCCCCGAAAAAGAAGAGCATGCATGTTTGGTCGCGTCCCCAAATTGTTTCGTCTTGGAGATCTTTGGAAATAGTGGATAATGAAATTGAATTGAAGGTAAGATTGGATGATAATGTTCATGTTCCCGGGCAGTATGTCTTGACCATTATACCGGAAACAGAGCAAAAAATAAAAGTGGAAAGCGCTGTGATGTATTACGATGGAAACCGCTCTATGGAAGAGTTTGTTGTTGTAAAGGGTAACAAAATCAACATCAACCAAACAGCACAAATAACTGATAATACCGAAATTGATGTAACTATCGGATTGCAATTGAAGATACCGTGCAACGGAAAAATTGAGTTTACCCCAAAATTAATTCACTGAAGGAAGTACTATGCAACGATTCGGACAAATAATCAATCTGAAACCCGGAAGGATTGAGGAATATAAAAAACTTCATGCGGAAGTATGGCCGGATGTCACTAAAGCAATTGCAAAAAGCAACATTAAAAACTACTCCATTTATTTAAAGGATGAAGCACTATTTGCATATTTTGAATACCATGGAAACGAGTTTGAAAAAGATATGGATGAAATGGCCGCCAATCCCATAATTCAAAAATGGTGGGATGTTTGCAAGCCTTGTATGCTGTCAATTAAAACTCGCAAAGAAGGAGAATGGTGGGCGAATATGGAAGAAATATTTCACCAGGATTAACACACTTAAATCAATGAAATGAAAAAATCAATCATATATATTCTATCAGTACTTTCTTCTTTTTTAGGTTATGCTCAAAAAAATAATTTAGCCTTCTCTTCATTTGAAAAAGCGAAACGACACCCACTGGAAATTAATAAACCTGCCATAGACTTTTTTGAGGGAGCTTTACTTGGTAACGGTGCAATGGGTGTAGTTGTAACCACACGGCCCGATGGGGTTTTAATGTATTTCGGGCATAACAATGTTTGGGATATCCGGATTGCAGAAGACCATAAAGAGGAGATTGGCACTTTCAATTATGTATTTAATAAAGTAAAGAAAATACCAGATTCCTTAAAAATGTTAACAGATGATCCTTGGTATGCCGAGTATAGTCGAATCGCAGCCGAAAATTACAGAAAACCCTATCCACGCCCGTTCCCATGCGGTTCGGTATTGTTGGGTTTCGATCGCAGGAATGCTGAAATGCTGGGACACAAACTCGATATTTCAAATGGGCTGTGCGAAGTTTATCTTTTAACTAACGATAAGCAAAAAGTAACATTACAATTGTTCACCGATATAAGCAGCGATAAGCTGTGGATGCAACTGGTGGATGCAAAAGGGGAACTGTGTGAAAATATTTTCGACCGTATAAAAATTATGCCCGATCCCTCAACCCCGGGAGAGTTCCCAAAGTATAAGGTTCAGGAGAATCTGGATGAAGGTTTAATGGCATTCCGACAGGTTTTACCTTACCAGGAACCACACGAGTATGATATTGAAAAAGGGCACCTCAAAGACAATGCATTTTGTTTGATCGCACAGTTCAATACCCCACTGGAAAAAACTTCGCGAATAAACTGGCATGGAAATAAACAGGAAATGGCAGAATTGGAAGGTAGCTTTGTGAATAGAGAAAACCTGGTTGGATGTATTTCATTGACAGAAGGATTAAATACAGAGCTCGAAAACGAATCGAAGGTAGAAAATGCTCCCTTAAAAGCATTGTTTCAGAAGTCTTTCGAAAAAGGGAATAAAATTTGGGAAGAATACTGGAATAAATCGGGTGTTTCCTTAAGCGATGCTTTTTTAGAAAGAGCATGGTACCACAATCTCTATTTTTTTAATTGTGCTGTAAAACCGGGAGTATCTACACCGGGCTTGTTTGCTAATTGGAGTTTCAATGATATTGGTACTGCTTGGCACGGCGATTATCATATGAATTACAATACCCAGCAACCATTTTGGTTACCTTTTTCAACAAATCATCTCGAAAAAAATCTATCCTATGTTGAGCTGATTGAATTTTTAATGGGTGTTAGCAAAAAGTGGGCAAAGGAATATTATAACCTGCCTGGAGCATATTTCCCTCACAGCGCCTATCCGGTTGATATGACCATGAATCCATATCCTGTTCCGCATTGGGGGTGGGAAATTTTTGAAACTCCTTGGGCTGTGCAAGGACTATGGTGGCATTACCAATATTCAAAAGATATTGAGTTTTTAAAAAATCGTGCCTATGAACCGATTAAAGCAGCCGTTGAATTTCTGGTGGCTTACATGAAAAGACCGGAAGCCAGGGGCGAACAATGGAACGATAACAATTACCATATATTTCCCGCTATTCCACCGGAACTTTATGCCTTACGTCCGGGATTCAAGTATAACTATGACTGTACAATGGATTTAACCCTGACAAAATTCATTTTTAAAGCATTTCAGGAGGCAACTTCTGTTTTAGATTTAAAAGAAACAGAAAAAGAACTACTTGCAGATATTGAGGATATTCTTAGTAATTTCCCGGAATACCCAACTGCATTAACCCCCGGTAATAAGGAGGTTTTTGTAGCCGTTCCCGGGGAACACAGCCAGGCGGTGTATAATGTCCCCAATGCTTTGGCAACAGTTTTCCCGGGCGAAGACCATGGTTGGCACAGTGATAAAAAAACAAAGGAACTGTTAAAAAACTCTTTCCAAAATCGTCAAAACGAAGGGGGTAACGATTTGGTTTTTTACAACCTCCAAGCCGCTCGTATCGGAATGTTGGATATAGAACGCTTCAAACGTCAGGTGAAGTATTGTTTGATGCCAAACGGTACAGCTGCCGATATGGTAATGCAGGTGCATGGCAGGTACAACGACCGTACCAATTATGGTTTTATGAACAGGATGGGAGTTTGGTTCGAAAACTTTGCATTGCCGGTTGTAATTAACGAATGTCTTATGCAAAGCTATAATGGTACAATCAGGCTGTTCCCAAATTGGGAAATGGAAAATGATGCTGAATTTTATAAGCTAAGGGCAGTCGGGGCATTTCTGGTAAGTGCAACCTTAAAAGATGGAGAGGTTTCTAAAGTTGAAATCTTCAGTGAAGCAGGTTCCAATCTAAAAATACTCTTGCCTTGGAAAAATTGTACGATGACCAATACAGGAGGAACAAAACAAATCAATTCTAATAAAATAGATATGCCAACGAAAAAAGGTGAACAAATCACTTTTGAACTTTAAACTATGGTAACACCAAATCCAATTGTAGGAACAGGTTTACATGCGGCAGGGGGAATTTCAGTGTCAACATGTTACCTGCCCTTCCCCAAAAATACCCAACCGGAGAAGTAAAAGGATTGCGTGCCAGAAACGGGTTTGAAATAAATATTTAATGGGATAATAATGAATTGTCTGAAGCAGTTGTTTATTCCGAAAAAGGTAAAGAATCAAGGTTCGATATAAAGGGAAGGTACTTGCAGTTGAGATAGTGAAAGGAAATAAAAGAATATTGAAGTTATCGGATTTCAATTAATTAGACTGATTAATAAAATTACCATGAAATTCAAAGCCCAAATAGCCGTATTTTTACTCTTATTCAACTTTGGCTATGCCTACAATTACCAGAAAACAATTGTACTAAGCAAAAACAAATCTGAAGTGAGAATTCACCTCAAACTAAAAAATACAGGTGAAAAAAATTATGCCACCACGTATTTCCATAACTTTTTCCGGTTCGACTTCAAGGAAGTAGGAACGGATTATGTCATTAAATTTCCCAAAAACATTAATGTCATTGATAATTTTGACTTTCGGGTTACCATACAGGAAATATTTTAAAACTAAACACCAAATTATGAGGCAGCAACTGGGTTGGTGGTCATATCGGCCTGGCAGAAGCACTAAATTTTACCCCGCAAAACAAAAGCCGGTGTTGAAGTTGTTTCAGATGTAAGCCAGGCTCTTCATAGTCTTTTTTTATTATTTCTTACCCTGCAAAAATCATAATTAGTCGACATGGTTCTAAAAGGGCTATTATAATCGGAGCTTTGATTACGGGGGTAGGCTTATTACTATTTTATCCGGCCTCGGTTTTTAGAGTTTATAATTTTTTCGTATTGGATTATTTATTTTGGTAGTACCATCTTACTGCAAACAGTTTGTAATCCATACAATGGAGTATTAGGAGATATTAAAAAATAGAGGCAAGGGTAATTTTGCACAGGGTATTGGTGCGATTGCAGACAATTTCAGACTTGAAACTTCTATGATTGTCGTAATAATCCCATTGATTACTACTTCTTTTTATGATTTTGTTTTTAAAAGATTGAAACCTGCAATTGGCAATTAAATAAGTTATAAAGAAATGCAAAGGAAAGTAAACAGGGCAAAACGATTTTATGAGTTAAAACTGAACCGAAATTGAAGTTAAAACGGCCTCATTTTTTTTAGTTTTCCGGGGCTATAATTATAGTGTTTTTTAAACTGTCTGTAAAAATAATACTCATTTTCATATCCTGTTTCGAATGCGACTTCTTTTACACTTTTAGTGGTTGACGTCAGTAACCTGACAGCCATTTCCATTCGCAGCCTGAGCATATAATTATAGGGTGTCAACCCGAAGTTCTTTTTGAATATCCTGTGGAAATAATTTGGGGCAAGGGATGATTTT
>JAKSDO010000127.1 GCA_022360055.1 Cytophagales bacterium | reverse complement strand
CTGCATATCCAAATACAGGATAAGCTCCAGCGGGTCCGATTCACCGAATAAATGATTTGAAAAAGAGGTGTTACCGGGACTAAATCCGAGACCGATTGTCGGAATACATGCGAACAGGGTAAACATCCATACGCAAAGCATCTTGGCACTAAGTCGTATTTGGTGATACACAGGTTTATATAAATTCATAGAAATGGCCGAATCAATTCTGATGCCAATTAACAAATGATTGACAGTCAGTCGATTGCTGATTGAAGTGCTTCTATTATGTCTCAATAAAGAGCAATCGACTGTTCGGTATCGAAACAAATTATTCCGGAAGAGTAATTGAGCGAATATTTTTGATTTACCTTATGGATTGGCAAACTTTGAATAAGTTTAACGAAAAGAATAAGAAAGCAAAATGGAAACACTGAGTCCGGAAGCTAAACTCAAGAAATTACAGTTAAAACTTCCTCCTGCCCCGGAACCAAAGGGTGTTTACAGGCCCCTTTTAAAGGACGATAAATATGTTTATGTCTCCGGCCACGGACCGGTAACGATGGAAAATGATTTGATTAGAGGCCGGGTAGGAAGCGAGGTCGATAAGGATTACGGGAAAGCCGCGGCCCGACAGACCGGCCTGGCTATTTTATCTACACTTCGCGCCAACCTGGGAAGTTTGAACAAAATAAAAAGGGTGATCAAAGTACTCGGTATGGTCAACTGTACGCCTGATTTTGAAGAACATCCTTATGTGATCAATGGCGTCAGCGAATTGTTTGCAGAAGTTTTTGGGGAAACACACGGAATTGGTGTCCGAAGCGCAGTTGGTATGGGATCGCTTTCGGAAAACATTTCCGTTGAAATCGAGGCCATTTTCGAGCTGCACTAGCGCATCAAAATTCGGCACTTCCAACTGGAATCTTTCCAGGAATTAATTCATCAATTAAGCGGTGGTAGCTGCCGAAGGTAACCCTGGTATTTCAAGCGGATTTATTTAACTTTGACGGGAATTATACGGATACCGTCGTTGAGATCGTAGATTTCTAAATATATTCAAAAAAGATCCCATGAAAAGAAAAGAAGCGATAAAATTGATGACCGCCGGTGCAGCATCATCGGCACTAGGAGGAAGCGTACTGGCAAAATCCAATACATCCGGAGACAAAATGAAATTAAAAGGAAACATTAATCATTCCGCATGCCGTTGGTGTTACGGCAAGGTACCGATGGATACTTTTCTGAATGCAGCAAAAGAAATCGGTCTCAAAGGTATTGATCTTTTAGGACCTGAAGAATGGCAGCTCGCAATTGACAAGGGCCTGACCTGTTCCATGTCTACGGGAGATAAATTTGGAATTACCAGGGGATTCAATGATCCTTCCCTGCATGATGCCTTGTATGAAAATTACGCAAATTTAATCCCGAAAGCTGCAGACCATGGGATCAGGAATATTATATGTTTTTCAGGAAATCGTAACGGTATCAGCGATGAACAGGGAATGATCAATTGTGCAAAAGGTTTGGAGCCGGTTGTAAAGTTAGCCCAAAAATATGGAGTATATCTGGTCATGGAGTTGCTGAACAGCAAGGTTAACCATCCGGACTATCAATGCGACCACACGCCATGGGGGGGCGCACTTTGCGAAATGGTCGGTTCGGATCATTTCAAATTGCTTTATGATATTTATCATATGCAAATCATGGAGGGAGATGTAATTGCCACGATTCGGAAGTATCATCAATATATTAATCACTATCATACCGGTGGAGTTCCCGGTCGTCATGAGATTAATGAAACCCAGGAATTGTATTATCCCGCGATCATGAAAGCTATCCTGGAAACCGGTTTTAACGGTTTTGTAGCCCAGGAGTTTGTGCCTACGTGGAATGACCCGTTAAATGCACTGGCCAAAGGGGTGGAAATTTGTGATGTTTAGCCGGGCAGCAGATCCTTAAGGCTTGGAGATTTCATCGATTCCCGGAATCCGGTTGCCGAATATCTGTCTCAGATGGTGATTGTGATGATCCAGATAGTCGGTGATTACAAACTGAGCAGTCACCTCGCCGCCCCAATCGAGCAGGGAATTTAAATGGTTTTCGGGGAAGCTCTTCAGTGCATGGATAAATTGTCTGTGCAGACTGATCCAAAGGTCGAGCACGTCGTCAAAATCACGTTCCCGGTAATTCTGGCGCTTTACCCATTCCTCCTGATCGTAAACAATAAAAGGTTGCTCTTCATATTGTACCCGGATAATGCGATGCAGATTGTTGAAGCAACTATCACACAAGTGACCGAGAATCTCCTTTTTGCTCCATTTGCCAGGGGAGGGTTTATGGTTGATTTCTTCAATAGAGAGCCGTTTGAATTTTGCCGGGACTTCTGCAATCAACTGCTCAAGACTTTGAATCACATCAGTTACTTCTTTCATCGCCTACTCATCAAGTTTTTCAATAATTTCATCGAGCTCACTTTCCGTATCTCTTAATTTTGTTCTGCATAGTTTGATGAGGTCAGCGGCTTTTTTCACCATGGAGGATAATTCGTCCACATCGATTTGCTCATTTTCTATTTTGTGAACGATCGTTTCAATTTCTTTAAGGGATTCTTTATAGCTGAATTTCTTTGTCGCCATACATGTTTAGTTTCTGATCTTACTTGATTGATATTTACTTTTTATTTCCAGATTGCGGGTAATTGTTGTGATTGATGCATCCTCCCCAATTTCATGAATTTTGTCGACATTTTTACCATGGATTAGCGTAATCGAATATCCCCTGCTGAGTACATTTTCAGGATCAAGGGCTGAAAGTTCTTTTTTAAGATGGTCCAAACGGCTTTGCTGTGCTTGAATATACCGATTTGGATATCTCGACAGTTGCCGGCTAAATCCGTCGAGCGTTCCGGCCTGCTTGTTCAATACCTGGTGTCGATTATAATTCAAAGCATTTAATAATCTGTTCACAAGATTTTGCCGATCATATAATTTTCGCTGAGCAGCATTCCGAAACCGGAAGACATACTGATCCAGCGATGTCGCTTCCTGATTGAGGCGTTGTTGCAATTTACCAACCAATCGGTCAAAACAATCGTTCAGTTTCAACTCAAAATTACGGAATCCTGAAATAATAAATTCTGCCACGGCCGTTGGCGTTTTTAATTTTGTATGAGCTACCATATCGGCGATCGTCTCATCTCGCTCGTGGCCGATCCCCGTGATCACCGGCACAGGAAATTGCGCAATATGACTGCAGATGTCGTAGCTGTCGAAACAGTCCAGATCGAGCGAAGCCCCCCCGCCCCGGATAATGATCAGAAGGTCAAAATCATCAATTTTTTCAAACACCTGATGCATCGATGATAGGATTGAGGCTTCCGCCTGATCCCCCTGCATGATCGAATTGAATAATTTCAAATTGAAATGATATCCAAATTCATTTCTGTGAAGCTGGTCTTTGAAATCTCCGAAACCGGCCGCGGTTTCACTGCTTATTATGGCAATTCGCTGTGGCACAACCGGTAATTGCAGTTCTTTATTCATCTCAAAGATTCCGTCGTCCCGTAGTTGAGCAATGATTTCCTGCCTTTTTTTTGCCCTTTCGCCAAGGGTGTATCGAGCATCTATATCCCGAATATTCAATGAGAATCCGTATACTTCGTGATATTGAACGGCGGCATTGAACAGTATTTTCATGCCCGCCTTCAAACTTTGCCCGGTGATCCCCTGAAACCAGGTACTGAGATTTCGATAGGTGTATGACCAGATGGTGGCTCTTGTTTTGGCCTTGATGATGTTGTTTTCTTTTTCTACCAATTCCAGATAACAATGCCCTTTTTGATTCGTTTTTATTTCTCCGATTTCTGCGACAACCCAATAAGATGGTTCCAGGTTTTTTGCCAAAACCGCACCGATTGTTTTATTCAATTCATATAGCGAGATGTGTTCCATGAGATACGTTGGTGACCCAAATTTATTCAAATGGAAAATGATGTAATAAGATATTTGCAAAAACTATCGCTTCTTTTTCTTCCTGAAGGGGATGTTGTAAATGGCGGTCACACCTGCATAACTGTTTGGTTCAAGGGAAAGGTTCTCACCGGGCAGTGCAACCGGAATGTTGTAATGATAACTCAGAGCGAATGTGAAGTTGTCTATATAAAAATAAAAGGGCGCCGACAACGTATAGTTCATAATGCCAAATACATTACTCGAAGTAATCTCATATTCAATAAGCTGGTCCCCGTATTGGTCGTAAGTACGTCTTTCGAGTTCGAGGTATTCGTCTCTTGAATTTCTCCATAAGTAGCGGACCAGTTTTTCTCCGTATTGATCAAACATTATTTGTCGTATATCATATCTGGTTTTAAGATTTGCAGTAGGATATATCGGAGTGATCTGGTAAATGTATGAGCTCCCCATAAGCATCGATGCGGTAGGCATAAAAACAAATCTGTCTATGAAACCCCAGTCGGTTTTTATTAAATTGAGCATGATGTTCCCACGCACGCGGTGTGCATTTTCATCGCCAAACAGATAGGAATACTCTCCTGCCACGGTCATTTTCCAAAGTTCCAGAAATGTAGAGGCGTTAAGGCTGTTTGTGATGGGATAATCACTCAAATCGTCCTCACTCTTATTGTAAAAGTAGCGGTCATAGCTCAATGTATACGTCCATTTATCGGTAAGCGTGCCAAAATAACCCAGTGATGTAACTGTTGGATTGTAAGCGGGCGATATGTCGCTGTTCCAATATCCGGAGATATCCCCAAATAAGCCGGTCTTGTGGTAATACGACATTCCCGCTCCAAAACCGTATTGCTCAATACCGAAATTTCTTCCGGCGTATGTGATATTGCTTGTATACCCCAATCGAATGGAGAGCTGCGAAAAGCTGAAATCTGTTGAAAGAAGACTGTCGATTAAATCCAGAATATCCAAAGAATCTGCGGCCAGCTCAAACTCCAGTTGGTCCAATAGAATAGAATCGCTCTCAAGATAGTAATTCAAAAGCGAATCATATTCGGCATCCTGAGCTCCGGCTGGGCTCCATGCCACCATCTTTATTAAAAGAAATAAAAGAATAAGTTTTGTAAAGATGTTCAAAACATACACTTTTTATGGGTAATAAGCTTTTATAATAGTTCGGGAGTTGCCCTTACAGGTAACTCCCGGATCAGTCAATTATTTCGATCCATCATCATTTCTCTTCTCTGCTTCATCATTTGGTTTTGGCCTTGTTTCAGGCGTTGATCCTGTATTCTTTTCAACAACATTTGCTGAAAATCTTTTTCCGCATTTTTCAATTTAAACAACTGCTGTGTCGAGATTACCTCAGAAAGTCTGTTTGAATACTCCTTCTCCAGGTTCAGTTCTTTTTGTTTCATTTCAATAGACTTCTGAACCAACCGCTTGCTTTGCTCGTCCGTTAAATTTTTCATATCGACCCCCTGCCGGGCATCGCGAAACTCCCTGCGTATTTCCCGCCGTTCCTGATTATATTCCCTGTATACCGGCCAGAATTTTTCCGCCTGATCGGGCGTAAGCCCCAGCCTTTCCGTAATTAGAGCGATTCGGGCGCTTTCAATCTTCTTCATTGCTTCTCTGTTCTGAGCGAAGGCTCCGGAAGAGATCAATAATAGAATAAGAATGATTCCTACTCGTTTCATTTCATTTAGTTTTTAATGGCTATAATGTTTCACTTTCAATTCCGTATTCATCGAAAAGGATGTCCATCGACGCATCGTCTATTTCGATGTCCCGGATAAATGGTTGGTCTTCCGCAAAATCCAAATCCACCATTGAAAGATCCACTTCTTCTATGATTTCATCCGTTGTAATATCTGTTGTT
The DNA here is from genome assembly GCA_022360055.1 of Cytophagales bacterium. Lineage (GTDB taxonomy): Bacteria > Bacteroidota > Bacteroidia > Cytophagales > Cyclobacteriaceae > JAAUQL01. The sequence goes on along the minus strand of JAKSDO010000127.1, from coordinate 1,089 downwards.
TCCAAATAGGCGATCAGGTCTTCCGCATCGACCTGGGCCAACAGCTCTTCGGCTGATTGATTTAAATTGGTATTGCTTAATCCAAAATAGAAAAGAATCAAAATCACTGCAAAAGCCGGCGTTGCGATTTTGAAAAACAGATTCCAACTGAATGAGAATCCAAAAACTGGTTTTTCTTCATTTACACGAGCTTGTATTCTCGTTGGCAACTGATCAAAATACTTGTCAGGCACCGCGTAAATGTTTTTCTTTTTAATATCTTCCAGTTTCATTTTAATACAAATTTAGTCTTTAGACCGGGTATGGCGCAAAAGGTTTAATCATGTTTAAGAAATTCCTCAATTTTTTTCACTGCATGATGATAATTGGCCTTCAGGCTGCCAATGCTTGTCCCGGTTATTTCGGAGATCTCCTCATACTTCATTTCATCAAAATACTTCATGTTGAACACGAGTCGTTGCTTGTCAGGTAATTTAAGCAGGGCTTTTTGAAGCTTTAGTTGTATTTCATCCCCATTGATATAGGGCGAGCTATCAAGTTTTTGCGATAATTCGCTTTGTACATCCAGGATGGGAATAAAGAATTTGTTCTTTTTTTTCCGTAGAAAATTCAGGCATTCGTTTGTGGCAATGCGATAAACCCAGGTATACAACTGAGCATCTTCCCGGAAGTTATCTATATGTTTCCAGACTTTTACAAAAACCTCCTGAACCAAATCGTCCGTGTCATCATGATCAATGACCATCTTACGGATATGCCAATAGATCTTTTGCTGGTATTTTCTTACCATCAAATTGAAGCCGTAATTTCTGGTTTCCGGGTCTTTTAGCTTTAAAAGTAACTCCTGATCGTTCAAAATAGAATCGATTTTGATGAGTTAGATATAGATTTCCTAAAATGGTTTAATCAAAGTATCAAAATCCAAATTTATTATTATAGATTTTTTTATGTCCCTGATTTATCATTATACTTAATAATAATGTTATCCGTGTAACTTTAAGCCGGGAAATTAGTAATATCTTAAGATGAAACCGGTAGGACCGGAGCAATTTTATGACACATACAAGCATGATTGTATTGCTCTGTGTG
>JAKSDO010000214.1 GCA_022360055.1 Cytophagales bacterium | reverse complement strand
TCGAATTTACCATCAGAATCTACTAAAACTAATGGCTGCTTAATGATGATCTTGTGAATCTCCGAAGGGAAATAATCTTCAAGCGTTCTTCCGTTGATGGAAATATTACCACTTCCGGAACTCAGATAAAGTCTTGCTACTGAGGTCTTTCTTCTTCCTATTTTGTTAACTACTTCCATCTACTTAAAACTTTAACTCCTTTGGATTTTGCGCTTCATGTGGATGTTCACCACCATTGTAAACGTACAAATTCTTAAACAACTTTCTACCTAATCTGTTTTTTGGTAGCATTCCCCGCACTGCATTTTCGATGATCAGCGAGGCCGATTTGGCTTTTAACTGCTTGAGGGTCGTAATCCTCTGCCCTCCCGGATGACCCGTATGCCGCACATACTGTTTGTCATCCCATTTTCTTCCAGTCAATCTGACTTTGTCCGCGTTGATAACAATCACTCTGTCACCACAGTCTACATGGGGGGTGTAGCTGGCCTTGTGCTTACCTCTGATAATTCGAGCAACCTGGCTTGCAAGACGTCCTAAAATTTGCGAATCGGCATCTACAACTACCCAACCCCTTTCAACGGTAGCCTTATTTGCCGATTGCGTCCTGTAACTAATAGATTCCACTAAAACTTTGTTAAAATAATTAAAATAAAAAGCCCATTTTGAAAATGGGACACAAAGATAGGTGTATTAAATTTCAATTCAAAACCGATCCTTCATGTTTTATCAAAGATCAAATTAAATCACCGACCAAACTTCATTTTTAGATGCCTGGGAAAATAGTTAGCTGCCTTGGAGCGGAAGAAATCTCTATCCCTTATGCCCTGATCGCAATAAATAATTAAATACTATAAAATTCTTTGAATTAAATCTTTTTTAAATTTGGGCTCATTCTTAAACATTGATATTGGAAAATCAATTTATAACATGGGAACAATTATTTCACAAATAACCATTACCAATGCTTCGATTTTTTAAAAAGAAGAAAAAAAGCCACAGCTCAAAATCCGAGCGTTACTTTCAGTTGAAAATTAAAGAAGTCCGAAAAGAGACCGGTGATACAAATTCCCTGATCTTCGAATGGCCGGACAGATCATTTGTTTATGAACCCGGTCAATTCCTGACGCTTATCTTACCAATTAAAGGTCGGGAAATTAGAAGGTCGTATTCTTTATGTACATCGCCCTACAAAAACGACAATCCTGCCATTACAGTGAAGCGGGTCGAGTCCGGGATTGTTTCCAATTATCTCAACGACCACATGAAGCCTGGCGACATATTCGAGGTGATGGAGCCGGCCGGTCATTTTGTCCCGGAACTGATCGAGGGTGAAGCCAATAAGTATGTAATGTTCGCCGCTGGCAGCGGAATAACGCCAATTATTTCCATCATTGAATCCATATTAGCGGTAGAAACTAAAAGTCATTGTACACTGGTATATCAAAACAGAAATGAAAATACGGTTATTTTTAAAGAGAGGCTGGAAAGGCTTCGAACACAAAATCCCGGCAGGTTTGAGCAAATCCACGTACTTTCTCAACCGAATGAAGCCTGGAATGGATATCGGGGCAGAATTGACCAGGCCATAACAAGCGACATTTTGATGGATATTGCCGGAAACAAAATAGACCGCTGTACATATTTTATTTGCGGTCCTTCGGGCTTTATGGCAACTGTAACGGACACGTTGGCAGATTTTGAGGTCCCCGAAAAACAAATTCACAAGGAAAGTTTTTATACCGGCGATCCAAAACCCCAACCCTCAACGGAGGAAATACCTTCGGAACAAGAAATCAGTGTCAAAATTCACCTGGATGGAGAAGCATACGAAGTAACCGTCCCGTCGAACAAGACCATACTTGAAGCTGCATTGGACCAGGATATCGACATGCCTTTTTCGTGCCAGAGTGGATTATGTACAGCTTGTAGGGGAAAATTGTTAAATGGGCGCATCAAAATGGATGAAGATGATGGTTTGAGCGAAGAGGAGATTAACGAAGGTTACATTCTGAATTGTGTGAGCAAACCGACAGGCCCCGGGGTAGAAATAGAAGTTGGGTAGAAGGCGGAAGTTGGGCGCCGGAGCAGTGGCGGAAAGGTCCGGGAAGCAGACCCGATACATTTCCGGATGCAACTCCAAAGTATGGTTCCGAAATGACAATTAACTAATTAAAAAATGACCGGTTTGTCCACCATCCGGTTGAAACATGAATACTTGAAAATGAACATTTCAAAAGAAAGGAAAAAGAGAACATTTATCGCTGAAGATTTTGTGCCTACCACGTGGGAAAACATCGAGCCGTATTACACGCAATTACTTGAGGCAGATATCAATAATGCAGCATCTTTTCGAAGCTGGTTGAGAAATAGATCGGAGCTGGAAAGCATCATCTCTGAAAATGCGGGTTGGCGATATATTAAAATGACTTGCGATACCACCAATGAGGAACACCAGAAAGCATACACGTATTTTGTTTCTGAGATAGAACCGAAGATCGCCCCCATCAATCATCAATTAAACGAAAAAGTAATCAAATTTCCGTTCAAGGACGAAATCGACACGCCCGGATTTAAAATCCTGTTCAGAAATATTGAAAAGGATTTTAGAATTTTCAGAGAAGAGAATATTCCACTGAAAACAGAAATTCAAAACAACTCCAAAGAATTCGGAACCATCTCCGGGGCTATGACTGTCTTCATGGACGGCCAGGAAATGACCCTTCAACAGGCAGCAACCGTACTGGAGTCCACAGACCGGTCCAAGCGCGAAGAAGCTTATATGAAAATTTCAAGTCGCCGGTTTGAGGATAAGGATAAGCTTGATAAACTGTTCAATAAATTGGTTGGACTTCGGCATCAGGTTGCCCGGAACGCCGGCTTTACAAATTTTCGGGATTATATGTTCACCGCTATGGGACGGTTTGACTATAGACCAAAGGATTGCTTTGATTTTCATGCATCCGTTCGGCAAGAGATCGTTCCCATTCTCAATCAATTGGCGAGAGACCGGAAGTCAAAACTGCAATTAGCTGAGCTAAAACCTTGGGATAAAGCTGTGGATCCGACAAATAAATCTCCATTGGTTCCATTTGAGAACACGGATGATCTCATAGAAAAAACCATTAAATGTTTCAGTCGATTGGATCCCTTCCTCGGTGAATGTATCCAAACCATGCGGGAAATCAAACATCTTGATCTGGATTCAAGAGTCGGTAAAGCGCCGGGAGGGTACAACTATCCGCTGTCTGAAATTGGAATTCCATTTATTTTCATGAATGCAACGAGCACCCTGCGCGATCTTGTTACCATTTTGCATGAAGGCGGACATGCTGTTCATTCGATTGTTACCAAAGACCTTGAATTGGTCGATTTCCGGCATACACCCTCTGAGGTCGCAGAATTGGCCAGCATGTCGATGGAGCTGATCTCTATGGATCATTGGAATATTTTCTTTGAAAATGAAGCGGAATTGAAACGGGCCAAAAAAGAACACCTGGAGCAAATCATACAAACGCTGCCGTGGGTAGCTGTTATCGACAAATTCCAGCACTGGATCTACGAACATCCAAATCATTTGATCGAAGAGCGAAAAACCAAATGGAATGAAATATTAAATGATTTTTCAGATTCTGAAACCGATTGGACCGGATTGGAAAAGTATAAAGATTACATCTGGCAAAAGCAACTGCATTTGTTTGAGGTCCCCTTTTATTATATTGAATATGGCTTTGCTCAACTCGGTGCCCTGGCCATATGGAAAAACTTTAAAGAAAATCCCAAAAAAGGATTGGAAGGTTATCTGGCGGCCTTAAAGTTGGGAAATACAAGATCTATTCCTCAGATCTACAGAGCTGCCGATATTGAATTCAATTTCAGCAGGGAATACATCAGTGAATTAATTTCTTTTGTGAAAACAGAACTTGAGAAAGTTTGAATCGGACGGCATCAAAAAAGCGCTGAAAATTATCGAATTTCCAGCGCTTATCGGCTCGACCATCATTCATTTACATCGATCAGGGAAGCATCTCTGGCTTCAAGCACGGATTCTTTCATTAAATACTTATCAACGGCCCGGGCTGCTTCCCTTCCTTCGGCAATTGCCCAGACCACCAGGGACTGGCCACGACGCATATCGCCGGCTGCAAATACATTTGGAATGTTTGTTTGATAATTGTTGGTGTTTATATTTCCTCGAGCATCGAGTTCAATCTCGACTTTTTCAGTGATTTTGTCTGTTTCTCCATGTACAAAGCCAATGGCTAGCAAAGCCAAATCACATGGCAGATCTCTTTCGGATCCTTCGATCTCTTTGAATTCCGGTTTTCCGGAATAGCCAATATCCCATTTGATATCCACTATTCTCAAAGCCTTTACGCGGCCTTTTTCATCAGCAATAAATTCCTTGGTCAAAATAGACCATTTACGATCGACCCCTTCTTCATGCGAGGTAGATGTTCTCAAAATCATTGGATAATTTGGCCATGGGTCATCCTCGGATCTTTCCTCCGGCGGTTTTGCCAACAGCTCTATTTGAGTCACTGACTTCGCCTTATGCCGGTTTGAAGTTCCCACACAGTCAGATCCTGTATCGCCACCTCCGATAACAATTACGTGCTTCCCTTCCGCCGAAATTGATATGTCTTCCGGAATCGTATCGCCGGCAACACGCTTGTTTTGTTGAGTGAGAAAGTCCATAGCAAAGTGGATCCCTTCGGCATCGCGCCCCTTAATATTTAAATCTCGTGGAATGGTAGCCCCGCCACACAGTACAACGGCATCAACTTCATTGATTATGGTATAAAAAGGGATATCGACGCCTACATGTACGTTTGCTTTGAACGTAATACCCTCCGCCTGCATAATCTCCAGTCTGCGATCAATTATTTGCTTTTCCAGCTTGAAATCAGGAATTCCATAGCGCAACAATCCGCCAATTCGATCGGCCCTTTCAAATACGATAACCGTATGTCCGGCTTTATTCAACTGCGATGCCGCCGCCAGACCGGCCGGACCTGAACCGACGACAGCCACCTTTTTACCTGTTCGATATTCGGGTTTTCGGATTTTTACCAATCCCTTGCTGAAGGCTTTTTCAACGATGGTTTTTTCGATATGCTCAATAGCAACAGGTGGTTTATTGATGCCCAACACACATGCCGACTCACATGGCGCCGGACATATACGCCCCGTAAATTCGGGGAAGTTATTGGTACTTTGAAGTATATCGATTGCCAGTTCCCAATCTTCATTATAAACGGCATCATTGAATTCCGGGATGATGTTTCCTAAAGGACATCCTGAATGACAAAAAGGAATTCCACAATCCATACACCGGGCCGCCTGCTGATTGGTCTTCTCATCTTCAAAATCAACATATAACTCCTTATAGTCGTTTATCCTTGTTTTGGAATCTCTTTTCCCAGGTAATTCTCTGTCAAATTCTAAAAATCCTGTCGGCTTTCCCATTGATTCTCTTATTATTCTTTAATTCTTCGTTTTCTTAAAATAGGATTAAACAGCTTCTTCAAGTGTTGCTTTTCGCTCAAGCAACACTTTTTTGTAATCCCTGGGCATCACTTTTACAAACCTGGTCAATGCCTCTTTCCAGTCGTCAAGTATGGCTTTAGCCACGGTGCTGCCTGTGAACATATATTGATTTTCAATAAGTTCTTTTAAGGTTGTGATATCTTCAAACTCCAACTCGTCAAAATCAACCAGCTCCATATTGCAGTAATCGTCAAACTTGTTTTCCCGATCGTACACATACGCTACTCCACCGCTCATACCTGCCGCAAAATTGCGACCCGTACTTCCAAGAATCACGGCAATACCTCCGGTCATATATTCACAACCGTGATCTCCAACCCCCTCAACAACAGCCTTTACGCCGGAATTTCTCACACAGAATCGCTCTCCTGCCTGGCCTCTGATATACGCTTCCCCCGATGTGGCTCCATAAAATGCCACATTCCCGATCAGGATATGTTCCTCGGGAATAAAGTTTGATATCCGGTCGGGATAAACCACTAATTGCCCCCCCGACAAGCCCTTGCCAAAATAATCGTTTGCTTCGCCCTCCAATTCAAACCGGATGCCCTTTGCAGTAAAAGCGCCAAAGCTCTGTCCGGCCGATCCTCTCAATTTCAAATCGATCGTGCCTTCCGGTAATCCATTGCTGCCATATATTTTTGAAAGTTCGTTGGAAAGAATAGCGCCGACTGACCGGTTAATATTAATAATATTAAATTCGGCCTTTACCGGAGTCCCGTCTTCCAGTGCTGGTTTTGCCGCTTCCAATAATTTCCAATCCAATGCCAGCTCCAACTCATGATCCTGTTCCGTACTGCAATATATTCCAGTAGATTCTTCGGCAGGTTCTTTGTAGCATATCGGGCCGAGATCCAAGGTCTTTGCTTTCCAGTGATCGATACCGGGACGCATTTCCAGAACATCGGCCTGACCGACCATCTCATCCACGGTTCTAAATCCAAGCTCCGCCATGATTTCTCTCAGGTCTTCAGCAAGGAACATGAAAAGGTTCACCACATCCCCTGGTTTTCCTGTGAACAGTTTTCTCAGATCCTTATTTTGAGTTGCAATTCCTACCGGACAGGTATTCAGGTGACACTTTCGCATCATAATACAGCCTTCTGAAACAAGCGCTGCCGTAGCCACACCCCATTCCTCGGCTCCGAGAAGGGCGGCAACCGCCAGGTCCCTACCTGTTTTCACCTGCCCGTCTGTTTGCACTACGATCCTGTCCCTTAACTTATTTTTTACCAGTGTCTGGTGTGTTTCGGCTACACCGAGCTCCCAGGGCAATCCCGCATGTTTGATTGAGCTGATCGGAGAAGCCCCGGTGCCGCCATCATAGCCTGAAATCAGAACCACATCTGCTTTCGCCTTAGATACTCCGGCGGCAATAGTTCCAACGCCTGCCTCGGCAACCAGTTTTACATTGATGCGCGCCTCCCTGTTGGCATTTTTCAAGTCGTGAATGAGCTGAGCCAAATCCTCAATGGAATAAATGTCGTGGTGTGGCGGAGGAGAAATTAGCCCTACGCCAGGGGTCGAGTGCCGCACCCTGCCGATCCAATCGTCGACCTTGTGCCCCGGAAGTTGACCGCCTTCTCCCGGTTTTGCTCCCTGGGCCATTTTAATTTGAAGCTCATTAGCGTTCGTGAGATAGTTGCTTGTCACTCCAAATCGACCGGAAGCTACCTGCTTTATTGCCGATCTTTCCCAATCGCCGTTTTCTTTGGGAATAAATCTGGATTCGTCCTCACCCCCTTCTCCGCTATTGCTTTTTCCACCTATGCGGTTCATTGCTATAGCAAGTGTCGTATGCGCCTCAAAAGAAATGGATCCAAACGACATAGCTCCGGTGGCAAATCTCTTAAATATCTTTTCCTTGGGTTCAACCTCCTCAATAGATACCGAATTTCTCTTCTTAAACTTTAACAATCCTCGAAGTGTGGAAGCTTTTTCCGTCTGATCATTAATCTTTTCGGCATATTGTTTATACAATCGATAATCGCCGGTCTTCGTAGATTGCTGAAGCAAGTGTATCGTTTCCGGATTGAATAAATGATGCTCGCCTCTTCTTTTCCACTGGTAAACTCCGCCGACCTCCAGACGAGGATTTACCTGGGATTTATCCGGAAAGGCAAGTTTATGCCTGATCAAGGTTTCCCTGGCGATCTCATCAAAACCTAATCCTCCAAGTCTCGAAACCGTTCTAAAGAAGCATTTATCTATTACTTTTTGGTGAATACCAACAGCTTCAAAAATCTGGGCTCCCTGGTAGGATTGAATGGTTGAAATACCCATTTTCGAGAATATCTTCAACAAGCCATAATTTATGGCCTGGATGTAGCTGTCGAATATTTCTATCTTATCCATGTCTTTGGTAAAGACATTTTTAAGTTTCAGATCGTAAAGCGTCTCGAAGGTAAGATAGGGATTGATCGCGCTGGCTCCGTAACCGATCAATGCTGCATAATGATGCGTTTCTCTCACATCACCGGCCTCCACCACGATACCACAGTTAACGCGCAGTCCTTTTCTGATCAAATGGTGATGAACGGCTCCGGTTGCCAAAAGCGAAGGGATGGGAGCGCGCTCCTTACTCATTTTCTTATCGGAGAGTACGATCACATTGATCCCATATCTCGCTGCATTTTCAGCCTTATAACAAATGTGATCTATGGCATTCTCAAGCGCATCCGACTTTCCGTTTGCTTCAAATGTAATATCAATGACCTTTGACTTGAAGAACGGACTGTCTAATGTTTTGATTTTTTCAAGCTGACGATTCTTTAATATCGGCTGCTCAATATAAATATGCCTGCAGTGCTCTGGAGTCTCATCAAGGATGTTCTTTGTGCTGCCAAAACTGGTAAATAGTGACATCACCAGTCTTTCCCGTATCGGATCTATCGGAGGATTGCTGACCTGGGCGAACAACTGCTTGAAATAGTTTGATAAATGTTGGCTGTGGTCGGAAAGCGCGGCCAACGGCGTATCGGCTCCCATTGCCCCGACCGGTTCGATCTTTTTCTCGACCATCGGCTGGAAAATCACCTTCATGTCCTCACTCGTGAAGCCATGAGCAATTTGCCGTTGCAGCAACGTTTCTTTCGTAAAGGTAAATTCGTAATCCTCCGGTATCGGTAAATGTCGAATAGGAATCTGATTCTGGTTCAACCATTCGCGATAAGGCTTTCGGTTGCATATATCTTTTTTCAACTCCTCATCACTAATAATCCTTCCCTGGGCAAGATCCGCAATAAACATTTTTCCGGGCTGAAGCCTCCCTTTCAGGATCACTTTTGATTGATCGACAGGAAGCGCTCCGGCCTCTGAGGCCATAACGAGCTTATCGTCGGAGGTCAGGCAATACCTGGATGGTCGGAGGCCGTTTCTGTCTAGAGTTGCTCCGACTACGTTCCCGTCGGTAAAACAAATGGAAGCGGGGCCATCCCAGGGCTCCATGATTGAGGCGTGATACTCATAAAATGCCCGTTTATCATCAGACATCAAATTGTTTTCCTGCCAAGCTTCGGGAATCACCATCATGATGGAATGTGCCAGTGACCTTCCCCCCAAAGTCAATATCTCGATCATGCTGTCGAGGTTGGCGGAATCGGAATGCTCAGCATCACAGATAGGAAGCAATTTGGCGATATCTTCTTTACTGAAATGGCAGGATTCCATCAGTGATTCTTTGGAACTCATCCAGTTTACATTTCCACGGATCGTATTGATTTCCCCGTTATGCGCAATCAGCTTGAACGGCTGAGCAAGCTTCCATTTTGGAAATGTATTGGTCGAAAATCTTGAGTGCACAAGAGCAATAGCTGAGATTAATCTCTTATCGTTCAGATCGGGATAGTAAGTTGCCAACTGATCCGTCCTCAGTTGCCCTTTATAGGCGATCGTTTTGTAAGAAAATGAAACAAAGTAAAAATCGCCGTTGTTCTGCTCTACATTATGCCCGATGAAGTGCGTGGTATACTTCTTAAGCACATAAATCTTCCGCTCAAGGGCGGCCGGATCCGTTATTGTTTTGTGTTTTACAAATACCTGTTCAATCCTTGGTTCCAGAGATTTTGCCGTAGCACCAATCGTACTGTTGTTCGTGGGAACTTCGCGGTAACCGATCAGTTCAAATCCCAGTTCGCCGATATGCTTGTTTAGTATATACCGGCACTCTTCCCTTACTTCCTTTTCTGCAGGGAAAAAAATCATTCCGACTCCATATGAACCGTAATCGGGCAACTCAAATCCAAGTTTAGCGCATTCTTCCCTCAAAAAATCGTGTGGATTTTGTATTAAAATTCCAGCTCCGTCGCCAGTCTCAGGCTCACAGCCACACCCTCCCCGGTGTTCCATGTTCATCAGCATGGTAATGGCATCCTGTACGGTTTCATGTGACTTCTTGCCCTTGAGATTAGCTACAAAACCTATTCCACAAGCATCGTGTTCCATACTTGGAACGTACATTCCTTTATTGTTATTCCTGTTCATTCTCAATTTGATAGAATTATTTAATTTCCTCTCTTTTGAGAGATGCATTTAGTTACAATTTCGTGCCATTGAAATTGTGCTAAAAGATGTCCAACGGACGATGGGCCATATTTACCTATATGGACGGACCCAACAACTTTTTGAGCCTGTAAAAATAGTTAAAAAAATCGAAATATTTTATGGATATCACAAAATTTCATGAAATATGTTAGATGAAAACGAGCAAAACACCGTATAAACTGTTACAATTTACATTTTGTTTACAATTTTTTAATCTTGCGCAACTTCATCCAGTACTTTTTTCAGGACGGTCACAATTTCATCAATCTCACTTTTTGAAATGATCAACGGGGGAACCAGACGAATAACGTACTGAGCGGTACAGCTCGTCAATAACCCATTGCTCAAAAGTTTTTCTGCTATGGATCTGCACGGTTCTTCAAATTCTATACCTACCATAAGACCGGCTCCTCTTACTTCCTTAACGAAGTCGTAGTTTTTCGCCAGATCGGAAACCTGATTGATCAGATAGGTTCCGATTTGCCTTGTGTGCTCCAACAGCCCTTCTTCAAGTATTATTTCCAAACTTGCGATAGCTGCCGCACAAGCAAGGGGATTCCCACCAAAAGTAGAACCATGATCGCCGGGCTGTAAGATACTTGCGACGGAATCCTTGGCGAGTACCGCACCAATCGGCACACCTGAACCCAATCCTTTCGCTGCGGTGATCAAATCGGGTTCCATGTTAAAATGCTCATATGCAAACATTTTACCGGTTCTGCCCATTCCTGTCTGAACTTCATCGACGACGAGTAGAATATTATTGGCTTTACAAATCTCATTGACGATTTCCAGGAAATCTCTGTTGCCGGGAATTACCCCTCCTTCACCCTGAACACATTCCACAAAAATGGCTTTTGTGTCTTCACCAATCTCTTCCAGAGCATCAAGATCGTTGTAAGGTAATTGCTGAAATCCTTTTGGCAATGGTCCGAAACCTTTTTGAAATGCTTCTTTTCCCATGGAAATCGAAGTAATCGATCTGCCGTGAAAGCACCCTGTAAAATATACGATCGGGCCTTTTTTTCCCTTTTCCGCTCCATATTTTCTGGCAATTTTAACGGCGGCTTCATTGGCCTCAAGGCCGGAATTACAGAAAAATGCCCGGTCAAAACCAGATACTTCGGTAAGTAATTTCGCGAGTGTACTCTGTGGAATGTTATGATACAGGTTGGAAACATGGATAAGACTTTCCGCCTGGTCCTTAATTGCCCGTACGACCCTTGGATGGCAATGGCCGACATTATTCACGGCTATTCCCGCCAAGGCATCCAGGTATTCATTGCCGTCGGTATCATATACCCTGGTTCCCCGGCCTTTAATCAACGTCAGAGGAAATCTGCGATAAGTTTGAAAGTGTTTTTCCTCGTATAAAGCCTGGATCGTATCTTTTAATGTTGTCATTGCGGTAATGGTAAAAATAAATTACAATAGTTTCCCCCCGGAAGAATTGTAAATATAACGTTTTCAAAAATGAGAATTACATTCCTGTCTTTGTCCGACAGCGAATATATTAAGCGGACTTCTTTGTTGCCAAAGAATTTGCATAGAAATTGTTTATGGCAACAGTTAATTTCTCAAATTCCAACAAGAACCCGTCATGGCCATAGTACGAATCAATCTCTTCATAAACAGCTCCATGAACGTTTTTTGCAAGGAATTTCTGTTCTACCGTCGGAAACAAAATATCATTATCGATCCCTAAAAACAGGCTTTTGGCTTTGATCCGTTTTAATGCTTTTTCCAGGCTTCCTCTTCCTCGACCCACATTTTGGGAGTCCATGGCTTTTGAAATAATCCAATAAGAAAAAGCATTAAATCTCTTTTGCATTTTTATCCCCTGGTAATTTTGGTACGATGATGCTTTGAAATCATCGTAGATTTCGTCAGTTATTTCATGTTGTTTTGCTTCATAGCAAACATAATTTCTGTAAGAGAGCAATCCGATTGCCCGAGCAGCTTTCATACCTTCCATTCCCGCATTATCCTTGTACGCTTTCCAGGTCTGATCGGCTGCTATGGCCATTCTTTGTGTTTCATTAAAGGCGATGGCCCAGGGAGAATGTTTTGCATTCGCCCCAATAGCAACTAAGTGATCAAACAAACCAGGTTCGTCAACCGCCCATTCTACCGCCTGTTGTCCGCCCATGGAGCAGCCAATCACCGTATGAATGCGACCGATCTTGAGATGATCTCTTACGAGCTTATAGCTATTTACAAGATCCTTATTCGTCAACAATGGAAAATCATGAAAGTAAGGCTTTTTTGTTTCCGGATTTTCAGATAACGGCCCGGTAGATCCGTAGCATCCGCCCAGCATATTTACGCATACCACAAAGTACTTTTCCGGATCGTATAGTTTTCTTTCGCCAAATAATCCTCCCCACCATTCGGTGAAGTCAGAATTGCCTGAAAAAGCATGACAGATCCATATTACATTGCTCTTATCCGCATTGAGCTTTCCGTAAGTGGTATAATACAATTGAATCTCAGAAAGAGATTTGCCCGACTCAAGCTTAAATTTCTTCCCGTAATTAAAAACCTTATTTGTAACCATTTCTTTAAAAACTGAAGCCAGCTATCGAATTACAATAGCTGGCAACTAAAACACTAAACCGAAACTGTTTCAGGCTTAAAAACTTTCTCGAAAGCCTGCGTAAAATCGTTCTTGATATCATCGATATGCTCAAACCCGACAGAAACCCTTAATTGGGACGGAAGCACACCGGAAGTCAGTTGCTCCTCATCCGTCAATTGCTGATGTGTTGTGGAAGCCGGATGGATAATCAATGTTTTTGCATCGCCGACATTTGCCAGATGGCTGACCAATTTGAGCGAATCCACAAATTCGGCCGCCTTTTCCTTACCTCCTTTTATAATAAAGGACAATACGCCTCCAAATCCTCGGGTCAAATATTTCTTTGCCAGATTATGGTATTTACTTGACTTTAATCCGGGATAATTCACACTTTCGACGTATTCGTGCGCTTCCAGCCACTCAGCAAGTGCAAGTGCATTTTCAACGGTCCGCTCCACGCGCAAAGAAAGCGTCTCCAATCCCTGAAGGAAGAGGAATGCATTGAACGGGCTCATGCAAGGGCCGTAATCTCTTAATCCCTCGACCCTTGCCCGGATAATAAACGCGACATTTGGCAATCCAAGAGGATTTCCTTCTCCAAATGTCTCCCAAAATTTCAATCCGTGGTATCCTTCCGAAGGTTCTGTAAATTGTGGGAATTTACCATTTCCCCAATTAAAATTTCCACCGTCAACGATGATTCCGCCTATGCTCGTGCCATGGCCACCAATCCATTTGGTAGTGGAGGATACAACGATATTTGCACCATGCGCCAGAGGTTTGCCAAGGCAACCCGCTGCTCCAAATGTATTGTCGACGATCAAGGGAATATCATAGCGCTGCGCCAATACCGCAAACGCCTCAAAATCAGGCACATTAAATTCCGGGTTGCCAATAGTCTCCAGATAAAGGGCTTTGGTCTTATCATCGATTAATTTTTCGAATGCTTCCGTGGTATCATCCTCGGCAAACTTGCATTCAATTCCAATTCGCTTGAATTGAACTTTAAACTGATTGTAGGTGCCGCCATACAAATGGCTGGTAGAAACGAAATTTTCTCCGGCCTGGAGGATATTTGATAAAGCAATAAATTGTGCTGCCTGTCCCGATGAAACTGCCAGCGCGGCCACTCCTCCTTCCAAGGCCGCAATTCTTTTCTCCAATACATCATTGGTCGGGTTCATAATTCTCGAATATATATTCCCAAATTCCCTGAGCGCAAAAAGATTTGCACCATGCTCGGAATTATTAAAAACGTATGAAGAAGTTTGATAAATGGGTACCGCTCTGGCTCCTGTGGTTGGATCCGGTTCCTGGCCTGCATGTAGCTGTAAAGTTTCGAATTTTAAATCTGACATTTCTAAATAGTTATTGGTTTAAAGATAGTTTTGGTTCACGCGATAATCCTGATTTAAGTGCAGAGTCACTCTTTGTCAAGCAGCATGTGAATTGCTTTACTGCTCAACAGTATTGCATGCTCCGGATCATACCTGATAAATCAAAACGATATGGATTACCGGATCGAATAACCGGTGCGCTTGCAAACTGTGATCTCCTAAATTCTTTCATTTTCTTCAATTTATATTCTTCCGCAAAGCCCGGTTTCGGGACGGAATCAGGAATTAGCACCTTGGCAATTGCCACCAGGTTGCTAGGGCTTCTCAGAGCCTGTCTCTCCACCCTTCTTTATAAATCAATTACATAATAATTGACTTGGGAATGCAATGATAGCGGATGCGCATGTAATTTCCAAATTATGTATGGGTTGCTAAGCTATATTTTAACGGGCTTTAAATCGGCAATTCGCTTTTTAATCCGAAAAATTCATGGAATTTCTCGCCCGCAGGGCTGATCATTACTTTTATGCTCAAACAAGGAACCTTTTGATGGGAGCACGCATTTTTCTGTTCCTCAAATCTGAGAAATCAATAAAAGTAATGATCGGGGTTATCCCGAGGCATATTTGATGATGATTCCATCTTGTACAGATCTATTAGTCTTTTGAAAATGATTTATTGGGAATAAATCGGGTTAAGATCAATGCCCTACAAAGAGGGCTCCGGAATTTTGACGAATGGAGATGAATCATCCGGGCGAACAGACAAATTCGCGATTCGCCCCTTCATTTACCCCATTATTTCCCCTTTCATACCAATGGCCTGAATCGGGATATTTCAGGCCTTATATTTAGGTTGAAGCTTTACTTTTTTATGACGCACAAATCCTCTTTTGATCATGAATAATCCTGCAACAGGTACCCCAAAAAAAATTCTTTACATCGAAAATCTTCGAATCGTTTTGTCTGTTTTGGTCGTTATCGTCCATGTGGCATGCACCTATGGCGGCCCCGGAGGTTGGTCCTACACCGAGGAAGGCGCTGATCTTCGGACCGTACTTCCCTTAACCGCGCTAAACGCCACAAGCCAATCTTTTTTCATGGGTATGTTCTTTTTGTTTGGGGCGTATTTTACGCATCTCTCCTTTCAGAAAAAGGGGTTTTGGAAATTCGTAAAAGACCGGTTTTTCCGCCTGGGAATTCCGCTCATCATCACTTATTTTCTGATCAGTCCCTTCACCTCCTGGATCGTCTGGCCAGTTAAGCACCCGGAGGAAGCAAATATATCGTTCATGGAATTGTGGTTGCGGGGTAATCGGTTTGGAGTTGGTGTTATGTGGTTTGCCGAAGCATTGATCTATTTCTCAATTCTGTATATAATTGCCCGATTGGTTTTCCCGGGATTAAAGGATAGAGAAAAGCTAAACCTGCCCAAAATTAAATCAGGGCACATCTTGATGACTTCCCTCTTGCTTGGATTTATCACCTTTTTGGCGCGGTTTGAATTTCCGCTGTTTTCCGGAGGTCATGGCACGAATTTCAATCTTGGCCACTTTCCGCAATATATATTTCTTTTTGCCCTGGGAATAATCGCCGCCGGATACAAGTTCGATCGTATTGTTAGTTATCGACAGGCAAGGCATTGGTTATGGTTTTCGCTGGGCATGATTTTTATAGCTTTCCCGCTGTTGTTTTTCATTGGCGGGGCACAGGAGGGTGCAATCCATGCCTATTTCGGCGGAGCTACCTGGCATGCGCTCGGATTTTCTGTGTGGGAGCAAACAACAGGCATAGCCATTATGGCTGCTCTTATAGGTTTTTTTAAAGCAAAATGGAATCATCAGCGCAAATCGGCCAAGGCGCTTTCAAACAGTGCATACGCGCTGTATGTCTTTCACCCGCCGGTCATAGTTTGGGTTTGCATTCAATTCCGAGATTGGGAAGTCCTGCATTTGATAAAATTTCTTGCGGTCGCTCCGATTGCGCTTATGGCCAGTTATTCCGTGGCACTTTTAGTTAAGCGGATGCCGTTACTTAAACATATTTTTTGATACTTAGAATAAAAAAGCTGATCCGAAGATGCCGAATCAGCTCCAATCAAATTGCTTTGAACTTCTCAGGAAAGCTTTGCTCCTACTTTTTCAAGCAAAGCCTTTGTCAACCGTACAGACTCGTACTCTGCTTCAGGCGTTTTCCCCCCGGATTCTATTCCCACATACCCGGTATATCCAAAATCCTTTACAATCTTCATCATTTTCAAATAATCGGTATCGGTCGCATTTCCTTCGGCATCAAAAGTACTGGTCTTGGCACTTACCCCTTTTGCAAATGGCATCAATTCTTTTACGCCTTTGTATCGGTCATATTCCTTGGCGCAACCGCCTTGTTCCCGCTCAATACAGAAGTTGCCAAAATCCGGAAGCGTTCCGCATGTCGGTTTATCGACCTGTTTCATAACGCCGGACAGCCACTGTCCATCCGAAGAAAATCCACCGTGATTTTCCACTATGACATTCAATCCGTAAGGTTCGGCAAATTCGGTAAGCCTGGAAAGCCCGTCGACGGCTGCGGTTTTTCCTTTTTCCGGATCCTTTGAGGTCGCATATGCATTTACCCTTATGGAATGACATCCCAAAAACTTGGCGGCTTCCACCCATTTATAATGATTTTCTATACTTTTAGTGCGCTTGGCATCATCTTCATCTGCCAGGTGCCCCTCTCTGTCGACCATGATCAGTACATTATCCACCCCGAGATCGGTGGTTCTGCTCAGCAATTCCTTTAAATATGATTCATCTTCAGCTTTGTCCATGAAGAACTGATTTACGTATTCCACAGCGTGAACGCCAAATTCATTCTTGGCGATACCCGGAAAATCCATATTGGTAATTTTCTTGCTAAACAGATTTTTGTTTAGCGACCATTCAGCCAGGGATATCTTAAAAAATAAGTCTCCTGCCGTTTTGGCAAAACATGAAGCATCCAAAAAATAGGGCATAGCCGAAACGGCGGATAATCCTATAATACCTTTTCCGCTATTCTTGATAAATGATCTTCTATCCAAATTCATAGTTTATTCGTTTTAACTGTTAAATATAGAATATCTTACAGATTACTTTGAGCTTTTATCTCCATTTTATTCAATGATAATTCTTTGAGCAAAATCAAAATCCACATTAAATTTGCCCCCTCAGAAATTATTTAGTTTTTCCATGCAAAATTTAATCGATGAAACTGATCGAAGTAAAAGATAAGCAAGCAGCCCGTGAATTTTTAATGCTTCCGGTGCATTTATATAAAAACGAAAAACATTGGATCCGGCCTTTGGATAAAGACATCAACAACGTATTTGATCGGGGGAAAAATAAATATTTCAGGAATGGAAAGCTTATTCGCTGGATTCTGAAAAGGGAGGACGGAAAGACCATCGGAAGAGTGGCAGCCTTTATCAACAAAAAGACCGTAAATAAAGACAACGATCAGCCTACCGGAGGCATGGGCTTTTTTGAATGCGTAAACGACAAGGGTGCGGCCTTTAAACTGTTTGATGCCTGCAAGGAATGGCTGCAAAAAGAAGGCATGGAAGCTATGGACGGGCCGATCAATTTTGGTGATCGCGACAAATGGTGGGGACTGCTGGTAAAAGGTTTTGAACTTGATCCGAATTATAATTGCAATTATAGTTTTCCGTATTATCAGCAGTTGTTTGAAGAATATGGCTTTAAGACCTATTTCGAGCAGATAACATTTGTGCGAAAGGTGATGGATCCTCTAAATCCTCGTTTGAAAGAAAAAGCGGACCGGATCTTCCGAAATCCGAAATATTCTTTCAGACATATGCGCCTGAAAGAAATTGATACCTACACGGAATATTTCAGGGACATCTACAACGCTGCCTGGGCAAGTCATAAAGGTGTACCTCAATTGTCTATGCAACTTGCAAAACACCTCATGAAACAGATGAAACCGATTATCGATGAAAAGATTATGTGGTTTGGGTTTTATGAGGAAAAACCGATCGCATTCTTTATCATGTTGCCTGAGGTGAATCAAATATTTAAACATGTAAACGGGAAAATGGATCTGATCGGCAAGTTAAAATTCGCTTGGCATCAGTGGAGAAAGACAAACAAAAAAATGTTTGGAATGGTATTTGGCATTGTCCCGGACCACCAGGGGAAAGGCGTTGAAGGTGCCATAATAGAGACCGTAAGATTGAGAGTACAAGGTGACTATCAGCGGTATAAAGACTTTGAAATGAACTGGATCGGCGACTTCAATGCCCGGATGATTCATGTAGCCGAGCAGGTCGGTGGAGATCGTGGAAAAATTCACAAAACATACCGCTATCTTTTCGACCGTTCCAAGCCTTTTAAAAGAATGCCAATTATCGGGGAGAAAAAAGAAAACCGGAAGAATAAAAGTGTGTAGATGAAGATCAGCACATCTTTACATAACTCCCCAACCACTTAATATCTTTTTTGTGCTTCTCAAATAAAGTAAAAATATTTTCATCATCTATATGTCCATCAATATCGATGTAGAAATAATATTTAAAGGTTTTTCCTTTCTTAGCAGGCCTGCTTTCAAGCTTCGACATATTTATACCGGCATTATAAAAATCCTGAAGCAGCATCATTAAACTTCCGGGTTTGTCCGTGGTTTTGGCCAAAAGGCTGGTTTTGTCATGACCACTTTGCTGGTTTTTTATATCCCTGCTAATGATCAAAAACCGGGTGAAGTTGTCGGTGGAATCCTCCACATTATCAAAAAGAATTGGAACATTGTGCATTCGGGCAGCGATATGCGAGCACATAGCCGCACTGCCCTTTTCCTCAACTGCAATTTTCGCCGCTTTTGAAGTTGAGTTGACAGGGATGTATTCTACCCTTGATCCGTTAAAGGATTCTCTCAAGAACTTTTTACATTGTTTAAATCCAATATCCTTGGAATAGATCCTCTTTACTTCGGAAATACTTTCACAAGTGGTTGCAAATGCAAAATGAATAGGTAACGGAATCTCTGCGGTAATGCGCAATTCCGTAGAGCCCAACAAATCTATGGTTTCACTTACCACACCTTCCTGATTATTTTCCAGTGGAACTACGCCAAACCTTGCCCTTCCGGTATTTACCGCTTCAAAAACCGATCTTATCGAATCCAGGGCCAAATATTTGCTCATTGCGCCAAACCGGCTTTCCGCGGCCTGGTGCGTAAAACTTCCCTCAGGTCCCAGATAAGCGACCAGCTCAGGTAATTCAAAATTCCTGCTTATGGCAAAAATCTCGAGGAAAATGGCTTCAATTGCCGCCCGATTTAGCAGACCTCTGTGGTTTTTATACAATCTGTCGATAATGCTTTTCTCTCTTTCCGGCCGATAAATGACCGTATTGCTGGTTCTTTTAAATGCACCAATTTCATGAATTACCGACATTCGCTCATTTAAAATGTCAATGAGTTTATTGTCAACCGCATCAATTTTCTTTCGTAATTCTTCTAAAGTTTTTGCCATTACCTTTCTTTGTAAAGCGATCAGGCCTAAAAAAAGGAAACAAAGCTATCTATTTTTTGTGATTAAACAAATTTGAATTATAATTGATAAAAGGTATGTATTCATTCAATTTTCGTCTTCGCGAATTATTTTTTATTCCCCAACGTCACTTCCATGAATTATGACAAATTAGAATCTGAGCTCGATCAAATCAAAAACGAAAAGTACAATTTATTGAAATTGATCAACCATGATATCAGATCTCCTTTTAACCGGGTTTTCGCACTTTTACAACTCTTTGAAATGGAAAATATCCCCATCACGGAGCAACAGAAAGCATATGTCAATTCAATGTATCTGTCGGTGCTGAGCGGATTGGAAATGATTACGAATCTGAGGGATATGAGAGAGATCGATGCGGGACATATTACGGTGGAGAAAAAGGAATTCAGTTTGTTGAATTCAATGAGTAAAGCAGTGCGATCATTTTCAAAGCAACTTGAAATTAAAAGACAACATTTAAATTCGGAGTTGACCATTGATCAGGCAAATTGTTTTTCCGATGAATATTATGTACAGCGCATCATTGAAAATGTGCTGTCGAATGCTATTAAATTCTCCGGGCAAGAAAAGGAAATAACCATTCGATTAAATAGAAATGCCGATGCATATGAAATCGAGATTGAAGATTGCGGTGATGGAATAAAAGAAGATGAAGAACACTTGCTATTTCAAAAATTTCAAAAATTATCCAGCATTGCGACAGGAGGCGAAGGATGTCTGGGGCTTGGACTTCACAATACAAAATACTTCCTGAATCAGTTGGAAGGAAACATTGAATTGAAAAGAAATGAAAATCCCGGCTCTACATTTGTTATTCAATTGCCTGTGAAGTAGGAGATTTATTAACCAAACCCATCAGATATTCTCCGTAACCACTTTTTATCAACGGCACGGCCAATTTCTCAAGCTGACTTTTATCAATAAATTTCATTCGATATGCGGTCTCTTCAATGCTCCCTATTTTCAGGCCCTGTCGCTCCTCGATCACCTGGACGAAGGTGCCCGCTTGCATAAGTGAATTAAAAGTTCCCGTATCCAACCATGCCGTTCCTCTATCCAGAATTCCTACGTTTAGTTTTCCGCGCCATAGATACGCCTTGTTCACATCGGTAATTTCGTATTCGCCGCGCTTACTTGGCTTTAAGTCTTTTGCGATTTGTACCACGTCATTGTCATAGAAGTACAATCCAGGAACCGCATAATTTGATTTTGGTTGAGCCGGCTTTTCTTCAATCGATATTGCTTTCAGTTCATCATCGAATTCCACCACACCGTACCTCTCCGGATCGTTGACATGATAAGCAAATACTACACCTCCGTCAGGATCATTATTGGATTGAAGCAATTCAGCCATTCCAGTGCCGTAAAAAATATTATCCCCCAAAATAAGAGCGACTTTCTCAGCTCCGATGAAGTCTTCTCCAATCACAAACGCCTGAGCAAGTCCATTCGGATTTTCCTGTATTGCATAAGAAAACGAACAACCGTACTTTTCCCCGCTTCCGAGCAATTTTTGAAACATCGGAAGATCGTGGGGAGTGGAGATCATCAAAATATCCTTTATCCCTGCGTTCATCAGGGTAGAAAGCGGATAATAGATCATGGGCTTGTCATAAACCGGCATCAGTTGCTTACTCACCGCAAGCGTTAAGGGGTGTAATCTTGTTCCGGATCCTCCGGCAAGAACGATTCCTTTCATTATGCTCTATTTTGATATTGTTCCCTGTAATATTCCAGATAGGCGCCGGAGGTGACGCGCAGAAGCCATTCTGCATTGTTCAAATACCACTCAACGGTTTTACGGATTCCTTCCTCAAACTGAAGTGATGGCTCCCATCCCAGCTCATTCATAATCTTTGAAGCATCAATGGCATAACGCAAATCATGCCCGGCCCTGTCTTTGACAAAAGTGATAAGTTTTTCAGAGCTGCCGATTTTTCGGCCGATTTTTGAGTCAACCGTACTACACAGTACCTTTATCAAATCAATATTCTTCCACTCATTGAACCCTCCGATATTATAGGTCTCCCCGGGCTTACCCCGGTGAAATACAACATCTATAGCCCTGGCGTGATCTATTACATACAGCCAGTCGCGTACATTCTCTCCTTTTCCATAAACCGGCAAGGGCTTTTCATGGATTATGTTATTTATAAATAACGGAATTAATTTTTCGGGAAATTGATTGGGGCCGTAATTATTCGAACAGTTTGAAATTACGATCGGCAAACCGTATGTGTTTTGGTATGCGCGTACAAAATGGTCGCTACTCGCTTTTGATGCCGAATATGGTGACTGGGGATCATACGGGGTGGATTCGAGAAAAAAACCGCCGTCGTCCAGAGAACCGTAGACTTCATCCGTCGACACATGGTAAAATAGTTTATGCTCCAAATCGCCTTCCCATTGATTTTTGGCAGCATTCAGCAGGTTTACCGTACCAATAATATTGGTGTGAATAAACTCGAGCGGATTTGTTATTGACCGATCTACATGAGATTCGGCGGCAAGGTGAATTACACGGTCGAATTTATGGGTGCCGAACAAGTCATTAATGAATTGCCCGTCGACTATATCTCCCTTAATAAACGAATAGTTCGGTTCATTTTCTACATCCTGTAAATTTTCAAGGTTTCCCGCATAAGTTAACTTATCAAGGTTATAGATTTCGTAGTCTTTGTACTTGTTTACAAATAGCCTTACGACATGCGATCCTATAAATCCGGCGCCTCCGGTAATCAACACTTTATTCATGGCGCGAATTTGCTATTTTTTTATGTACCTCTCAAAATCATTGTGCTCTTTTTTGTAGAGATTCTCCTTAGGAAGCGATTTGAAATACTCATAGGTAATTTTCAGCCCCTCCGCACGAGATATCTTAGGCTCCCAGCCAAGTATTTTTTTTGCCAGTGATATATCCGGCTGCCGTTGTGTCGGATCATCTGTCGGAAGAGGTTTATACACCACCTTCTGCTTCGAATTGGTAAGTTTAGTGATCTCTTCAGCAAAATCCTTTATGGTGATTTCATCGGGATTGCCAATATTCACAGGGCCGGTATAGTCGCTCAGTAGCAATCTGTAGATCCCCTCAATCAAATCATCGACAAAGCAAAAAGATCTGGTCTGAAGCCCGTCTCCAAAAATGGTTAAATCCTCACCGCGCAGCGCCTGGCCGATGAATGCAGGCAGCACCCGGCCATCGTTAAGCCTCATGCGGGGGCCATACGTATTGAATATCCTTACAATTCTGGTCTCCACCTGATGGTAGGTATGATAAGCCATGGTGATGGCTTCCTGAAATCTTTTGGCTTCGTCGTAAACTCCGCGCGGTCCCACAGGATTCACATTTCCCCAATAATCCTCCTTTTGGGGATGAACATGAGGGTCTCCATAGATTTCGGAGGTAGAGGCAACTAAAATCCGTGCGTTTTTATCTTTTGCCAGACCTAACAAATGATGCGTTCCCAGGGACCCCACCTTCAATGTTTGAATTGGTATTTTCAGATAATCAATCGGGCTTGCAGGAGAGGCAAAATGCAGTATATAATCCAGTTTACCGGATACATGAACAAAATTTGAAACATCGTGCTCATAAAAACTAAATTGAGGCAACCGGAACAGGTGCTCGATATTTTTGAGATCACCGGTGATCAGGTTGTCCATTGCCAAAACCTCAAAATCTTCTTTTATGAATCGATCACATAAATGTGATCCCAGAAAACCGGCAGCTCCGGTAATTAATATTCTCTTCTTAATCATTTATTTCCTTTCTTCCAATGCTGAAATATTTATAACCCATTTCCGCCATTTGACCGGTGGGATAAAGGTTTCGCCCGTCAAAAATAACTTTTTCTTTTAACTTTGAAGCCATCAATTCAAAATCCGGTTGCCTGAAAACCGGCCACTCCGTGACAATTAACAGGGCATCCGCCCCTTCCAAAGCGTCATATTCATCATCATACAGGGCGATTTTATCGCCATATACCTTCTCAATATTCGCCATCGCCTCAGGATCGTAAGCCTGAACGCTGGCACCTGCACGAAGCAATTCATCAATATTATACAGCGAAGGTGCTTCGCGAATATCGTCGGTATAGGGCTTGAATGCGAGTCCCCAAATTGCGACGGTTTTACCTTTGAGACCTCCAAAATAGTCCTGCATTTTGACGAAAAGCTTCAGTTTTTGTTTTTGATTCACTTCCATTACGGAATTCAAGATTTTAAAATCATATTCCGCATCGATGGCAGACTTTGACAATGCCTGGACATCTTTTGGGAAACAACTTCCGCCATATCCAATTCCTGCAAATAAAAACCGTTTTCCGATTCTTGAATCAAACCCAATTCCCTTTCTCACATCATCCACATCAGCCCCCACGCTTTCACACAAATTTGCAATCTCATTCATAAAACTGATCTTTGTGGCCAGAAATGAATTTGCGGCATACTTTGTCAGTTCGGCAGACCGTTCGTCCATAAAAATTATGGGATTCCCTTGCCGGACGAGCGGGGCGTAAAGCGCATCCATGATGGATATCGCTTTTAATGATGTAGTTCCGACAACCACACGGTCTGGCTTCATAAAATCTTCAACGGCGACTCCTTCCCGCAAAAACTCCGGATTGGATACGACATCGAAATCTACATTTGTTTTTTCAGCGATTCTATCCCTTACCTTTTCGGACGTTCCGACAGGAACGGTGCTTTTATCTACGATCACCGCATAATCTTCCAATAAAGGTCCCAGGTCTTCGGCCACTTTCAGAACATATTTCAGATCCGCAGAACCATCCTCTCCCGGTGGGGTAGGCAGCGCCAAAAAAATAACTTTTGCATCTTTTACTCCTTTATCCAATTTGGTCGTAAATCTCAATCTGCCGTGTTTGACATTCCGCTCAAACAAGATATCCAATCCCGGTTCATAAATCGGGATTTGATGGTTTTTTAAAGCCTTGATTTTTTCTTCATCTATATCAACACATGTAACATGATTTCCAAGTTCCGAAAAACACGTGCCTGTAACCAGGCCAACATATCCCGTTCCAATAACTGCAATTTTCATTTTAATGATTATTTAAATAAGATATCTAATTAGGATTTTTGCCAAAATTATAACTTTTCCATTAATAACTATAATTATATAAAGATTTTTAAGGATTAAAATACAAATTCTGCTATTAATTATATTTAGTAATAACACTTGAAGGCAAATGGTTTTTTGTTTTTTTAGAATGCAAACGTTTTACCGATAAGATTCATAAGCAATTAATGGCTTGTCGATCGCAAATTGTTAAGACCCGATGAATTAAGATTCGCCAAATTGTACAATTACGGTTTTATAAGTTTCCCTGTATTGTAGTGCGCGTTGCAATAATTGCCGGACGATAAGACGCCAGAATTGTTATAATTATTATGCTTATTCCGGTGTAGAAAAAATCGGGGAACTGCATTTTTACCGGGTACGCATCAATCACCGCTGTTTCCATGCCCATAGAAACGATTCCGAACTGCTGTTGTACCAGGCAGATGATCAAACCCAAAAACAAACCAATGAAAGCGCCAAGTAACGAAATAATGGCTCCTTCTGTCAAAAAAACGGATTTAATTAGTCTTTTATCCGCTCCCAATGAGGACAAAACAGCTATATCCTTTTTCTTATCTATTGCCAACATGGTGAGTGAAAAGAAGATATTAAATGAAGCTATTGCCAGAATAAAGGAAAAAGTGATGAATACAAATAGTTTTTCAATCTTCAGTACTTTAAAAAAATCGGCATGAATTTCCTCGCTTGTCAAAACCTTAAATTCGTTGCCAACAAACCTTTTTATTTTCTCTTTTACCTCGTATAAGCTCTTATCGGATGAAACTTTTATCTCCAGGGAAGTTCTTCTGTCTCCATAATCAAACAGATCTACGGCAAAATCGAGCGGTACAAATACGTAATTCATATCGTACTGCTTTTCGATTGCATATACTCCGATCGGCAAAATTACGCGTTGATTTGTAAGGTTTGCGGCACTCATACCGCTTGTCCTGCCGCGTTTTGGGTAATAAAACTGGAGCGTATACATGTTGCTCAATCTGTTTATCGAGAGCGCTGACTGAACACCCCGGGCAATTATTGCATAGTTTACCCCATTTTCTTCAAGTACCAACCTTCCCTGCACAATATTTTTGTCCAGACGATGATGATCGACAAAGTTTTTTTCCACACCTTTAAGCTTTACGACCATCTTATCTTCTTTGTACTTGACATAGGCATTATCCTCGACGACTTGTGTAACGATCTCCACCCCATCAATTTCTTTAATTTCATTTAGAAATTCTGGCTTCAACTCAAAGCTTTTCCCGCGAGCAGGCTCTATCTTCAGCTCCGGATCAAAACTTTTATTAAGCGCTCTTATCAAATCTTCAAGGCCATTAAAAACCGAGAGCACAATCACCAGGGCCATCGTCCCAATGGCAACTCCGGACATTGAAATAATGGAAATCACATTGATGAAATTTTTCTTTTTCTTTGAAAGAAAATACTTGCGCGCTATGAAAAATGGTAAATTCAATTCGAAAATTATATTTCTTCTTCTGGTGGAATATTCAGACTTTTAAATATCGAATCCATCTTTTGGGCATGTTCCGCACCTAAATCCAGATGAAATTCCAGATCAGGAATTTTGCGAACTTTCCTACCCATGCTTTTTGACAGATTCTTTTTGATATCACCTTTGTGCGATTGCACTTTCTCAAGCATTTTTTCCTTATCACCGTCAAGAACCAAGCTGAGATATACATGTGCTAGACTAAAATCGGGAGTTACGTCAACCTGAGTTACGGCAATGATATTTCCGGAGAAAAAACTTTTTTGATCTCGCTGGAACAATTCACCCAACTCCTTTTGCATCAACCTCGAAAACTTCAATTGGCGTGTGCTCGTCATAAAAAAGAAATTTTATCTGCTACTTTTTTAGTTAATAACGAGTATTTCTATATTGTCGCATATTACCTAATAAAGAACAAATATACTATTGTTAAGCTATTTTAGAATTAATGATCCCTATCGATTAGTTATCATTTATGTCGCGCTTATCCTTTTCAGGTTGCCAATTCTTTTCTCTCCGGACTGGAACACCGTACCTGAACTCGGTTGGATGATCGTTGGAGAACGAATAAATGAAGGGGCCATGTTGTATGTGGACATTTGGGATGACATCGGCCCGCTTTCGGCCTGGGTATTCGGTATAATCGACCTTGCATTCGGGCGTTCCCCGTTTGCACTAAAAATTATTGGCTTATTCCTCTTTTTTCTGCAGATCTTTTTTTTGAATTATATTTCATTGAAACATAAAATGTACAATGAAAATAATTATCTGCCGGCTCTGTTTTACGGTTTGTTGGGGATAGTTTTTTTCAATGTAACTGTTCTATCGCCTCAATTGATGGGGTTGACATTTGTTTTATTCTCGATAAATCACTTATTCAATCATATTGAAACCAGAAATAAAACAGATGGAAATTTATTAAACATCGGGATTTACATTGGCGCCGCCGCGCTCTTCTATTTGCCGTATTTGATATTTATGTTTGTTCATATCATGAGTCTCCTTTTTTTTACCAACACGCTGCGCAGGAGATATTTGCTCCTGTTGTACGGAGCATCGATTCCATTTACAATTTGTTGGCTATTTTATATCTGGAAAAGCGATACCCAAAATTTTTTTGGGCATTTTGTGCATTCATTATTTGTCCAAAATTCGTTTGATTATTTATCGGCAAACAACCTTCTGCTTTTGGGGGGCATCACGCTGTTTTTTTTTGGAATTGCCTCCTTCAGAATACTGTCCGGGTTTGGATTCACGGTTTTTCAGGTACGCATACAAAAAATAATGTTTTTTGCTTTTGTGGTATGCTTTTTTAAATATCTGCTTTATGCCGAAAGTGACGGATACAGTCTCGTGATGTTTTTCCCGTGGACAGCGTTTTTTCTTTCGCATTTCTTTTTAAAAGTTAAAAATTCACTAAAACGGGAGTTAAGCTTTGTCCTTTACTTTCTATCGGTCCTGGCCCTCTATCTTGGAACCACGTTTCATATATTTAACTTTCATGAAATCCTGAGTTTTGACAAATTGATCGTCGATACTTCCTCTGAAAAGTATGCAGAAATGGAAAGCAAAAAAACATTGGTTTTGGGGCCGGATCCAAGGCCTTACGCCTTTTCAAGACAAGCTACGCCCTATTTCAATTGGAAGCTTTCCAAAGAACAATTGGAAAATCTCAACTACTACGACAATTTGGAAGAAGTCGATAAAAATCTTCGAAATGATATGCCGGATGTCATTATTGATCAGATTGGATTGGTCCCCAAGCTTTTTGACCGTATTCCGCGTATAGGTGCAGAATACGAACAGGTAAATGAAGAGATTTACAGAAGGATTAAATCCGGCAGCTAATTTTACCGATCCTCCGGTTATGTCTTCCCCCTTCAAATTTGGTATTAAAGAAGGTATCCAGAATTTCTATTGCTTCTTCTATGGTTATAAATCTTCCGGGAAGACAAATTACATTGGCATTATTATGGCTTTTCGCCAGTCTGCCGATCTCTTTCTTCCAGCACAAGGCCGACCGTATTCCCTGATGCTTATTTGCGGTCATATCCACTCCGATGCCGGAACCGCAAATTAAAATTCCCAACTCAAAATTTCCTTTCTCAACCTCCCCCGCAACAGCGTGAGCAAAATCGGGATAATCAACACTTTCCTCGGAATCTGTTCCGAAATCCTTCAGTGCGCTCACGCTGGGGCTGAGCCATTCTATTACCTGGCTTTTAAGCTCGTATCCGGCATGATCCGCTCCTATGGCTATTGTCAAATTTTTCATCCTATTCCAAAGTTTCTTCTAAGGCCAGTCGATCTTCTTTTCTTTTGATTGCAGTGGCAACCATAATGCTTATCTCATATAAAAACATCAGCGGAAAACACATTAATATCTGACTGATTACATCCGGGGGTGTAATAAGCGCGGAAAGTACCAGGATTACCACAATGGCATGCTTCCTGTACGTCTTCAGAAACTCCGGGGAAATAATCCCAGCTTTTGTGAGAAAATAAACCACAATGGGCAACTGAAACATTATTCCGCATGCCAGAACCAGCATCATCACGGTTGAAACATAGCTGTTTAAGTCTATTTCATTCATTATACTGTCATCCAAGGTAAAGTTTGTCAGGAAATTTATTGAGATCGGCGACACAATAAAATATCCAAATAAAACCCCACTTAGAAATAATAGTGTTACAAAGAAAACAGCTCCCCGGCTAAGTTGTTTTTCATTTTGGTACAATCCAGGCCTTACAAACCTCCAAAACTCCCAAAAAGCATATGGGAATGCCACGATAAGACCGATCACAAAGCTTGAAACCAGGGCCATCGTAAATTGGGCCGTCATTCTTCTGCTTTGAATAATAAAATTCAATTCATCGATGCAGAAAAACTCAGCGCCGGTCAATTTACCCAACCGACAAAACATTTCGTAGGTCCAGAAATCGGGTCTGGAGGGCGCAAGAATTATATGATACCAGATTTGTTCTCTAAGAATGAAAGCGACTATGGCAAATACGCCAATTGATCCCAGGGATCTGATTATATGCCAGCGAAATTCTTCAAGGTGCTCAAGAAAAGACATTTCCTTTTCTCCCTTGGGAAGTTGTTCCTCGTTTTCTTCGTACTCGGCCAAAATTCAATTATTTGTATAACGGAAAATTCTTCATCCACGAGTTGACCTCATTTCTCACTTCTTCAATTTTGCTTTCATTGTCAATATTCAAAAGTACGTCATCAATGAGATCAACGATCCTTTCCATTTCTGCCTCTTTCATCCCCCTGGTTGTCACAGCGGCAGTTCCGACCCGAATACCCGACGTTACAAACGGAGATCTGGTATCAAAAGGAACCATATTTTTGTTTATGGTGATATCAGCCTTTACCAGTGCATTTTCAGCATCTCTGCCCGTAACTTCACCTTTTGATCTTAAATCTATAAGCATTAAGTGGTTATCTGTACCTCCGGAAATTACGTGATATCCCTTGTCCATAAATCTTTTTGCCATGACCGCAGCATTCTTCTTTACCTGTATTACATATTGCATGTACTCATCCGATAAGGCCTCGCCGAATGCTACGGCTTTTGAAGCGATGACATGCTCAAGTGGTCCTCCCTGGGTGCCCGGGAATACGCCGGAATCCAATAGAGACGACATTTTCCGAACAACTCCTTTCGGGGTCTTCAATCCAAACGGATTTTCAAAATCTTCCCTAAGCATGATCATGCCTCCCCTGGGACCGCGCAGGGTCTTGTGCGTTGTCGTGGTAACAATATGACAATATTCCAACGGGTCATCGAGCAATCCCCTGGCGATCAATCCTGCCGGATGAGCTATATCGGCTAATAAAATTGCGCCAACCCGATCTGCAATAGCTCGCAATCCTTCATAATCCCATTCCCTGCTATAGGCAGAAGCACCACATATGATCATTTTAGGTTGCTCCTTCGTGGCAATCGATTCCACGCGATCGTAATCAATCACTCCGGTTTCTCTTTCAACACCATAAAATGATGGCTGATAAAGTTTCCCCGAAAAATTTACGGAAGAACCGTGCGTAAGATGTCCGCCATGCGAAAGATCAAATCCCAGAATTTTATCCCCGGCATTCAGACATGCCAACATAACCGCAGCATTGGCCTGCGCTCCCGAATGAGGTTGAACATTCACCCATCCGGCACCAAACAATTCTTTTGCCCGGTCTCTGGCAATATTCTCAATCTCATCAATGACTTCGCAACCTCCGTAATATCTTTTCCCCGGAAGTCCTTCGGCATACTTGTTGGTAAGAGCAGTTCCCATGGCTTCGATAACCTGTCTGGAGGCAAAATTCTCAGATGCGATAAGTTCAATGCCACTTTCTTGACGGTCCTGTTCTTTCCGGATTAAGTCGAATACTGTATGATCTTTTTGCATGCCTGTCTTATAAAAATGAAGCGCAAAAATAAGCTAAGCATCATAAATTCACAATTAAATTCAAAAATGAGTGGGGATTAATCTTCTGTGGCTAACAATAATTATCTTTGATACCGGATTAAACTCGCCAGGTCTATGAAATTATTACAAAAACCTTCGACTGTCTTTATATCAATATTGGCTTGTATGTATAGCTGCAGCTTCAATTTCGAGCGGGGGAACGGTGTAATAGAAACCAGGGAAATTGGACTGGATGCATTTGAAAAAATAAATATCGGGGGCAACTATAATGTTACATTAATTGAAAGTGGTTCCGCAAAAATTGTGATCGAGACCGATGAAAATTTACTTTCCTATATCAACGTCGAACACTTTAATAATACCCTCAGCATCAATAATGTGCACAAACTCAAAAGCACTCGGGGAATTAATGTCGTGATCTATTATACATCCATAGATAAGATTTATTCCACCGGCGCATCAAAAGTATCCAATGAAGGCATATTGGCACCGGATGATTTAATGATCAATTTATCCGGTGCCGGAGCAATTGATCTGGAAATAGACACCAAAAATGTAAAGGTCAATTTAACCGGTGCGGGAATAATAAAACTTAAAGGCAAAACCGAATATCAGGAAACCCATATCAGCGGTGCAGGAGGACTGAGTGCCATCGATCTTATCAGCAATGCATGCAACATTAACCTGAGCGGCCTGGGTGGAGCAGAGGTACACGCAGTCAAAAAAATTGAAGCGACGATCACCGGTGTCGGAGGAATAATTTATGCCGGAAATCCGGAGGTAATCGAACGACAGGTTACCGGATTTGGAAAGATCAAACGAGCAAAAGAATACCGCTACGAGGACCGCTCATGAGCTGCTTCTTCAATAATCCGACTCCCGGTGTTTTGACATGGGCCGCGGAGTTGCAAAATGCTGAAGTTTGATCTTTTTCCGACTTTTCATTAAAATACCGGCGGTTTTACCTCTTATTTCACAAAGCATTTTATAGCGATTATCTTAAAACTATTGGGTAAATACGCTCGCGCATACGGCTATTGATTTTAGGACCCCGGAGTTGCATGCGTATTTGGCCAGGCGGGATTCAGACTGTAAAACCATCATAAGGGAAAGACGGTCCGGCCGGATGATCAACTCCCAATTTACCAAATACTCTGCAAGCATACCAAATGTCAATTTGACGATACAATTGCGCAAATTTTAACAATTTATGTAAAAAGATCTAAGTTTTTCGTATACTATTAATAAATGAGAAAAAATAATGGCTAGGTTAAAAAACAATTTTTTTAAACAAATAGTATGCATGCATAATATATTTTGTCTATATTTGATATTTACCAAATCATTGATATGAAAAAGGAAGAGTCTATTGATTACTATATAAAGTCGAACTGGCACAGTCTTTCCAGGCTCTATAACCAAAAAGCGCAAAAGCATGGAATAACCACTTCGATCGCCTTTATTTTATTGAACATTAGCACTTCCGAAGGAACTCCGGCAACTAAAATTGCTCCTCTGATAGGCCTTGAATCCCGCAGCTTAACCAGAGCGCTTAAAAATCTGGAAGAGCGCGGATACATCTATAAGGAAAAAGATACGTTCGATAAAAGATCCGTCAGGATATACCTGACCGAAAAAGGGAAAGAAAAGAAGGGAAAGGCTATTGAAACCGTAAAAGCATTTAATCAATTTGTGAAAGAGCGAATTCCCGCCGAGAAGCTGAATACTTTTTTCCAGGTTTCAAGCTTGATCATGGACTGGACAGAAAACAACAACGAACTTAAAGCATTGATTAATAAGGATTAACAACTTCCATACCAGGTAAAGAGATGAAGAGAAACATTAATCGCGTCGCCGTGTTGGGCTCAGGAATTATGGGTTCCAGAATTGCCTGCCATTTTGCAAACATCGGTTTGGATGTATTGCTGCTCGACATTGCCCCAGGCAAGCTGTCGGAAGCGGAAAAGAAGAAAGGTTTAAAACTTGGCGACAAAGTTGTAAAAGACAGAATTGTTGAGTCCTCCTTACAAACGGCTATAAAATCAAAGCCCGCCCCACTTTATCGCGCGAGTTTGGCATCAAATATCCAGCTTGGCAATTTTGATGATGATTTATCCAGAATAAAGGAATATGACTGGGTAATTGAAGTAATTGTTGAAAACCTCGAGATCAAAAAACAGCTCTTTGAAAAGGTTGAAAAGTTCAGAAAACCGGGCTCGCTAATTACTTCCAATACTTCCGGCATACCTATCCGACAAATGAGCGAAGGAAGAAGCGACGATTTCCAGAGACATTTCTGCGGCACACATTTTTTCAACCCACCAAGATATTTAAAACTTCTGGAAATCATTCCCGGGCCTAAAACGGATCCGGAAATAATTGATTTCTTTATGAATTACGGAGATCTGCATTTGGGTAAAACGACCGTGCTGTGTAAAGATACACCAGCTTTTATTGCAAACCGAATTGGCATTTATTCGATACTGAAAGTGGTCAAAACCATGGAAAAACTGGGTCTTACCATCGATGAAGTCGATAAACTTACAGGTCCTGTAATCGGGCGGCCAAAATCTGCCACATTCAGAACAAGCGATGTTGTCGGCCTGGACACGTTGATAAAAGTTGCAAACAATCTGTATGAGGGATTGCCCGATGACGAACAACGGGATATCTTCAAGCTTCCTGAAATAATTGGAGCGCTGGAAAAAAACAACTGGTTGGGCGATAAAACCAAACAAGGTTTCTACAAAAAAACAAAAGATGAAAAAGGAAATACGAAGATCCTTACGCTCGATCTTAAGTCCCTGGAATACAGGCCGAAACAAAAAACTAAATTCCAGACCCTGGAACTCACCAAGCCCATTGATCTCGTAAAAGAGCGCTACAAGGTTTTGTTAGGCGGTAAGGATAAAGCCGGTGAGTTTTACAGGGACTCATTTTATGGAATTTTCCAATACATCTCAAATAGAATTCCCGAGATTTCCAATGAGCTGTACAAAATTGATGATGCGCTTTGCGCTGGTTTTGGATGGGAAGTGGGGCCATTTGATACCTGGGATCAGATCGGTGTCTCGAAATCCCTGGATCGAATGGAAGAGGCCGGTTACAAACCGAATCAATGGGTCTATGACATGGTAAATTCAGGCATCGAATCATTCTATACAATTGAAAACGGCATCCGGAAATACTACGATATTGTCAGTAAATCCTACAAAGAAATTCCCGGGGAAAATCAGTTTATAATCCTCGATCACCTCAGAGCCAACAATGAAGTCTGGAAAAATTCCGGTGCTTCCATCCTTGATCTCGGCGATGGAATACTGAACCTTGAGTTCAGAACAAAAATGAACACCATGGGAGGAGAGGTCATTGAAGGCATTAATAAGGTGATCGATCTTGGAGAGGCAGAATATCGCGGGGTAGTAATCGGAAACCAGGGAGCAAATTTCTCTGTAGGAGCAAATTTGGGAATGGTATTTATGTACGCCATCGAACAGGAATACGATGAGCTCAATATGATGATCGCGACCTTCCAAAAGACGATGATGCGAGCCAGGTACAGCGCCGTACCTGTGATCGTGGCTCCGCATTCCATGTCGCTTGGTGGAGGTTGCGAGCTTACCCTCCACGCAGACCGGGTTCAGGCGGTTGCAGAAACCTATATTGGCCTGGTGGAAGTTGGAGTCGGATTGATTCCCGGCGGCGGAGGAACAAAAGAGATGACCTCGAGAGTATCGGAACGCTCGGAATCCGGTGATGTGGAATACAACGCGCTTCAGAATGCGTTCATGAACATTGCTACGGCCAAAGTAGCCACTTCAGCACATGAAGCGCGCGAAATGAATATTCTCCGCCCTCAGGATCGAATTACGATAAATCCGTACCGACAGATTTCCGAGGCAAAACAGGCGGCTATAGAATTGGCGGAGGCAGGATACAGCAAACCAGCTCACAAGAAAAACATCAAGGTTCAGGGGCAGGGTGGATTGGCGCTTTTCCTCTCGGGGATAAACGGAATGCGCATGGGCAATTACATTTCCGACCACGACGCACTTATCGCCCGAAAGATTGCCAACATCATGTGCGGCGGGAATCTTTCATCGCCCACGGAGGTGTCGGAGCAATATCTGCTGGATTTGGAAAGAGAGGCATTTCTTTCGCTCTGCGGGGAGAGAAAAACCCTGGAAAGAATTCAAGCCATATTAAACGGCGGAAAGCCTTTGAGAAACTAAATAACTAATATACATGGATGCATATATTGTAGCAGGATACAGATCGGCCGTAGGTAAGGCAAAAAAAGGCGGGTTTAAGTTTACAAGGCCCGATGAACTGGCAGCGGATGTTATTAAACATCTGGTAAAATCCATTGAAGGATTGGATCCGAAGAGCGTAGATGACTTAATCGTCGGAAATGCCGTCCCTGAGGCTGAACAGGGAATGCAAATGGGCAGAATGATCTCACTTCTCGCACTTCCCAAGGAAGTTCCCGGAATGATTGTAAACAGGTACTGCGGATCCGGTATAGAGGCTATTAATATTGCCTCGGCCAGAATAAAGGCCGGTATGGCCGATTGCATAATTGCAGGAGGTACGGAAACCATGTCGCTGGTTCCAATGCTTGGTTGGAAGACAGCATTGAACTATAATATCGCTTCGAACAATCCTGACTATTATACAAGTATGGGATTAACTGCCGAAGAAGTAGCCAGGAAATACGATATTTCAAGGGAAAAACAAGATGAGTTTGCTTTCAACTCACATATGAAAGCCCTGGATGCCATCAAAAATGAAAAGTTCAAGGACGAAATAGTTCCGATCGAAGTCAGTGAAGTTTTTCTTGACGAAAATGGCAAAAAGAAAAACAGAAAATATGTTGTGGATACCGATGAAGGTCCGAGAGCGGATACAAGTGCGGAAGCTCTGGCAAAATTAAAACCTGTTTTTGCCCTGGGAGGAACCGTTACCGCCGGGAACTCCTCGCAAACATCGGATGGCGCTGCGTTCGTTATGGTCATGTCGGCCCGGATGGTCAAGGAACTTAATCTTGAGCCTATTTCCAGACTCGTAAGCTATGCGGTTGCCGGTGTAGAACCCAAAATTATGGGAATTGGACCTGTTGCAGCCGTCCCGAAAGCACTCAAAATGGCCGGATTGAAACCGTCAGACATCGAGCTAATCGAACTTAACGAAGCTTTTGCCGCTCAAGCCCTGGGTGTGATCGGTCAGTTGGATTTTGATCCCGGGATCTACAATGTAAACGGTGGCGCAATTGCTCTCGGCCATCCACTCGGATGTACGGGGGCCAAACTGTCCGTCCATCTTTTCAACGAGATGAGACGCCGGAACCAGAAGTACGGTATTGTCACGGCATGTGTAGGGGGTGGTCAGGGTGTAGCCGGAATTTATGAAAGATTAAACTAATATTCCATGGAAAAAATTGATCAAAAAACCGCGATAAAGGGTGGGGAATTCCTGATTCGGGAGACGGAAGCCCAAGAAATCTTTATCCCTGAAGAATGGACCGAAGAGCAAAAAATGATTGCTCAAACCTGCAGGGATTTTCTAGCCACGGAAATCTATCCTAAACTGGATGAGATCGACTCTATGAAATATCCCGAGCTCATGCCCGGCCTGTTGGATAAGGCCGGAGAATTGGGATTGCTGGGGACTTCGGTCCCGGAGCAATACGGTGGTTTCGGAATGGATTTCAACACTTCCATGCTGATTGCAGAAGAATTTGGCAAAGGATATTCATTCGCTGTTGCCATCACTGCGCACACCGGAATAGGCACCCTGCCAATCCTTTATTATGGGAATGCCGAACAAAAAGCAAAATATCTGCCGAAATTAGCCACCGGGGAATACAAGGCGTCCTATTGCCTTACCGAGCCTGATTCGGGTTCGGATGCCAATTCCGGAAAAACCAAGGCCACATTAACCGAAGACGGCAAATATTATCTGCTGAATGGCCAGAAAATGTGGATTACCAACGGCGGCTTTGCGGATATATTAATCGTGTTTGCCAAGATCGACGACGACAAAAACATGACCGCTTTTATTGTCGAACGAGCATTCGGGGGTATCACGATGAATGAGGAAGAAAAGAAAATGGGCATCAAAGGATCCTCCACGCGCCAAATCTTCTTTAACGACTGTAAAGTACCGGCAGAAAACATGCTATCCGAACGGGAAAACGGTTTTAAAATCGCATTGAACATCCTAAACATCGGGAGGATAAAACTTGGAGCAGGAGCTGTCGGAGGGGCAAAAGGTGCTCTTGCAAATGCGATTAGGTACGCAAACGAACGTAAGCAATTCGGTAAAACCATAGGATCATTTGGTGCTATCAAACACAAAATTGGCGATGTGGCCGCAAAAATATTTGCTTCCGAATCGGCCCATTACAGGGCAAGTCAGAATATTGATGATGCATTTGAATCTATGGTAGCCAACGGTATGAGCGATGCTGAAGCCAAACTCAAATCTACGGAACAGTTTGCCATCGAATGTGCCATTCTCAAAGTGCACGGATCCGAGACACTGGACTATTCTGTGGACGAGGGCGTACAAATCTATGGAGGCATGGGATACTCCGCAGAAGGACCGATGGACAGAGCCTATAGAGACGCCAGGATCAATAGAATCTTCGAAGGCACAAACGAGATCAATCGCATGCTCACAATAGACATGATGCTGAAAAGAGCTTTAAAAGGTGAATTGGATTTAATGGGACCTGCAATGGCGGTAGCTAAAGAGTTAACTTCAATCCCGGAATTTGGCACCGACGATGACGCCGATATTTTTACTAAAGAGAAAAAAGCTATTCGGAATTTAAAAAAGGCCGGGTTGATGATTGCAGGAGCTGCCGTGCAAAAGTTAATGACAAATCTGAAAGATGAACAAGAAATTCTAATGTGCCTTGCCGATATGCTCATCGAATGTTATGTCGCAGAATCCACCCTGCTTAGAGTGGAAAAAATCATTTCAATGAGAGGAGCTTCCGAATCGGCTATCTACATGGATTTGGCTCGAATTTATCTTCAAAATGCCGTTGAAAAAGCTTCATGGGCAGGCAAGCAGGCCATTTACGGATTTGCTGACGGAGACGAAATGCGGATGATGCTGATCGGCTTAAAAAGGTTCACCAAAATCGATCCGTTCAATCTGAAAGAAGCCCGCCGAAGAGTTGCAAATTATCTTCTGGAAAAAAATGACTATGCCTTTTAATTAAATCTGATTCTTGACATAATCCTGACAGGTTCTCTAAATCTGTCAGGATTAGTCCTCTATACTGTTACTTCTTCATTCATAATCCAGGCCCTGGCAGAATCAATATCTTTAAGATATTTAAACTTCAGATTAAAGGAATTTTTAACCGCTACGTTTTTTACGCTTTCCACATAAAAACTTGAGAAGACATCTTTAGGGGCGATAACAGCTATCCTTCTCAAGCCATCCCTGTATGCTTTGGGCAAGATTTCGTTCTGCAACCATATTCTGTTTTCAATACCAACGATCCCCTGCCGATGAATATCGCTGATCAAAGCAGTCACTTTAAGCCCTTTAATCGCTTTAAGTATTTCTGAAAATATCAGCCGGAAAGCTTCAGAAGTGCTCGGCTTCTTCCAAATAAAAATGACGGCATTGCAACTGGCATCATAGTGTGCGGAGGCAAATCCGTCGTTCAAGATCTCTTTCGTATTCTTCATCGCTATTTCCTTATTTGATCTTTTTACAAAGTTAACCAGTAAATCAATAATTGAATCGAGCATTTTTTCCAAATTCATTACATCACATTTAAATGTCCCCGGTGCGCATGGTTGGGCATATCCACCTCATCCCATTCAAAACGATCGAATTCATTCATTTACAATTCTTTGTTCATCGAAGTCTTTAATCTTAGACTTTTCTATCGATTACATCAATTTATTTTATGATTTATTGCATTGAGTAATAAAATTGAAGAAATGGTTCTAAATTCATGCAGAAAATAAATCGAACCTTAAAACCGTTTTGTATGGATGATCAGGTACTGGACGAGAAACTGCAAGAAGCATTGAAATTACATGATGAAGGAAAATCCTATCCGGAGATCAGGGATCATTTCAAAGGAGCGCTAACTGACGAAATGATTTCCTATATAATCAGGTTGGTTGATGAGTTTGTAATCGAGGAAAATCGAATAAATGAAGCAATTAAGACGGCCAAATTCAAAATGTATATCGGGGGAGCAATATTTCTTGTTTCCGCTTTGCTAATCTATAAGTTTTACATCAATGATTCACTTAACGGAGCCATAAGCCTATTGGCCTATTTGCCAATGGCATTCGCGCTTTACCTGCTCTGGAGAGGATACAATGAGGAAATTCGGCTGAAAAAAACCGAGCCTGAGATCGACGACTCGAAGTTTAGAATGAAACGCAGAAAAAAAAGATAAGAGGCCGGTTTCCCGGCCTGAATTTAATGCCCTTTATCTCTCAATTCCTTTGCCGAATCCAGCACCTTCTGACGCATTTCAACTTTAAAATCATCCAGTTTTTCGGCAATGCTTTCATCGGCGGTGCCGATGATTTGTGCAGCTAATATTCCGGCATTTTTTGCCGCATCCAGCGCAACCGTAGCCACCGGAACTCCACTTGGCATTTGAAGTATGGACAAAATGGAATCCCAACCATCTATCGATATTCTGGACCTCACCGGAACCCCTATAACGGGCAAAGTTGTAAATGCGGCCGTTACACCCGGTAAATGGGCCGCTCCTCCGGCGCCGGCAATAATAACTTTCATCCCTCTTTCCCGGGCCGATCTTACCCAATCAGCCAACACATCCGGAGCTCTGTGAGCAGATATAATATTTATTTCATACGTGATGCCGACAGATTTGAGAAACTTGGCAGCCTCTTCCATAATATTGAGATCCGACTGACTGCCCATAATAATACCTACTTGTGCACTTGACATATTTACTACGATTTATAATTATGAATTTATTTGAATTCCGATGTTTGCCATCAGCTGGCTGGCATTTGTGCTTTGACATATACCTTCCCGCAATTTATAATCAAAAACTATTTCTTCACCTACAATTGAACTACTAAAATTATAATTCTTGATTTTTTGATTGTTTTGCTCAAGTTTTCCCAGTTCCAGATCGTGCGTCGAAACGAGTCCGAAAGCATTTGATGTATTTAATTGAAGGATCAAAGATTCCGCGCCGATATGTCGGTCAACAGAATTTGTTCCTTTCAATATTTCATCCAATAAATAAAATGTCGGTACCTCATCGTTGATTTCTTCCAAAAGCATTTTAAGCCGAAGGAGTTCAGCGTAAAATGAGGATATGTTTTCTTCCAGGTTATCCTTGGTCCTCATGCTGGAAAATATATTAAATATGGATACTCGAAAGGCATCAGCACAAACAGGCCCTCCGGCAAAAGCCAACACGGCGTTTATACCGATTGTTCTGAGAAACGTGCTTTTTCCGGCCATATTCGATCCAGTGATAATGCAAGTGGTCCCTTTTGAGTCTACTGAAAAATCATTGGCTTTTCGTTGCGCCGAAGGGATTAAAGGGTGGCCGATCCCAGCCCCCCGGACATAAAAAGGCCTTTCCTCGATTATCGGAAAAGCATATTCGCGGTTTGCAAATGAAAACGCGGCAATACTATTCAACGCCTCGATTTCCGCAATGGCATCGAACCATTTAACGATTTCGTCCTTGTATGCGTATCTCCACTGCTCTGCTTTGGCCAACAATATAAAATCCAACAGAAATATACTGTTTAAAAACAAGTATATCTGATTGTTGCGAAGACTGAGCCAGTCAAATATTTTGTTGAGTTTATTTATTTTATCGGAGGCGACAATACCCTGAGGCATTAATCTGGTCCGGATTTTGGAAAGATAAGCCCCTTCAAAATTTTCATTTTCGATCAGAATTACCATGTTTCTGATCGATTCCAGAATGTGTACTCCGGATTGAGTCATTACATAGGTGGTCTTGGAATACTTGAGGATTTTGTAGAGAAAAACACCCGAAATAATGAATGGTATGATCAAAGTAAACAATGAGAGCAACTCCATCATATAGCTCACGATCAAAGCGACAGAAATTGGAATCACAAGGTATGGCAGGGCTTTAAAAAATGGTCTGTTTCTTATCATATCATCTCCTGATAGCCATTGAAAAAATGCCTCCTTATCAATAGTTGGCTTAATGCTCCCGTGGGCCTGAATTTTCTGTCTCCATTCCAGTTTCGGCCGCAGCTCGTGAACCGCCCCCTGCCTTTTTTCGATTTCCTCTTTTCCCGATGGCTTTTTCAACCAAGTTGCAAGTAATCTTTTGCCCTTTATCGTGCCTGCGCGATTTACCAGTTGGAACAGGGAATTCCGGCCAAAAATATCCAGATCATGGCTATAGGAATGTTTTTCATCCATAAACTCTTCGCCGCCGTCAATATCCGTAAACTGATGATTTAATCGGTAAATCTCTTCTTGATTTATAGCAAGTAATCTTTGATAAAGTAGTCTTTTCCTCTTGATCCGGTTGTGTTTTTTAACCAACAGACCAAATGTTATTACGAATATGGCTGTGCTTATAACAAAGGGGGACGGTAATTTTAGGTTCAGGCACCAGATTGCAAACGCCAAAAAAGCGACGAAAATCCCGATCCGGTACAAAGAAAATGCATTATACTCGGACCTCAATGCTTCCGCCATCCGTTCATAACTTTTTACTCGTTCTTCAAAAAATCTTATCTTTTCATTCATGAAGCTGGAATTTGAAATAAAAACCGTAAAAAAACTAAACCGGTCTATACGTTACGATCCGTAATACAAATAAACAATAGTTGTTAATACGTAATCAACAAATAAATGTGCTAACTTGAACAAGTTATTCATTCAATTCTGAAATTTTAGCTTTCGGAAATGCCTGGGGATAAGACAAATATAGAAGTAATGATTATGGCGGCCGGGGCGTCCAGAAGGCTCGGGCAACCAAAACAGATGATTAAGTATCAGGGCGAGACACTCCTCAGGAGGATATCCAAAGAAGCAATAAACGCAAAAATCGGCGATGTAACTGTTGTTACCGGCTATGATCATAAAAATATGGAAGAAGAAGTCGGGGATTTGGATGTGACCATATTTTATAACGAAGAATGGGAAGAGGGACTCGGCGCTTCCATCAGAAACGGTCTAAATCACATATTAAAAAGTAAACCGGAGACCAACGCCATTTTACTCACTATGGTGGATCAACCATTTGTGGATGGTGCACATTTGAAAAAACTCGCCAATACCTATGATCCCAGCCGGTCAATGATCATTGCTTCAGCTTATTCCGGCACATTTGGAGTCCCCGTTTTATTCGACAGCCGGTATTTTGAACAGATGAAACAATTGAAAGGCGATGAGGGAGGTAAAAAGATTTTTGTGAAATACCTCAAAGATATTGTCGAAATCCCCTTTAAAGACGGCGCATTTGATATCGATGAAAAAGAAGATTTGAAAAGTCTGAACTAGCTTGTTTTAAGGTTTGGCGTAAGACTAATTGACTAAAAAAAGCAAACGATCGCCTTAAAGGTTGTGATGACCGATTCATTACTGCCCGGAACCCGGTCGCCACTGCTGTATGATGCCAGTCGGTAGAAATTTCGAATCCCACATCCGTAAAGGAATGTCCGAAGCATACATTTCAATTCCAGGAGATATGAAGCGAAAGACGAGCTGCATATCCGGTCCCGTTTTTCGATTTACCGGACTGTCGGGGGAATATGAAAGGAGGTGCTTCGATCAAATCATACGGTTTAACCGGTCTGAGGACCGCGTTTAAATAAACATGTTGCCAAACATGTAAATGAATAAACCTAACCAAATAAAATAGGTATATTGCAGGTATGCAAAACACGCTTTCCGTTCGTCATTTATCCAAAAATTATGGCGCGACACACGCATTGACCGATTTGGATATTTCCGTGAAAAAAGGTGATGTTTATGGAATACTGGGGCCAAATGGCAGTGGAAAAACGACGGCCTTGGGAATTGTTTTGGGCGTAACAAATGCTACCAAAGGCTCTTATTCCTGGTTTGACCAGGGCAGTTCGAATTATTTAAGAAAAAAAATAGGTTCCCTTCTTGATAAGCCAAATTTTTATCCCCATCTCAATGGTTTTGACAACTTGAAATTGACCGCCGATATAAAGGATCTGAAACATCCGGAAATTAATAAAAAGCTCGAACTGGCAGGAATCATCAAACATGCGAAGAGAAAATTCCATACCTATTCAACGGGAATGCGGCAGCGTCTGGCGATAGCTGCTGCGCTTTTAGGGAAGCCTGAGGTCCTGGTCCTGGACGAGCCGACCAATGGATTAGATCCGGAAGGAATAGCTGACGTACGCGAACTGATCCTCACAATAGCACGTGATGGAATCACCGTAATTATGGCAAGTCATCTTCTTGACGAGGTTCAAAAGGTATGCTCGCATGTTGCGGTATTGAAGCATGGGAAAAAGCTGTTTGAAGGTCATGTACAATCTTTGCTTTCCGGCAATGATGGCATAGAAATAGGCGCTGATAATTTGGATCAGTTGTCTTCGGCATTGGCGGGGTATGAGGGCGTAGATCGAATTGATCGGAAAAGTCATACATGTTTGGTCAAATTAAAGCCGGGTTACAAATCTTCGGAATTGAGCGCCTTTCTGATCACTAACGGAATAAACATTACTCATTTTGCTCAAAACAAAGGAAACCTGGAACAGGAATTTTTACACCTTTTATCCGGAAGCGGTGATTAGATTATTGCGCATTGAATTTAGAAAGCAGACCTCAAGCTCAGGCTTTTGGATTTTGGTGGTATTGCATGCGATTGTACTGATCCTGGTCTCCATTAATATAAATTCATTCCTCAAAAATGCGAATATCATGATTAATGATATTCCGAATATCGACCTTTCCCTGAAACCCATGCTCCGGTTTCCGGATGTTTGGCAAAACCTGACGTATATCGCCG
Organism: Cytophagales bacterium; assembly: GCA_022360055.1. Lineage (GTDB taxonomy): Bacteria > Bacteroidota > Bacteroidia > Cytophagales > Cyclobacteriaceae > JAAUQL01. The sequence continues at coordinate 70,764 of JAKSDO010000214.1, read as the reverse complement.
GCTATTTCAAAATAATCCTTGCTTTGATTGTCATTACTTCTATTAGCAGTGAATTTGCTCAAGGTACGGCCAGACAAAATGTTATCGATGGATTTAGTCGGAACGAATGGATCTATTCCAAGATCGGTTTAGCCAAATCACTTGCTCTGTTTTCAACCCTATTGGTGATCGGAATCGGATTGGTATTGGGTTTTTCTCAAAACGTTAAAACGGACTTTTCGGCAATATTTACCCGGCTCGATTTTGTCTTTGCATATTTTATCGAGCTTCTGGTTTATTTTATTTATGCGCTATTCTTGACGATTGCGCTTAAGCGTACGGGGATATCGATCATCATTTTATTGGTATATGATTTTATCCTGGAACCAATTCTTTCGTGGAGTCTTCCGGATCAATTGAATAGCTTTTTGCCCATGAATACCATCGATGACCTAAACACATTCCCCTTTGCCAAATATGTGGGAAGTGAAATCATGGAGGCGGTTTCTTTTGAACAGCTTGTATGGGCCATCGCCTATGGTATACTATTTGGAATTTTATCCCTGTGGATGCTCAAGCGTAGCGATTTGTGATTTTTAGATATACATTTTTTGTTTAATTGAATATTAAAAATATCTAATTAATTACACTGTTGATTTTGGACAAATAATTACTATTAATTATAGCGAATAATGTTTACATTTGTTTTATAGAGACAATTTATCATTCTCTTCTTAGTACAATTTTTAATTTTTTTTAGTAATCTTTTAGTTACTTTTTAATTTTTTAGCTATGGCAAATCTACAAAGATTGTTTCTTGTTGTATTCCTTGTTGTGATTTCGATAAATAGCTACGGACAAAAACCACCGATAAAACTTGGCGATGTGTCCAGGCCGGACATTGAAATGAAAAATTATGAGCTTGATCCCGGTGCAGATGCCGTTGTGCTGTGTGATTATGGCTATTTAAGTTTTGATTTCAATACAAATGATGGCAGATGGGAGAACCATCTGAAACGGATTTGCAGAATCAAAATACTTAACGATGACGGATATAATTGGGCTACCGAAGAAATCTCCTTATATGATGACAGCAATGTCGAACAGTCTATATCTCAGATTAAGGGTTTTACTTACAATATTGAAAATGGCAAGGTTCAAAAAACAAAACTAGAGAAGAGAAATATCTTTACAGAGAAAACAAGCAAGAATTATAAACGCGTCAAATTTACTTTGCCAAACGCAAAAGAGGGATCAGTTATCGAATTCTCTTATACCATCCACTCCAATTATTTGACTATTCTTGACCGGTGGAAATTTCAAAGAACAATTCCTGTAAAGTGGAGTGAATATATTGTGAATATTCCCGAATACCTGACATACTTAAAAAACTCTCAGGGATTTGCCTCTTTTCATAAATTCGAAACAAACACAAAGCCAAGATCCATAACTTGGACAAACACGCAAAGAACGGACCCGCTTCGTGGTGTAAAAGGAAATATTTCAACTGGCAAAATGAGTTATATCGATAAGGTTTTTCACTGGATTGCCAAAGATCTTCCCGGGCTAAAGGATGAAAAATTTGTTGGAAATATTAATAATTACCATTTAGGCGTAGATTTTCAACTTTCAAATTACAAGACATTCTCCGACCAATATCACAATATATTAAGCAGTTGGGATAAGATTGTTAAAAGGTTTATGAATGATTATGAAAACTTCGGACCGAACATGAAAAAAAGATCGTTCTACAAAGATGTAACTGAAAAAATCATGGCAGAATACAGCGATCCAATCCGGCGGTCAGAAGCAGTTTATAATTTTGTAAGCCAGCATATGAAATGGGACAAAAAGGAAAGGTTCATGCCAGGCATGAATATAAAAAAATCATTTGATGAGCGAACAGGAAATAGCGCAGATATCAATGCGCTCCTTGTATCGATGTTGAAAGCCGTAGAGGTTCAGGCAGATCCTGTAATTCTAAGTACTCTTGCCAATGGGATGGTTCATCCCGTCAATCCGATCATTGATAAATACAATTATCTAATTGCCAGAGCAATTATAGACGGTAAGGTAATACTTATGGATGCTACGGAAAAGGATTTACCCTTTGGTATGCTTCCAATGAGATGCTTAAACCAACGAGGGTATGCGATTTCCGAAAGAAATCCGGGGTGGGTAAACCTCAAGCCTTTGAAAGGAATCGATGAAACCGTCGTTTGCGCAATGAATCTGGGAGAAAATGGAGTAATGTACGGAAGCATTGCTGCCAGGTATGACGGCTATAGTGCCATAAATATGAGGAACAGGTTGAAACAAGATGGCAAAGAAAAATATATTGAGAATTTTAAAAGTAACCATACAGACTGGTCGATCCAAAGTATCGAAGTTGACGCACCGGATGTGTGCGGTGAACCTGTTAATGAAAAGATTGAAATTGAAGTTAATAGACCTACCGAAGTAATAGGCAAAATGATCTACATCACACCGATTTTACGTGGGAAACTTGAAGAAAATCCCTTAAAACAAAACGAAAGAAAACTTCCTATTGAACTGATCGTACCCATTAAACACAGTTATATGTTTAGCTTTGTTATTCCGGAAGGTTACAAGGTTGATGAATTGCCTCAGTCGATCAATTTGGTCACCCCCGATCACACGGCTATCCTGAAATATGGAATTCAGCTACAGGGAAATAGATTGCATCTCGTACACTCATGGCAAATCAAAGAAAGCTTTTATGCGCCAGACAAATTCCATGACCTGAAAGAATTTTATGCCATATTGGTATCGAAACACAATGAGCAAATTGTGCTTAAAAAAGTCGAATCTAACTGATTATGAAAGCGATTTTTCCTCATTTATCTTCTGTCATACTTATTTTTTTCTTTCTCCCGGGAGGTCATACTCTTTTGGCCGAAAAGGAAATTAAATATCCATATACGGATATCCCTGAAGATCTACTAAAGAATAGTAATGCGGTCATCCGGGAAGACATCTCCAGATACGAAATACTGGAGGTTGGAAAAGGGATACTGTATGTAAAGAGGGCAATTACAATTCTAAACAAGAAAGCTGACCATTTTGCTGAGGTAGGTATAAATTATTATGGCAAACTCACTAAAAATTCATTTCTCAAAGCCAGAAGTTATGATAAGACAGGCAGATTAATAAAACAGCTCAAAAGTAAGGATGTCAAGGACCTCTCTTCATTTGATGGATATTCAATTTATTCTGACAATCGAATTAAATATTTTGATCTAAGATATCCTGATTATCCTTACACCATTGAATATGAATATAAAATCGAGGAGAACGGCTTTATGTCATTGGAAAACTGGGTTCCATATTCAGGGTTCAATGTAGCTTCACAAAAATCGAGTCTGGCAATAATTGCGCCTGAAAACTATATTGTCAGATATTTGGAATTAAATATCGAATCGACGGCAAAAGAGCGAATTGCAGATGGAAAAAAGAAAATAATGTGGGAATTCGGAAGCTTTCCGGCCATTAAAAAAGAACCGAGAATGCCTCCGTTGCAAAGCATACTGCCGCAAGTAATTACGGCTCCAACTGATTTTGAAATGGAAGGCTATTATGGCAACATGGATGATTGGGCGTCGTTTGGGAAATGGGAAAAGATGATAAACCAAGGAAGAGATATTTTACCTGAAGAATATGCGGCAAAACTTAAAGGATTGATTGCCAATGAGCCATCTCGAAGTGAAAAGATAAAAAAAGTTTATGAGTATCTGCAAAACAACACTAGATATGTCAGTATTCAGCTAGGTATAGGAGGCTGGCAAACATATCCCGCTTCCAGTGTTGCATCAAATGGCTATGGTGATTGTAAGGCTTTAAGCAATTATATGAAATCTATGTTAAAATCAATCGGCATAGATTCATATTATACGTTAGTTAGGGCAGGTTACAAGGCTCCAAATATTATTAAAGAATTTTCAAGCAATCAATTTAATCATATGATTCTGTGCGTACCTAATTATCAGGATACAATCTGGCTTGAATGTACGAATCAAGATAATCCCTTTGGCTATTTAGGCAAATTTACAAGTGACAGGGATGTCCTTGTAATTAACGATGAAGGAGGAAAAATTGTGCGTACCAAGGCTTATACAAAAAAGGATAATGGGCAATATCAGATCACAAATGTATTTTTGGATAAAAATGGAAGTGCCAAAGTATCCCTTTCGACCAAATGCACAGGACTACAATATGAAAACTACGCTTATCTTTTGGATGTTGGCGAAAGTGAACAAAAGAAATGGCTCTTTAGAAATTTGGACATCCCCGGTTTTGAATTGGATAATTTTATATTATCTCAAGAAAAAAAAATTATTCCGGAAGTAAATGTCGATATCGATGTCTCGATACAAAGATTTGCTTCAGTGAGTGGAAAACGTCTATTCTTTCAACCAAATGTATTTAATAAATCAAAGCCCATTTCGATACCTCAGAAGGATCGCCAATTCGATTTTGTGATTGATATCCCATTCGAGGATTTCGACACCGTAAGAATAGAAACTCCTCAAGGTTATCATCTAGAATTTATCCCGGAAAACGTAAGTATCAATTCCAAATTTGGAAAATATGAATCAAACGTAACCGCGAATGAGGAATTGATCATTTATACAAGAATGTGCTCAATGGAAAAAGGAACCTTTCAAAATAATGAATATATGAATTATGTAAAATTCATGAATGAAATTGCGAAAGCGGACAAATTAAGGTTGGTCTTGGTAAAATCTACATGACCTGCTTTCCTTTTAATGCCATACAAGTTTGAGGTAAAGAACATACCATATTGATAAAAGTACAGGGTTCATGCGAAACCGGGCTAAACGGTTAATTCGAACAAAAATCTTATTGAAGGTGAACCCGATAGATGGTTCATAAAAAATATCCAAAAACCTGAAGCTCAGGTCAATTTTAACAATTGAACCGGACCGGTCAGAGTCGGAGCTTCAGGTCAAATATCCTTATAATCTGTTTGAATTAAAAGCTGCCGAATTTCAATGTGAAAAAGTAGTTCCACGCATCGAAGGCAGAGGTAGAGGTGCTGATTAGCTCAAGGTCTTTGGTAAATCTATAGCTTACCCCCGTATTGATCCTAAAGTTCCTCGCCACATTCAATTCGAGTGCCGCTCCCGGCTCAAGATACCAGAACACATCATCGTCAATAAGATCGTTTGAATAGTAGTTTTGGTTTTGCTCCCAATCTACGATGTAGCCAAGCCATCCTGCACCTCCGGCAATCGGAAAAGTGACGTGAACAACTTTATTGGACAAAACAATCGGTTCCAGGAACATTCCCCCGTATCCGCCGACCGCCCGGCTCCGTAGAGAAACATCAGGGTCTATACCTTCATATTCGGCAGTGGGGATCACTCCATAACCTTCAAATCCAATACCGAGCGCGCGATTAATGATCCAGCCCGCCCGGAAACCTGCCATGATTATATCCTTATTGTTAAACTCACTGGCCCGGAAACTTATTCCTCCAAAGCCACCGTGATGACTATTTTTGCCCGCCAGGGTTTGTATTTCATCCTTTTGTCGGTCGCCATTATAATGGTAGGAGGTGCTTTCCGCGACATCCGGCTTCACAATTTCAGTTTCATCTTCAGTAAAGGTTTTTTCTTCCAAAACAGCATCTTTTGCATCCAGGGTAAAACTTTTTGTCCCCCCAGGTGAGTCTTCGTCCTTGCCGAATATATCCTCCTGTTTCGTATTTTCAGGTCCGGAACCACTCGCATCCCCGCTTACCCGTTTGGATTTGATCTCCGAAGGCCGTTCACCGGTTCCTTCTTCCTGAGCAAATGATATCACTGCCAAAAACAGAATTACTGTCAGTACAATTATTGTTTTCATCCGTTTATATTTTTTTAGTTTGCTGACACACAGAGAAACATAATCATGCTCGTGTGTGTCCTGAGTTTGCTCCGGTCCTACCGGTTACATTTTCAATGGATTTTTTGTAAAAGACAAAATGCCAATAGAAAGGTTTCCAGGTGAAAACAAAATTTGTTTAGAAAATGCAAAAGTCCGTCTGACAGGTAATTATTTTGAGGCAAGCATTTCGGCCTCATCGAAAAGTAATAAAGCCTCCTGAAAGATCTCATTTATTTCGTTTATGATGGGCACATAACTCTCCCTGCCCCATACATTTCGGGCGATTGAAGCCTTCGCCATTACTTTAATCGTTTTTTCCGACTTTCTTAATCCTTCTTCATCGTATTTCACTCCCAGTTTCTCGCCAAACCCAATCAAATCCCGCATCATTTGTTCATCGATCTCAAAATCGGTCAGAAATTCAGAGAATTCCATTTTCTTCAATTTTTTCTCATTTTTCTGAAAATAATTCAGAGCAAATTCCCGAACGACATTATTATTTCTCAGTTTGATATAGTAGAGGGAATTCCAACCGGTATCCAAAGGAATGAAATAGTCCGGCATAATCCCACCTCCACCATAGACCGTCCTTCCCTTTGAGGTTTGATACTTCAGGGTATCGTTAAATTTGATGCTATCCGCATGAAACAACTCTCCGTGCTCGACCCGGGTATGAAAATCTTTGTTGTATTCCGAAAGACCATCGTTGTAAGGTTTTTGAATGGACCGGCCGCTCGGCGTATAATATCGCGCAATCGTCAATCTCAGTTCCGAGCCGTCGCTTAATCTGAACATCGACTGCACCAGACCTTTGCCAAATGATCTTCTGCCGACAATTAATCCCCTGTCATTATCCTGCACTGCCCCGGCAACAATTTCTGAACCTGAAGCGCTGCCTTCATTGATTAAGACGATAACCGGCCCCTCTTCAAATAAACCGTTGCGATATGCCCTGTATTCCATATTTGCCCTCGGTTCCTTGCCTTCCTGGCTCACGATCATGGAATTGTTGGCAATTAATTCGTCACTGATATTTACCGCCCTGTCCATATATCCGCCAGGGTTTTGCTGCAAATCTATAATAAGTTTTTTCATCCCATTATCGACCAAATACTTGAGCTTCTCTCTGAATTCATCGTATGTAGTTTCTGAAAACCGGCTGATTTTTATATAACCGATTTCATCGTCCACCATGTATCCGGCATCCACAGAATATTGAGGAATTTTATCCCGCACAATAGTAAAATTCAACAATTCGGTATTTCGTTGACGTCTTATTCCAACCTCGACTTTTGTTCCCTTTTTCCCCCTCAAACGATCAATAACTCCACGGTTGGTGATTCCTATTCCAGCCACAATTTCACCGTCGACGGTAACGATTTTATCTCCCGCCAAAAGTCCCACTTTTTCCGAAGGTCCTCCGGACAAAGGCGCCAGAACTACAATGGTATCCCTGAAAATGTTAAATTCTATTCCTACACCTTCGAAATCCTTCTTCAGATCGCTATTTGATAATTCTACATCCTTTGCCGATACATAGATGGTATGAGGATCAAGATTTTCAAGCATTTTAGCAACAGCAATCTCTACCATTTCATCCGTATTCACATCCTCGACGTAGGACCTGTCGATAAGCGTCATTACCTCCCTGAATTTCAAGACACTTTTCAAGAAGTTCGAAGCAGTTTGCTCAGGCCCTGCAAATGTAGCACCTATCATGATGCCGGCTGCTATTCCAATGGTCAGAATGATAGGTAATCTGATCTGAAATTTAGAGTTTTTGATCTTCTCCACAATCGTATTCTTTTTTTCTATAAAGGACTTTTTAAACAACAAATATAGGTATTTAATACAGTAAATCTGATTTACCCTTTCAAATTAACGGCTAAACATTACAGTTGTTTGGGTTTTTATATAAATGGTCGAAGGCTTATTTTTACGCAATCAAAAAATGGGAAGAATACTTGCTATCGATTATGGATTGCGACGAACCGGAATTGCTGTCACCGATCCGCTGAAAATCATTGCGTCGCCATTGGAAACCGTAAGCTCGGAACATCTGATCGATTGGCTTAAAGACTATACTGCTCGGGAAGATGTGGAAATGATCATTGTCGGAATGCCTACCCGGCTTGATCAATCCGACACACATATTACCGGATCGGTGCGAATGGTCATTGATCAGTTAAAAGGATGTTTCCCTCAAATAGGTATATCGGAAATAGATGAACGATTTACTTCAAAAATTGCCCGGCAGGCCCTGGTGCACGGAGGGATGAAAAAAAAAGACCGCCGGAAAAAAGAGCATATAGACAAGGTGAGCGCAGCCATTATATTACAATCGCATCTTGACCAGGCCCGGCGATGATCGGAATTAATATGCTGACATTTTATCTCCGTCCATGTCAGGTTAAGGTAAGATCTGACAGGATGGCTGATATTTTTCCTTGCTTAGTGGAAGATCTTTGTTTGGCACGATATATGAACATAATTTCATATGTTATGAAAATAAATATATTTTTGCCTTATGAATATTAAAGAAATTCACTCTCACAGGGAGCTTCTTACCAAACTCCCTAAAAGCAAAAACATCTATTTGTTGCTTCACAAGAAGGATTCGGATCAAAGTGAATGCGCAAAGGAAACACTGAAACAAGTGGAACTTGACTCTGATGATATAAACGTTTTTTCTGCAAATGTCGCTGAGGTAAGAGATATCCATGAAAATTATGGCATCAAATCTGTTCCCTCGCTGATCGAGTTTGAGGACGGCAGGTTCAAAAATGTAGTTAAAGGATGCCACGATAAAGAATATTATAAAGCATATTTTGAAAATATTATATTTGAGCTGCACGCCAAATCAGGTGAAAAACCCTCCAAAAATGTGACTGTTTATACGACACCCACATGTCCGTGGTGCACAACGGTCAAGAATTTTTTAAGGAAAAATGGCGTGAAATATACGGAGGTGGATGTTGCAAGTGATCAAAGCGCAGCTCAGTCCATGGTGAGTAAAAGTGGTCAACAAGGTGTTCCGCAAACAGAAATTAATGGTGAAATGGTCATAGGATTTGATCAAGCCAAATTGAATAGATTGTTAGAATTAAAAGCAAATTAACGAGTTATGAAAGAGTTACAACCTGTTAATCAAAACGTAATCTTAAAAGTTGATGATTTAGCCGGCGAGCAAAAAACAGCATCCGGGATCTACATTCCCGATACGGTTGAAAAGGAAAAACCCAAGTCTGGTGAAGTAATTGCGTTGAGCAATATAGAAGGCCCGGAGATTGCTGTCGGAGACACAGTGGTATTTAAGGATTTCTCAGGAACCGAAATTGATCTTGACGGCGAGAAACTCCTGGTGCTTCCTTACGCGGACGTATTGGCAAAAATTGTTGAAACCGAAGAGATTTAAACAAATAATTTCGTTAAAACCTGACAGTCTATGGACCTGTCAGGTTTTTACCCGACATATTAAAAGTCAGTATCCGGCTTTTCGAGATCCAATTCCTTAATCCATATATTTCTATAGTAAACGTCGTGCCCTTCAGCCTGCAGTTTGATTCCTCCCGGAGTATCCGTAATTCCCTTACCTCCGTCGTTTCCTCCGTCAAGGCCTGAATTTTTACCCCCCCAGACCTGGTTTATTTTTACATTTTTATGAACTTTCTTTCCATTGAAATACACCGTAACCATGGGTTTCTCCGAAAGCTTGCCGTTCTTAAAACGCGCGGCCCTGAACTTTATATCATAGGCATTCCATCTCCCGATTCCACGGTAAACTTCATAGGGCGATTCCGTTTCGTTTATCACGGTTGCCATTCCGTGCCTGGTGGTATCTCCGTCCAGGATCTGGATTTCATATCTGTTCTGAAGGTAAACTCCGCTGTTTCCTCCTTTCTTTGGTATGAGGAATTCAACATGAAGCCTGAAATCCCGGTACTTTTTCTTCGTAACGATATCAGCGGTCCCATATTTTCCGCCTAATGCCGCAGGGTCGTTGCTGTTTACTACCTTTCCGTCATCAACCGGATCATCCTGAACGATCCACTTAATCGGCAGCTCTGACGAAAACCTTGGCCCTTCCCAATATGTCCACTTCTCATCCAGCATTTTGCGGGAGCCATCAAAAAGGACTTCTGCTTTTTGAGGCGCTTTTACACCAACACCCGTTTCTTCCCCGACAATAAAACCTGTTCCAGAAACCAAAAATAACACCCCAAGGGTAGCAAAACTTAGCTGCGAGATTTTACCTGAGTTTTTCATAGAGGTCAGTCATTTTGTACGTAGATAGAAAGATAAATAAATCAGACGGTTAATGATAGTTAACCGTCTGATTTAATCATAATTTCTAAAACCTAACTTTTAATCCGACTCTAAGGGATCTTCCCGGTTCGTAAAGCATACCGTTTTCGCCTTGATTTTTATAAGGCCTGGAGAGGTGCTCATAATAATTTACATTAAATATATTTGTAAGAGCCAGGTTGATGTCAATTGTATTTATCGGAGAATACCCGGCCGACAGATCAAATACATTGAATCCCGGTGTTTCAGATTCTTTAAAAGATTCAGACACCTTCTCCTGGTCGGCCACAAATCTGCCCCTGAATTCGGCCCAATATTTTTCCTTGTCATATTTCAGGGATATCAAACCGGTAAGCGGGGGGATCTCGGGCAATGGTTCGTCGAAATCGACATTTTGAGCTCTGGTGTAGTATCCGCCGGCTCTCGCAGAAAAATTAGCTGTGAAATGATACCCGATCTCTGCGTCAAATCCTGTTTGCCATGCCTTGTCAATATTTATAAATCGTTTTGCATAAAAAGGCTCGGTACCAGGCATGTACTTCCGGGATATTGATGCGTCCACGACGGCCGTTATATAGTGTTGCAGGAACGAATAGAATACATTTAAACTCCAGAAAAACTTATCGTGCGCATTTTTTATGGTAAGATCAGCCTGGTTGTTTATTTCCGCCTTGAGATTTGGGTTTCCAACATATTCGTACGCATCCATCCCAACCGTAAAATGATTGATGTAACGTTCGGTCAGTTCAGCCGAGCGCTGCCCGCGCCCGAGCGACAATTGCACAAGCCCGTTATGCCCGAAATTATAATTGATGCTTGATGTAAGACCTATGTTGAGTTCCGGATCCGGATCAATTGCTCCATAAAGTGCTTCAAAATCCGGGGCGGGATGATTGATGCCCGATTTTATGTAATCAAATCTGCCTCCAACCAAGAGGTCCCAATTTTCGTCAAGCGTAAAACTGGTTTCCGCAAAAACGCCAATATCGAACAGCCATGAGTCTTGCCAGATAAGATCCGTAAATTCCTTCGGCGGATCTACAGGATTGCCATTCATAATTTTCACTGTTCGGTGTCGCTCACCGTCTTTCCCGACATACCTGAAGTCAGTACCTGCAAAAAGCATTGATTTTTCGGAAGTATTTAATCCGAGCTCGATCCTCCCGCCATAAGTGGTGGATGTAACCGGAGCGCGCACTTCAACCATTTTAAAATTAGGACGATGTTCGTTGGTCATCAGGTGATCAATGAACGTGTAAAATGCCTTGGCATTGATGCTGGCTAATTTTCCGGCAATATTGCGGGCGCCATAATCCAGTGTTAAGATGCTGCTGTTGTCTTTTGGTGAATCCATCGGCAGCGAAACGTGTTTGATATCTTTTCCAAAAGACTGCCTCCAACCTAATTGCAACCGTTGATTTGGGACCAAATTAAAGCCAAATTTGGCCGCATAATTGTTTGTGCTAAACGAGCTGGGGATGGTTTCTCCCGCTCCATTTTTATAGTCGTCAAAAGAAATAACTCCTCCTCGAACGGAAAAATCATACTTTTCGCCGACAGCAGAAATGGCGCCGCGCCCGGTGATCCCATTTCCATTTACTTCATATCCGCCCTCCAGCGCTCCATTTATTCGAAAGCTTTCGGATGAAACCGGCTCGTTGGTTATGATATTTATCAATCCTCCCATGGTCTGTCCATAGCGCACGCTGTACGGTCCTTTTATGAGCTCAATGCGATCGATTTCCGCGGGTGAAATCTGAACGGAAGCAGGATCCATCCGATTGGGGCATGCGGGCGAAAGGTAAACTCCGCCATCGTAGATCAGATTTAATTGTTCATATTTGAATGACCGGAAGACAGGCTCCATGGCGTATCCTCCCCTTTTCACAATTCCAAATCCTGATTTATCCCCAAAGATATCTCCGACATTTTTAGGATTACCCCTCATTATGGATTTCTGATCCATTCGCTGCTGAGCCACCAGCGGCCGGCTGTCCGACGAAATCAAAACTTCTTCAAGCAGCTTTACGGAACTTTTTAATTCGATAACCAATTCCTGTTTTCCGGTTACCGATATGGTCGACTCAAAGGACTCATAACCGATATGATTGATCATAACTTTTACCCGATCTGTTCCCTTCTTTCTGAGTTCAAACCTTCCGTTTTCATCAGAAATAGAGTATTGTTGGTGATAAAAAACGGTTGCTCCGGAAATGGCCTTTCCGGTTGCCGCATCTATCAACTTACCTGTGAATGTTTCCTTTTGGGCCATTGAAACGAAACCGACCGCCAGGAACATTAGAAATAATACAAGTTTGTTCATTTTTAAATTTTTTGGAATGGATGGTATGCACCAATCCTCTTTATGTGTATAAAATAGTCTTGTCAACATCCGCAATTTGCCGGATGCCCATGATTGTTTACATAAACAAACATCGCTGTTTCTCTATGTGAAGATGAGCCTCAGCATAAACTAGGTTTGGGGCGGACGAAATATGAATGGCAAATAATCAAAGTGATATCTTTCAGGAATATCACATGAGGCCCTTTTTTGAAAACCAAATACATCGTTTAAAGTCGCCAAATTGTCATTCGCGATTTGCGAAATCTTTATTTCCCGGGAGGCAGTTATTTTTTCAGATGAAGTCTTGTTATGTTGTTCCTCCAAAAGGTTGTCTAAATAGCAGGATGCACGACACTGGGTAATCCCCTCATCAAGAAATTGACAGTACTTTTGTGTATAATCTTCCCTGTTCCAGTAAAAATCAACCAATACCCAAGAAGACTGGAATGTTCCGACCAAGTATATCAGGATTAAGGAAATGGAGAATATATGTTTCACAATACCAATATAAGCATATCGACCACCAAGTTATATAACGAAGATCAAAAATCATTGTAAGGTGCTGTAGTTCGGCATAAGAATGAATTTAACCCGAAGAATTCATAATTTTTCGCCCGGGGGCCGATAACTACTTTTATTCTCAAAAAAGTAACCCTTTACAGATATTTACTCTTTAGAGCATAATTTATTGGGAATAAATCGGATTAAATTCCATTGCGAGGATCAATTTGATCAACAAATAGGATCACAAAAATCATTTCCGCAAATTTGAAGTCAACCAATGATCAACGCGCAATTTCAAATCATGAACAAGATATGCTTTCCGATCATATTTTTACCATTTACTTCTCAAGCTCATTTCCTCAAAGCAATTCCATAGTTGACAGTTTATTGCAAAAACTTGAGAAAGCAGGGGGAGATGCCATCGGACCAAAATTGACAACTATTTCTTACTTTGTAGTTTTATTAGCTTCAAAATGCTCCATGATCAATATTGTCGGGGCCAAAATTACCATCATAATGAGTGTGGTAACTTTAAAATCATTCATGAGAAAAAAAGCGGATATGCAGATATAAATTATATAAAGCGTATTCTTTAGTGCGGTGAAATTTTTGGTTTTCATAATTCGTAACGTACAATCAAATTTGGGATTCTCTATGATCAATTTAATTTAAAAATCCCAGATTATCCATTTACAAGGGCATTAATCCAAAAATTTCGTCCTTCGGCGGAGAAAAATAACTATTGATCTGTGAAGTGAAAAACCAAAAAAAGCCCCCCTGAACATTCAGAGCGGCCATGAAATAAGCTGTATTTCGAATTGACTTTTAACTGTTGTCAAGTCAAACATGAATTGTCCGGCCCAAGTCTTGCCCTTTTCGCGCATTTCATCGTTAAAAAATATTCACGTAGTGCTACTATACTCATATTTTTTGCCTTGACCTGCATGAAAATTACGATGACTTAACCGAACACTTGACCCGGCGCTACGGAATCGCGAATTCACTGTCTTCGATTCCTGTATTTAACTCAATGCTCTCCGCCCGGGCTTCCATTTTCATGGGACCCATAGGGAAGGTTATTGTAAACGGAAACTTCACTCCATCCACTTCCCGGTAATCGGCAAATGAAGTTTCCTGGATCATTTCTCCCTGCGGACCCTGAACCGTTGCACTTTCCTTTATTTTAAGACCCGATTCGGCCGAATAATAATAGGTCGTTTTATCCCCGGAAGGCTTGGTAATTTCTATGGCATAGGCATTTAAACCATTAATCGTTTCCACACCCTTTAGCTCAGCGGAAAGCCCCATATCTATGATGGCTATTTCCTCAATTATTGCGGACTGATAAGCCATATCCTTTTTCTGTTTTTCATCCAAGGGTACCGATTGTCCCATTTGACTGATGCTGGCATCCGTTCCATTGTATATCTGAGTCATAACGGCCATGCCGCCCATCAAAACGTTGGTTTTCGACATATTCGGTGATTTGCTCAATGAAGAGATTTCCAATTCCCTTCCCTGCATTTCGGCTTTCATAATAATTTTAGCATCCTTCAGCGCACGAACCTTTTCTTCTCCGCCAATAGCCAAAATATAATTCTCGAAAACTTTTGCAACCGTCAATCCTGCCGGAATTTCAACTTTTTCAGGCACATATGAATTGCCATAAATATCATAATACGTAAGCTCTCCGAACCGGCTTAGATTATCGGCAATTTCGGAGGCCCTTCCGACAACTATGATATGAGCGTTATCCGGTTTTATATATTTTTTTGCCACTGTCCGGATTTCCTCTACCGTAACGGCATCCAAACGTTTCAGGTAATTGGAATAGTAGTCCTCAGGCAGGTTGTATCGCTTCGTATTAAGGGCAAAATTTGCTATGGTTTGCGGGCTTTCCAGCGACCGGGCAAAGCTGCCCGTAATATATGCCTTGGCCGAGGCAAGCTCCTTTTCAGTCACATCTTCATCTACTATTCTTCTCAATTCATGCAATAACTGATATATCGCACTATCGGTAACTTCATTTCTCACGCTGGTAAAAGCATTAAAATTACCCACAATCATATCACTCGAGATAGAGGATCTGGCGCCATAGGTAAAAGCGTGTTGCTCCCGCAGATTTTGCATGATGCGGGAAGAAAATCCGGCTCCCAGGATTGTATTCATTAAATTCGCCTTGACTACATCAGGATCTCCTTTCTTCAAATTTATCGGATACCCAACCCGAATTTCCGATTGTACGGAATTTGGCCGATCCACTAACGCGACCTGTATTTTATCGGGTGGGGCGACTGCAGAAAAAGCCGGAAGCTCTATCGACTTGTTTTCCCAATCGCCAAAATACTTTTTGGCCAGCTTTTTGGCATCCTTGACCTTGATGTCTCCGACAATGGCCAGATACGCAATTTCAGGCGTGAAGTAGGTATTATAAAAATCTCTGCAATCTTCGATGGTGATGTTCTGAACGGTTTCCTCGGTCGTCAATTCTCCGTACGGATGTTCCTTCCCGTACAGGACCGCACTTCTCACATTTGAAGCTACGGCCCCCGGATCTTCCTTTTGCGCTGCCAGACCGGATAAAGTCTGTTTTCTCAATTTCTCCAGTTCTTCTCCGGGAAACGACGGATTGTAAAGAACATCGGTCATCAATCCCAGTAAGGCATCCTGATGCTTGGTCAGTGATGCGGCGTAGATTCCCGATGCGGAGGTATTAAGTGAAGCACCAATAAAATCTATAGCTTCATCTATTTGCGATTTTGTTTTCGAAGTGGTCCCTGTCCGCAACAAATCACCTGCCATAGCGGCATAGCCTGCTTTTTCCCCTTCAAGAATCGCCTCAAAATCCAAAACGAGGTTGAACGCGACTCTCGGCGATTTGTGATTTTCGACAACGATGACCTTTAAGCCGTTCTTCAGCTCAAAGCTCTCCGGCGTTCCGATCTTAATCTCGGGAGCCGGACCGGGAGTTGGTACTTTTGTCCGATCCAACTGGCCGGCAGCCGGAAAATAAAAAATTAAAACAAAAAAGATTATATATATACGTTTCATAACTTTTCAATTATTTGGAGGTTAGTTGCTTTCTTTCTCCTTGGGAAGGTAATGCAATACAACTCTGTTTTCTTTCGTCAGATATTTACGTGCTACCCGCATTAAATCTTCCCTGGTCACCTTCATATACCTGTCAATTTCAGTGTTGATCAAATTGGCATCTCCAAAATACACGTGATAATCTGCCAGGCTCTCCGCAATTCCGACTACCTTAGAATTCCTTGTAACGAAATCATTTTCAATCTGGTTTCTTACCTTTTGAAATTCTCGCTCCGAAACCAATGAACTTTTTACTCGATCGACCTCGGCGTCCATGCTTTTTTCCAGATCACCGGCCTCGATGCCCATATTGGCAATGCCCAGGGTAATAAACAATCCGGGATCTTCACCGGCCAACGGAATTGCCGAAACCTGAACAGCCTTTTGCTGGCGATCGACAATTTCCTTATAAAACCTTGAGCTTTGACCGTCGGAAAGCAGGGTAGTAAGAAGGTTCAGGGCATAGTAATCTTCCGTGCCCTGCGCGGGCATATGATAGGCCTGTATCACAGCGGGAAGCTGAATGTTGTCGTAGACGATATCCCGTATCTCCTCGGTTTGAGGCGGCTCGACCTCTGTCGGCCTTGGGACCTCATGCTTTCCTTTCGGTATTTCAGAGAAGTATAAGTCCACCAGTCGTCTGGTTTCTTCAATATCTATATCGCCTGCAATGCTTAGAGTCGCATTTTGAGGAACATAGAACGTGTGGTAAAAATCCATGAATTCTTCGAGCGTCGCCCGGTTCAGGTGTTCCAGTGAACCAATGGTGGTCCACCTGTACGGATGAACTTTATACGCTCTTTTCAATGTTTCTTCAAGAAAGGTGCCGTAAGGTTGGTTGTCTACCCTTTGCCGTTTTTCTTCTTTTACCACTTCCCGCTGTGTGTCCACGCCAATCTGGTCGATTTTTGCATGCATGAGCCGTTCGGATTCGAGATACAGACCCAATTCCAACTGGTTGGACGGCAATATTTCGTAATAAAAGGTTCGGTCAAGCCATGTGTTGGCATTATTTACCGCTCCGGCCGCCGTCAGCAATTTATCAAACTGCCCCCTTTCAATATTTTTGGAACCTTCAAAGAGCAGGTGCTCAAAAAAGTGGGCAAATCCCGTGCGCTCAGGATCTTCGTTTTTAGATCCTACGTGATAAAGGATGGATACTGCAACAATGGGTGTTGAATTGTCCTGGTGCAATATCACATGCAATCCATTATCCAGGTCAAATTCCGTGAATTCGATCTTGGTACCATTTGCATACAGACTGCCAACGGTAAATATGCAAATGATAAAGCCATAGAAAATTTTTTTCATATGAATGATAATTTGGTTTTAGTTTTCTAAGATAAGCATGTCGTACGCTTTATTAATATGTTTTTTTTCAAAATGTTGTAAACGGGGATGAATGGTTAATAAAATGGTTTTGACAACAGAAAAAAGCCGGATGGGATCGGAGCTTTGGCTTCCCAGTCCAAACACCGTTGTTGATTGACGTTAGAAGCCGGTGTTCAACACTGAAGTGGAAGTTACTTCCGCGATTTACCATACATGTTCCAGACGGGAAAAAGTTCTTACGGATTTTATCCGGGACTAGGTTCCGCTCCGGAGGCGGGAGAATAATGCCTCGATCAATGCAAAAAACCAATTTTTAAAATTCAATCGAAAAACCATTTCAAAAAGCGCTCTTTCCTTACTTGACAAACTTTTTCACCAACATCTGCCCCGGCAACTCGACCGCGGCAAGGTAGACGCCGGATGCCATACTGCGGACATCAATCCGGCCCGAATGCTGATCGGAGATAAAACGCCGGCTGACAAATTGTCCGAGGGCATTATAGATGGTCAGGTAATAGGGCGAAAAGCACCGTTCCGCTATTTCGATCTCGATGTAGCCGGTTGCAGGATTCGGTTTAAGCAATATACTTGCATCTGCCGTACATGCTGCATTCGGATTGTCCGTGGGCGTAAGATCCTTAAATACGGATTGGATGTAGTTTGGTAGATTGCCTCCAACAATAGCATCAGCCCATTTAAATGAAATCATTTCCACGTCGCAATCATGTCCAACACGATTCGGATCGTTGATTACATACAAAAAGTGAGAGCGCTTTGGATCTATAAAATATTCCCGACTATTCCCCCCATACAGCCTGCCATCAGGCCCAAGTTGTAAACTGTAACTGGCTCCAAGATATTTTGTGATTGCCGGATTATTGCGCAACAACCCGGTACGGGTGGCTACAGGATCTTCATCTTCCAGGTTAAGCTGGTAGAGCAAGTCTGCCGAATCCTTTCCGGTTACTGCAATGCCCTGGACATACACCAATTTGCTATTGGGAGAAAATGATACACCATATAGAGCGGCATAGTGGCCCAGATTTCGAACGTTTGACAGGATGCCGGTGGCGTTATCGAAGTCAAAGATTTCAAAAGGAACAAGCGTTGAACATGAATTATCTTCACAAACTACCAAAGTGGAAGCCAACATGCGATTGTTTGGTGAAGCTTTCATTTGGCCATATCCATTGCTTTTGGGAAGGTGGTACAAATGCGGATTTCCAATGGCGATACGGTGACTAAAATGAACGCCCGAAGCAGTTATCGCGTAAATGGAAAAAACATTATTTCCAAATTCGTGCAACAGCAGCCAGTAGTCCCTGCCGTTGGCATGGGGAATGGCTGCAATTTTCATCGTTGTGCTGTCCTGCAGCAGGATATTTTTCTGCCGGGCGTCGATGTCGCCCCGGCCGTTGTCCAGGCGCATATCGATCACGGAATAATGCACCTTGGATTTGCGATAAGCCCGCTCGGGATCAAAAGGATCCGTATAAATGGTAAACAGGTAATACCGGTTGGTGTCCGACGGGTCCGGCACGCTGTAGGCGGTATTCATCGCATCATTGAAACCGCCAGAAAGATCCTGACCATTCGGCATTACTTGATGATCGCTGTTCCAGACCGTTTCACTATCGCTGTAAAACAACAGGGCCCCGCTACGGCGATCCGATATAGATGCAGGTGTTGCATAGGAATGTGAAACGTTCGCTCCATAATACATCTGATTGTCGTGGAGCTCTTGCGGTGCGTTTCGGGAAAATGTAATGGCCGCCCGGCTCCCGAAATACCAGTTGTTGGCCTCCTTCTGAGCCAATACGGGACGGTTGTTTGAAAACAGCCCCGGAATAAAAAAAAGGTAAACGACAAATCTCATTATTAATAAAAACGATGATTGCAACAAGATCATGCATTATGGAAAATATATATTTTCGGATTTCGCCAATTAAAAACACGGGATATTTCCGGAAATATCCCGTGTTTTTACAGCATGATCTTTATGTGTTTATCCGGGAATGCTAACTCGCCGATTCGGCATCTTCAATAATTTTATCCACGACCTCAGGATCCAGAAGCGTAGATGTATCGCCAAAATTATCTCTTTCGCCGTTGGCGATCTTTCTAAGAATCCTTCGCATAATTTTTCCCGATCTTGTTTTGGGCAAACCGGAAACGATCTGGATTAAATCCGGTTTGGCAATGGGTCCGATAATGTTTGATACGGTCACCCTGATTTCATTTTTAAGGTTGTCTTCGGAACGATCGCTCATATCGCAAATGGCAAACGCATAAATTCCCTGACCTTTAATCGGATGCGGATAGCCCACAACTGCAGATTCGATTACTTTGGGGTGCTCATTGATGGCGTTTTCTACCTCGGCCGTTCCCATGCGATGACCGGAAACATTGATCACGTCATCTACCCGGCCGAGTATCCGGTAATATCCATCTTCGTCCCGCTTTACGCCATCGCCCGTAAAGTAGTATCCGTTGAAGGAGCTAAAGTAGGTCTGCTTACAACGTGCATGATCGCCATAAGTGGTTCTCAGCATGGATGGCCACGGATATTTGATGCATAAATTCCCCTCTACGCTATTGCCTTTCAGTTCATTCCCGTCATTGTCGACAATGATGGGTTGAATACCCGGTAAAGGCAGTGTTGCATAGGCTGGTTTGGTCGGTGTGATGCCGGCCAAAGGAGAAATCAGGATCCCTCCGGTCTCCGTTTGCCACCAGGTATCCACGATCGGGCATCTCCCTTTGCCGATGTGATCGTGATACCAGTGCCAGGCTTCCTCGTTGATTGGCTCACCGACCGTGCCGAGCACCTTGAGAGAATCCAGTTTGTAGGGCAACACCGGATCGATGCCGTAAGCTTCAAGGGCTCTTATTGCTGTCGGTGCGGTGTAGAACTGATTGATCTTAAACTTATCTACAATTTCCCAGAATCTTCCGGGATGCGGATAAGTCGGCACGCCTTCAAACATAACCGTTGTGGCTCCGTCCAGCAGTGGGCCGTACACTATATAAGAATGTCCTGTGATCCAGCCGACATCTGCGGTGCACCAATAGATATCTTCATCGCTATACTGAAATACATTTTTAAACGTGTAGTAGGTATATACCATATATCCGCCACATGTGTGTACGACACCTTTTGGCTTGCCGGTAGAGCCGGAAGTGTAGAGAATAAATAAAAGATCCTCCGAATCCATCGTTTCAGCGGTATTCTCAGATGAAACGCCTTCCAGTTCTTCATGCCACCACAAATCACGGCCTTCCTGCATGGTGACTTCTGTTTTTGTTCTTTCTAAAACGATCACCTTCTCTACGGATGTCGTGGTTTCCAGGGCTTCGTCGACCACTTCTTTTACAGGGATTGTTTTTGCTCCGCGGAAATTCCCATCGGACGTGAGCACCATTTTAGCACTGCAATCATTGATCCGGTCGGACAGAGAAGTTGCCGAAAAGCCGGCAAAAACCACCGAATGAATGGCGCCTATTCTCGCGCAGGCAAGCATGGCGACGGCCGCTTCCGGCACCATGGGCATATAGATAATGACGCGGTCGCCCTTCCCTACTCCGTTCTTCAAAAGCACATTCGCAAACTGACAGGTTTTTTCAAACAACTGACTGTAGGTAAGTGTAATTGAAGGCTCATTCGGATCATTAGGTTCCCAAATGATGGCGGGTTTATTCTTTTTAGTATGCAAATATCGCTCAAAAATATTTTCCGTAATATTGAGTTTACCATTTACAAACCACTTTATACTTGGCGTTTGAAATTCCCATTCCACAATTTTATCCCATTTCTTTTGCCAATGAAAAGTTTCCGCGACCTGGGTCCAAAAGGCATCCGGATCCAGTACGCTTCTTTGATATTCGTGAATATACCCTGCAAGGGTATGAATTTTTCTAGCCATAAGTATTTAGTAGTTTTAACATTAAGTGAACCATTCCCGGGTGAATCCCGGGATTCATTTTATTGAATTTTGAAATATAAAAATTTTTGGGGATAAATGGATTTTAACCTAAGGTTTTTTGCCGAGCCCGGGGTTACTTGCAGAAAACCCTTAGCAGTTTTAAAAGAAGTATTTACAGGGTTATGTCGTCCGGAACATTTTTCGATAATCGCCGACCGGCTATGTCCGGGGATCAATTATGGCAAAATAATCGTTCAGTGATGCAAAAATTCAACGGCAATAGCCAGTAATGCGCCGATCAAACTAATAAAAATTTTCTTTTTGTGAAAGGTATGATCGGGGCTGGACTCAAAATAAATCGTGGTCGAAATATGAAGAAAATTTCCGCTTACAACAGCAAAAACTATCAGAAATCCTTCTTTGTCGATTATGTTGTTTTGATTCAACACTTCACTGAAAAACAACCCTATAGGTGAAGCCAGGCTGAAAATGAGGAGAAAAGTAAGAAGTATTTGCCGGTTTTTAATATTCAGGTTGAGAATAGACATCAAGGCTATTGCGGCCGGGATTTTGTGGAGAACAATGCCGATCAAAAGGCCGGTACTGCTGTGGCCAGCTTCATTCACACCTCCTGGATGCACCAGAATACTCCCGTCCATGAATGCATGAATGCAAAGACCGATTATGAGCATTATCGGAGAAAACCCACGGTGATGGTGATCGTGATGATGCAGGTGGCCGTGTTCTACGCCGGTAGTAATGAAATCCAGGAATACCTGCATGAAAAATCCAACGACTACAAAAAGCCCGATCAACTGCGGGTGTTCGGAGGCCGTAAAAAGTTCCGGGAGTAAATGAACAATGGTAATGGAAAAAATAAAGGCACCGGCAAATACCAGCAGATACTTAAGATCAAATTTCAAAGGTTTCCGAAGTTTGATTATAAATATTCCTGGGATGAATGCGGCAAAAAATAATATTATAGAATAAGCGAATTCCATCTTACTTCTTAAGCACAAAAATCATTCGTTCCGATTTTTCCGCAATATAAGGATTGAGTTTATAATCACCGAAAAGATCTACAAGCTCAAGGTCGGCATTTTTAAAATATTCAAGAAATTTTACCCTGCGGATCGCCTTAACTCTTTCCTGAAAATTATATGATTTCCCCATATCGGAAAATCGAATATCCTTTACGATATATTCTCCTTTTAAAAATTTTCGAATGTGAAATTCAATACCATTTATCTTTTTAACTTCTTCAGGCACAAGATTATTGATTACGGTATATGGATTCAGAAAATCAATAAGTAATTTTCCTCTTCCGCTCAATCCCTTGGCAATCGCAGAAATTGCCTGCTGGTTTTCTCCGGGCGTCTCAAAATATCCAAAACTGGTAAAAAGATTCAAAATATAATCAAATTCCAATCCTGGCCAGGTATACCGCATATCGTGCACGTGAAACCGGAGCCTTTCGTTCTCAAAGCCTTTTGCAAATGCAATATTTTGAGGTGATAGATCCAATCCGGTTACATTAAATCCTTTTTTGTTCAGGTATATGGAATGACGTCCTTTTCCACATGCCAGGTCTTGTATGCGATCTTTGCACGAAAAATTGAAATAAGTAATTAGCTGGTCGATAAAACCCTTCGCTTCCTTTTCATCCCTGTGCCTGTAAAGCACATGATAATACGGGGAGTCAAACCATTCACCAAACCACTCCTTAGTCCTGAACATCTAATTCTTCAATGTTTTGCGCAATTCCTTCGGTCATATAGGTTGAAACACCACCTTTTTCATTGCTGTAAATTAAATAAGCATCCAATCCGGGCACCCGATCAAGTATGGTTTTCGTTTTATCCAATCCCAGGACCATAAATGCAGTTGCATAGGCATCGGCCAGCATACAATTATCTGCAAATACCGAAGCGCTTAAAAGCGTATGCGTAATTGGGTATCCTGTAACCGGGTTGATTGTATGAACATATTTTCTTCCGTCTCTTACATAGTAATTTCTGTAATTCCCGGAAGTTGCAACAGCGCGGTCCTTAAGCTCTGCAACGGCCAGAATATTTCTTTCATAAACTTCCACAGCCGGATCTTCAATTGCAGTACGCCAGAGCATGCTGTCATTCTTGGTACCCTTGCAAACCAATTCACCTCCTATTTCCACCAACAGATTATGAATTCCTTTCGATTCGATGAAATCAGCCACTACATCCACTGCATAACCCTTGGCAATCGCTGAAAAATCCAGCTTTATGTTAGGGAGTTCTTTACATACTTTTTCGCGATCAAAATGAATTTTGTCAAATCCCACCAGACGCATTAAAGAATCTACACGACTGCTATCCGGGACGATCGATTTATCCGGGCCAAAACCCCAGGCATTTACCAATGGTCCGATCGTTGGATCAAAAGCACCGTAAGAATTTTCATAGACGCTTCTGCTGGCCTCCAATACCGGAAAAAAGAACTTGGATTCAAATTCGAAACAGTTTATCCCGTTATTAAATCTGGAAATTTCCGATTCGGGGATATACGTGGATAACGACAAATTCCAAACTTTTAAAAGCGAATCGATCTCTTTGCCGTAATTCACACCATTTTCAGTAAAATACTTTACCGAATATCCGATGGTACCCATAGTCGTTCCGCTGATTTCTACCATTTGAAGGTTTTGAGTGCCGGATCGCCTTACCTTCCAAATGATAAAAACAATGAGAATGAGAATAACCGGATAAAGTCGCTTCAAAAAATTGTTACGATTCATTGCAATGTAAAAATCTGGCGCAATTTACACCATAATTAGTAATTATACGACGATTGAAAGCATAATAAAATAGAATTACGCGAGGCAGCGTACCGCAACGTATGCTTGTTTGACAAACAAATGTGTTGTTTGCGAGTTACCTTACATAAATTCTTTACATCAATAGCTGAATGGGTTGGATATTAAATATTTATAGTAAATATTTGTATTCGTTCTTCAATGAAGATCAATAAATGCGTTTTATTTATGGCCCTTCATTGAATATATGTTAAACAGGATTTTGATTTTGAGGCCACAACAAATTATAATCACGTTTATGCGCTTAAAATACCTGCATATTGGTATTTTGATCTTTGGACTAATGCATGTGTACACAAGTATTACTTCCAAAGAGGAGATATCGCATCAACTGCCGGTGAGTTATCCTCAATTAGATTTGTTTTTAGATGAATTCGACCGGATGGCCGATACGTTATTCGTTCGTTCAAAATCTCCGGGGGCCGCGATCGCAATTGTCAGGGATGGAAGGATTATTTATGAGAAAGGATTTGGCGTTAAATCGTTCGGGTCGAATGATCCCATAGATAAACATACGACGTTTAGAATAGCCTCCGTATCAAAAACCTTTGCCGGTGTATTGACCGGGAAACTGGTTGATCGGGGAATTTTGAATTGGAGCGATAAGGTTCAGTTGCACTTTCCTCAATTTGAGCTCAACAATCCCGAACACGCCGGAATGATGGAAATAGATCATATTCTTTCTCAAACGACAGGGCTCATCCAGCATGCCTACACCAATTTTATTGAAGATGGAAAAACACTTAATGAAATGATCGGGGCTTTACCGGAAGTAAAACTTATTGCAGCGCCAGGAAAATTATTTAGTTATCAAAATGTTGCTTACAGCGTAATTGAGCCGGTACTTAAGTCGGCCACTGGTTTGGACTATGCCACGTTGATACGCAAAGAAATTTTTGAGCCATTACAAATGGAGGATGCCTCATTGGACTATGAATCCATGATGGCAAACGAAAATATTGCCCTTCCAAATTTCCCGAAAAAGGGTGGGTGGGCTACCGGAAAAATATCCAGGACGTATTATAATGTACCGTCCGCCGGGGGTATCAATGCCAGCATATCCGACATGGCCAACTATATGATTGCCATGACAGGACACCGGCCCGATATCATTAGCCAGGATGTAATAGATGTTGTATTTACACCTCAAGTGAGTACCAGGTTGCGGTGGAAATATTTCAGTAGATGGAAGGATTATAAAAAATCATACTATGGATACGGGTGGAGGATTGTAGAGAATGGTGAATCAACCATCGCTTATCACGGCGGATATGTAAACGGATTCAGAAGCCAGCTCGCCATCAATACCGATGAAGATATTGGTATTTGTATTCTTACCAATTCTCCCACAAGTTTTTCAAGTGTGCTCGTCCCGAAATTTTTAAGTCTGTACGACGATTACAAAGAACACCTCGAACTCGAAGAGCTGAGCCAAATTTCAGTTGCTCAAAATCAATAGAATATTTTCCGTTCTTTTGAGCCGGGATTTTATTTCAAACCCGAATCTCTTTTTTATTTTTATTTATCAAACATATATCTTAGTGTCTTGATCAAATAATTTATGAGAGAAGACTATTTAAGTGGAGACGCATCAGGATTGAATCCGGCCGAAAAGGAATTTGAAAAAGCGCTTCGCCCTCAGACATTCAGTGATTTTTTTGGTCAGGATAAAGTAATTGACAATATCAAGATTTTTGTTCAGGCGGCATTGCAGCGAAATGAGCCTCTTGACCATGTACTGCTCCACGGACCTCCCGGCCTTGGTAAAACGACCCTTTCGCACATCATTTCCAACGAACTGAACTCAAATTTAAAAATATCTTCGGGTCCGGTACTGGATAAACCGGGCGATCTGGCGGGCCTGCTCACAAACCTGGAAACCGGAGATGTGCTTTTTATCGATGAGATTCACCGGCTAAATCCCGTAGTTGAAGAATACCTGTATTCGGCGATGGAAGATTTTAAGATCGATATCATGTTGGATTCCGGGCCAAATGCCAGATCTGTCCAGATCAGCCTGAATCCGTTTACCCTAATCGGCGCAACAACAAGGGCGGGACTTTTAACGTCCCCGTTGAGGGCGAGATTTGGGATAAACGCCCGACTGGAATATTACAATGCCGAGCTGCTCAATAAAATCGTGAAGCGATCGGCAAAAATTCTGGATTGCCCAATTCACGATAATGCGTCGATAGAAATTGCCAGAAGAAGCCGTGGAACGCCCAGGATCGTAAATAATCTTCTTCGGCGTACCAGAGATTTTGCCGATATAAAGGGCGATGGGATTATCACAAAAGAAATAGCAGAAATGGCTTTAAGCGCCCTTGACGTAGACCAGCACGGTCTGGATGATATGGACAACCGAATCCTTAGAACAATCATTGAAAAGTTTAACGGCGGACCCGTTGGTATTTCGACAATTGCAACAGCCTGTGGCGAGGAAGCGGAAACCATTGAAGAAGTATATGAACCTTTTCTTATACAGGAGGGGTATATAAAGCGAACGTCAAGGGGGCGTGAAACAACAGCGCTGGCTTACAAGCATCTCGGATTGGAAATGCCTGGAAAAACAGGTACTCTTTTTTAAGAAAGTGGCACGCTCATCCAAAGAGAAATACACAAAACTTATCAAACGGATCGCCAAGTCGCTTAATTTTGATTATTGCGGAATCTCAAAAGCAGAGAAACTCACAGAGGAAGAGGCGCTCTTGGAATCGTGGCTCTCAATGGGATACCATGGAAAAATGTCTTATATGGAAAATCATTTTGACATTCGGCTGGATCCGACCAAGCTGGTCCCGGGCGCAAAATCCGTAATTTCACTATTGTACAATTATTATCCTGAAGAAGACGATCCGAACACAGCATACAAAATATCCAAATATGCTTTTGGAAAGGATTACCACCTCGTAATACGGAACAAACTCAAAGCCTTTCTGGAAATTCTTCGTCATGAAGCCGGAGAAATCAACGGCAGAGTTTTTGTCGATTCGGCTCCGGTTATGGAAAGGCAATGGGCTGCAAAAAGCGGATTGGGATGGCTGGGAAAAAACACGTTGTTGATTAATAAGGAGAAAGGGAGTTATTTTTTTCTAGCGGAATTGATCATCGACCTTGAACTTGAATACGATGGACCGATCAGGGATTATTGTGGCGCGTGCACCAGATGCCTGGACGCCTGCCCGACGGATGCTTTTGTCGGTGCAAGATTATTGGATGCAAGTAAATGCATATCTTATCTCACCATTGAATTAAAGGAGGCAATCCCCGAAGAATTCAAAGATACTTACGAAAAGTGGGTATTTGGTTGTGATATATGCCAGGAGGTATGTCCGTGGAATCGATTCTCCGTAAGACACGAAGAACCGGCGTTTAATATATCAGAAGGTGTAAAATCAATTCTTAAGGGGGATTGGGAGGATGTTACCGAAGAATTGTTTAATTCCGTATTTAAAGATTCTCCAATAAAAAGAACAAAATTTAAAGGCTTAAAGAGGAATATCGATTTTATCCGCAAAAAATCCCGCTAGGTGCGGGATTATTTTTTTAGTTGGCAGGTACCGGTTTAAAGCACCTGTTGAGAAGTGAGCTGTACAACTTCCCAAACTTTTCATAACACCAACGTTTGAGTTCATTAATTTCGACCGGCAACAGTAATTTCATCGCCTTTTTCAACTCTTTTTCAAATAATTGTGCATCGAAACTAACTTTTGTCAAAATTTCCTTGGTGTACTTCAACATGGGTTTATTTGATTTTAAGTGAAAAATAAACAAGTATGCATTTAACGTAATTTAACAAAAGAATTAATTCAATTCTCGTTAAAATTTCCTCATATCATACGTTTCTGATAAATTTGCAGTTTAAAATAATTTTTAACCCTGAGCCGTTATCAATCCTAAAAAAGCATGATAGGAAGACGCATTCTTATACTTATTACGTTTTTATTTGGATTTTGTGCCAAAAATCTGGGACAAAATATTAGAATTGTTTTAGGACCTGACAAGATCGCTTTGAACCAGGCATTCACAATTACAGTTGAAGTACAAAATGGAAGAATAAAAAGCATTGATAACTTTCCGGAAATCCCGGGATTCAACCGGGTTGGTCAACAGACATCATCCTCTACAAACATTATCAATGGTCAATATTCTTCTACCTACAGCATCATTCAGAATTATATACCCCTTCGGGAGGGCACCATTGTGATCAAACCATTTACCATGGTAGTCAATGATCAACCTATAAAATCTCCGGGAAAGAGCGTCACCGTCGGGCCGGAGGTTCAACAGCAGCGAAGGTATGATCCGTTTTCATACGATCCCTTCGAGGAGTTTTTTGGGAGAAGGCAACCACAGGAATACATTGATGTGAAGGAAGATGCTTTCTTGGCGCTAACCGTCGATAAGGAGGAAGTTTATGTTGGTGAAGGATTTACGGTTACACTGGGCTTGTTTGTCTCATCCACCAATCAAGCCACCCTGGATTGGCCAAATGATATTTCCGAGCAACTCGCCGAAATAAAAAAAGAGATCACACCGTCAAATTGCTGGGAGGAGAATTTTAAGATCACCAACCTTAATCGGGAGAGCGTTGAAATAAATAATAAGCGTTACGGCCATTACAAGCTTTTTCAGGCTTCATTCTTTCCATTAAATAATGAGCCGATCACCTTTCCGTCCATTCCACTGAGCATGATCAAATATAAAGTTGCCAAAAACCCATCGTTTTTTGGTCGGTCAAAACAAGCCGATACCAAGGTTTTTAGAACAAAACCGAAAAAAGTTACCATCAAAGAATTGCCGCCACATCCTTTAAAAGATCAGGTTCCTGTCGGTAAATATCAGCTAAGCGAGGAAATCTCAAGTGAGCGTTTGAATACGGGCCAGAGTTTTACCTATCAATTTGCGGTGCACGGTGAAGGTAATATTTCGGCCATTGATAATCCTGACGTGATCGAATCGGAAGATTTCGAATTTTACCCCCCGAATATTAGGCAAAATATCAACCGGAGCAATAATAAAGTCAGAGGTTCGAAAAGTTTTAATTATTATGCCATACCGAATGAACCGGGAGCATATGACCTTAAGGATTATATATCCCTCGTCTACTTCGATCCATATACGGAAAGATACGATACGCTACAATCAAACGCGCGCGTTGTTGTTACGGGAGAAAGTAAGAAAAACGTATCTATTTCAAGCAATGATCTCGGTTCTTTTTATAATGTCATTGAGATTGAAAATAATCAACTGGAGCATATAAGCAAGGGAGGATTTGTTAAGGTGATTGCCAATATTTTAATTTTAATATTGCTCGCACTTACAATATATTTTATGATCAGAAAATAATGGGCAATACCTACGGAAACAAATTCAGGATTACAACTTTTGGAGAATCTCACGGAAAAGCCATCGGCGTAATAATCGATGGCTGCCCCGCCGGGCTTGAGGTGAACGAAGCATTTATTCAACAAGAACTGGACCGAAGGAAACCCGGTCAATCAAAAATCACCACACAGCGAAAGGAAAGCGATAAAGCGGAAATACTTTCCGGCGTATTCGAACAAAAAACCACCGGAACTCCAATAGCAATAATTATTCGCAACGAAGATCAAAAAAGTAAGGATTATTCACACATAGCCGAAAAATTCAGACCGTCGCACGCCGATTTTACATATCACGAGAAATATGGGAATCGGGACTATAGAGGCGGGGGTCGAAGCTCAGCCAGAGAAACAGCGGCAAGAGTGGCCGCCGGGGCCGTAGCCAAATTATTTCTCAACCGGATGGGTATAAGCGTCAAAGCTTATGTCGCTCAGGTAGGTGCGTTAAAACTGGATAAACCCCATTATAAACTAAATCTATCCAATATTGAAAGTAATATCGTTCGATGTCCGGACGAACAAATGGCCGCACAGATGATCGATTTGATTGACCGGACCCGGAAAAACCGGGATACGATCGGCGGTGTGGTAACCTGCGTTATTCAAGGAGCACCTGCCGGACTTGGCGAACCTGTATTTGAAAAGCTTCATGCCGAGCTGGGGAAAGCAATGCTGAGCATCAATGCCGTAAAGGGTTTTGAATACGGAAGTGGGTTTGACGGCGTGGCAATGCTCGGCTCCGAACATAATGACATTTTCGAGAAGCAAGGTGAAAAGGTGATTACACAAACAAATTTTTCAGGGGGTATCCAGGGGGGTATTTCAAACGGCCAGGACATCTATTTCAATGTTGCATTTAAGCCGGTAGCAACCATTATGAAGGATCAGAAGAGCATAGATATCGATGGTGAGGAGACTGTGGTTTCCGGAAAAGGCCGACACGATCCCTGCGTTGTCCCGAGAGCAGTACCTATTGTTGAAGCTATGGCGGCATTAGTACTTGCTGATTTTTATTTACTAAATAAATCGTCTAAAATCTAAGCGCTCATATCTAAAAAAATCGGATGGCTAAAAAACGGATCCCCCTTCACACAAAAATACTTTTAGGGCTTGTTATCGGATTGCTCTTTGGTTTACTCTGCATTTTTACCGGAATTCCTAATATTTTTGTAATTCATTACATCAAGCCATTCGGCACCATATTCGTAAATGCTTTGAAAATGGTAGCCATGCCACTGATATTGGCAAGTCTCATAGTCGGAGTATCCAATTTGGGAGATATTTCCAAATTGTCCAGGATGGGAGGAAAAACCATTGGCATCTACCTCGTAACGACAATTATCGCCACTACGATCGGGCTGCTGATCGTAAATACGATTAAACCCGGTAAAATTATAACGGAGGAAACCAGGATGGAGCTCATGAATATGTTTGAACAGGATGCGGAACAAAAGACAGGAGCTGCCAAAAAAATAAAAGACGAAGGGCCTTTGCAGCCGCTTATTAACATTATCCCTGATAATTTGGCAAATTCGGCCTCGAAGAATTCCAACATGCTTCAAATCGTATTTTTTGCGATCATTTTTGGAGTGGCATTGCTTCAAATTAAATCCGACAGGAAAAATTATGTTATTGGTTTCTTTGAAGGGCTCAACGATGTGATTATAAGAATCATCCACTACATCATGGTGTTTGCTCCCTATGGCGTATTTGCCCTTATTTCTACCCTTATCGTTGAAATAGCCGGAAGTAATCCCGCCAAAGCGTTGGAAATCCTCAATGCCTTGTTGCTTTATGCGATTACCGTTATTCTCGGATTGGTATTGATGGTTTTGGTCATTTATCCTTCCATTTTTAATGTATTTACAAAAGTGAAGTACAAAGCCTTTTTCAAAGGCATCAGGGAAGCTCAGCTTCTGGCGTTTAGCACCAGCAGCAGTTCCGCAACGCTTCCTGTAACTATGGAAAGTGTGGAAAACAACCTGAATGTCTCCGAGGAAGTCAGCAGTTTTGTACTACCTCTCGGGGCCACGATCAATATGGACGGAACCAGCTTGTACCAAAGCGTTGCGGCCGTTTTTATAGCCCATGCCATGGGTTTGGAACTGACCCTCACGAGCCAGCTTGCAATAGTTCTCACGGCCGTACTGGCTTCGATCGGTTCGGCAGGTGTGCCCGGGGCAGGAATGGTCATGCTTGTAATTGTTCTTGAAGCCGCCGGAATTCCGGCGGCCGGATTAGCTCTGATCGTTGCTCCGGACCGGCCACTGGATATGCTGAGAACCGTGGTAAATGTTACCGGTGATGCGACGGTTGCGATGACCGTCGCCAGTACGGAGGGTGAACAAGTTGGACTGAAAAGAGTTACTATTAAAAATGAAGCGTAAATGATGGAACATAAAACAGTAAATATTTACCTGGAAGCCAATCCGAATCCCAATTCATTGAAATTTGTCGCAGATTACATGTTGGTGAATCCGGGACAGAACTTTGATTTTCCGGACCTGGAAAGTGCCAAACACGCTCCTTTGGCGGCCGAGTTATTTGGCTATGATTACGTACGCCGAGTATTTTACATGAGCAACTTTATTACGGTTACAAAATCCGCAAATAAGGCGTGGAGTGACGTGCAGGACGAATTGAAAAATCATATTAAAAATTACCTGGAATCCGGTAAGCCGATCATTGAATTGTCTGCCCCGGAATCAGAAGTTGTGGGAAACGAGATGGATATTAAGATCAAGGGACTGTTGGATGAGTATGTGAAACCGGCAGTGGAGCAGGATGGCGGAGCTATAGAATATAAATCATTTAAGGACGGTGTGGTAAAGGTATACCTGCAGGGATCTTGCAGCGGTTGTCCTTCGGCCACAGTAACATTAAAATCGGGTATTGAAAATCTTTTGAAATCAATGATTCCGGAGGTTACCTCAGTCGTTGCCGAAGAAGTATAGTTGATATTCATCCTCCGGCAAAAGGCTGTTTGAACCTTTTTTCATATTTTTACTGCTCAACTACGTTTGCCAAATGAACACGTTCGTTGATAGAATATCAATTCTATTGATCATTTTAATTTCTCCTTTTCAATGTTTTAGCCAAAACGTTTTTTCGGAAAAGGATTTTGAATACAGAAAAAGCTTTCTTCCTTATGATGTCCCGTACATTTTTGCGCTTGAGGACAAGCAATTTGTTATTCTTTCCGAAGTGAAAAAAAATAAAATGAAGCTGGGAAGATACGACCAGTATTTTTTTGATCAGTGGGAAAAAGACCTCGAATTCGATGAAAAAGAAAGCGCCCCGCAGACATTTGTCAAAGGCGATTCGCTGGTCGTATATAGCTTGACCTCTGTTGTTGAAAAAAAACAAGTCTATCTTTCCATCCGATATTTCAACCTGAAAAATGGGGAAGAATATACAAATACAAAATATATATTCAGTGTGACGAACATGGAAACACGTGCTCCGTTGATTTCATTTAGCGCGGACAAATCAAAATTTGTGATATATAATTATTCGGTAAACCACGAAGGAAATGATAAAATGGAAATCGGTATTTACAGGTTGGGAGAGAAGGCACCGATGAAAAAAATGCATGTCCTTCCCGACCTGGTATCGCCCGGCAAATCAATTGCCGCACATCTGAGCAACAGCGGAGATTTTTTTTTGTTAACCGTACAAGCGAGTGAATTTAAGGTAGATGCCTATTATTGGGGAACAAATAGCCATGGGCCAAATCGGGTAACAAACAATTTCTTCTTTGAACGGCCGGTCGACGGGATTGGAGAAATCAGTATAGTGCGCCAAAGTTCTAGCTCCTATTTCGTTTCATTTACGGCAAATATTGAAGAGGAACTAATTGGTTTTAATGTTACGGGATTCAATGTCATTCTTAAAACCGTAATGTTTTCACATAACCAAAACCTGCGAAGTGAGGAGATCAATTCACTGTATAAAGACTACTACCTGACTGGAAAGAATCAAAAAAAGAAACAACTGGAAATCCCGGAGGTCCTGGAAAATTACAGGCTGGTCAACAGTTACAAAAATACTCAAAATGATATTATCCTGTTGATCGAGCAACTTGAATTACCAGTCGATTATTATAAAAATGCTCCAAGTGAGAATATGCCGTGGAAGCACAAATCAAAGGATGACAAGTTTTATTTTGGGGGAGATATTTTGATGTATTGTTTCTCTGAAGGCGGTACAATAAAATGGGGAAAAGTAATTCAGAAAACACAGTACAGCCAGGCAAACGGATTGGGATTGTCTTTCATCTCGCGAATGGTTGATGATCAACTCAACTTACTGATGTACGAAAGCTCCAAAGGGGGGAATTTTTATATTCTGGAATTAAACACTCTGAACGGATCATTAAACCATACGTTGAATGTATTACCCGACCGTAAATTTGAGTTTGCCAAAAAATACTCTTGCTGGCTTAATGACCATGCTGTAATCCTTTGCGGGATCGCGCCGGCAAATATTTTTAAGAGATCGTTGATGCTGGTGGAGTTTTGACCGGTTTAATCAATACCATACCACCATCAAACAGCCAGATTTCTCACTCCGTTCGAAATGAATTTTACTTAACACGAGCCATTATTGAGTTCCATTCTCCAAAGCGGCATAGTCATACATCTCGGCCCTCCCAGGCCACGGGACAATTCAGAGGAGCTGGTTTCGATCACCTCAACACCGGCTTCTTTAAGCGCCCTGTTCGTAAATTTATTCCTGTCGTATGAGATTACCCTGCGCGGGCTTACAGCAAATACATTGGCGCCGTCGTACCACTGCTCGCGAGAGGAAAAATCGGGATTCCCGGCTCCGGTTTCGACTATTTCCAGATAAGGGATCTCCTTCTTGAGCACGGAAATAATAGATTCGTTCACACATTCTTTATGAAGGAGAACCTCCCCTTGTTCATCAAAATCATCCTGTCGATACACACAAGTTTGAAGAACCGAATTCATAGCTTCCGAAAAAGTCACGATAAGATTCTCATCTATAATGGTGAAAACGGTATCAAGGTGCATGAAATTCCGCTTTGGGGGCAAATCCACCTGATAAACACGCTCTACTCCGGAATTTTTAATAACCTGCCTGGCAACCAGTTCGATCGCCCTTTTGTCCGTTCGCTCCGAGCAACCAATGGCCAATGCATTTTGAGACAGCACGATCACATCGCCGCCTTCAATGGTCGGTATTTCAGGTTCCATGGTTTTATGTGGATAAACCGGAGAAAAGGATTGTCTAAAATCCGGATGATTCTCAAATATGTGTTTTAGTAAAACCGATTCTCCCTGCCTTCCCGAAAATTTCATATGACTGCAAATAACGCCTGCCTGAACGATCGCGGCGGGATCACGCATGAAGTATAAATTGGGGCTCGGATTGATCAGATATTTTTCATCCTCAAGGTCATGGATAAATCTACTGTTGAGCTTTTTTTTCAATTCCTTCGTTTTGATTCCTGCAATCAATATGGAAGCACACTCGGCGGTCGAATATCTTGCCAGAAAATCTTCCAGTAAACCCTGGGAACCTTGAAGACTGAACAATCTGTCAAAGATGGAAATTTTTAATTTTGAATCGAGCAAGATTTCAGTCAACAGGTCGTGCAAACGGTACACCCGGGCGCCCACAGCTTCCCGGATCAGTTTTCTGAATTCATCGTGTTCCTGCTGCATGCCTTCCAGGTAAGGCACATCTTCAAAAAGTAATTCGCTGGTATTGTATGGAGTAAGTCGTTCAATTTCTTTCCCCGGCCTGTGCGTAATTACCGCTTTGAGCTTTCCAAATTCCGAGTTGAGCTTTAAGTTCA
Source organism: Cytophagales bacterium (assembly GCA_022360055.1). Taxonomy (GTDB): domain Bacteria; phylum Bacteroidota; class Bacteroidia; order Cytophagales; family Cyclobacteriaceae; genus JAAUQL01. The sequence continues at coordinate 35,318 of JAKSDO010000214.1, read as the reverse complement.
TATGATTTCCTCAGCTATTATCTTTACAATTTGTTTCAAGTACTTTTCGTCAATTTCAGAGAAGTCGTTCAATATATCGCTATCTACATCCAGAATCATTCTCACATCTCCGTCAACAATTACGGGCACCACAATTTCTGATTTTGACAACGAGCTGCACGCGATATGACCCGGGAACCGGTCGACATCAGGAACAAGTATGACCCTTTTTTCTTTCCAGGCCGCTCCACATACCCCTTTGCCTTTTTGAATTCTGGTACATGCAACCGATCCCTGAAAAGGTCCAAGCACCAATTCCTGTCCTTTGACCAAATAAAAGCCGACCCAAAAAAAATCGAAGGCCGCTTTAAGTACGGCAGACAAATTTGCCAAATTGGCGATGACATCCGTTTCGCCCAGAACCAACGATCGTATTTGAGGGATAAGCTCCACATACCTCTCGGCTCTTGAAAGCCCCTTTGTTAATTGCAGATGCTCAGCCAATGTCGTTTCTTTTAAAATAAGTTAACGTATCACCCATTATAGTTTCTTTTCCTTCAAATTCAGCATGCATGAGTCGGGGAGCCATAATTCCTTCTCCAAAACAGGTATCTGCCACAAACACCCTCGCTTCATCCCAAAGCCCTTTTTCGACAAAACTGTTAATGGTGACTGTCCCGCCCTCAATCATAACCGACTGTATGTTTCGCTGATGAAGATCTGCCAAAAGTTCGTTTAAAAAGTCCTCCCTACTCAATTTTACAAAATCCAGGTCACCATTTTGTCGATCCTGTTTCAGGTTATAGCAAATCGTGGGTATTTCGCGATTGAACAGATTCAGATGTTCCCCCAGTCTGAGATGGTGATCAACGACTATCCTTACCGGATTGTTTCCCGCCCATTCGCGCACATTTAAATTCGGATTGTCGTACATAGCGGTATTTTTCCCGACAAGAATAGCATCTTCTTCCGCACGCCATTTATGAACAATTTTTCTGGAATACTTATTCGAGATCCATTTCGAATCGAAATTTTTCCTGGCGACATAACCGTCGGCCGTCTGGGCCCATTTTAATATAACGTAAGGCCGCTTTTTCCCAAACGAAGTAAAGAAGCGCTTGTTCAATCCCCGGCCCTCAATCTCCAGAATTCCTTCCTCCACTTCAATACCGGCCTTCCTCAAGATCCCAATTCCTTTTCCCGAGACTTTTGGATTCGGATCTATGTTTGCAATAAATACACTTCCAACCTTATGTTTTACCAACAGATCGGCACACGGCGGCGTTTTGCCAAAAAACGAACAAGGCTCCAGTGTGACATACACCTGGCTGGCCGGCAATAAACTTTTATCATCGACCGAATTGATTGCATTTACTTCAGCGTGAGGGCCGCCAAATTGTCGATGAAATCCTTCGCCAATGATTTTATTGTTATGAACAATCACGCATCCTACCATCGGGTTTGGGCTTACATAGCCAAATCCTAACCTGGCCAGTTCCATGGCCCTGTGCATGTATTTAATATCCGGTTTCAATTTAAAATTTGGACAAATGTAATTTGATTTCGCGAATCATAAAATTTTCCCCGCCAAGCATTTTTTGTATTTTTAGCGGAATAGGGCCTAATAGTTTTTTCATTTTTTACGATATGATGCATTCTCTAAAAAAGATTTATGCTGAAGCGCTTAATCAACTTGTTCAAAGTTACGAGGAGCGGGAAGCCCGGCAACTGACAAGGATGCTGCTGGAGGACGTCCTGAATATTTCTTTTGAACTAATTATGATTGATGAACAGGTCCCCTATACGGAAGAATTAAAAAGTGAAACAACCGGGAAGCTTGAACGACTCAAAGATTTTGAGCCAATTCAATATGTTTTGGGGAAGGCGCATTTTTATGGCCGCGAATTCATCGTAAATCCGGGCGTTTTAATTCCAAGGCAGGAAACCGAGGAGCTCATCAACGAGGTTTTAACGGATAATAAACGTGCCGGATTGAACGTACTGGATATCGGAGCAGGGAGCGGGTGCATCGGAATTACGCTGGCTTTAGAACTTGCAGGTCCGAAGATAACCGAAATAGAAATCGACTGGAATGCCCTGGAGGTAACCAGGCAAAATGCCCGGAAATTCGGGGTAAACCCGGTGCTGATGCGTGAGGATATTTTTTCAGTGGATCGCCTAAACGATAATTACGACATCATCATCAGCAATCCCCCGTATGTAACTGAAAGTGAAAAGGTCGATATGCATGAAAATGTCCTGCGGTACGAGCCGGGAACGGCTTTGTTTGTACCGGACAATGAGCCTTTGATCTTTTACAAAAAAATAATTAGCCTGGCGAGGGATCATTTAAATCCTGCCGGGAAACTTTATTTTGAAATCAATGAAAGGTTTGGTTCCGAATTAGTAAAATTGTGTGAAGATGAAAATTGTTCAAGCTTAAAACTAATCCGGGATTTTAACGGAAAAGATCGTATTATAAAGGCGATGTTTGACTGATTTTCTTCCTCCGGAGAAACTTTAAAGGTTAATTGTTGCATTCTACAAAGAGAAGTACGCTATCTATCTATCGGTCCTCAGCCGGATCTGGCAAAACGTATCAACTTGCCCTTGAGTTTATTTCATTAGCCATCAGGGATCCAGATCTTTTTAACAGAATCCTGGCCGTCACATTTACCAACAAGGCAACAAAAGAGATGAAGGATCGTATCCTCGATTTCCTTGTGAAGTTGTCCTCGGGAAAAGGCGATGAATTACTTTCGCAGGTACAAGAAAGAACGCGTCAGTCGAAAAAGGAAATTGCTGAAAATGCGGGAACGGTCACCCGTAAAATTCTTCATCAATACACCCGATTTTCCGTAAGTACGATCGATGCCTTTTTTCAAAAGATTGTAAAATCGTTTGCAAAGGAGTTGGGATTGTTGGGCAATTTCGGGGTTGAGCTTGACCGGGACAAGGTGAAACAGGAGATCATTGACAGGATGATTGATGAAATAGGAGAAAATAAAGCATTGACCAATTGGCTGATTGAGTTTTCCTATTCAAAAGTGGATGAGAACAAGTCCTGGAATATCAGGCCTCAGATTGAAATGCTGACAAACGAGATATTCAAAGAATCTTTCCGTCCAATTGAAAAGGAACTTTCAAAACTGAATCATAACGATTATAAAGCGTGTCTGAGCCAGACCAAAAAGATCAGGAATCAATTCGAGCACAAGATGAAGTCTGAAGCTGAAAAAGCATTGAAACTGATGAGCGCTCACGGTCTTTCCATCAATGATTTTGCCTATAAGGCTTCCGGACCTGCCGGTTATTACACTAAAATATTGAAAAACAGTTTTGCGCCGGGTGAACGAACCAGGCAAGCCTGCCAAAATCCTGAAAATTGGTACTCCAGATCCTCTTCCAAAAAAGATGAAATTCAAAAAATTGTCGATTCCGGGCTTCGGACCATAACCTCAAATTTGATTCAACATTATGATCGTCATATAGCCGATTATACGACTGCAAAAGAGGTTTTGAAAAATATCTATGCGTTTGGGATATTATCGCAAATCACAAAAAAGCTAAAAGCCTATCGTCAGGAGCATGATGTCATGTTGATTTCCGACGTATCTGTGTTTTTGAATGGTATTATTGCCGAGAATGATACTCCATTCATTTATGAAAAAACCGGAAGCTGGTATCAAAATTATCTGATCGATGAATTTCAGGATACTTCCGGATTTCAATGGCAAAATTTCAAATCACTTGTCGAAAACAGCCTCGCTGAGGGAAAAAAGAATTTACTTGTTGGCGACGGGAAACAATCCATTTACAGATGGCGTGGCGGAGACTGGAATTTGATTCTCAATAAAGTACATGAAGATCTGGCACTGTATGCCCCACAGGAAAAATTCCTCAATACAAACTGGAGAAGCGCAAAAAATATTGTTGCATTCAATAATGCCATATTTGGCATCTTGCCAGCTTTGATCGAAAGCAATCTCAAATCCAGGATTTCAGGACTCACAATTTCGGAATCGGAAAAAGCGCATTTATCCGCCAAAGTCGATGATGTCGCGAAACTCTACAAAGATGCAGGCCAACGGACTGCCAAGAAAAATAATGAGCCCCCAAAAGGCCGGATCGAAATTGTAAATTACCGGAAAAACGATTCAACACATTGGAAAGAAATGGCGCTTGCCGACCTTCTGCCAGTAATAGAGCAACTACAGGCATCAGGTTATCAAGCGCGTGATATCGCCATCCTGGTCCGAAAAGGAGAGGAAGGTAAGAAAGTAATTGAACTGCTTACCACGTATAAAAAATCTGAAAAGGCAAAAGACGGCGTCTGTTACGAAGCCATTTCAAATGAATCCCTCTATTTACAAAATTCTCCGGCAGTTAGAATCATAATCAGTGCCATTACATTTTGTCTTAACCCAAAGGATAAAATTGCTTTCGGAGAAATATGCTTCATTCACAGGCATTTACAAAGCCATGATGCACAAGTTCGGAAAAACGAAGACCTCAATTACATTTTGAGCGGAGCGTCGTTGCCCGATAATTTTACTGAAACATGCAAAAACCTTATCGGTCTTCCGGTATATGAAATGATCGAGAAAATCATCCAGCTATTCCGGCTGGGGAAAAGGGCGCATAAGGTTTACCTCCAGGCATTTCAGGATGTGGTTATGGAATATTTTGCAGGAGCGAAAAAGGATATGATTGATTTCCTGGAATGGTGGCACGAACAGGGCAAGTACCATTCGATTCAAATTCCGGAACATGTAAACGCCATTCAGGTGATGACGATTCACAAGTCAAAAGGGCTGGAGTTCAAGGCTGTTTTGATCCCGTTTTGTGATTGGATGATGGATCATGAGGCGACAAAGACAAATTATTTATGGTGCAAAACAGATAAAGACCCCTATTCCGCAGTTGGGTATTTGCCATTGAAATACAACAACGCACTGGCGAACAGTTATTTCGCCAGGGAGTATTTTGAAGAAATGATAAAAGCGCAAATCGATAATCTAAACCTGATTTATGTTGCTCTTACCCGAGCAGAAGAATTTTTGATGATCAATTGTCCTCCATTGGGAAAAGAAATGAGATCTGCCGGAGATGTGGTGATAAAAGGAGTTGAGATCTATGAACATACTAATGATAAAAGCCCTGAATTTAATAAAGCAGATCCCGATGAACATAAGATAAAATATACGATCGGTAATATGGCCGTCTCGCCTCCGGCCGAATATGTTGTACAGATATCGCCAAATACCAAATCCTATCGTTCTTCGGACTGGAGGACGAAAATTGCGCTCAAAAAAAGGGGAAGTCTGTTCCTCTCTGAAAAAGGCAAAGAAAAAAAGGCTAAAATAGATTTTGGTCTTCTCGCGCACGAGATATTGGCAAGCATTGACGGCCAGGACGAAATAGCGCGCGCAATCGAACGATACTATTTTGAAGGTCAGATTTCAGGTAAGGATAAGTTATCCCTAGCCGCACAATTCAACAGGATCTTTTCGAATGCTCAGGTAAAATCCTGGTTTAACACCGACTGGGAAGTATTGTCGGAGGCCTCTATCGTTCTGAAAAACCAGCCCCCGAAACGGCCGGACCGGGTACTTGTTCACAATAACAAAGCAATTGTTATTGATTTTAAAACAGGAATGGAAAAGCCGGCCGATAAAAAACAAATCCTGACCTATACTGAAATCTTAAAACAAATGGGCTATGAAAAGATCGAAGGATATCTGCTTTATATTACACGAAATAAGGTAATTCAAGTGGCCTGATATGAAATTTCTGGAAGAAATAGCAGACGTAATTTTAAATCGGTATAAGGATGCGACCGCGGGACTTACGGTAGTATTTCCAAACAGAAGGGCGGGATTATTTCTTCAAAAATATCTGTCTGCCAAAGTAGATCAGCCAATCTGGTCTCCCGGGATTGTCGGCATTGAGGATTTCATTATAGGTTTTTCCGCACTGAAGCCCGCAGACAAATTTGAATTGATTTTTGAATTGTACAAAGTATTCAACAAGCTCAATAAATCTAAAGAACAGTTCGACGGATTTTATTACTGGGGGAACATCCTGCTTCAGGATTTTGATGAGCTGGATAAATTCCTGGTAGACCCGGAGCTGCTTTTTAAAAATCTTGCGCATGTCAAACATATCGAGAACAGTTTGGATCATCTGCAAGAGGATCAGAAAAAATTAATCCATGATTTCTGGCATAGCTTTGGAGAAAAGTTATCAAGCCATCAAAAAGGATTTCTGACAGTTTGGGACAATTTACTTCAGACGTATCATCGGCTTAAGGCCACGCTCAGCGAAAAGGGCATCGGGTATAATGGGATGATCTACCGGGATGTCGAGCAAAAACTTCGTACAGGGCAAATAAATCCGGAATCCGAAAAAGTAATATTCGCGGGATTCAACGCCCTCTCCAAATGTGAAGCATCGATTATCTCCTGGTTTTTGAATGAAGGAAAAGGGGAGATCTATTGGGATGCGGATGATTATTATTTGAACGATAAAAACCAGGAGGCCGGCAAATATCTCAGGGAAATGAAGTTTGGGGACCCGGTTTTCGGAAAAAGTTTCAAAGATTCATACGGAAATGCTTTCGTAGATCCAGCCAAAAAAATCGAGGTTTTAAGTTTGGCAACTGAGGTTGGTCAGGCCCAGCAGGCATCGGAGATTCTCGATACACTCAAAGGAAACCTTGGAGAAAATACAGCCGTGGTATTACCCAATAACGAGCTTTTATTTCCGCTTCTGCACGCTTTGCCCGACAAGGTTGATAAATTGAATATCACCATGGGATACCCGCTTGCCGCATCTGCGATTTATGGTTTTTTAGTTTCCATAATTGACCTGCACGTGAAATCCGAAGGAAAATCGGTGTTTCATTTCCGCTCGATACTTTCAATTTTGAGGCATCCCGTATTTTCGGGGATCAAGGATAAAGAGATTGACGAAATAGAAACAAGTATTGCACAGAACAATACCATTTGGATTTCTAAAAATCGATTTAAAGGTAAAAAACGGCTGGTCGAATTGATTTTTAGTAATCCGGGACCCGCTCTGGCAGCACATCTTATGGAAATATTAAAGCTTCTGGCAGAAATACCTACTGATGACATTCAGAAAGAATTTATTTTTCAATTTTATACCTTGCTAAACAGGCTCAATGAATTTATTGTCAACAACAATCTGAGCTTTTCCAAACCAGGTTTTCAGAAACTTCTCAGGCAGATGGTTTTGGGAGAACGGCTGCCGTTTGAAGGTGAACCGCTCCTGGGATTGCAGGTGATGGGAATACTGGAAACAAGAAACCTGGACTTTGAAAATGTAATTGTCTTATCAATGAATGAGACCCGTATTCCGCCGGCTCCAAAAAATGTTTCGTTTATTCCTTACAGCATCAGAAAAGTTTTTGGGCTGCCAATCGCAGATCATCAGGATGCAATGTACGCCTACATATTTTATAGACTGGTGCAAAGAGCGAAGAATATCTATTTCATTTACAATTCTACGGAAGCGACCGGTAAGTCCGGAGAGATAAGCCGTTTTGTTCGGCAATTGAAGTATGAAACAGCTCTGAATATCGTACATAAAACGGTTTCATCCGAAATTACGTTGGATGATCCGCAAGATATTTCAATCGTTAAAAACGAACAAATACTCGAGCGTCTGTACCAATATACCTCAAAAAAAAATTTCCTGAAACGATTTACGCCGACAGCCCTCAACACCTATCTGGACTGTAGATTAAAGTTTTATTTTAAATATGTCCTTGAATTATACGAAAGGGAAGATATTTCCGAAGACGTAGATTCGATGGTCTTTGGAAACATTCTGCATCATGTGATGGAACAATTGTATGCGCCCTTTGATATCGATGACAACAGAATCGTCAATAAAGAGGATGTCGTAAAACTCGAAAACCAGGCAGATCAAATCATTGAAAAAGAGTTTGCCAGGCAGTTCGGGGCACACGTGCACCACTTCAAAATTGAAGGCCAGAATGTACTGGCCAGAGAGATCATAAAAAAAATGGTGTTGAAAGTCCTGGATTTTGACAAGCAAAGAGCGTCCTTCAAAATTCTGGGCGTGGAAGCGGACGATAAAAAGGGATACACACTGGATTCAAAGATATCGATAAACGGAGTGTCCTTTGAAGTGGGTATGAAAGGCATAATTGACAGAATTGAAGAAAAAGATGAGGTTGTAAGAATCGTGGATTACAAAACGGGAAAGGACGATAAAAACTTCGCCGATATTTGTTCGCTCTTTAGCAGAGAAAATAAGCAGAGAAACAAAGCGGTATTTCAAACCTTTCTTTATGGCCTCCTGTATTCAGACGCTCAAAAGGCCGGGTCAGAAAGGCCGGTACAGGCAAGTTTGTTCAATATTCGCGATCTTTTCAGTGCGGATTTTTCTCCATTGATCCAATGTAAAAAAAGTGATGTAACTGATATTCGCGTTTATTTAAATGAATTTAACAATGAATTAAAAGCCCTGCTCCGTGAGATTTTTAACAGAAAAATAACCTTTTCCCAAACGGATGATGATAAAAAATGCAGTTATTGCCCGTACGCCGGAATTTGTAATAGATGAGCTTACAAAAGTAAAAGCTCCGATCGGAGCTTTTACCTAAATGTTAAACAGGTGTATGAATAAATTTGTGTTATGTAATTTTTTATACTATTGTAAATTATTTGGTAACCACCGGATATAACTTTTTTAAGATAAATGGCTATCTTATTTAAATAATTAATTTTTTTGTTGGAATATTTATATTTATGAGCGGTATGATTAAAGTATTATTTGTTTGTTTAGGTAATATTTGCAGATCTCCATTAGCAGAAGGCATATTCAAATACAAGGTAACCAGGGATGGATTGGGAGATAAAATACATGTCGAATCTGCCGGGACTTCCGGATGGCACATCGGTGAAAGCCCGGATCCAAGGTCTGTTGAAATTGCTGAACGAAATGGAATTTTCCTGGATAGTTACGGGAGGAAAGCGGTAAGCGAAGATTTTAATGAGTTTGATTATATCCTTGCGATGGACAGCTCCAATTACGCGGATTTAAAGCGGTTGAAAAATAGTTCGACAAATGGAGCGGCTCAACTCTTTTTGATGAGAGACTTCGATGATATCGGCAAAGGACAGGATGTGCCGGATCCGTATTACGGAGGCGAAGACGGATTTTCGTATGTTTTCGAACTACTCGATAGAAGCTGCGAGAATTTGCTTGAAACAATCAAAAAGAATCATGATTTTTAATGTCGTAAACAATATTCGGCGCATCCAAAATACCGGTTTTCGTATATTGTTTATGTTAAATGAAAGGCCGGCGGAGAGGGTACAATTCATGGCAACTTTCAGGATCTGCCTCAGGAACTTTTTGTCGAAGATTAATTGAAAGATTGACGGCACTGCAAGAAATCGGGAAAGGTCAAATACAGATCATGGGAGGAAAAATGATGTGAAAAGTCGAGGATTAACGGAAGGCAATCGCTGCATGATCTGAGAATCTTGGAGCGACGATCAGGTAGAGATGCTTTAGGTACATCATTCACCGGGGCCGTTAATCTTCAATTGGAAAATAACTTGCCACACATTAATCAATGTTATATTCACATTTAAATATTGAAGTTTACATTTTATAAATCATCAAAATGTCTGGATCATCAGGAGATAAGTTCTTTGAAGCAATTTTTGAAGCGGCTTTTGGCAAATCGCTAAAAATAAATGGCACGCAATTTAAGTCCGGAGGGTGCATCAATAACGCCGTAAAGTTACGCACTTCCCGGGGCGATTATTTTTTAAAATGGCAAAGCGGAATTCCCGAGGATATGTTTCAAAAAGAAGCGGAAGGATTGAAGCTGCTGGCCGAGGCAGGAACCATAAAGATCCCGGAGGTAATTGCTTTTGGGAAGATCGAAGGGAAGCACTATTTGCTGCTGGAAGATATCGAGAGCGCTCCTCCCGCCCGCAACTATTGGGAGGACTACGGACAGTCGCTGGCAGCAATGCATAAAAATAATTCCGCGAGAAAATATGGGTTGGACTATGACAACTATATTGGGAAATTGCCACAGCCAAATGCAACAAGTGATGATTGGATCGATTTTTTCATCCGTCAACGCCTTGAATATCAATTGAAGCTGGCAATAAAAAATGCCCTGGTGTCTGATCATTTAGTCGACCGATACAGGAGATTTTATGATTTACTTCCCGGATTATTACCTGTCGACCGGCCCGCTTTACTTCATGGGGATATGTGGAGTGGTAATGCGATGGTAGGAAACGACGGCAGGGTTTGCCTGATAGATCCTGCCGTATATTATGGTCATCGCGAAATAGAATTGGCATTTTCACAAATGTTCGGAGGATTCGGCAATGAATTTTACAAGGCCTACGAAGAAGCCTATCCCCTGGAATCGGGCTTTGAAGAACGGGTGGATATATACAATATTTATCCGCACATGGTGCATGTGAATTTGTTTGGAACCTCATATCTTGGGGGGGTGGAACGTGTGCTCAGAAGATATTTATAATTCTATTTCAAAGTCACTTTACCGGCTAATCCACATTTTACAGGAGTTTTATCTTTGTACTTTGAAGTCCAGAATTGTGCTGTCTTATTTTCTTTTAAGGAAGCGACATAATTGGCAAGAAGCGTAGTTACTTTGATCTCAAGCCTGTTTTTGCCCTTTCGCAATTTTCCCTTTACGTCGAAGACATTGTTTCCCCACCAGCTTAAACCGATATCCCTTCCATTCAACTTGACTTCTGCCGTTTCATAAACCTCGTCGATGGTCAGCGATTCGAAGTCTCTTTTTTCCAGATGGAATTCGGTATTATAAATGATTTCTCCCGCAAAATTTTCATATCCGTCAACTTTGTTTAATGGTTTCAGCGATGCTAACCGCAAAGATCCTTCACGGCCTTCAACACTACGGAATGTGATCTTCCAAGGACTACTCATTTCAAATCTTTGATGGGTTTTGACCATTTCCCGGACAGATCGGAATTTTGGGTTGTCAAGTGGATCCAGAACGATCAGCACAGATTCCAAAGGTTGCAGAGAAATGTCGATTCTTCCGTTTTTATTGATTTTTAACCGTAGCCTTTTGCCGGTCTCCGGGTCCCATTTGGTTGCAAGGTTTATATTGCTGCCGGTTGACAGTTCACTTTCATATTTACGGGCTCGATCTACATTACAAAGAAACAATAGCTCCACGTCTTCTTTTCTATATTGAATTTGAAAAAGTTGTGAGCCAGGATGGGAAAATTCAACGTGAGGATAGACCTCCGAATTCTTCATCAATTGATCGGCCCATTTCATCAACAGTTCAGGAGCGGCCTGTAATTGATCTTCAGGAGCTGCTGCCACCTGGATTCCGGCGCTCAGGGCATTCTCAATGGATTTCTTAACTATCCCGTCGTTTTTTGGAGCCCCGATCATATTGGGCGATCGACCGGGTTTTTTGCCGATCATTACAATTCTTGCACCCTGATGGGTAAGATCTTCAATTTTTCTTGCCAGATCGCTCTCCATGGTTTCCACATCGCAAAACAATAGGACTTCATATTTCATGGATCCAATCACGATACTCCCGCCCTCCAGCCGCGCGGTTTTTAACAAATTGCCATTTACATAGTCGATGCAAAACCCCAAATGGTTTAGCGCCTGCCATAGGGCATGTAAATACCATGGGTTCAGATTAAACGGATTTCGATCCAGACCGTATTGACTCCAAATATCCGGTGTAGGGCCTAAAATAGCTACCTGGCTTACAGGCGAAGCGTCCTGGAAAACTTGAGATAACCTGCTGCTGTACCTGCTCCATGCCGGCATATACCGCCACCATGGATTTTTTTCATTAAAATAACATCCGTACCTGACCCATCCCGGAAATCCTGCCTGAGGGGGTGAGTAATTATATCCGTGCAACACCTGGTGATTTACACCTGTAGCCAGGTTGAGATCGGTAGCCTGTTTGATGTACTTCAACGAAGCTCTAAAAACTCCCGATGTATTGGTCATGGCTTCCGTACTTATTATTTTTCTCCTGCCCAAGTGCCCCGCAGAAGAAGCGTACTTGTTCCATATCGCATATCTTATTTGATCGACATCGGCGTACGGCTGCCATGCCCCGTTAAAAAGCCACTGATCTCCCTCGGGAATATTCGGGACCGAGTAACCCTCAATCAAATCGGTATAAAGCCACGGGTGTCCGTACGCCTGGTACCGGCTTAAAACGCCATTAGCATTGCACCAATTATGAAACGGAACGACAAAGCTTTCCTTAAACAATTCGGCCAGTGTCAGGCTATAATCATAACGGGCTCGTTTTAGTTCGTCTTCAAATTCATTGTCTATATCCGGGTACTTTTTTAATAAAAGAGGAAGATAAGGCATGATGTCGTAGCCTCTTCGAGTTTTAAATATTGCTGCAAACCCGGTAGTCCAGTTAGCGCTGTTTAATTCAATGCTGTCACAAAACAGTGCCCGGATTCCTTCCAATGTATCCTTGCCGGTTCGTTCCTTTATCCGGTCAGACATATGATTGAGATACTTCTCAACCGCTCTTTTATTGAAATGATCTAGAACCGGTCCTGCGCCTCCCGGCGCTCCGTGCATCACCTCTCCGAAATTTTTTCGAAGGATCAGCATACGCAATTCATAATTCCCCGAAGGGATGTGTATTTCTGCGCGGGTATCCTCTTTTTTGAAGGGGATTACTATTCCCTCATTCAATCCGCTTAACTTTACGGGAAAAAGTGTCAGAGACATCACATGAGATCCTTCCTTTTCGCTGGGCAATGAAATAATTTTATTACCTGGTCCGGACAATGGAATTACCTCTACCTTAAAACCCTGGGCGGTCTCTTCAGGATTTAAAAATTCACCGCCAAAGGGCCATCCGGTTCCGACGATAAGGTCTGTGACCATTCCGAGGCCATTTGCCTCCCGGATGGCAAATTGCAGAAAATCAATCCATTCATCGCTCAGCCAACGGCATTCTTCGTCAACCATGACTTCAGCTTGCTCCGGCATTTGAATAGGATTTATTTCAACGCCGCCAATTCCGGCTCCACGCATCAATCTCAACTCTCTGGAAAGTTCCTTTTTCGATAGCCTGTTTCCGTTCCACCACCATCTGAAAAACGGTTTTGCTTCCGCCGACGGTTCAAGAAAGTTTTTGTATAAATCGCTTTTATATTCAGCCGAGCAAGAAGAAAAAGACGGGCTCAGTAAAACCCCTCCGGTACCAAGGCTTAGATTCTTTAAGAAGTTTCTTCTCGTCTGATTTGAAAAAGCTGCAAAAGAGCAATATGAATTGTCCATTCTCAATTATTCCCTTCCAAGGAAAAAGTTTAATACGGATGATTAAAGTTAGAATATTTTACCAGTCTTGTAAAATCATAGGAATCCGGGCTTACACAATCGAATTAACTGTTCGGCATCTTGAAATTCGACGATTAATTTATACCTTTGCTCGCCCATCTTAAAAAAAATGGAATTTGTGAAACAATTGGTATTGATCGTTTTAGCTTTTTTCGTATTTTCTCTTGTTACGGCCGGAGAACATGCAAACAATTTGCTTGAACGGAAAACTGCCGCTAAATCGGACATATCACCGGAAAACAAGGAATCCACTCCAAAAAATGCCGAGATATCCATAGATATTTTTAATTCGGTCATTCAAGTTTCGCATTTGATATTTCATACGGATCTCATTTTTGAATTCACACTTCCTGAGATCACCGAGACAAAAGCACATTCCGTTTTTGAAGCTGCATTGAATTTCACAAAATACTACAGAACGCTATTCCATTTCATTATATCTCCGAATGCCCCCTAGATCATCTTAATTCCCCATTCAACCAAGCTACAACCATTCAAAAGGGATAATTTATTAACTAATAATTTGATAAACAGTTATGAAAAATCAAGGTACCGTTGTCTTTTTGACAATCATCGTGACACTGCTCTGCCTGTATTATTTGTCATTTACTTTTGTCTCAAATTCGGTTCAGAGCGATGCGATAGAGTATGCAAGCGATGCCGGCGGGAATGTTGATTTCGCCAAAAAACAATCATTCCTGGACTCGGTATGGAACGAACCGGTTTATAATTTACTTGGAATTGAATACTCCTATAAGGATATAAAAGAGACAGAACTTGGCCTGGGGCTCGACCTTCAAGGAGGAATGCATGTTACCCTGGAAGTATCTCCGGTCGATATCATTAAAGGATTAAGTGGAAATAATGATGATCCACAGTTTCTTGAAGCATTGAAACTCGCCTCCGAGCTGCAGCGAAACAGCCAGGAAGATTACGTAGATCTTTTTCTGCAGGCATATAGTGAAGTAAGTGATGGTGGAAAATTAGCTGCCATATTTGCCAATGCCGCAAACAGAGACAAAAACATAAGTTTTCAATCGTCGAATGATGACATCATAAATTTAATTAAAGATGAAGTAAGACAAGCGATCGACCGTTCTTTCAACATTCTCAGAACAAGGGTAGACCGATTCGGAACCTCGCAACCAAATATTCAGCAATTACCGGGAACCGGAAGAATTCAAATTGAGTTGCCCGGGGTTGAAAACAGGGAAAGGGTACGAAAACTGCTGCAAGGGGTTGCGAAGCTTGAATTCTGGGAAGTGATCAATTTTTACGATCAGGAGCTGGCCGGTCCTTTGGCTGCCGTAAATAATAAACTGGTCGATGAAGAAAGGCTTAACGCCGCCAAATTAACAGACGGTGGTACAGGTACGGGAAATACTCAAACCGCTCAGGAAGATCTGTCGACGTTGTTAGGTGCAGAAGAAGATTCTGCTTCAACAGATTTGGCCGAAGGTGCGAAGTCGGACAGCACGGCCCTGGATTCTTTAACAAACACACAGATATCCGAATTCTTTACAATGATCCGATATCCGCAGGGATTGGTAAATCTAAAGGATACGACGAAAATCAACAGGATTCTCGCTCGTTTACAAAACGGGGACTTAAAAGGACTTATACCCCCTACGATAAGATTCCTTTGGGATGTACATGCTATAACCCTTGAAGATGGAAGCGGAGAAGAGGTACTGCCATTGTATGCGATTCGCGTAGGAAGAGGAGGTAAAGCCTTGCTCACCGGCGAAGTTGTCACCGACGCAAGGCAATCCTACGATGAACGGACAGCCCCAGCGGTGAGTATGTCGATGAACGGAGTAGGCGCAAGAGCCTGGAAGCGAATCACCGCAGAAAGCATTGGAAAAAGAATTGCAATCGCACTTGACGATTACGTACAATCCGCTCCGACCGTAAACAGCGAGATCCCGAACGGACAATCCATTATTACCGGTAACTTTACGTTGGAGGAAGCCCAGGACCTGGCAAACGTGCTCAAAGCCGGAGCCTTACCGGCCAGAACCAGAATTGTTGAGGAAGCAGTAATTGGCCCTACGCTCGGTAAGGAAGCACAGGGGCAAGGAGTAATGTCCATCGTCACAGGTTTGATGATCGTTGTTGTATTTATGGTGGTCTATTATTCCAAAGGCGGCTTGGTAGCTAATGTGGCGCTTCTGTTCAATATTTTCTTTATACTTGGAATTCTGGCCCAGCTAAATGCCGCTCTTACACTGCCCGGTATCGCAGGTATCGTGTTGACAATTGGCATGTCTATTGATGCCAATGTACTGATCTTTGAGCGCATCAGGGAAGAAATTCGAAACGGCACATCGCTTTTAAGTGCAATTTCTACCGGGTATGGCAAAGCCTACAGTTCGATTATTGATGCAAACGTCACAACTTTTATAACCGGAATCATCCTGTTCATGCTTGGTCAGGGACCCGTAAAAGGGTTTGCAACCACACTGATGATAGGTATTGCCTGTTCGTTTTTCTCAGCAGTATTCATTACCAGAGTTCTTATCACCTGGATGACCAAAAAAGGAGATAAAAGTAAGGTGTCCTTTGCTACTCCGTTTTCAAATAATTTGCTGTCGAACTTAAATATTGATTTCCTTTCCAGGAGAAGATTTGCCTACATCGGCTCGATTTCATTTATCACTGTTGGTCTGACACTTATCTTCCTACAAGGTGGTATGAACTTCGGTGTCGACTTCACAGGCGGCCGGTCTTATGTAGTGGCATTTAATAGTCCCGTAGTCGCATCGGAACTCAAGGTCGCCCTGACAGATGATTTCCAGGATGCCGGAACGGAAGTAAAAACATATGGGTCCAATAATGTTGTAAAGGTTACAACAAGTTACCTTGTAACAGATGAATCCTCCGAAGCCGATCAGGCCGTTGAGAAGGCCCTGATTGCCGGATTGGAAAAAGCTACCGGTCAAACGTACATTGAGGATGACACAAAAGTTGATGATCGGCATTTTTCAATCTCAGGCTCTTCCAAAGTGGGCGCCACCATCGCCGATGATATTAAAAGCGCTTCATTGGAATCGATCATTTTCTCCTTGATAGCTATTTTCCTTTACATCCTGATACGATTCAAAAAGTGGCAATTTAGCCTGGGAGCAATATTTGCCTTATTCCATGACGTGCTGGTTGTAATTTCAGCATTTGCGTTTGCCAGATTATTTGGCAAAGCGTTTGAAGTTGACCAGGTATTTATTGCGGCTATGCTGACAATCATTGGATACTCGATCAACGATACCGTGGTTGTATTTGACCGAATAAGGGAAAACCTGGCTATAAGGCCTCATGAAAAAACAATTGATACCTTTAATCTATCCATAAACAATACTATGAACAGAACATTGATTACATCGTTCACTACACTAGTAGTGGTTTTTATTCTGTTGGTTTTCGGAGGTGAGGTATTGCGAGGATTTTCATTCGCACTGTTTATAGGCATATTGGTCGGAACATATTCTTCCGTATTTATAGCAACCCCATCCGTGATTGATCTGGGTAAATCCAAATACGGACCTAAAGGAGATAGTTAATCATAACCCGAAAAATTATGAGTTTTTCGCCCGAAGGGCCGAAAAAACCTTCCCAACTCACAGTTCGGGAAGGTTTTTTTGTTTTCCGCACGCATACGATCTATTGCTTGAAAGCCCGCGAGCCGATCTGTGATTAAATATGCTTCTATCTTTAGAAATCTTCTATGGGTGTATAAAAATCTCGGTGTTAGTCCGATACTGCCACAATGGATTGTTTTAAGCCGGATGAATCGTTTGGCTTGAATCACAAAACTTTAATCCCTTTGGCAATAAAGGGAGACAGAACATCATCTGTCGGCTCCAGCTCGGTGACCAGAACATCCAGAACATCGATATCGGCAACTTTGTACGGCTTCGGAGATGATAACTTAGACGAATGTGCCAGGGCTACTATGTGGTCCGTGGAGTTTATAAAGGCTTTTTGAATGATCGTTTCACTTCGATTTGTTTCCGTCAAACCAAAAACCATATGTACTCCTGAAATACCTAAAAAGCAATAATCGGCCCAAATTTCGCTCAAGAATTCTACTGCCTGATATCCGATAGCTGTGAGGCCGAAATTATTAATATTTCCTCCGAGCAGCACCCCGTCAACATGTGGGTATTCACACAGTTTGTATGCAATAGGAATAGAGTTGGTAAATATGGTAAGCCTTATATCCGTCGGAAGAAGACTGATCAAATGAAGATTTGTTGTCCCGCCCCCGAAGATCAGGGTCTGGCCGTCTTCAATTAAATTCATAGCCTTCTTTGCCATGACGTGCTTCGGATTGTTGGTTTCCGTTTCGCGCCTTTCCCTCGAGGGTATAAACGGAACCATACTTGCGCCCCCGCGTACTCTTTTAAGCTTGCCGGATTGCTCCAGTTCGACGATATCCCGTCGTATGGTATCTATCGAGACCTCAAGTAATTCACTGAGCTTTATTGATTCCACGCTTTTGTGGGCAATTACTTCATCAAGTATTTTCTTATGTCTGTCAACCTTTAACATATTATAACCCAAACGGCAGAGTATATCACCTTTTAATATTTTTGTTCTCTTTATTCACTCGTAAAATATACTTTCTCAGTCTCGTAATCAATTACAAAATCGTACTTTCTCATCATGTCAGAGCCGATGATGCCGTTGATCCTGATCCCTGTATCGCTTGAAATGGACCGCACAATTTTAGAAAGATCCAGTAACCAGTAGCATCCTTCCATTTTTTTGCCATTCAGATACATGTCCATATTGTTAGCGATTAAAAATTCTCCGCTTTGCTCAGAGTTAAGACCTGAAAATCGATATCGATCAGAATAAATTTTTGCATAATTGATTCCGTATTTCTTTACATCCCGGAAATTTAGGATGGTCGCATCCGAGCCAGAATCTACAAGAAAGTACGCATTTTTCCCATTTAACTTCCCTTTAATGATTGGTTGCGAGTCGGCACCGATCATTCTTACGGATATTTGCTCTGAACCGGAGAAATTTGCAATCCAAAAAATTAGAACAAGAATAAAAGTTTTCAATTGATTGAGTTATTTATAAAAAGTACTCATCAGTGACCAAAAAATGTGCCAAGCCCGATTTTGGCCTCACAGGCGCTTCGACTCATCGACAAGTGATCAAAAATGAAACAATACTGTGCATTCTTGTACAATCTATCCTTCAATAAAGCAATGGCCAGGCTGCTTTGGGATCCAGTTGAGCTAACGACAACCGAAGCTTAATATTGTTCAAAACCTCCAAAGATTTAAACAAAGCTGTGACGGAATATGAAATTGAAAACTTTATCTATTACAAGAAAGTATTGTCAAAAATGTGTTATGTGAATTGCCGGGCTTTCCAATCGCGCGTCACTCCACCCTCCGCGCAGTAGAACCAAAAATTTCCATTATCCCTAAGAATAAACCGGGGCAATTCCTTTTCTGCTTACAAATTCACTCATCTCTCAGTGCATTTACCGGATTTTCCATCGCTGCTTTGCCCGATTGAACACTTACGATCAGCATTGCGGTGAGAAAGACCATAGCCCCGCCAGCAATAAAAATCCATGGTGAAAGTGTAATTCGGTAAGTAAAATCTTTCAGGAATGCATCGGATAACAGGTAAATCAAAGGACAAACAAGTACGAAAGAAGACAGAATAAGAACTCCGAAAGTACCTGACAGGTTAACAATAATACTCCACATGGAGGCCCCCAATACTTTGCGTATCCCTATTTCCTTTTTCCGAAGTCGAATCGTATAGGAGGTGATACTAAACAACCCGAGGCCTGCTATAATGATAGCTATGAGTGAGAATAATGAGGAGGTAGTTCCCAGGCGTTCCTGCTCTTTGTACAGTGCATCAAATGTTTCGTCTACAAACGAATAATCGAAAGGTTCGTAGGGATCCATTTTATTCCATTTGCTTTCCAGCATGGCAATGCCTTCCCGAAGCCTGTCGGGGTCGAGTCTCACGGCAAGTCTGGTGGTCACCTCGGGATTGTAAAAATGAATTACCGGCTGAATGCTTCTTTTCAAGGATTGATAATAGTAATCTTCAACAACACCGATCACATTATAAATCTGTGCGCCGCCACCCGAGCGAAGTTGTTTATCGTCTATGTCAGTCCATCCAAATGCTTTCATGGCCGTTTCATTTATGATTACCGTTTGCTTATCGCTTTCATTTGCCTGAGAAAAATTCCGGCCGTAAACGATTTTCATTTTAAAGGTGTCGAAATATTTATGATCTACGGTCGTCTGACGTAAACTCACTGATTTTGATTCGACCGAATCAACCGATTGAAAACCGTTATAGTTCTCATTATAGCTTCCCGGCACACATTCTGTCAATGTTGCGGATTTGACCAGCGTTTCATTTTCCAGCTGGTCTCTCAGGGCAATGAGCTCTTGCTTGGTTTTATCCGCATCTTTGAACAGTTCCGGCCACGATAACATGGACACCACATGATCACCACTGAACTTCAAATCCCTGTTTTTCATGAATTGAACCTGACTCCAAATGACCACGGTACCGACGATCAAAAGTATGGATGAACTGAACTGTAAAACGATCAATCCCTTTCTGAAATATCCGCCCGATTTTTTTGAGGTGATTACACCTTTCATGGAGTTTACAGGCTTCAGCCCTGAAAGTGCGACGGACGGCCACAGCGTACATATCAGCAAGGTGAAAAGGCAAATAGCTGCAATAAAGTACAAAATGCTTAAGTTTTCCATCAGACCAATTCGAATGTCAAAACTGAAATAGGTGTTTACTTTCGGTAGAATCGAATAAACCGTCATAATGCCAATTACTATTGCGAAAAGGCTTATGATAAGGCCTTCAATCGTAAATTGATTCACGAGCTGACCGCGCTTGCTTCCCATGACCTTTCTGACCCCGATCTCTTTTGTACGACCCAATAGTTGAGAAATTGAAAGGTTCATAAAATTCAGGCATGAAATGAGCAGTATGGCTACCGCAATAATTCCCAGGATGCTGATGATACGTTTATTGTTTGTCAGGCGAAAATGCTCATCAGATAAGGGAAGCAATGCAATTTGGGAGGATTTGCGTTCTTCAAGAAAATGGTCCTGTACAAAAGCCCGTAGTTTTTCTTCCGTCTGTTCCGGTTTTGCATGCAATGAAAGCCGAACATAACCGGTCATGAAGGTATTATACCAGTTTCCTGCCTGATCCACATCCAGCCAGGACGGCGCATTTGCCCAGGGAATAAGTACTTCAAATTTCAATGAAGAGTTTTTTGGCGGATCTTCAACAATCGCGGCAACGGTAAAATGCAAGTCTTCGTCAACGATACTTACGGTTTGACCCATAGGATCATCGCTCCCAAAAAGTTTTTCGGCAAATGATACGGTCAGGATCATCTGATCCCGGGTCGAAAGGGCTTCCTTTATATTTCCTTTGAGCGCCCTGAAATTAAACATATCGGCAAAATCCGGATCGACGATATGATACCCGGTAAGTGCATAGGTATCATCGTATTGCAATATGCTCCACCCGTCAAAAAATCGCGTAGCCCCTATAATATCGGGGTATTCTTCCCTCATAAGAGGTATTTGAGGAGTAACAATCAAGTCACTGATATTGCCATCGGCATCACGGGTTGCCACACGGTACAGGTTGTCATGATCTGCATGGAATTTATCATATGAATTCTCATAATTGATGATTAAAAGCAACAATAAGGTTGCCCCGAAGCCAATAGACAGACCAAGGATATTGATAATTGAATAGTTGCGATATTTTAACAAATTCCTCCAACCGATTTTAAAATAGTTTTGAAACATAGCGTAGTAAATTAATTGTATTGATCTTGATTTACCTATGGCAAACGGCCGCAGGTAGTTGACTACCTGGTAGCAGTAATTGAGCCTGGCCCGGAAAGGAGAAGTTATGTCCAATTCGCGATAAAACTGCTCTTCCAGGTCTCCCTGCACTTCTTCGGCAAGGTCGTCGCGAAGAAACCAGGTGAGGAATCGATGAGCCAATTTGGGCGGTATGTGATTCTTACGTTTCAAAACCTACATCCCGTAATTCAATTTCTCAATAGCCAAAGCCGGATATTGTTGCCATAGCGACATCTTAAAATCTCTTGAAGCCGTTAATACTTTTTGTCCGAAGGCCGTAATGGTATAGATGCGTTTTCTACGTCCTCCGCGCGCTGCGGTAGCTTTGCCCATTTCGGAAGATAAAAACCCTTTGCCCTCCAGCCGGCTCAGCGTGGAATGTACTGCGCCGATGGAACCAGATCTGCCGGTTTGTGATTTGAATTCGTCTGCAATTCTGAAGGCATAGGCCTCTTCGTCACCCAGAATGCCTACCAGCAGCATGACCACCTCTTCAAACTCTCCTAAACGTGTTTCTTTCATTTGTTTCTATATTGTAAATCAAATATAAGAATTGAATTTATATTTGTTCTACAATTTAGTATAAAATATTGCTACAATATGTCGGTTTGCGGGTCCGGCCGGATAAGGATCAAACAAATTCACCCACAATGGCCTTTATTATCTTGCCGGAAATCTTTATTTTTAAAATCATATGAATTATAACCCGGGAAGAATGAGCGTTTATACTGTAGAAACCACATTTAAAATGAGCTATACGGATGAGCAATATGTACAGGCCAAAGCCTATGTGGAAGATATGAAAAAGCATAGAGACCGTGTGTATTGGGTAGGCAAAGAAGGGAAAAGTGATGATGAGCTCATCCTTGGGCATATTGCCCACAAGATTCTTTCCGGATTCTACAATGCTTATGATGGCTACGGCTCAGCCGCAATTCTGGAAATGATCAACTCAAAGATTAACGGCGATAGTTAACCGTATGTAAACGCTCCATGTTTTCCGGAGATGGTTAATCGCTTGCCCGTATTCGAGTTTTCCACCCGCCCTATCACACGGGCTTCAATGCCAAAAGAATTGGAAATCTGAACGACTGATGCTGCAAATGTCTCGGGAAGGTAAATTTCCATTCTGTGTCCCATATTAAACACCTTGTACATTTCCTTCCAATCCGTTCCGCTTTCTTTCTGAATGATCTCAAAGAGTATCGGAATATCCAGTAGATTATCTTTCACAATATGCAGATCATTCACAAAATGAAGGATTTTGGTCTGAGCCCCTCCGCTGCAATGAATCATCCCATGGATATTTTTCCCAATCTCTGAAATCAGCTTTTTAATAACAGGAGCATATGTTCTGGTCGGGGAAAGCACTAATTTTCCCATGTCCAGTGGTACTCCGTCCATTCGATCCGTTACCAGATATTTACCGGAATAAATCAATTCCCTTGGAATGGAAGGTTCATAGCTTTCCGGGTAGTTTTCAGCATAAATATTTGAGAATATATCGTGCCGTGCTGAAGTAAGCCCGTTACTGCCCATGCCGCCGTTATATGCTGTTTCATAAGTCGACCGGCCATACGATGCCAATCCTACGATCACGTCACCCGGAACAATTTGATCATTGGCGAAAACATCCTTCTTTTTCATTCGCGCGGTCACCGTGCTGTCAACGATGATCGTGCGCACCAGGTCACCTACATCGGCGGTTTCTCCACCGGTACTCAGAATATTTACGCCATTATCCCGAAGCATTTGCAAAACCTCTTCTGCTCCGCGAATGATTTCCGCAATCACCTCCCCGGGAATCACCTTTTGATTTCTTCCGATTGTCGAAGAGTACAATATATTGTCAAGGGCACCAACACACGCCAGATCGTCTATATTCATGATAATGGCGTCCTGTGCAATTCCCTTCCAGATCGAGATATCTCCGGTTTCTTTCCAGTAAACATATGCCAAAGAAGATTTAGTCCCGGCACCATCAGCGTGCATGATATTGCAATACGATTCATCACCTCCAAGAAGATCGGGGACTATTTTGCAAAAAGCATTTGGAAATACGCCTTTATCAATATGTTTAATGGCGTTGTGGACATCTTCTTTGCCGGCAGAAACGCCTCGTCGCATATATCGCTCTTCCATGGAATGAATGGATTAAAAAGTGAGATCGCATCAAAAGATTATGGATAGATTCAATTATACATCTAACGTTGTGCGTGCCAAACCTTCTCCGCATATCTCTACGGTTTCGAAATACATCCTCAACCATGAGGTTCGCAGAGAAAAACCGAACAACACCGAGGCTTTTGATACGGCCTCAAAATTAGATAATTATGTACAATATTTTGTATCTATTGCGAATGAATTAATTGTCCCAATCTATTTTATCTTCCAGGTCGGTACCCACAGGTTCAACGCGCTCTTCAGCCTGAAGTTCCTGTATTTCTTCTTCAAGCTCTTCCTCCTCTTCGGAATCCTCAACTTTGTTGTATTCAATTACCTTAAATTCGGTTCGTCGGTTCCGCTGGTGAGCCGCCTCCCTGGCTTCTTCAGTAGGTAATCTGTTAATCTCCTCATCGGCAATCAATAGTTGTGATTCTCCGTAACCTCGGGCGATCAGTCGTTCGGAATCAATCCCTTTTGATACAATATAGTTTACAGCGGATTGTGCTCTTCGCTTGGAAAGGTCATCGTTGTACGCAGCCGTCTGACGACTGTCCGTATGGGAACTCAACTCGATTTTAATCTCAGGATTATCTTCGAGCACGGTGACGAGCTTATCCAGCTCGAGGGCTGCATCGGGCCTAATTTCATCACGGTCCAGATCATAATATATATTTTCCAAAACAATGGCTTTGTCAAGTATAATCTGATCCAATACAATTTTCGTTGTAAAGACTTTGTTGGTTTCGAGCTTTGTCAGTTTGTCTTTTGGGATTGTTTTTCCAACAGTAGAAAATAAAGCTCTGGAAGTGAAGAAATCGGGTTTTTCTCCCATCAGAACATAATCTTCCTCCGGATAAACCCTGAAAAGGAACTTCCCGTCCCGGCCCGTAAGCGCTTCATTCAGCAATTCATCATTTGCTCCGTATAGCATCACCGATGTATTTGGAAGGATTTTTTCATTTCCGTCTTCATCAATTGTATGAGTTGTTCCGGTAAGGTAATAGTTTACGATCTTTAGGTTGGGATCATTATTGATAAACGTATAAATATCATCATCTCCTTTTCCTCCTTCCCGGTTGGATGTAAAAAATCCTTTGTCCGGGGTATACAGAAACAATCCAAAATCATCGCTGCTGGAATTGATTGGCGGACCGGGATTTTCGACAATCATCTTTCCTTCCTCTCTTTTTGCTACTAAGATATCCAACCCTCCCAAACCGGGATGCCCGTTGGAGGAAAAATAAAGTGATCCGTCGCTGGCCTGATACGGAAACATTTCATTTCCTGCCGTATTGATTTTTGGCCCTAAATTCCTGACATTACTCCAGCGGCCTCTTCTGTTTTTTGTGGCTGCATACAGGTCGGTACCGCCAATTGATCCTCTCCTGGTAGAGGAAAAATAAAGTGTTCTTCCGTCTCTGGAAAATGAAGGTGTGGAATCCCAGGCCTTTCCGTCGCTCAGGCGCATCAACGTCGGTTTCGACCAGGCCCCTCTTCTGAATCTGGAGATGTACAGATCAACATCTTCCGCACCTTTCTTTCTACCGCTGTTCCCTTTTGCATAAACCATGGTCTGTCCGTCAGGTGAAAATGCAACACATCCGTCATTGGTATTCGGCGAATTGATTTCTTCTCCCAACGAAGTGATCGTATTGACTTCGACTCTGGCGCCTTTGGTTTTTACCTTGTAGACATTCGTAAAGGATGTGCCCGTAGCTTTATAAATTTTGCCGCCAAACCTTGATGACGTAAAGTACAATTCGCCGTCCAGATATACGGGAGAATATTCTGCCGCAGGAGAGTTTATTAATTCAAGATTTTTGACCCTGTAGTAATTCTCTTTGTCTATGATCTCATTGAGCTTTATCAAATTGTCGACCTCCACTTGCGCCAGATCAATTATTTTTTCGTCGCTCGCCGAAGCCAGATAGGATTCCAGCTCCAGCTTGGCATCACTATATTTTTCATTCGACTTCAAAGCCATTCCATAAAAATACCAGGCCTCCTCATTGTCATAGCTGTTTTCTATTGAAGTTCTATAGTACGATTCGGCCTCCTTGATCCGGTTTGATAGCCGGTAAGCCTCACCAATTTTGAAGTTGGCTTCTCCCGGTCTGTAATTATGTTTAATTGCTTTATTGAAATATTCTATGGAATATTCAAACTCTCCATATTTTAGTTTTTTATCTCCCTTTTTCATGGCTATTTTGCCGGCGGAGCAGGAAGCTAAATAAAAAGCAGAAAGGGTTAGCAAGTAGATAATACTTCTTTTCATCTCAACTGCATTTTCACAATTTTTTTTCAGTAAAACCAAATTTAGCGATTCAAATTGAATTGCTTCTGGATTTAAAACAAATTTTTGACCTATATAGTATTCGCTCCCACTGGATTTTACTCAAAAATATCTCTTTAGCCATGATTCTCCGGCAGGTTGCAACCAGTCCGTTTCCAACTCTCCCTTGGAAATTATCGCGTTATTAAACACTTCGGTATCTTCGGAAATCAATCCTTCGGAAATCACTTTTTTGATGTCCGAAAAGTTGAAAAGACGGATTTGTGTGTCTATCCGGATGGCTATCTTGGACCGTTCAAGTAATGTTACATTCAGGGTATGCTCCAATTCCCGGATAAAACCGACGGACTTATCAATCGAACAACCGCTGGCTTCATTTACATTTTCATTAACAGCGATAATCAAAAACTGATCATAAAAGATTTCGGATCCCGCCAGCAGTGAACGACCATGTGCCGTCCAATCCGTCAAAAACACTTCTGTTTTTTCCCGAATCAACTCTCGTTCATTTTTATCGAATTTCCTATTGGATTGGTAGATCCAGATCTTACTATTGCTTTCCAGCGATTCAAATGGCACGAACATAATTCTACTTAACTATACCGGATATTTTCTGTCTAACCCCGATCAACACAAAAGTTAATCATTTAATGGATCAAAGACTTTTGGAATTGGCAATCAATTCTGCAATGTCCAATACTTTAACATCATCTTCCCGCTCTTTGTTTTTTATTCCGTCAGAAAGCATGGTCATACAAAAAGGACATGCCGAAGCAATTATACCTGCCCCTGTTTCCAGAGCCTCTTCAGTGCGTTCTATATTAATATCCTTGTTCCCCTTTTCCGGTTCCTTAAACATTTGCGCACCCCCGGCGCCGCAACACAACCCGTTTTGCCTGTTGCGGTTCATCTCGACGAGGTCTGCCCGGAGCGTTTCAATTAAGCGGCGGGGCGCTTCATATACCTGATTCGCCCTCCCCAGATAACAACTGTCGTGATAGGTTACTTTTGAGTTTTTCAAATCGTGATCATCGTCCATGATCAATCGCCCATCTTTAATTAATTGATTTAAAAACTCAGAATGATGGACCACCTCATAATTACCTCCGAGATCGGGATATTCATTTTTGATGGTGTTATAGCAATGCGGGCATGCCGTAACGATTTTTTTTATGCTGTACGCATTTAACACCCGGATATTGGCGGCGGCCTGCATTTGAAATAGAAATTCATTTCCCGCTCTGCGAGCGGGATCACCGGTGCAAGTCTCTTCTTCGCCAAGTACGGCAAAATCTACGTTGGCAATATTCAGAATTTTTACAAAGGCCCCGGTTACCTTTTTGTAGCGCTCATCATACGATCCTGCACAACCAATCCAAAGCAAGACTTCGGGAGCTTTACCTTCCCGGGCAAGTTCAGCCATTGTAGGGATCGTATACGAATGTTTATTTTCCATAATCTATGCTTCGTCTTTAAGTTCTTTTGCCCAGTTAAATCTTTCGGATGGCGGGAATTTCCAGGGAGAAAAGCTCGTCTCTATATTTGAAAACATGGAATTCCACTCTGCCGGAGCGCTCGACTCTTCCATCGACAAATACCTCCTCATTTGAAGGATAATTGAAAGCGGATCGATCATTACCGGACAAGCTTCGACACATGCGTTACATGAAGTGCATGCAAATATTTCTTCTTTCGCAATATAATCTTCAAGCAACGACTTCCCATCATCGGCTTGATTCCCATTTTTGGCCACCAACCGCCCGACCTCCTCAATCCGATCCCTGGTATCCATCATAATTTTCCTTGGGGATAGTTTTTTCCCCGTTTGATTTGCCGGACACTCGGAAGTACATCTTCCGCATTCCGTACAGGTGTATGCATCCATCAGATTTTTCCATGAAAGATCCCGAACATCTTTGGCCCCAAGCCGGCTTATTTCCTCACCGGCTGCAGGGTCTTCCTGCGCAGAAATACCCAACATCATATTTACTTCCCGCGTTACCTCCGGCATATTTTTGATTTTTCCGGCCGGCTCCAGGTTGGCATAGTAGGTATTGGGAAATGCCATAAAAGTGTGGAGGTGCTTGGAATATGTAACATAGATGGCAAACGCGAAAATGCCAATAATATGCAACCACCAGGCAATGCGTTCTACAAATATCAGGATATCGGTATTTAAAGGCCGGTAAAAGGGCGAAGCAAATACCTCACTAAATATCATTAATCCCGTATCAGGATAGCCTTCCACATTCCTCTCCTGCAGAATTTGATCCGCTGCATTCATTGTCATAATTGCAAACATTAAAATGATCTCAAACAACAAGATCAGGTTTGCATCCAATTTTGGCCAACTGGTCATCTCCGGACCACTGAAACGCTTCACCTTGAAAATATTTCTCCTTACAAGAAAAAACACACAGGCAAGGATGACAAGTACAGCGAGAAACTCAAAGATGTTGAGCGTGACCGTATAAAAAACGGTAAGATCCCAATTTTCCAGGAATCTGGCAATGGTCCGGTGTTTCCCAAGGGCCCCATCCAAAAAAAACTCGATGCCTTCAATATTAATGACCAGGAATCCAACGTAAATCAACAAATGAAGAAACGCAGGGATTGGTTTTTTAAACATCTTCTTTTGTCCAAAGGCAACCAAAAGCACGGAACGCCATCGCATTTTTGACTGATCCGAACGGTCTTCTGCTCGCCCGAGCAGAATATTTTTTCTGATCCTCAGAATTCTTCCAAAGAAAAAAAATGCAGCGGCGGCAGCGACCAGAAAGAATAGTATTTGTTGAAACATGATCTTCTTAAGGGTGTATTATATTCAATTTTTTTACTATTTGTTTGTGTCGAAAAATAAATTACCTACTTTTGCATCCTCATTTGGAGGTGATGTAGCTCAGGTGGTAGAGCATCGGACTGAAAATCCGTGAGTCGGTGGTTCGAGTCCACTCATCACCACCACTAAAAGGACTTTCATTGTGAGAGTCCTTTTTCTTTTTCGGCAATTTCAATCGAGGCAAAATCCGGATAAACTTATTTTTTTGTAAGTAAGCTAATTTTTTTCAATAATAGTATGCATGCATACTATTTTTTATAACTAATAATATACAAATAGGTTTGGGTCGATCGGATTCTCCGGAAATTTCCGGTAAATAGAACCGGATCAGAGTGAGTCTATTTCAGATATTTAAGTTTTACAACCTCTTTTTGTGTTAGAAATCTCCATTTTCCACGGGGCAGATCTTTTTTCGTCAATCCCGCAAACATAACCCGGTCGAGTTTTAAAACTTCGTAGCCAAAGGCTTCAAAGATCCTTCGTACGATCCTGTTTTTCCCACTATGGATCTCTATCCCCAATAAAAGCCTCAAGGGATCCAAAATGGCGATATCATCAACATTAATAAATCCGTCCTCCAATTTGAGGCCCTTCTTTATATGCTCAAAATGCTCTTCCTCGATTGGTTGATCGAGCTCCACCTGATAGATTTTACCAACCTCGTGCGAAGGATGAGTAAGTTTTTTCGAGAGGTCTCCATCATTTGTCAAAAGTAAAATCCCGGTTGTATTTCGATCAAGTCTTCCTACCGGATATATTCTTTCCTCACATGCCTTTGAAACCAATTGCATAACGGTTTTTCGTTCCTGAGGATCGTCAGTCGTCGTGATGAAGTCTTTCGGCTTATTCAAAAGCAGGTACACCAAACGCTCTTTGGACAAGATCTTACCTCCATAAAGGACTTGGTCTCCCGGGCGAATCTGGAAACCCATCTCAGTTATTACCTTCCCATTTACCCGGATCTTTCCGGATTTAATTAACTCATCAGCCTCTCTTCTGGAACATATGCCGGATTGAGCAATATATTTGTTTAACCTTGTGGTGGACTTTGAAGCTGTCGCTTCTCGATGGTTACTTTTTAAGGAATCCCTCCCCACCTTCTTTTCCGCTCTATTTCGATTTGGTGTTTTTTTTAATCCCATGGTCCGACCGGTTTTGATAAAGAGACATTTGTCAATTATCAGCCTCTTCACCAATCTTGTTTTCTTCCTGGGCAAAATCTTTTGGCGTTGGCAAGTCCTTGAGGTCATTTATGCCGAAATACTCCATGAAGTTCTTACTTGTTCCATAGATCAGTGGCTTCCCGACAGCTTCTGATTTTCCCCGGATTTCGATCAATTCTTTTTCGAGAAGCTTTTGGACCGTATAATCGCAATTCACTCCCCGGATTTTCTCGATTTCGGATTTTGTTACTGGTTGTTTATAGGCAATAATTGAGAGTGTTTCCAGCGCAGAATTGGACAGCCTTTTCCTGGATTGCCGTTTCAGCATGATACCAATGCTTGCCTGATAGGCAGGTTTTGTATAGAAGAGATATCCTCCTCCAACATTGGCTATTTCTATGGAAAAATCTTCCGAACTATATTTTTTTTGAAGTTGCTGGATGGCCGATGAGACATCTTCATTGGGCACATCGGCATCAAACATTTCAGACAAGCAAGATTGAATTTCGCTTTCCTTTATCGGCTGGGCCGAACAAAAAATCAGAGCTTCTACATGATTCTTAAGAAAATCCAATTTATTTTCTGTTGAGTTTTGCTTCAATGCTGTGCATTGTATGCGGTACCGCCCTCAATCTTTCTTTCGGAATGAGTTTGCCGGTATCGACACATACGCCATAGGTTCCGTTTTTAATTCGGATCAATGCATTTTCCAGGTTGTTAATGAATTTTTGCTGCCTTGCAGCGAGCTGACTCAAGCTTTCTTTTTCTGCTGTGTCTGCTCCATCTTCCAGGATTTTGGCATATGCTGAAGATGCATCGGTCCCGCTGTCGTCATCTTTGCTCAGCGTTGACTTAAGATTGTGCAATTCTTTTCTTGCCTTTGTAAGTTTTAGGTTGATTAACTCTTCAAACTCCTGGAGTTCAGATGCCGAGTAACCTTGTTTTTCTTCTTTTCCCATGACAATCCTGTTTAGGATAAACGCAAACATTAAATTAGCTCCCAAAAATAGAATAAGATTTTTAAACAAAAAAAATTCTAATTTTAGTTTTTTAAATATGTCCTGCTCTACCTTTAAGTATGGAAAAGGTAGTCTTTGGGTTGCAGTTTTTGTTAAAAATTGATCAATAATTTCAAATGATGCGAAACAGTCTGATAATTCTTCTATTGTCCGTGTTCAATCCTGTTTCCTATGCCCAGGATATCGCATTGGTTATCCACGGTGGATCTGGAAATATTTATCGGGAAAACCTATCCGATTCCCTGGAGGGATTGTACAGGGAAAAATTGTATGAGGCTTTAATTTCCGGATATGAAATTTTACTCGACGGAGGCACAAGTCAGGAAGCGGTAAAAAAAGCTATTAATATCATGGAGGATTCGCCTCTTTTTAATGCCGGAAAAGGAGCTGTATTTACCAATGCCGGGACAAATGAAATGGATGCTTCGATCATGGATGGCAGCACCCTGAACGCTGGCGCAGTGGCCGGGGTAAAACAGATTAAAAATCCCATAAACGCTGCAATAGACGTCATGAATTATTCTCCGCATGTGATGATGACCGGAGACGGAGCCGAGGCATTTGCAAAAATGAGAGGTTTGGAAATTGTTGATGCCAGCTATTTTTATACCGAAAGAAGACATATGCAACTCATGCAAATCAAGGAAAGGGAATCCACGGATCAGGGGAATCAATTTATTAAAAACCACCGATATAAATTCGGAACGGTTGGTGCCGTCGCTCTCGACAAATCCGGAAATATGGTAGCGGGAACTTCTACCGGTGGAATGACAAATAAGAAATATGGCAGAGTTGGAGATTCGCCAATTATAGGAGCCGGAACCTATGCCAATAATAAAACTTGCGGAATCAGCGCTACCGGACATGGAGAGTATTTCATTCGAGGTGTGGTAGCTTATGATATATCCGCCTTGATGGAATATACGGGACTGAGCATTCAGGAAGCTGCCGATTTGGTAATTCATGAAAAATTGGCCGAGCTTGGAGGAGTGGGGGGAGTAATTGGTCTTGATGCCAAAGGAAATGTTATGATGTCTTTTAATTCCAACGGAATGTTTCGCGGTTTTATTAAACAAAAGGGCAATCCTCAAATATTTATTTTTAAAGAATAATCATGAAAGATTTTTGGAATGAGCGATTTGGTCAGGAAGATTTTATCTATGGAAAGTCGCCGAATGCTTTCTTTGCCGAGCACTTGTCGAAGCTAGGTAAGGGAAAAGTTCTGCTTCCGGCAGAAGGGGAAGGGCGAAATGCAGTTTATGCCGCAAAAAAAGGATGGAAGGTGGTCGCATTTGACTTCAGTGAAGAAGGAAAGAGCAAAGCCATAAAATTGGCGAAAGAAAATAATGTTCGGATTGAATACCATCTTCTTAATGCTTCCGATTTTCGAAGCAATGATCCTTACGACGTCATTGCATTAATATTTGCTCATTTTGCAGGAGAGGAAAGAAAAGTACTTTTTAAAAAACTTGAAAACGCCTTGGCTCCCGGAGGTCATTTACTTATAGAAGTGTTCAGCAAGAACCAACTTGGAAAATCCTCCGGCGGGCCGAAAGATTTCGGGCTTCTGTACAGCGCGGACGAAATAAAATCCCTCTTCCCAAATATCCGTTTTTCATTATTATCGGAGTATACCGTCCAATTGAAAGAAGGCCGATATCATTTGGGAGAGGCATCCGTAATTCGTGCTCTTGGAACAAAGAACGGGTAATAAATAATACACCCAAATATTCCTTTCATTTTTCATGTGGATGTGCAGATCTTAGGATTACTTCCCTCCGACCGCATTTAGCACCCATTTATTTTCTATATTTACCGAAAGGATTCAGCCCTTTCAGTGCATTTATCAGCAGCATAAAATGAGTAACAAAGAAAATGGCCCGGACAATATTTCTTCTGAGTTACACTACATCGATTCCTTGATTCAAAGGTACCGGTCAGACACACATTTGGCGGAAAGCCTTTCCAGATTAAAGTCAAATCTCTCCGGAAAGCGTGCAAAGCTGTCAAAAAAAAATCAATTTGATCTTTTCGACAACTCTCCGTACGGGATATTCATTTTAGATGAAAACGGCAAATATCTCGACATAAACAAAGTTGCCGTATCCCAGCTAGGGTACTCAAAAAACGAACTTTTACGCTTGAACGTCAAGGATGTCATGGCCCTCTCCGGCCCGGGTCAAAGTGCGGCGACTTTTAATGAGCTTAAAAAAAAGAAAAGTACCGGCGTAGAAATATTATTTCGGAACAGGAACGGGGATGAATTTTTCATGTCTGTAAAAATCATAAAGATTACGGACAAAATCTTTGTTG
This sequence comes from Cytophagales bacterium, assembly GCA_022360055.1. Lineage (GTDB taxonomy): Bacteria > Bacteroidota > Bacteroidia > Cytophagales > Cyclobacteriaceae > JAAUQL01. Next base: position 2,220 of record JAKSDO010000214.1, on the reverse strand, counting down.
CTTATACCGAAGATATTGACAGACAAAAAGCGATTGAACTGGCTTTGGTAGAAAGCGAAACTAAAAATAAGGCACTCTCTGAAGTTGCCAATGAAGCAATATTCTTTACTGAAAAAGGATATATCGTAGAATGCAATGAAGCGGCCTCAAAAATTTTAGGCTATGACCGGGATGAGATCATTGGAAAATTTGGAACGGTATTCAGCGCTCCGGAGACTTTGGATGTTTTAAGGAACAATATGATGTCGGGATACGACAAACCGTATGAAGCAACAGTAGTTAGAAAAGACGGCTCAAGAATTCCGGTTGAAATCGAAGGAAAAATGTATCGATATAAAGGACAGGATGTCCGGGTTGCTATTGTTAGAGATTTAAGTTTTCAAAAAAGAGCTGAAAAAGAGCTGAAGGAAAAAGAAGAAAAATTAAAGCTCTTTGCCGACCACACCAATGACTTAGTTTGGACCATCGACAGAAATCTCAACTACACCTACATAAGTCCGTCCGTAATCCGATTGCTTGGTTATACTTCCGATGCATTCATTGGCAAGCATGTAACGTTCCTTTTAACTGAGGATTCAAAAAAAATAATCTTTGAAACTTTAAGGAAAATTGCCGACAACGTTGATGAAAAATCAGGCTTTCATGCTTCGGCCAAACTGGAGGTGGATTTTGTCCATAGAAATAATTCGATTATAACCTTCGAAGTACAGGCGAATGCGCTATTTACGGAATCAAAAGAAATTGAATTCTTTACAGGTGTCTCAAGGGATATTACCCAACGCAAAAAAAATGATGAAAAACTTCAGCAAGCTGCTGATATTTTAAACAACATCGGGTCCGGTATCTATTTGTACCATTTGGAAAATATTGAGGATGACCGCACGTTGAGGTTAATTGCGGCAAACCCCTCTTCTACAAGTATCACCGGCCTTGAAATTCAGGATATCCTCGGGAAAACGATTGACGAATGTTTCCCTTCGTTCAGAAAATTGGGATTGGTAAAAAAATACGCTGAAGTAATTCGAACCCGGCAGCCTGCAACCTTCGATTCAGTTGAATACTATGATAAAAAAACGGGAAACCTTCATCTGTCTCTCAAAGCGTTCCCCTTACCAAACAACTGCATCGGAATCTCTTTCGAAAATATTTCAAAACTCATAAAAACACAAAAGGAACTGCAGGACAGGAATTCAGAACTCAACCACTTCGTGTACAAGGTGTCCCATGACCTGAGGGCACCGTTAGCCTCGGTGAAAGGATTGCTGAATCTGGCCAAATATGGCAACGATTCGGAATTGTATCTATCAAAAATTGAAGATAGCATTGATAAATTAGATCATTTTATTCGGAACGTGTTAAGTCATTCCAGAAATCTCAACACTACACCAATAGTGGATGACATTGATTTTGAAGTAATAATTAATCAATGTTTTACAGAATTGAACTATTTGTCCGGCATTGAAGCTCTTGAAAAAGAGATTCATATTTCTTCCGGAAAATTCCATAACGACTCTGTAAGGATATTTGAGATTTTCAGAAATATAATTTCCAACGCGATCAAATATCAGGATAAGGAAAAGGAAACCTCAATAATTCAAATCAATATCCGGATTAAGCCAAATGAAGCAAAAATTGAAATTAAGGATAATGGTATTGGAATTGAAAAAAACCATTTGGGTCATGTGTTCAGCATGTTTTATCGCGCAACCGAAATTTCCGACGGCTCGGGAATTGGCCTTTACATCGTATATCAGGCGATAAAAAAATTAAACGGTCAGATAAATATTACAAGTGCGTATGGCGAGGGTACGACGTTTAAAATCGTCCTGCCAAACCTAATAGCCAGCTAACAACGAAAAGCCCTTATACCATAAAGGCGTTATGTGGGTTGTACAATATTCAATGTTCTCATTACTACTAAAACTAATATGTCCTTATTTTGGCGTAGTTTGCATTTCCAGTCATAATGTCGGAAATTCAGCATCTTTGCTTTTTAGTTATAATCGATTTCATTTTTTACCCAAATGCAATCAAAAAAAGATCTCTCTGAAAGGGATATTTGTACGAAGTTTATTACACCAGCAATTGTAAAAGCTGGTTGGGATAAGATGACACAGCTTTTGGAAGAAGTTAGTTTCACCGATGGAAAAATCTTCGTGCGAGGAAAATTAACGGCCAGGGGAAAAAGAAAACGTGCTGATTATATCCTTTACTACAAAC
>JAKSDO010000019.1 GCA_022360055.1 Cytophagales bacterium | reverse complement strand
TTTCATAATCGATTTCGTGTGATTTCATTGTCATTGATTTTAGGTGTCGAGGGCTTAAATTAGTCAAATTATCTTTCTGATTCTACTAAACGGACGGATAAGAGATTGAGAGGATTAGGTAGATTACTTGAATTAGATTGAAGGAGATTGAAGGAGATTGAAGGGGATTGAATGGGATTGAGGGAGATTGAAGGGGATTGAGCAGTTATTATTTCATTTGCTTTTCTATTGTTATTCAGGTCTGGATGCGGCATGAAGGCCGGGCAGGTTTAACACAGCATTGCGGTCACACCAATTCTCTGGATGTATATTCTTATTGTCATTTTTATCGATTTTATTTTATCTCGCAGAAACTGATGAATCCCATACATGGACGGATAGGAAGCGGAAAGAATCTCATACAGGTTCTTTTGATCTATCCTTTACTTTTGGTATTGGCTTTAACAATAATCTGAGTGTCTGATCAAAGGTCATATAATTCCATGCCCAGTTAAGAAAAATAAACAATCTGTTTTTGACCCCCAGGATAGACATCAGGTGTACAAAAAGCCAGATGACCCAGGCAACAGTCCCTTTAAATTTCATAAACGGCAAATCGGCGACTGCGAGGTTTCTTCCGATGGTTGCCAGGGATCCGAGATCCCTGTATTTAAATTTCAAAGGTGGTTTTCTTTTTTCAAAACGTCTTAGGTTTTTTACAAAATTTGCGGCCTGCTGCAAGGCAACCTGGGCAACTTGCGGATGTCCGCGAGGGTATTTTTCTTCTTCCATATAAGCGGCATCGCCCAAAACAAAAATGCCTTCAAGTCCGTCGACGTGATTGAACCGGTCGACTTTGATCCTCCCTCCGTTGGCATAGATTTCATCGGGCAATCCTTTGATTTTCTTCGAGTGTACTCCGGCCGCCCACAGCAATGTTTTGGATGGTATTTCTTCACTTTCCAAATACACGGTGCATCCGTCATAATCTTTTACCGCCGTTTTCGTTCGTACGACAACGCCCAGTTTTTTGAGGTATCGGTGCGATTTGTCCGAAGAAAATCCCGACATGGTAGAAAGCACATCAGAAGCTGCCTCAAACAGGTAAATTTTCATCCGGTTGAAATCCAGTTCCGGATAGTCTTTGGGTAAGACATATTTTTTCATCTCAGCTATGGCGCCAGCCAGTTCCACACCGGTTGGTCCGCCGCCTACAATCACAATATTGAGATAGGCTTTTTGTTCGTTTTCATTATTGGTGTTTAACGCACGCTCGAAATTGCTTAGTATTGTATTTCGAATCGTCAATGCCTCACCGGTAGTTTTCATACCCAGAGCGTTTTCTTCTACATTCTTCAGTCCAAAATAATTCGTATTGGCTCCGGTGCAGAGAAGCAGGTAATTATACTTGAGCTGTCCTATGGAAGTCCGGATGATTTTTTCTTCCGGATCGACGGATTTCAATTTACCAATGCGGAAATGAACATTCTTTTTGTTTTGAAAAATCTTTCTGAAAGGAAATGAAATCGCACTAGGTTCCAACCCGGCAGTTGCGACCTGATAAAACAGCGGCTGGAACTGATGGAAATTGTTCTTATCGATAAGAACAACTTGATATTTGGTGTTGGAAAGCTCACGTGCCAGTTTCAAGCCCGCAAAACCTCCTCCGACAACAATGATGCGTTTATATTTTGGTTCCGGGATATTCCCGATTTTTTGACCCATAATTGTTAAAGAATTTGTGAAAGGTATTGTGTAGTTGACCCCTGAAAATTCGAACGTGAATCAAAGATTATAGTTGATCATTCGCGTAAAAAATATCAGCTCTGCCCAACCTGAATTACGGTCAGTCACACGCTTTTGCAATCAAGTTTCCGGCTTTACCGGACAGCGGAAGCCGTAAAGCTGCCTCAACGCCTTTATCGGACATCTTGGCGATGGTTTTTTGAAGAATACCGACGAGTTTCTCTTCCTCATGCCCTTCGGAAAAATCATCAAAATAATATTCCAAAAAGACCAGGCAAATGACGTTTTCCAAGGTTTGGGTTTCCGGATTTTGCTTGAGCCCTTTTTTTACCAGTAGCTCTTTGACCTTGCCGATCATGACTTCATCATATCCGACTTTTTCCAGAATTGACGCTGCCAACTTTGCATGATGGATCTTCAGTTGACTGCGCCACTGCAAATACCCTTTTCGATCCATCGGATAATTCTTCCTGGGGATTTCCCATCTTCCAATATGTTGACTTCGCGCAGCGAGCCGGAGGTGTTCCGAAGCGTCTGGTTCGAAATCCAAAAGTCTTTCGGTCATGCGCCTTCCATACAATAAATTCTCCGGAATCCGTTTCCCTTCAATCTGTGTGGATTTTGGATCCCTGCTGTTATATTCGTCAAATAGTTGTATCGCCTGGTCAAATTTGTTTACTGGCATGGTAGATCGGATTTGTTCAATAGCAATAACGTTCTATTGAATTTAATATGCAACAAACCCTGGTATTTACCAAATGAAATTGTAGTGGCTTTAAGAATTCGGTGGGATATGACGTGCTATTGGCACGCTATTCCGGATGTACAATCCGGAACCGCCCTTTCAGTTCAACATATTGTAAAATTCCCTCAACTCCCGTTTCCGATCCTCACTTAATTTGTGCCATCGAATGCCTTGTATTGCTCCTTCAAGTGCATAAAGCATATTCAGACAAGCGTGCTTGTCGATGGTTTTAATTTTGATAAAAGTGTCTTCAGCACCAATCGATAAAAGTTTTTCCCTGCAATCTATACCAACCTGGGATAATCTGATTGCCAATGTTTTTCCAATATTTGGAACTGTTTCAAGAGCATTTGCCATAGCAAGAAGTTTCGATCTAATTATTAAATGAAATAAGCAGCGCATTGGTTCCCGAATCAAAACTTTAATATCTACATCCGTTCGTTTCATGGTGCATGTCGTGTTGAGTAAAAAGTGTCATTTCGTAGTGAGAAATCCGGTTCAATCGACAACGGGCCACCACGAATAAGCCCGATCTCTCCTGACGTCGAGATGACAAGGTAGGAGCCTACCGATGACGTGTTTTTATAAAAATCTGTAAATCAAATAAATACACAAGATTACGTCA
>JAKSDO010000256.1 GCA_022360055.1 Cytophagales bacterium | reverse complement strand
TTGAATTTTACCCGGACACAGGTACTTTGGTTCAGTGATTGAGGTGTCCGCAGAAGCTCAATTCTATAAAATATCGATTGATTCATTGGATGAGGATTCGTAGGATAAACGGTGCATAATATTGCCGGCCTGGGCGATTGAAAAGCAATTTGCTGATATGGATATTGAGGCCGTAGCTGCAACCGGAGGAACATCTGATTGGGCCGATCCTGTGAGGTATCAAAAAATACTTGACGGAAGTGCTGATGCGGAGGCACGATGGGGAGAGCAGGACCCTGCTCGATTGTTTTTCCGAATGGCAGATTGGGAAGGTGAAGTTTACGATAATACCGGATTGCAGCAAAATCACAATCTTAGTGTTACCGGAGGAGGAGACAATTCGGATTATTTAGCATCATTTGGGTACTACCATGCCGATGGTATTCTCAAAGATGCCTGGGATGAATCACGCCGTGTGAATATGAGGCTTAACTATGGTTTTAACATTACCGATAGATTGAAATTTGATACCAAACTGAGCTATGAAAACCAAAGAACCCTTGAGCCACCTGTTGGATCAGGTAGGATTATACATCATGTAGTTGACAGGTTTCATTGGTTACCTAATATATACGGAGGACGGGAGTGAATACATGACACAGAAATTGGTTTGTATGAAATTAGGCTACTTGTTGCAAGGAAGGATCCAGGGCCATTAAGACTGAAGCGGAAGTTACTTCCGCGATTTTTTCTACGTTTTCCCAATCAGCGGAGTTTTCCCGGTTTCGATTCGGAGCCAAGTTCCGTCTCAGAGACGAGGGATTAAAAGTATTGAGAAAAAAGCAAAGGACTTGGGAATGTCGATCGTTGTTGATCATCCGACCTTTGCAGATATTGTTCATTAGTACGTCAGGAGAGATCTGGCGTATTAGTGGTAACCCGATATTGATTAAACCAGATTTCTCCGCTTCGCGAAATGACACTTTACTTTTTACGTAACACTAATAAAATTTATGTTTTATATTTAAATATCATTTCACGAGACCAACATATTATAAAACTTTTGCAAAAAAGTGATCCGACGGGGTTGGATTACCTCTTTGATTGCTATGGAGGGAAGTTGTATAATATGTCCTATTCCTTTTTAAAGTCCAGGGAAGATGCTGAAGAAGCAGTACAAGATGTATTGTTAAAAATATGGCAGAACAGGAGCAAGTTAGAAGATGACTATTCGCTTGAAGGATATTTATTCAGAATTACCAAAAATCATTTGCTCAATAAGATCCGGGATAAAGCGAGAAAAAGCCTTGTGTCGGTAGATCTAAGAACCGATGTGGCTGATGGTTTTGCAACAGACCAGGCTTTGTTAATGGAGGATATGCAGTTGTTTCTGGCCAGAGTTATCGAGGGCTTACCTTCCAGGCGTCAGAGAATATTCAGGATGAGCAGGATGCAACACATGTCAAATCAACAAATAGCACAAGAACTGGGAATTTCTGAAAAAACTGTCGAAAACCAGATAGGCAAGGCGCTCAAATATCTAAGAACCTATATAAACTACACCTATTTGATTCTTGCTTTTATTTTTTGATGAACGGGAGCAAACCATTCAAGCCCTAAATCCGGGAATTTTACTATTATTTTGATACATCGTGGGGGATGGCCTGCTTTATGGTGTATTTAATGGTAATAGATTTAAAATGGATAAGGGATTACTTAAGAAGTTTTTCGACGGCACATGTTCCAAAGAGGAAATGGAATATGTATATGATTGGCTGTCAAATCCGGACAATAAGGAAGCGGCTACTGCAATCATGAAAGTTTCCTGGGATAACGCGTCATCAAATATTCCTGAAGAAGTTAAAAGCAAGAGACGGTTCATTCAACAAGTACTTCAAGAAAACAACGATGAAGCGCTTTTGGAGAAAATGAATGATTCAGTAACAGATACATATGTCGAAAAAGTTAAAAACAGGGATAGGAGTATCTATGCAGCAAGACTAATCCTAAAGGTTGCGGCGAGTATAGCGTTGATCTTCATGGTTGCTTATGCTTTCTATTTTGAAAGCAGCCAAACCGAAGAAATCGAGAAGATCAGTTTGATAGAGAAATCAAATCCCATTGGAAGAAAATCAACAATCAAGTTACCGGACGGCTCTAAGGTAAAATTGAATTCGGACAGCAAAATACGCTATTCAAAAACATTTGGGAGCGACTCGCGGGATGTCATCCTGGAAGGAGAGGCGTTTTTTGAGGTTGAGCGAGATATTACGCGTCCGTTTATTGTGCGTACGGGTGATGTTTCCACTATGGTGCTCGGCACCTCTTTTAACATCAGCGCATATGCCAACTCCGATAATATCAAAGTAGCCGTAGTCTCGGGGAAGGTAAAAGTTCAGACAAAGGCCTATGCAGCGAATGAAAATGAGCAAACGGTATACCTTACTCCTAACTATATGGCGATATTCGGGCGGCAGGATAGAATTTTGAATACGTCCACCTTCGACCTGGAAGAGATCGCAGGTTGGAAAGACGGCATCATCATATTTAATAATGCGGGGATCAAAGAGATTTCCGAGAAGCTCCGCCAGTGGTATGGCGTCGATATTGAAATCGAGCACGAGGCTAAAATGATGGATAAAAGATATACGGGAAGGTTTGAAAACAATAGCCTGGAATATGTATTAAAAACCATTTCATACACCTCCGATATAAACTTTGAACTGGAAAATGATAAAGTAAAACTTAAACTGAAATAATATGGGAAAATTAAACGACACGAGCTGAAGAAGGCTTAAAAAAATCCTGAAGTAATGCAAAAGAAAGTTTGCAGACACTCTGAGCAATACTCCAGGAAAACAATTTGAAATAAATTATTACAAATCATTTTAAAATTATGAATTCAAACATACTTAAGCAAATCATCATGATGTCTAAATACGCCGTATTTGGAATTATTATTCAATGTTTTTGCTTTTCATTATTAATAGCAGAAAAAGGAAGCGCCCAAACTAAAAGTGTCGAGCAGATCTATCTCACTTTACATATAGAGCACAACGAAATCGAAGAAGTTTTTAAGCAGATCAGCAATGAAACGGATTTTGATTTTATATACAGTAACAACTTACTGGAAAAGAAAAAGAAGATCAATCTTAATGCGGATCACATGTCGCTTGGCGATATCCTAAGACGTATTTCTCAAAAGACCGGTCTTCAGTTTAAGAGGGTCGATCAGGATATTATTGTAAGTCAGAGATCTCCCAGGTCAGAGAAAGTTGTCGAAGTTTATAGCTTGCATGCGGAACGTCAGGTTGCCGGCAAGGTAATTGATGAAAGCGGAGAAGGTCTTCCGGGGGTAAACGTGATTTTGAAAGGAACTTCGATCGGCACCGTAACCGATATAAATGGCGACTATTCCCTGGAGGTTCCGGATGAAGGTGCAGTGCTCATATTCAGTTCAGTGGGCTACATACAGGAAGAAATAATGGTTGGAAACCAGTCGGTCATTGATGTTTCGATGGTTCCGGATATTAAAGCCCTGGAAGAAATTGTTGTGATCGGCTATGGTACTCAGAAAAAGGTGAATCTTACAGGTGCTGTTGAATCTGTGGACTCAGAAGTGTTGGAATCAAGGCCTATTACAAATCTTGGACAGGGTCTTCAAGGTGTAATTCCTAACCTTAACATCAATATGCCGAATGGCGCTCCGGGCAAGGGAGCTACATTTAATGTTCGTGGAGGGACCTCAATAAATGGCGGAAATCCGCTTGTTTTGGTAGATGGTGTGCAAATGGATCCCAATCTGATTAATCCGGGCGATATAGAAAGTATATCCGTGTTAAAGGATGCGGCATCTGCGGCAGTCTATGGCGCCAGAGCCCCGTATGGAGTTATACTTATTACCACAAAAAGTGGTAAAAAACAACAGAAAATGAGCCTTACGTATAATGGGAATATGGCATTTAACAGGCCTACAAGGTTACCGGAATATGTTAATTCGCTCGATTATGTGAACATGATGAACACGGCCAATCTGAATAGTGGGGCTGGCGCTTATTTTAATGATGAATATGTAAACCACGTCAAGAATTATTTGTCAAATCCGATTCCCGAAAACGCCGTATTTATCGATCCTAATAACTCTGACAGATACTTATATAGTGGTAATACTGATTGGATCGATGTCATTTATGATGATTACGCATCAGTACAACAGCATGCCCTGAGTCTGAATGGAGGGACTGAAAAAACCTCTTATTATGCCTCAATAGGATTGTTAGATCAAGGAGGTTTTTTGACATATTTTGATGAAGTTTTTAATAGGTATAATGCAAACATCAGCATAAGTACGGATGTTACGGATTGGTTGACTTTTTCTGCCAAAACGATTTACAACTACACTGAAAAAAACTCGCCTTATGCAAACATCTGGTCAAACGGAGAGGATTTTGGTTTTATTTCAGGTGATTTACGCCCTTTAATGCCCGTATATCATCCTGACGGCAATTTTTCAGGACAAGGAAGCTGGACAAATATGGCTGCTATGGGCGAGTTGAGCGGTACCAGAAACAGGAAAATAAACGATTTCTGGCTTAGCGGAGCCCTTCAATTAAAACCTGTTGACGACCTGTTGATAAACCTGGATTACACTACTAATTTCTATAGTAATGTTCATAAGGCTCATCGAAAAGAGATTGTAGAGCATTATGCAAATCCGGATGTAACTACATTGTATCCCTGGACAAAACCCAGCTCTGTAGGATTGGACCAGGCGGACGATTATTACAGTGCACTTAACTTATGGGGGCAATATGAAAAGACAAAAGACAGACATTATTTTAAGGTCATGGTTGGTTTTAACCAGGAATACAAACACAATAGATGGTTTTCATCATCGAGAAATAATCTCATAAACAATGATTTCGGAGCATTAAATCAGGCCATTGGAGAACAATTTGTTAATTTCAGCGAAAGTGAGTGGGCCATAAGAGGTGTTTTTTATCGATTGAACTATATCTTTGACGATAAGTATTTGGTTGAGCTGAATGGCCGCTATGATGGATCTTCGAAATTTCCTTCCGAAGACCGTTTTAAATTTTTTCCTTCTGGATCAGTAGGCTGGAGGGTTTCTAATGAAGGTTTTTTCGAATCCTTTTCTTCTGTAGTTGACGACTTAAAAATTAGAGCTTCCTATGGTTTTTTGGGTAATCAAAATGTGGATGAAAACTATCCTTACATTGCCACATTAGGATCGAGCTCTCAAAGTGGTTATATAATAAATGGCCAACAGCCAGTAGCAATCCATCCTTCCGGCTTGGTTAGTGCAAGCCTCACATGGGAAACCGTAAGTCAGTTAAACTTTGGCTTGGATCTTGGGTTGTTTGAGAATCGATTAAAAACCACATTTGACTGGTACGCTCGTAATACTGAAGATATGTTGACGTCTGGTCAGCCTCTGCCGGCAATTTTGGGGACTTCTGTCCCCAGGGAAAATGCTGCCGACCTTACGACTAAAGGATGGGAGTTGTCTATGTCATGGGAAGATGGAATAAATAATGATTTCAACTATCATTTTAGCGTAGTATTATCCGACTATCAAACGGAAATCACAAAATTTGACAACCCGGAGGGTTTATTGAACAGATACTATGTGGGAAGAAAGTTTGATGAAATTTGGGGATATACGACTGAGAAGCTTTTCCAAACAGAGGAGGAAGTGTTAAATGCTCCAGATCAAAGTAGATTGTGGGGAGGTCAATGGACACCTGGGGATGTGCGTTACAGGGATATAAATGAGGATGGCAAAATTGATTGGGGTGAAAACACACTCGACGATCACGGTGATTTGAGTATAATAGGTAATTCAACACCTCGATATTCATACGGTATCCGCGGAGGTTTCGACTGGAGGAATTTCAGTTTTCTTGTATTTTTCCAGGGAATCGGTAAACGAGACTACATGCCGGGAGGAAATTATTTCTGGGGCTTGACGAATCAGTGGATGGTACCACAGCAGCACAGTCTTGATTACTGGACGGAAGAAAATACTGATGCGTATTGGTTTCGCCCACGATTCGGGCATGGAGGTAATTATCAAACTCAAACAAGATATTTACAGGATGCTTCATACATAAGATTGAAACAATTGACAATCGGATATAATATCCCTCAATCCCTGATTGGAAAATGGAACATCCAGAATGTAAGGATTTATTTTACAGGGGAAAACCTCTGGGAACACAGTGGCATATTGGATGCATATGATCCGGAAATACTGGATGCTCGGACCTACCCGTTATATCGTACCCTCTCTTTGGGGCTTAATATTACGCTGTAAGATTCACATAGGAACAAAAAGACCTTTGTGCATTTTATCAAATAATGATTAAGGTCAATTAAAGAGTCTGTTTTATCAAATGAAAATTAAAATCCATAGACATGAAAAAAACATATTTAATAACCATAATCTCATCTTTATTCGCTTTGTATTCATGCGATGATGATTTTATGGATAGAGTCCCGCTTGATGCACTGAGCGATGAATCTTTCTGGGCGAAAGAAAGTGATCTGGAGGCATATGCCAATCGTTTCTATCGAAATTTACCTAGTGGATTTGCCAGAGGTTTAGACAATCAAAGCGACAATCAAGTGCCTAATAATCCCGATACATACCTATTTGATGAGTATGTTGTTCCGTCATCAGGAGGTGGTTGGTCAAGCGGTGATTGGAGTGAAATCCGCGCTTGTAATTACTTTTTGACTCGATATTCATCTGTACAGGGGAACACAGATTTGATAAATTCTTATGTGGGAGAAGTTCGTTTTTTCAGGGCTTGGGAATACTTTAATAAAATCAAGCAATTTGGCGATGTCCCCTGGTTAAACAGTGATTTGGGAACGGACGATACAGAAACCTTATATGGATCGCGTGATTCTAGGATCGTGGTAATTGACTCTATTCTCGCGGATTTGGATTATGCGATTGCCAATTTGTATGAAAAAGATAGAGCACAAATCGGCAGATTGCACAAAGACGCCGGGAGGGCATTTAAAGCAAGAGTATGTCTGCACGAAGGTACGTTTAGAAAGTATCATGGAATGGGTAATTTCGAAGGGTTACTTAATGAAGCCAAATCTGCTGCCGGCGATATTATATCTTCAGGCAATTACGATCTATATACAACGGGCGATCCTGAAATGGATTATTATAATCTGTTTATCCAGCAAGACCTGTCAGGAAGTAGTGAGGCAATCATGTACAGGTCATATATTAAGGATATCCAAATGCATAATGCGACACGTCAAATGGAAGAGTCATTTACCGGTTTTTCCAAAGATTTGATTGAATCATACTTGTGCAAGGATGGGTTGCCAATAGATCAAAGCCCTTTGTATTTGGGAGATGATTCATTAGAGATGGAATTAACCGGCAGGGATCCAAGATTGCGTCAATCGATTGATAATAAAGAGTTGCCATTCAAAATAGAAGATTCCGGTGCGATCATCATTAATGAATTGCCCGTGATTAATCCCAGTTTTTGTACGACCGGATACTACATGATGAAATATCATTCACCCGATCCCGCAGAATGGAATGCAAATCAATCCACCATCGATTGGTTTGTATTTAGGTATTCCGAGGTATTGTTGATCTATGGCGAAGCTTCTGTGGAACTGGGAGAAGCTGCTCAACAAGATTTGGATATCTCAATAAACAGGTTGAGAGACCGGGTTGGGATGCCTCATTTAACTGTTGATGTAGGATTTTTAGATTCAAATTGGCCGGATTATGACTATGAAGTATCGCCACTATTACACGAAATAAGAAGGGAGCGAAGAGTCGAGTTGGCCGGAGACGGATTCCGTTGGGATGATTTGGTCCGATGGAAAGCAGGTGCCTTAACTGAAAATCCAAAGACAATGCTCGGAATGAAAGTACATCCCGATATAGAAGAAAAATACGGGAGTGAAATGGATAATGTCACTTTAACTGAAGATAGATTGATACAGGTTTATCCGGGCAGAGGAGATCGCATATGGAATGACAGATTGTATTTATTGCCATTGCCCATTGAGGAGCTCGTGCTAAATTCAAACTTGGTACAAAATCCCGGGTGGGAATAAAGCTTCTTAAAAGTTATAGATGATTGTAAAAAAGGAGAAGTATTCTTGCTTCTCTTTTTTTGTCATTTCGGGCAAAGTGATTGGGAGTCATTTGTATCCGGCTGCTTCCTTTTCCCTCTTGACCGTGCGGGACAGATTGGAAAAGCGCCTGCTCATTCAGTTTCCGTTAGCAGAAGGATTGATAAGATTGAATTTGATAATCAGTACACTAGGAGAGATGCATCCGATACACTAAATTTGGATCGTTTTTTACATTGGTATTAAAGCGGGAGCGGAGCATGTATATTTTTTCTGCGACCGATGATTTTTCAAAAATAAAAAAATACTGCCATTCGACTAATTCCCCCTTGGAGAAGGGGGTAGAGGGATTGACCTTTATAATCAATGTTTTACAGTGAGATTTTATGCCTGTAAAAAGTAGTGGGTGTTTTTAAGAATTTAAAAAAAATGCCTTAATAAGCGCAAAAAAGCTATGTTTTCTCAATATTTACTTTTAGTCCGATGACAGTAGAAAAAAAATAGCACAAACTATTACCCGAATGAAACGAACCGGTCGGGTTATCTGTAACCACACGCATCAACACACTGCACAAGCTCAAATTGATTTGGCTTAGCAATAGTGTGGACGGACCATTTGAGGCCCGGGTAAAATGAAGATCAAGTTATAGAAATAAAGATGAAAAGAAATTTATTGTCCTGCATCCTGTCCACGCTCATAATAGGAGCCTGCACGACCAAGAACCCGCAAACGGGAATCGTAGCCATCATCCCCAAACCGGCCGAACTCACGGTTGGAGAGGGCTATTTTGAAATTAACTCAGCTACCAGGGTATCGGCAGAAAATGAAGAACATGCCGATCTCGCCCGGCGCTTCTTCGATCGGTTTGAGGCGGTATCCGGATGGAAACCGACTGTTTCTGTCTCCGATGGCGGCAACATTCAATTGGTGAGCGATGCAAGTTTGGCTGAAGAAAGTTACCATCTCAATGTGAGCTCCTCCGGCATCGAGCTCAAAGCTTCTTCCGGCGCAGGCTTCTTCTACGCCTTCCGGTCGCTGAAACAATTGCTTCCCGCTTCCTTCGATTCGGGGAAAAAACAAACCAATGTGGTCTGGAGGGTGCCTGTAGTACGCATCAAAGACGCCCCTGAATTCGGCTGGAGAGGTTACATGCTGGACGTATCCCGCCACTTCTTCGATACGGCACAGGTAAAGGACGTAATCGACTTCATGGCCGAACTCAAGCTCAACCGTTTCCATTGGCATCTGGCGGATGATCAGGGCTGGCGATTGGAGATCAAAAGCTACCCGAAGCTCACGGAAGTGGGCGCATGGCGTATGGATTATAATACGACCGACGAAACTATTTCAAATTGGTTTGGCCGCCCGGTACAGCAACCCGGGGAAACCCCCACTTATGGAGGCTTCTATACCCAGGAAGAGGTAAAAGACATCATCGCCTATGCGAAAGAACGCTACATCGAGATCATCCCTGAAATAGACATGCCCGGCCATGCCCAGGCCACCATAGCCGCCTACCCCGAAATAGGTTGCGTAAATGCCGCTCCTTATGTCGCGACAGGAGGGGTGACAGGCAACAATACCTACAATCCCGGCAAGGAGGAGACTTTCGAATTTGCCGAAAAAATGCTCAATGAGGTCATGGACCTATTTCCTTTTGAGTATATACATATCGGAGGGGATGAATGCAATAAAAGTCAGTGGCGGATAGATCCGCATGCACAACAAAGGATCAGAGCGGAAGGCCTGAAAAACGAAGAAGAGCTGCAAAGTTACTTTATCAAACGCATTGAAAAGATCATCAATGCGCGCGACAGGATCATGATCGGATGGGACGAAATACTGGAAGGAGGCCTGGCGCCCAATGCAACGGTAATGAGTTGGCGGGGAGAAGCAGGTGGAATTATTGCTGCCAAAGCCGGTCATGAGGTCATCATGACGCCAAGCAACTATACCTACATCGATCTGAAACAAGGCCATGACGACCTGGAACCCAACCTGGGTTATTCGCAACTCCTGCTATCCACTTCGTATAACTATCAGGTGATTCCGGACACACTAACACCGGAAGAGGGAAAACTCATTAAAGGGATACAGGCCAACATGTGGACCGAATCTATCAGCGACTGGGGCAAGCTCACCTATATGACCTTCCCAAGACTCTATGCCATTGCAGAAAGTGGATGGACCGCCCATACGAACAAAGATTGGAACGACTTTACCGACCGGCTTTACATCCAGTTCAGACGTTTGGATGCCCGGGACGTCCGCTATGCCGTCAGTGCCTTTAGTCCGTGGATCGATCATAAGGGCGACGGATCAACCATAGAAGTAAGCATGAAAACAGAGGTCAACGGACTGGATATATATTATACGCTTGACGGAACGGAACCCACTTCAGGATCTGTCAGGTATGCAGAGCCCTTTACCCTTGATGCAAGTGCGCAGGTAAGTGCCCGGGCATTTAAGGATACCGTAGCGGTGGGGCAAACCTCAAAGCTCTCATTCCCAATCCACAAGGCGGCCGGTGAAAAAGTGACAGCACGTATCCGTGGCAAAATGCAAACCGTGCCGAAACTCACTGATCTTACCTACGGCAGGCTCAACAACGATGATCCCGCTTACCAACGATTTTCCAATGAAACGGAGATCATGTTGACCTTTGGGCAGCCAACACCGGTTAAGGGGCTAAAATTTAATGCCCTGCGATTTACCATCTCAGGGATCTATAGCCCTGAGACCGTAACTGTACTGGGGTCTGCCGACGGCCGAAACTTTACGGTTTTGGGGAAGCTGGACCAAACGGAGATTTCCTACACCCAGGGCAGGAACAAAATCGACCACGTGTTGAGTTTTAAGCAGACAGAAGTAATGGCGTTGAAGGTGAAGCTCAGATCGCCAAACCCCATTCCGGAAGGTCATCACCGGGCCGGAGGGCGAAGCAGTATGATGATTGATGAATTAATCGTTGAATAAGAAGAAATACGGAAATGGGATCGGAATTTTTTCTTTGCTCCCCCGCTGTAGAAGTTTCCTGCCCCGGCCCGGGTGAGCTTTTAGCCCGTGTGTTCTTTTGTAATGCAGAAAACTCAGACCAATATGACTTTAATCGGGGAGTGCGTTTCGCAGCGGTTCAGCCTTTAACCAATTCACTTCCACAAGTCTGAGGCGGAAGTTACTTCCGCAATTTTTGCTATGTTTCCCAGATCGCGGAATTTTTCCGGTTTCGATTCGGAACTAGGTTCCGTTTCAGAGACGAGGGACAGCATATAAAACCTCAAACCTATTTATTCAAGCTTGAATTACATTTACACTATTGATAATGAAAAAACTGTCGGAGTTCTTCGTCTGTAGCAGGACACATGAAACACCAAACACGCGTTCCAAAACAGCCCTTCTTTATCGGCGAGAATAATACATCGGAACGTCTTTCGCTTTGATGGGGATTATCTTTGTTCGATCCTGTAACGAACATTTTAAAGGCTGACCGTCCCACACGCTGTCTTGATCCCGCGCTGATTTGGATTTTCCCGCTCGCACAAGTTCAACTAGATGTGCTTTCCTATATGTATCCATATTTAACCCAATAATATACACACAGGCCAAAATTTTGGTATATCCCCCGAGTGTTAAGACGGATCCGTTAAACCCTTTCATAAGAAAAATAAATTGCACAAAAAAAATACTAATCCGGACTATTTATTAACCTTAGGTATGCAGTCATAAAATTGTAAGAATGGGCCTTTAAAGGTTATCTTTTGAGGTACACTTAAACCTGCAATTAAAATAGCCTTAAACCAGTGGTAATTTGTAACGTTGGATATGATTAAAATCTCAAAGGAGTGCAAACAATGCTATCAATTTATTTTAAATATTTCTTGACAAATAATAAATTTTGTCGCTAGATTAGTATTAGATATTTACATCTTTACGCTGGTCAGTTGCACATGAGGGTGTAAATATTTGAGGGCCACAGCTTTTTTAGTATATGAGAAAACAGCCTTTGTTTATTTTTTAAAAAAGGTTTTCAACTGTTTTCAAAATCGGAGGATACATGAAGTGAGATTGATATGCTTACGCAATTT
>JAKSDO010000097.1 GCA_022360055.1 Cytophagales bacterium | reverse complement strand
ATTGCAAACGTTTTTTTATTATTATAATCACGCACCGTTTTTTTTGACATGCCAAACAACCTACCCGGCCCTTGACCTGATATTGTTTCAATCCAATCCTAATAAATTCCGCATTTTCCTTACACCCAGTTCCGGGCTTGTAAGAATAGGAGTTTTTATGTTTTTGAGCAACGGCAAAAGCCTGGTCATACTGCCTTGCGCTAATACAATCACATCGTATTTACCTTCCAAAAATCTAATTTTTTGAAGAACCATTTCGTTATGTTTCTCTTCACAACCCTGGTAAAGCAGCACGTCCAATGCCCCGTCAACTAACTCTTCGGATATTTCTACATCCTTTCCGATTCTTTTTGCAGATTCTTTTATCAACCGGCAGCTCGGTTTCACCGTTGAGGCTACCGTGGCAACTACAGCAATCTTTTTACCAATAGCCACAGCCTTTTCTGCCATGGCCAAATCAATCTTAAGAATTGGCGTTCGAACGGATTTTGAAAGAATGTCTACGGCCGGTCCCATGGATGAACACTGACTTAAAATCGCGTCCGCACCTAAGTTTTCTGCAGAATTAATGTGGTTTTTCATCCTTTGAATAATACTATTCGTTACCGCGCTGTTTTCCATTACTTCAGCCAGCAGACGATCATCTACAATATTATAAACATCCGCTTCAGGTATAATTTGTTCGAACAGCCTTTTTAAGTAATCGAAGGAAACAAGGCTGGTATGGATGATTACTACTTTTTTCTTTTTCATTCAAAATACGGATTAGATCAGGTTTAAATTTTACTACCTTTAATTTTAATAAAAATCAAAGTAAGTGTAACCTCCCCGGACTGAAAAGGATCATACCAGTGTTTCAAATGTAAACTAAAAGTAAAATACTATGTACGATTTTATCCCTATCATGGGAATGATTACGGGAATCATTATGACGCTTGGTTTTTTTGTAGCCATTGTACTTTCAATTAAATACATCTCAGCGGCCAGGAATAAGGAAAAAATGGCCTTGATAGAAAAAGGTGTAGATCTTTCTACAATTTATCAAAAGAAAGATTTTCGAAACGTCACTTTGAAGAGCGGTATGTTTTTGGTCGGAATAGCCATCGGATTATTCTTTGGGTATTTACTCACAGAGATCTCTTCCATCAATCAGGTAATATCTTATTTTTCAATGATATTATTGTTTGGAGGAGCGAGCTTAATTGTATTTCATTGGTACAACAGCAAGCAGCCAGATTAGAGGGATGAATGGAATCTGAGCTCATTCAAAAAGTTCTGGAAGGCGATGCAAATGCATTCCGATATTTCATTGAAAAATATCGGGATATGGCGTATACGCTTGCTATGAGTATTGTTAAAGATGCGCCTATCGCTGAGGAGGTGACCCAGGATGCATTTTTAAAAGCATACAGGTCCCTGGATAAATTTGAACAGCGCTCTAAATTCTCAACCTGGTTGTACAAAATAGTTACCAACGAAGGCCTGAAACATCTTCGCAAAAAGGAATTTAAGTATGCCGAAGATATTACTGAATTGAATAACATCGAATATTCGGAAATTAATGAATCCATATCCGGCCTGACAGAACAAGAGCAGAAATATTATATAAATAGAAGCCTGGAAAGACTGTTGCCCAACGATTGTCTGGTCTTAAGACTTTTTTATTTGGATGAGCGAAGCCTTAAGGAAATCCGTGAAATAACCGGCTTCTCAAATACAAACATTAAAACCATTCTCCATCGAGCCCGAAAAAGGTTTTATGCGTTCTTAAAAGAAGATTTGAAGCATGAAGTAAAATCAATAATATGAAGCCGGTAGGACCGGAGCAAACTCAGGACATACACGAGCACGATTATATTGCTCTGTATGTCAGCAACCTAAAAAAATATAAACGGATGAAAAAGAAGCAACAAAATATTGATAAACAAACCAGGGATTTGATCCGGAAAAGTGTTTTAAAACCGACTTCTCCGAATTTTGATGCCCTGATCATGCAAAAGATTTCGCTGGTTCCCCGGCCATCCAAAGTAAATTCAAATGGTTTCAACCTCCGGAAAGCCTGGATACTTCTAATTCTTGCAATTACCTTTTTCTTGTCTTCAATCCTTCTAATTAGTCAGTTTTCAGTTGGATATCTCAAAAATATCAGCCCTTCAATGTTGCTGATCGCCAACTATATCTACTATGGAGGAATAGCCCTTTTTGTTCCGTTGGTTTTATATCATTTCGATGCCCTGATTCAAGCTTCGCTCCATAAAAATAATCAAAAATTGACCCCTGCCTAATTTGTTTAAAATTGCATTTATCTAATTCAAATTTGTAAATTTCTAATACAACATCGTTGCTTTCTTGTCAAAAGGCTATCAATATTAGATTATTACCAAGTTTGAATATTCGTCCGGGCTAATATGACTTTACCTTTAGACTTTACCCAATTCACAGCTGAAAGCTTTATTGATTATCGAAACAAATTCTCTGAATAATTCAATTCGCTCTTAATATTTGTATAAAATTCAGATCAATTCCGAAGGTTGTTGAATATTACGAGTTCGAAAATGTTGCAAAGGTTTAAAAACTTTACATTCTATGCTTTTGTGTTACTTTATAAAAATTTGAGGTTTTAACTGATAACTGATAACCGTTTCTACTTTATTTAATAATGCCTGCAATTCCGAAAAAGTGCCTTTAGGTTAAAATTTCACTAGCTTAAGTTAAAATTGTAACGCTTAAAACCACCTTCTGAGTGGTTTTTTGCATTATGACAATCTTGACTTGAAGGCCGTTTCATCATGAAGATTTTAAGAATTTTTCTGGTAGCAATATTAGCTATTTGCTTAGCTGGAAAAGAGCTGCGTGCACAGTGTACCAGTTCGGATATCATGGAGCCCGGCTTTAATTTTATTACGAGTAGCCGCGGATGTGCCCCTTTCACGATAGAAATCCAGACGCTCTATCTTAATTCCACACCAGGTACGGTTTATCACGTGGACTGGGGAGACGGGAACTCGGATGATTATGTTCAGGCCAACAATTATCCAAACGGACCGATAATAAGTCATACCTATAATAACGCGCCGGTAGATTGCGGCTATCAGGTATTGATTGAGGTCGAAAATCCGTGTAACCCGCCAGGAAGCGTTATCCTGGAACCAATAAATGTAATTGTCTGGACGGAAGATCTTGTCTATTCAGATCCCGATGTTTACCGGGTTTGCCAGGGATTTGCCTCAAATATTTCTTTTTCGGATAACAGCAACTGGAATTGTTTCCCAAGGGCAGATGCAAGAGAGAATTCGGATCCGAGATGGATTCAATGGATTTACGGCCATAATGCGAATGGCAACAGAATCCCAAATGTCCGGATTGACGGAATATTGCCGGGAGGTTTTCCATATTACGATCCTTCCCTTGGTACAGATCCGGTTTATCCGGTCACAGATGTGGATCAGGTGAGTTTAAATGTTCAGATCCCGTTGACAGGTCCTGCTGATATTGGAAAAGATTTTTATGTAACCTTGAATAACTGGAACACCTGCAATAAATACGACGAAAATTTAACCAATGGAGCATTAAATCCCGTAACCCCGGGAGGGGATAACCCTCCAAGGACCACAGAATCAAGAATAGTGATCGTAGAAACACCTACACCCGATTTTGTCGCCCGTAAAGAAAATAGTTCAAATCCCATAGCCTGGGATTACTGTATTGATGATATCATTTATTTCGATAACGAGTCATCCGGCCCCGGCGGATCTTCCCTGAGATACAATTGGGAATTTTACGATGGCCCAAATATTACAGATGGTATTTTGGATACTAAAACAGGTGCCAATCCGGTATTCTCATATTCGGCGGGTGGGCAAAAATTAGTCCGGCTTATTGTTGGTGATAACAATGCGGTCGGCGGATGCAGCTCCGTAGTGGAAAAAGTAGTAAACATCACGCCGACATCAATTGCTCAGATTAGCGCTTCGAATACAAAATTTTGTAAAACTCCCGGCTCCGCGGAAACTTTCTCAGTGATATTTAACGACGTTTCCATTGGATCCACCATAAATACAGAATGGAAGTGGGAATTCTACGATGAAAATGATGCCTTGATCAGGGAAGAACCAAATTCCGGCTTTTCATCTTCAGCCCCGGTTCCATACACACAAACCTATTCGAATCCGGGCGTATATCGCGTTGTCTTAATTTCCAGAGATATAGTAACACACTGTGACACGAGAGATGAAATTAACATTGTTGTATACAATAATCCGGAACCTTCATTTGTTTCAAACAGCGTTTGTGAGGGACTGACAACAAATCTCATCGATAAAACCACATTAGACAAGATTAAAGACAGCCAAGTAATACGGTGGGAATGGGACTTTGATTACGATTTTGCAACATTCAATGCGGATTCAACATTTGATATGACGAGGCCTGATACGCTATTTAAGAAATTCAGTTATGGTATTCATCAAATAGCTTTAAAAGCGACCAACGATCAAAACGGATGTAATGCGATTTTCACGGAGTCCATCGAAGTGTATCAAAACCCCATAGCCGCGTTCACCAAAGACTCCCCGGAAGGTTGCAGCCCACTGACCGTAACATTTGAGAATATTGCGGCGGGTTCACAGCCCGTTCCGATTAACAAATACACATGGCGTATTGATTATGGGAGTGGGTATGTCGATACATTGAGCTCCGATCCAGATGCTTCAACATTTTCAGCAATAATGGCTGCGACATTTGAAAATTGGACAACGAGCCCCAAAACTTATTACATCGCCTTAAAAACGATTTCTGATAACGGATGTAAATTTACCAGTGAACCGGATTCCGTAAAAGTTTTGCCCTCCGTTAAGCCCGGTTTTTATTATACCAATTATGAGCCCCTTTCGAAAAACTGCGCGCCGGTGGAGGTAAATTTCCAGGTGGATGATTTTACAAAATCATTGCTGCCTGCAGCATATACCTGGACGGTCAGCATTGAAGACAGCGTCATTCGGAATCAGACTTATGATGCGGCGAATTATGAATTTGCGCACACATTCATTGCTGAGGGTAACGGTATAAACAGTTATTCAGTTAAACTTAATGCCGATATTGCAGATATATGTGTTGGAGATTCTATTTTACGGGTCAATGTAAATCCAATTCCTAAATCCGCTTTCACCATTGATACGTTGGAATTCGGGTGCGAATCGATGGTTCTGGAAGTAAATGCCACTCAGAAAGGTCTTCTCGAGTATAACTGGACCATCGACAAGGGAGGGGTGATATTTATGAATAAAAACTATGGCGACCACTTTATTTATGAAGTATCCAGGCCGCTGCCGGGTTCTCCTTATTTGGCTTTAGCTTTCGATTTGCGAACTTCAAACTATGCGTTTTGCGAAAGTTCCGTGGCTTCCGAAGCAATTATAGTTCCTTCAAAGCCTCAACTGGAAGCCAGGTTCCTGGCAAATCCGGAGGTTCAGATCTTCCCGAATTCCACTGTAACAATTAATAATAACAGCATACGGTCCAACGCAATTCATCTCTGGAATTTTGGAGACGGTATCATAAATTCCGATGAATATCCCGAACCGCATATTTATGAAAGGCCCGGAAATTATACCATTAAACTCAAATTGGAAGAAGATCATTGTGAAAGCGAGGATTCGGCACATATTTACGTTCAACCTGCAGTGCCGATTGCAGATTTCAGGTTTGACCCGGGAAAAGGGTGTGTGCCTCTGACCGTAAACTTTACTAATTTGAGTCAATTTGGCGATCCGGAATCTTACAAATGGAATTTTGGGGAGGGCGAAGGTATTTCAACCAGTGAACATCCTACCCATACATATTACAGGCCCGGGGTTTACAGTGTCATGCTGGAAGCAACCAATGAATCCGGTATCACGGATGCTGCCATAAAAAGATTGATCATCGAGGTATTCCCCGTACCACACGCAGATTTCTCAATAAGACCGGAAACGGTAAAATTACCGGAGGACCCCATTTATACAACAAACCTGAGCTTTGAAGCGGATTCCTACCAATGGGATTTTGGAGACGGTTTCGTATCCAGGGAATTTGAGCCAAGCCACATATATGTTGATACCGGAAGATACGATATCACATTGATTGCCTCCACCGAAAAGGGGTGCCATGATACGGTTACTTACGAAAATATGGTGGAAGTCATCGAGGGGAACGAGATTTTAATCCCCAATGCTTTTACACCAAGTCTTGACGGACCGACCGGAGGAAGCAGATATACCGATGGAAGAAACGATATCTTTTACCCGGTTACGGAAGGTGTGATTGCCTACAACTTGCAAATATATAATCGCTGGGGCGAACTGCTGTTTTCAACCTCAGATACGAACAAAGGTTGGGATGGATACTATAAAGGCAGGTTGTGTGCACCGGATGTTTATGTGTATAAAATCGACTTTAAATTTATAGATGGCCGTGAGGTCATGAAGTTTGGAGATGTAACTCTGATTCGATAGTTAACCAATGAAAATTCTAAACAAATACATAATCGTTGCGTTTGCCCTATTGCTTTCAGCCAAGGCTGAAGCACAGGATCCAATGTTTTCACAGTATTATGCTTCGCCGCTCTTTCTCAATCCGGGATTAATCGGATCCGTCAAACAGCCGAGACTTATCTTCAACAGCAGGCTTCAATGGGCAAAACTCCCCAACGCTTTCACAACGTATGCAGCTTCTGCGGATTATCTGGTAGAAGACTGGAGCAGCGCATTTGGTGTATTAGCCATGACCGATAAAGCTGGCTCTGCAAACCTCAGAAACACCTCCATTCACGGAATGTACGCCGCTAAAATAAGAATCGCCGCAGGATGGGTTTTTTCACCGGCGGTTTCATTTGGTTACGCATCGCGATCCATTGACTTTGACAAACTTATTTTTGGCGATATGATTATCCATAACGGACCCACGACAGATGATGCAATCGGACACCTTGGAAATCAGGATTATTTTGATTTCTCCTCAGGCGCGGTAATATACAACAAGACGTTCTGGGCCGGATTTTCAGGATATCATATCAATGAGCCGAACTACTCGTTACTTGGCGAAGATGCGAAACTGCCCATGCGATTGTCTTTGCACGGGGGATTCAGAATACCCATCAAACATTCGATATTATCTAAATCGAAGCTCAGCAGTATTGCACCGTCATTTGTATACAAAACCCAGGGAGAATTCCAACAATTCGACATCGGTACAAACGTAATATTCGATCCGGTGATGGCCGGTCTGTGGTACAGAGGCATACCTTCAAAAAAGAATTACGACGAGCAGGTCAGCCAGGACGCAGTAATATTTATCCTGGGATTGAATCTCAAATTTATAGAAATCGGCTACAGCTACGACTTTACGATCTCAGACATCGGGCCTCAGTCCGGAGGCTCTCACGAGGTATCCGTTACGTTGCTTCTCCCAGAGCCAAATCCAACAAAGGTGAAGCGCAGGGACAAGATCCTGCCATGCCCGAATTACAATGGATTTCAGTGGACCAACTAGTTTTATTCCGGGATTGCATAATTAAGCTGCACGATGCTCCCTCCCCGCATAACCGTAAGATCCATTTTATCTCCCTTGTTAAGGGCCTTCATTTCCCGGCTCAATTCGAGCATGTCTTCCTCATTTCCTATTTTCTTGCCAAGAATGGAAAGAATGATATCTCCTCCGACGATTAATTTTTCTCCTTCTATTTCCATATTATAAGCACCTCCCCGCAGTCCCATAATAGCTCCGGGTGACAGATCAGCTACCTTTTGAATCAATAATCCGCCATCCTGCGGTAAATTAAATATTTTAGCCATACCCCCACTCAACAGTACGGCGTCCACACCAAACCATATTCCTTTTTCTTCCAACAAGAGTTTGGTAGCCATATTTGATGTTGCGGCAAAACCCAGTCCCTGGAATCCACCAGACTCGCTCAATATATAACTGACGATACCGATTACCTCGCCTTTCATATTAAACATTGGCCCTCCGGAATTGCCCGTATTAATGGCGGCATCCGTCTGAAAAAACTCCATCAGGGTCATATTATGAGCAACACTCGTTTTCTCGTGCCTTCCGCTGATATGCCCGACCGACAGCGATTGAGCCAGACCGTATGGGCTGCCTATTACAAAGATTTGCTCTCCCGTCTTCACCAGGTCGGAATCGGAGACTTTTGGAATATGGATTTTTTTGTCCGACGGCGGCCAAACCAGTTTTATGAGCGCAACATCCGCAGCCTTTTCCGTGGAAATTATTTTGGCTGGAATGGTCTCGTTATTCTTAAAAACCACCTTTACTTCTTCCGCTGTTTGAACCACATGAGCGGCTGTAAGAATATGGCCGTCAGAAGATATTAATATTCCGGACCCTAAGCCTTCCGCTGTGACGGTTTGTTTCATTTGCCCTTCACCGACGACTTCTTTTTCTTTTGTCTGTATCTGAACAACTGCCGGACTTACCTTTTCAAAGATGGCGCTGAGATCCTGTGCAATGGAACAGAGCGGCGAAAAAACCGTTGCTAAAATTACGATCGCATTTTTCATGATTATTGTGGTTGTTTTAAAATTTAAATGTGTCCAATTCTATTGTCTTTATTCCGGAAACTTTGAATTTGTTAAGTAAAATCTAAATCACAAAATAAAATCCATACAGTGCTTTTTAGAATCGGCGGCAATTCGAGACTTGTCTTTTCGGATCAGGTCTTATTGATCCATTTTGGGGTTTCGGTATAGTTGTATGCCTTCATTTTTGTCGTGAGCTCCGGGATACTGCGCGAACAGATCAAAGAATTCACAGTGATATCCTTAATAAATCCTTCGCGAACCATTTTGTTTAGAAAATGGAGAACATCTTCAAAAAAGCCGTTGACATTCAATAGCGCCACCGGTTTTTTGATCAATTCCAACTGGGACCAGGTAAATATCTCAAACAATTCTTCCATTGTCCCGATGCCACCCGGCATGGCGATAAAGCCTTGCGAGAGCTCAGCCATTTTCTGCTTGCGCTCGTGCATACTGTCTACAATGATCAGCTCGGATATACTGTCATGGCCAACTTCTTTTTCATATAAGAATTTTGGTATAATCCCGACAACCCTACCGCCGTATTTCATAACCGCATCGGCCAAAACACCCATCAATCCGATGCTTCCTCCTCCGTAAACCAAACTCAAGTTTTCGCTGGCGATATGTTTGCCCAACTCATGTGCTGCTTTCTTATACGTTGGGTGAAAACCCATACTGGATCCGCAAAATACACAAATACTGTTCAAGGTCGACGGATTTGGTTTGAATCAAAAATATACGAATTTTTAAAGATTCAGAATTAACCACCACATTCTTTTTGCATTTTCGCGTTTTACTTTTTTAATTGGCTTCAATGGATTTTTTTGATGCAATGATAATTCTGGGCGTAGGAATGCTGGCGGGAATCCTTAATACTATGGCCGGTGGAGGATCATTGATCAGCCTTCCGATACTTATTTTTCTCGGTTTGCCTCCCGCTGTGGCAAATGCCACAAACCGGATCGCCATATTTTCTCAAAATATTTTTGCAGTAGCAGGTTTTAAAAGTAAAGGTGTTTCGGAATTCAGGTATAGCTTTTTATTGGGGTGCACAGCATTAATCGGCGCCATTATAGGCGCTAAGATTGCCGTAGATATTCGAGGTGAGCTCTTCAATAAAATTCTTTCCGTAATCATGGTGCTGGTTGTATTTGCTACCATTCGCGGAAAGTCAAAGCCAAAAGAAATTAAGCGCGAATCTGCCCGGCTGTCAACAAAGATCCCGGGCGCAGTTATATTTTTCTTCATTGGAATTTACGGGGGCTTTATACAGGCTGGTGTTGGCTTTTTGATCATCGGCACATTGAGTGCACTTCACGAATTTAGCCTGGTTAAGATTAACAGCATGAAAGTGTTTATCGTATTGGTTTATACCCTTGCCGCTCTGGCGGTGTTTATTTATGAAGGTAAGGTAAACTGGCTATATGGCATTGTACTAGCTGTCGGAAATTCTGCGGGGGCCTGGTTTGCAAGCAGATGGACAGTCGAGAAGGGCGATGGAGCGGTGAAGATTTTCCTTGTAATCGCCGTAATTGCGCTTTCGGTCAAGCTCTGGTTATTTTAATAAATTGCTATCTTTAATGCAAAAACAGTCAACGAATCTTTTCAATTGCATTTCATGAAATATTTATTTGCGGCAATCTCTTCGCTCTTAATCATTTATCTGTTTTCTTCGTGTGCCGGCACACGAAGAATTAACTTTGATACGGCTTATAAATTCAGCACTTATAATTATCATAAGCCCGCTCCCGAAACTAAATCGAATGAAAAACAGGAGCCGGTTTTGCAGGTGTCGCTGGACCCCAACAAGTTAGATCAACCGGATTTTGATCTTGCAGAAATAGAAGAACGGGTCTACGAAAAAATGGGATTAACTTCACTCGAAGGAGATGAAATGAACACGGATGAGTTGAGTGAAAAGTTTAATGTCCTGGACAAAAAAGATAAAAGAAAATTTAAAAGAGAAATAAAGACAGAATTAAGGCAATTCAGAAAAGAAGTGAACAACGCAAATTCTTCGCTGGATGTCGGACAGATCAATGAACTTTCGGAGCTTACCAGGTGGTCGATAATTATGGGTAGTGTCGGTTTGCTGCTATTGATTTTGGGCGCAATATTTACCGGGGTGCTCACCTTCTTCGGAGCTATTTTCGTTGTCGGAGCAGCGGTGTTGTTTATTGTTGATCAGGCGTAGAAAAGTTGTGCCAGGCGACTGCCGGAAGTAGTGGCAATACGTGGTTTCGGTGGGCAGATTTTTGTGAAGATGGGATCACAATTCTAAATCTTTTCTCCGTCCACCGACCATTGAAACATCAGTTGCTTGGCCGCTATTCCAATGTGTCTTCAGCCGGCGCTACGCGCCACATCAGTAAAAAGCATCCTCAAAATGCTCGATTTCCATCCATTCCTTTTTAAGTATTGAGATGATATCAAAGCGGATATTGCCTTTCCAGTCAATTTTCCGAATGTAGCGCTCGGCGCCTTTCATGATGTTTGCAGCCTTCTTTCTATCAACAAACTCTTCAGGAAGTCCAAATGAAGTGTTGGTCCGGGTTTTTACTTCGACAAAAGCAAGCATTCCGTTTTTTGAAGCGATCACATCGATCTCATAACGGCCAGATCTATAATTTGTCTCAAGAATCTTCCAGCCCCTTTTCAGCAAATAATTGGCGGCAAATCGCTCCCCTTCCAGACCCAATTCTTTATTTTTGCTCATATTTTCATAAAACTAATAAAAGATGTCTGAATTATATCCATTAAAATTCCAAACCATATTTAAAGATAAGATCTGGGGCGGACAAAAAATGAAGACCGTTCTTAATAAGGATTTTGGCGATTTACCCAATTGCGGAGAGACCTGGGAAATAAGCGGTGTTGAAGGGAATATTTCAATAGTCAGCGAAGGTTCATTACAGGGAGCAGATCTCAAAGATTTGCTTAAGAAATATAAGGAAAAGCTGGTCGGTAAATCTGTTTATAAAAAATTCGGAAATGAATTTCCACTATTGGTAAAATTCATTGATGCCAATGACGATCTGTCCGTTCAGGTACATCCCAATGATGATCTGGCCATGAAGCGTCACAATTCATTTGGTAAAACTGAGATGTGGTATATTTTTCAGGCAGACGAACATGCAACGCTCAATTCGGGATTTAATCGCCCGCTTACCAGAGAACAATATCTTGAGTATTTTAATGAAGGTAAACTTATGGAAATCCTTAATATCGATCGTGTAAAAGCAGACGATGTTTACTTTCTGCCCGCCGGAAGAGTGCATTATATCGGTAAGGGATGTTTGTTGGCGGAGATTCAGCAAACTTCTGACGTTACATATAGAATTTATGATTTCGATCGGACCGACAATGCCGGAAATAAAAGAGCGCTACATACCGAAGAATCGATCGAAGCCATTGATTTTACGTTTCGCGAGCATTACAAAACGCAATATACGGACAAAGAAAACGAAGTGGTTCCGTTAGTTTCGTGTGAATATTTTACAACGAACAAACTTCATTATTACCGGGAGACAGACAGGGACCACAGCAACCTGGATTCTTTTGTAATCTACGTCTGCATGGAGGGCGATCTTTCCATGAAATATGATGGCGGTGCAATAGATATGCAAAAGGGTGAAGCTATTTTGGTGCCGGCTTCCATCTCAAAATTAACATTATGCCCCCGGGGGGAGTTTAAACTATTGGAATCCTATATCGATTAACATGAATTTCATTAAGAATAGAAAGGTAATCTTCCGGGATCTGGGGACGATCGATTATAAAGAGGCCTGGGATTACCAGGAGAAATTGTTCAAGGAGGTTATCGATATCAAGCTGGCCAACAGGGATTTACCGGAGGATC
This sequence comes from Cytophagales bacterium, assembly GCA_022360055.1. Lineage (GTDB taxonomy): Bacteria > Bacteroidota > Bacteroidia > Cytophagales > Cyclobacteriaceae > JAAUQL01. The sequence continues at coordinate 1,230 of JAKSDO010000097.1, read as the reverse complement.
AACAGTCCGAAACACCAAATTACTTGTTGTTTTGCCAGCATCCTCATGTATATACGTTAGGCAAAAGCGGAAGTGAAGAAAACCTATTGCTAAACACAAAAGGGCTGAAGGAAAAAGATGCCTCTTATTACAAGATAAATCGCGGAGGTGACATTACCTATCACGGACCGGGTCAACTGGTAGGCTATCCGATCGTCGATCTGGACAACTTCTTTACAGACATTCATAAATATTTGCGGAAAATCGAAGAAGCCATCATCCAAACACTGGGAGATTACCGAATTAAATCCGGAAGGATCGAAGGGTTGACCGGAGTGTGGCTGGATCATGTAAAGAAAGATAATCCTAGAAAAATATGCGCTATTGGCGTTAAAACCAGTCGGTGGGTAACCATGCATGGGTTTGCCTTCAACATCCACGCTCAACTGGATTATTTCAATAATATTATTCCTTGTGGGATTTCTGATAAAGCGGTGACTTCGCTGGACAAGGAATTGGACGAACCGGTCGACTTTAACGAGGTTGCGGAGAAGGTGAGAAAAAACCTGGCCAACGTATTTGATTTTGAAATGGTGGAGCACTTGAACCATGAAAGGTGACTTAAAAATTCCAAAGGTCACGGGAGTAGAAGTGGCAGTTGTAAAGCGGGAAAATGATGATGAGCTCTGGGATGTGATAATTATTAACCGGAATTCTTATCCGTTAAATCATGTTCTGATCACGTCAAAAGGATATGGAAGCATTAATGGCATAAAACAACAGACCACTACCTTCCGGTACTTGATAGATCATTTGGGTCCAAACAGTTATACCAAAATAGAACCCATCCAAAACAGTGTTTTTCATCTCACCAATGAATATTGGGTAAGCTATTACCTGCACGAAGAGATTTATGACAAAAAATATATTTTCCTCCCGGAAAGCATTCAGCAAAAGTATGTGGCCGCTATTCCGGGTTTTGATCTGAAAGGTGTTCTGCATCTGTAAATCTCTTTTCGATTATAGTTGATTGATGCTTGAGACTGTTCAAAAAATAGTGATTTTCGAACAAAACCACAAAAAACGACAAGATTAGATCGTTGATTATAAGCACTTTGCATCCTGGCGCCTTAGCAAAGAATCGTACTCATTGAACTTTTTAGACAGCCTCGGTGGTGTTGCATTGGGTACAGATCCATGCTTCCTGCCGGTCTTTCAGCACCTGTTGTACCTTCCCTGCATCCGCCATTT
>JAKSDO010000075.1 GCA_022360055.1 Cytophagales bacterium | reverse complement strand
TTTATCTTCACACGTTGATAAGTTTAAGAAAATACTCAAATTAACGAAAAAAGATTTCTCCGGCAAAGCCCGCTTCTAGCTTGCGAGATTATTTAGTTCCTGACTTTGGTCGTTAACCGGATAAACTTAGAAGCAGTCCGAAACATCCGGCATCACGATATATTTGCAGAGATCCGAAGGAATACGACAAACTGCAGATCGGAATACTTCCGGGTTACAAATCCGGAATAGCCGGGCTTTGGGTTAATCATCGGCGCGAGACGCCCGAACAAGGGGCAGGAGGGATGGTGGTGATGGGTGACCCCTGCGGACGCTGCCAGACCGTCTTCAGACAGGAGAAGTCCGTCTTTACCGGACATCGGGTTCAACGAATTTTTTGGATTTCGGAGAAAACAATGAATGCCGAACGCAAACGCAAATTATATGTATCTTTGCGTATATCTTACGCTAAGACTTATGCTCATCTCAAAAGAAATTTTTAAATCGGGAGATCCTTCCGGCAGAATACAGCATTTTAAGTTCTTCAATTTAAATGTACTCTGTTGCAGGTATTGGTGGTTTGAAATGTGGACAAGCCAGCGTATGGCTTTCCCCTATTGGAGGTTATACTGGAATAAAAATAGAGGAGCATATGTGTATTACAATAGAAAGATCGAGTTGTCCCCGGAATTTATTTATATCATCCCGCCAAATACACCCTTTTCGACAGGCATTTACGGAAGATCGGTAGACGTCGATTCGGAATACTATTTTAAGTGTGGAATAGCCAGTTCGCCAAAAATTGAGAAGTTTCAACTTGACAAGAACAATATCCTTCATTTTTTTATACACTTTACGCTTGGCCATAAATTTGATGCCGCCATTCCGGATGTATACCCGATAAAACTTGGTAAAAAGATCAGGCAAGATCTCGATAAGACCATTGAATCGCTTTTCTCCGGAATCACCAATTTCTCTTCGAAAGACAGTCTGCGCATTTATCATTTGATTTTAAACAGTATCAACGAATTGCCGGTGTCCATTTGGCTTTCGAAAAACATAGACAGTCGTATAGCAACAACGCTCGAATTTATGGAGCGAAATATAAATTCAAATTTGACGGGTGATGTTCTTGCCAGTCAGGCAAATATGTCCAAAAGTTCATTCTCAAGGTTGTTCATCAAACAACTTGGAAAATCGCCAAGTAAATATTTAACCCAAATAAGGATTGACAAAGCGAGTAATCTGCTCCTTCACTCCAGCTCGAGTATAGATGAGATTGCTGAGAAATGCGGATTTACGGATCGCTATCATTTGACAAAAGTTTTTTCAAAAATTAA
>JAKSDO010000140.1 GCA_022360055.1 Cytophagales bacterium | reverse complement strand
TATCCTGACCATTCTTGGTCCTGCTGATGTCAAATTCATGCTCCACCGATCCGTCGGTGCTTTCCAGCCATCCTTTGCTGACCTTCGGATCGGCATTCAGCGCCACGGAAAAACGCAGCTTTTTAAAACCGGGCGCCACACTGACCGTATCCGCCTTGCCTATATAGACGGTTTCACCATTCTTGACAAACTCGCTAAAGGTATCTTCCTGGGATTCACAGGCGAGTATAGCAAGGCCAAGCATCACAAGCCAGGTCAATCGATTTACTTTATCTATAATTGCTTTCATCTGTTTATATTTTTTTAAATTTTAGACACACAGAGCAATACAATCATGCTCGTGTGTGTCCTTAATTTGCTCCGGTCCTGCCGGTTTCATTATTATCTGTAGTTTATAAAACAAAGGCACATGCGCTTATATTATTCGGGTATCTGTCCCCAGAAATTCACTTCCGTAAAGTGCATAAATTTACCTCCGGACCAACTTTCAAGGTTGACAAAGCGAATGTACCTGACGGGTGGGGCATCAATTGGGAATTCAAATTCTTCTCCTGACGCAGCCTGCGCTTCGTCGTCAGCGCTGTTGTTTCCCATTTCACCGCCCGACGGTTTGATCACTTCACCGTTTTCTATCAGTCTCGTCCAGCCGTTGTTTTCCATGGAGGCTCCATTGTCGGCGGGTATTTCATCGATGCCCCAAACCTCGAAATATCTTGGATTACCGTGTGCAAAAATCCACCTCCCCTGCCTTTGCCAGAATTTAAACCTGCTGAGTTGAGCTTTCACTCCTAAATCTATTGTCACCATGTGATATCCTTCCGCATAGGGAGGCACTACTGTTCCAGGGTGTCCCTGGGCTGTGTGAAAGCCAGACCCTTCGATACTTCCGTTCCACAGATTTTCCGGGATCCAATTCCAAGCACTTGGCTCATCACCGGTCAGGGAAACATCATCAAAATTTTCAAGATCAAGCAAGACTTCTTCCCAAGGGAGGATCTCTTTCTCCAGGATTCCCGTGGCATTATCCCAGCGATCGATCGCCGAAATACCAAAAGTGACGGTTTCAGGAGGGAAGCCTCTGAACGAATGGTGCGACCGGTCGCTATTGCTAATGAATGCAGACTGGCTGTATGCCATATTTCCCGTCGAATCGGAAGCATATAATAACAGTTCAGCCCTTATTTCATCTTCGTTGTTGTACCTGAGTCTTACTCCGCCAAAATCGTGCACCAATTCAAAACTCTCAAAAAGCTTATCAATAGGGGCCTTTTCCGGGCTTATCGTAACCTCCACCGGTTCGGAACGGTTGTCGCTGCGGTCCAGGGTTACCAGCGCTACTTTTTGCGATGCGACCTGGCGGAGACCTTCAATCATGACAAAGTTCCTGAATATGGAGGATCTCGCTGTTACCCGCTCCCCGTTGCGCAGGTAATTCGCCTCGACCATAAGCGCATCGTCATCGCCGGGCACCTTGTATTCAATTTTGGCCCCGCCGGGCAAATTAGTTACTGTGATTTCGCTGACTACCCCTGGAATTGTATCGTCTTTAGTCAAAGGGCCCCTTTCATCCTCTTCGGTACACGAGATGAATCCTGCAACCATCAGGATGATCAGTGTACAAGAAATAATATACCTTTTGTTTTTCATAACATGAATCATTTTAAGTTTAAAACTACCATCCCGGGTTCTGCACCAGATTAGCATTGGCAATCATATCAGTTTCTGCAATCGGCCACAGATAGTCCCTGTTCAGAAATTTGTAGGTCCCTACCGGGATCACATTATAGTAATCTGCCGTAGTTTCCCCTTCTGTATTCCAGGCAAGAATATCACTGTTCAAAAATTCCGAAGCCCTCTTCCATCTTCGCAAATCCCAAAAACGCCGGCCTTCGAAAACCAGTTCGATCATGCGTTCGCGATGAATGATGTCTCTAAGCCCTTCTTTTGTCGTTGGTTTCGTCGGATTATTTGACGCCGCTGCCCAGGAAGCAACCACACCGTCCAATCCGGCCCTGTCGCGCACTCTGTCAATCCATTCATAGGCCGCGCCGGTTTTGCCAGATTCATTCAGCGCTTCGGCATATAATAAATAAAGATCAGCCAGGCGCACTATCGGGAAAGGATATGCTCTGGCAGTATAACCGCTTGATGTGGTTCGTTGAACATTTTCGTAATAGACCAGCTTCTTGGCCCAGTATCCGCTTAGGGACCATCTGGAGGCGTCAAGTCTTCCGCCTCTTTCACCTTTCTTCCCTTCAACAATCCATGCGTCGTCATCGCTGGTTTGGCCATGGCCAAACCATATCCCGCCATCAAAACCCAATGAAGCATAGAAGCGGGGCTCCCTGTTCAGATTTAACTTTGCCGTTTCAAAACCCGGCCGTACGTAGTGCTGATGTTCGGCATCGGCTGCGGCTACTTTGTAGCGATCGGCATAGTCATAATTTACATCTTCATCGATGGGGACACCGTTTTCAGAATAAAACATTTCCGCTATGCGCATCGGAGGTGACCACCATGATTGCGTAGATTCTCTGGTCTCGGCCGTAAGGCCGGGGGCTATTTTTGCTTGCGCCCAACGTTGCAAAGTTGTTCCTGCGCTGTTCGAACCGCCCCAGATCACTTCATTGTTCCACCTTTCGGTAATACTTCCCCTGATGCTCAGCTTGAGCACCGTGGTATCGGACCAGCCGCCGGCGCGGGCATCGGTGAATTCATACAGGGAATGACCGGCGCCATGAGCGAGGTCGATGGCTTCACGACACGCCTCGACGGCACGAGTCCATTTTGCTTCCTCGTATGTTGCGCTGATCAGGGCTTTGCCATCTTTGTTCACAAAATCTGCATAGTCGGCATTTCCATTGAACAAGGGGCTGGCCACTGTCATCAGTGCACGGGCCTTGAGCGCTGCTGCTATCGGAGAAGTAATCCGGCCCAGTTCCAGGCCTGTATTTTCAATTACCGGGGGCAGCTCCGGAATGGCCTCATCACACAGCTCCGCAATATAGCGGGCTACTTCGTCCACAGGATCCCGGCTGACCCTCACGGCATCTACACCGCTGCTTACATCAATATTCTCCCGTACAATGGGAATAGGTCCGTACATGCGCATCAGATAGAAATGATAGTACGCTTTTAAAAATTTCGCCTCGGCCATCCATCTTTTTTTCTCAAAATCCCTCAAATCAAACGGCTTGTCGATGTTTTCAAGGAATATATTGCAGTCGCGCAAAGCTATAAACAGATTGGACACACTTCCCGAATTGCCCCAATAGCCCAACCTCGGGCCAACCACCGTTTGGCCGCCTCGCGCAATCGTGCGCGCCGCCCAGTTCCGGGATGCTCTATCATTTACTGCAATCTCATCTCCTGCAGCCAATGCCGGATTATTTATCGAGGCAAAAGGCGGTAAATAGCTGTAAAGGGTCGCTAAAAACCGCTCGGCACTGTCCCGGGTCTCAAATGCATCCTCGATCACGGCAATGTTGTCCGGGACCACATCTACGTAATCTCCACAGGATATTCCGGTCAGGATCAAAATAATGGTAATTATATATCTTATTAATCTTGTTTTCATCCGTTTATATATTTTTAGTTTGTTGACACACAAAGCAATATAATCATGCTCATGCATGTCCCGAATTCGCTCCGGCCGTGCCGGTTTCATTCGTTTATATTTTTTTAGTTTGCCGACACACAGAGCAATATAATTATGCTCGTGTGCGCCCTGAATTCGCTCCGGCCGCACCGGTTTCATCTTCTACTGCTTTTAAAATCCAACATGTACTCCCAGGTTGATTACCCGTTGTAAAGGATAGTTTAAGCCGTTTCCCTTCAACTCGGGGTCCCACAATCCGAATTCGCTCCAATTGAACAGGTTTGTGCCGGATGCATAAACTCTTAAAGTTGATATGCCCAGTTTGTTATCCGGGTTTTTTAACAGATTATAGCCTACTTCGACCTGCTTTAAACGTAAAAAGGACCCATCCCTCAACCACCATGTGCTCCTTTGCACGTTGTTTTCAATAACTGTTGTAGACAGCCGTGGCCAAAGGGCGTAAATATCCTTGTTCTCCTCGGACCAATGGCTGTCTGCATAGGCCTGCAGAAGGCCGTTTTCCGACAGCGTACCGTTACCACCCTGGATTGTAAATCCGTTTCGTACACTGTTTATAAATGGTCCCGTATTTATTGGGTTTATAAAAAATGAGGTCTCGGCCAGCCCCTGGAAAAACACGTTAAAGTCGAATCGTTTGTAGCCTGCGGAAAAGCCAAAGCCGTAGGTGATCTTCGGAATGCCGGGTTTCCCGATCGGTGCCCGGTCGAGCGTAGTAATGACACCATCGTTATTCAGGTCTTTATATTTTATATCTCCCCCGCCATAATCCACACCGGGCGTTCCGAACTGCACCGGAGAATTTAGCGCCTCTTCATCATCCACAAACAGCCGTTCGGCGATGTAGCCCTGCGCTACGGTCACGTTGTTGCCAATGTTGGATCTCCACGGCGCTCCTATGGCCGCATAATTGGGTTCTTCAAATACAGTATATTCATTGTCGGCAAAGACAAAGGTGGACCGGGCAGTCACCCATAGATCATTGTTAAAATAATGATTGATATCCAGGGACGCATCGATCCCTTTTGATGTAACCTCCCCCACGTTCGTCTGCAAGCTGGCTTGCAGGCCCAGGGTAGAAGGGATATCTGCCCTGGTCTGTAAGATATTCGTCCTGTTATCCTCGAACACATCGGCCCTGAACTGCACGGCGTCATCGAACAGGTTCAGTTCCAATCCCAGGTTTATTTTCCTCGAGGTTTCCCAGGTCACCAGGGGGTTGGCATAACGGCGAATTGCAACACCATTAATCCGCTCGTTCAGCATTCTCCCAAATGTAGCTCCCCGCCCGGCTGCATCTATATCCACTTCGGATAGATAAAAGAAGCGGTCATTCCTGGTATTCCCAATTCGATCATTGCCAACCCATCCGTAAGACGCCCTTAATTTTAACCGGCTGATGGCCCCGGACAGGCCTTGAAAAAACGGCTCATCGGAAATCAACCAGCCTATTCCGAACGAAGGAAAAAATCCGAAACGATTATCGCGAGCAAATCGTTCCGACCCGTTGTAACCGAAGTTAAACTCGGCAAAATAACGGTTGTCGTAATCATAATTATACCTGCCGGCAAGCATCAAATTACGGCTGGGCAAAGACAACTGAACGGTACTTGCATTGCCGTCGAGAAACTCCCTGCCCGTGAACACCAGTAATCCCGAAACATTATGTTTTTCGGCAAATGTGTTGTGATAATTCAGCGCCGCTTCCATATACAATACGGAATTATTGGTAGTGGCTCCCCGTTCCAATTCAAGCGATTCATCGCCTTCCGAGGTTCTTACCAAGGTATATGCGTCGGTCACTGGATCAAAGGATGAAACGCGGTAAAAGAAAGGCCGGTAAGCCCGACGGTTCTCAAATGAAGATGTCGTGTTGGCGTTCCCTAAAAAACGGGCGCTTAAACCGGGCAATACCGAACCCAAATCCTGCTTGAATTCAAGTTGTACAAGCGACAATTGACGTCTGAAATCCTTGTATCCCCTTTGCAATTCCGCATATGGATTGTACCAGACCGCACCATTGTCCCGAAACGTACTGAATCTCGGTCCAAGATCATTGCCAAACGTAATGTGAGGCACTCCCCGCAATGATTCATCCGGTTCCAATACTGCCGGAAAACGCACGGGACTGGTACGGACAGCCGCATTGTATATGGCATTTCCCCCTTGAAGCGGCCCCCGGTAATCATCTATGGTCGAATGCAAACGTACAATCATCTCGGTATTCTCATGCAGGTTGATGTTGATATTGGACCTGAGCAAATACCGGTTGAGCTTAATGTTGTTGGTAAAGTTGTTCGTTTTATCAACTTGCAATAAACCGTTATCCCGGTTGAGCGAACCGGCCACGTAGTACCTCGCTTTCTTTCCCCCGCCTCGGACATTGAGGTTGACACGTGTTGTGAATGCATAGTCTTTAAACAATGCCTCATACCAATCTATGGCCGGATAGACATTCGGATTGCCTCCTCTGGCTGTTCCGGCGATCTTTTCCTCGGTAAATGTCGGGAAATCACCCCTGGTTCTGTCGGCTTCATTTTGCAAGCGCATGTGGGTAATCGGATCGGCCAGGTCGAGGAGCGATACGGGTTCGCTGATCGAGTTCTCAATCCTCAGGTTGACGACCGCAGGGCCATCTTCTCCGGTTTTCGTAGTCACCAGAATGATCCCATTTGCTCCCCGCGCGCCATAAATAGCTGTGGTCGTGGGATCCTTCAATACGGAAAAGCTTTCAATATCGTCCGGTTGCAAGCGCGCAAGATCATCCACGGTCAATTCTACTCCGTCGATCAATATCAGAGGACCGTTTTGTCCGTTGAAAGAAGCGACTCCCCGTACAAAAAACTGCGCATTATCCGCGCCCGGTTCTCCGCTGGTCTGATAGGAAACCACCCCGGAGAGCCTTCCGGCCAGCGCCGTCGTCAGGTTGCTGGCAGGGATCTTTAGCTCCGCCGGCTTTACGGAGGTCATGGCGCCTACCACCGCTTCTTTCTTCTGCGTGCCGTACCCTACCACGACAATCTCTTCCAGCGCTTTGAGGTCCGGCGCCAAATTGACGTCGATGATGGTCTTCATGCCTACCGGCATCTCTTCCGTAACAAATCCGACGGAGCTAAACACCAAGATCGTCTCCGCATCCGGAACATCAATTCGATAATTCCCTTCAATATCCGTAACGGTTCCGGCGGTAGTTCCTTTGATCACCACGTTGACGCCGGGCAATCCCTCATTGTCTTCCGAAGAGATCACCTTGCCGGTGATTGTTTTTTCCTGCGCGACCAGGTAATCCGAAACTTCGGCCACCGATCTCGCCGCTTTCTTATTTACATAAATAATTTCATTTACCCGCTTAAATCCAAGGTTCGTCTCACGGGAGATGATGCGAAGCAGATTGGCAAGCGAAGTATGTTGCCGTTTAAAGTTCAGTCTCGCCCTGGAGTCGACAATTTTCCGTTTGTAAGCAAATTCAAAATCAGTGGCCTCTTCCAGCTTTTCAAGCGCTTCCCTGACACTTGAGTTATGCAGTTCGATCGTGATATGAACTTCCTCCAAACTCTTTTGCTGCGCCCAACTCGGCTCAGCCAATACAAGCGTATAGAATATGAATTGTACGGACACGCCAAAAAACACGTATCCGCACACTTTCAATATTTTTTTTGTTAATTTTAATCCCATAATTAAAAGTGTTTTTGGTAAAAAATGATTGTCAAAAGCATTTGCCTCATGCCTGCTTACAGAACATTCCCCAATGAACTCACTAGCAGCATGAGGTTTTTTTACACGCGAGCCGATCAATTAACCCGTATCCATATATCCCATAATAAATATTAATTTAGTGTTACAATTTTATCGTCCATTTTATATTCAAAATCAAAAGCAAAACTTAAGCCCTCAAGTATTTCTTCAAGTGATTTGTTCTTGTAGCTGATGGAAAAATCCTTGTCCGGGTCCAACGCGCGATTTACCACAAACCGAACCCCATACCATCTTTCCAGCGTACGTATTATTTCATTGATATTCGCCCCTTTAAAGTGAATAATGCCCCTGGTCCACGCCAATACTTCTTCCGGGTCAAAGTTTCGCACGACACTCCGTTGACCGGATGCATCATAAGAAGTCATCTGGTTGTGGCGGAGGGTATGTTCGAACCTTGTTGACAAACCGTTTTCGCCCTCTACCCTCACTTTACCTTCGACCACTGCCACTTCAATTTTACTTTCGTCCGGATACGCTCTCACATTGAATGCCGTGCCCAACACGGTGGTTTTCACCTTTCCTGTCTCAACAATAAATGGCCTGCCGGGATCCTTGGTCACTTCAAAGTAAGCCTCGCCTTCGAGATAAACCCGTCGAGAGGAGTCCCGGAATTTTTCCGGATAATGAATACTTGAGCCCGCATTAAGATGGACTTTGGTTCCGTCTTCCAGCCAGGTAATGATTTTCTGACCCACGGGATTCTTCTTAGCGACAAAAACCGGCCCGGAAACCTCGCCGCCTCCGGGCAACCGAAACTGACGTACCGTAAAAACCGAGATCACTACAACTGCAATCACTGCAGCTACTTTTAGAGCCCTTGACAGAAAAGTCGACGTATCTAGGCGTCCCTTCAAGGGTTCCTGACGGCTCTTTTGAAGTACCCCCTCGAATATTTCTACATAATCGTCTTCCGTAAACTCCGGGTCATATTTATAGCCGAGATCAATAATTATGTTTCTGGCATGCATCAATTCATCCCTTTTCTCCGGATGTCCGGCCATCCACATTTTCCAAAACTTTTCAGATTGCTCATCGGGATGTTTCACCCATCGAATGAAATATTCATCCTGAATAAAATCGATAATATCGTAGTGCTCGTACTTCATAAATCAATCGATTGGCGATCTCGACTCCGGTTCACCTCTACTAATAAAGAGGGGCGCCAAAATCAAAACCGCCCATTCGGAATGACTTTTTTTAAAAAAACTTGCGTATGAAGGAATAAAAAAGGAGTAGCCTTTAGGACTTCAGGAAAGAATATAAATCGCCGATAATACGAACATGAGGATTTTTCGACGAATGGAGTCCAAGCCTCGCCGGATGAGTTTTCGCACCAGATCCTTGTGATTCAGGTGCATGAGCTCCGCAATCTCCTCATGTGAGAACCCCTCGTAATAATACAGTAAAATAGCCTGCTTCTGCTTCTTTGACAAGTTCTTTAATTGCTCATTGACTTTAATAACTTTTAAGCGATGCGTCTCTTCATTGATCATTCTCGATTCGCCCGAAATCTCAATTTCAAAACCATCCAAATGATCCAACGCCGGGTGGCCGGTAAGATATTTGCGCTCGGTTCGAGCCTTTTCGATAATAGCTCTATACAGCGATTTATACAGATATGATTTTATGGTTTTTACTTTTTCAACCGGGATGTTGCGCCTTATCAACGCGGTGAAAACATCCTGAATACAGTCCTTGACAATTTCTTTATCTTTTGAAATCTGGCTTCCAAACCTAAACAGATCCCGCACGTGTTTGCTATACAGGTATCCCAATATCGATTCATCCTTCCGCTTCAGCCCATCGGCGATTTCCCTGTCGGACAATGCGCCGTCGGAAGGGAGCAGGTTTTTTCTTAATTCTTTTTTGGCAATGATCAGCGGTTTGGGAAATGCTTTCATCACAAGTCTGTCTTTGTCTAAAAATTTAATCGGCCCAAAACGCGTAAAAAAATTCTATTTCGACAAAAAATTGATTACTCGCATTTTTAAACCTGAGAGTAAGTTAAAAATTATTCCAAATTATTTCCATATGGGTGTACCATATCTTACACTTAGCAATAAAAAAACAGGCTCATGATTTCGCGTCGGTCGGTGTGCGTCTGTTTCTTTCAACGAGAAGACCGTTTGACCGACCAATATGAATGGTCCGTACAAAGTCCTATCGATATGGGTTGTGCCACACACTTTTCTCAAAAAAAGTAAAGCACTGTCTATGCCGAATCCATGAAATAATTGCACCAACTTGTCCGGGTCGACCGGCAGGGACTTCCGGCTGTTTTAGTCCGGCTGCGCTTCCTATTATGGTGTGTTCCGGCTTATTTCAATTTCACCCGTACAGATCCCGGCTGCCATGTCACAATGCAATGTCGTGGTGTCAAAAAGAGGGACCTCCTGGATATCGCGCGGACCAATCAGCATTTTAATTTCCGTGCAGCCTAAAATGATTCCTTCCGCGCCTTTGTCTACAAGCCCGGATATGGTATCCAGATAATACGCTTTTGAGGAGGGTAAAAATCTATGGTGGGTCATTTCATCAAAGATGATCCGGTCAACTTCCCTTTTTTCCTGCTCTTCCGGAGCGATCAGCTCCACGCCAAATTCCCGGAATGCGTTTACATAAAAATCATCGCTCATCACCGGGTATGTTCCCAACATCCCGATCTTTGTTTTACCCTGTTTCCTGATCTCCGCGGATACCGTCTCGAAAATATCAATAAACGGGATCGATATGGCCTCTTTGATCTGATCCCTGACCCGGTGCATTGTATTCGACCCGAGAAATAAACACGAGGCTCCCGCCTGCTCGACACACGTCGCTTTATGCGCCAGGTATTGGCCCGCCTCAATCCAGTTATTGGAGCGGACAAATTGCTCGATATTACCGAAGTTCACACTGCAAATCATCAGTTCGGCGATATGATGCCCACCCCTGATCTCTTTTACTTTTTGATTGATCAGCCTGTAATACTCCCCGGTAGCCGCAGAGCTCATCCCCCCGAGAAGTCCGATCATTCGAAGTGATTCTATACTCATTTTTGCCGTTTTTAATTCGTGATCTACCTTTTCTTCCGTTTATATTTTTTAAGTTACTGACAAGCAGTGAAATATAATCATGCTCGTGCGTGTCCTAAATTCGCTCCGGCCGTGCCGGTTTCTTCCGTTTATATTTTTTTAAGTTACTGACAAGCAGTGAAATATAATCATGCCCGTGTGTGTCCTGAATTCGCTCCGGCCGTGCCGGTTTCGTCCATTT
>JAKSDO010000242.1 GCA_022360055.1 Cytophagales bacterium | reverse complement strand
TTCCCCGGTACCAGAAAGCTCATTGAGCAGGCTAAGAGCTATGGGCTAACGGTGATGCATCATTCGTGCGGCTCCATTTTCCCCATCATTCAGGATTTAACCGGTTTGGGATCGGATATTATCCACCCCATCCAGGCCTTAGCAAGTGATATGGATGCCCCCAATCTGAAAAAGCATTTCACCGGAAAGACGGCATTTTGCGGAGGTGTGGATGCTCAGGAACTGCTGGTGAACGGGAGCGCGGAAGAAGTGGCAAAAAAAGTTGATGAACTGAAGGACATATTCCCGACCGGACTGATTATTTCTCCGAGTCATGAGGCGATCTTACCGGATATACCTCCTGCAAATATCAAGGCACTATTTGATGCATTAAAAGAAAATTAGAATGCATCGTTATGGACAAATGATCCGGCTAAAACCGGAAGGAGCGAGCGAATATATTCATCATCACAAAAAGATTTGGCCAAACGTGATCTCAATGATCTCCGCCTGTAACATCAGGAATTATTCCATCTATTTCAGAGATAATTTTCTGTTTGCCTACTTTGAATACACCGGTGATAATTATGAAGCAGATATGGCAAAGATGGCTGCAGATCCGGAAACACAACAGTGGTGGGACGTGGTGAAACCGTTAATGGAGCCGCTTGAATCCAGAAGTGCAGGGGAATTCTGGGCAGGTATGGAGGAGGTTTTTCATTTGGATTGAAATGGAAAATTGGCAGAATAGAGATATGGATAAGTAAGTTTGAATGCAATGATTAAACAATAATAGCTGTGTTAGTGACGACAATACAGAAACAAATTTTATGAAGATCAATTATTTAAAGAACGAGCTTAAACCCTGATGTATTAATTGAACAGGAGGTTATGGAAAAAGAAGATCTATTGAGGGATTACAGTCTCATCGGTGTCGAATCGGAGAAAGCAATTGAAATGGGACTGGCCGATGCCGAATGGTATCAGACACCCATACCCAGGGATCAAATGCGCGAGCTGTTGGTACGCAAAAACGGCCCGGCCATCAGGGATACCATTGTCTGGTTTGGCTTGATTTTCGGGTCCGGATATTTGATCTACCTGTTTTGGGGATCGTGGTATGTCATTTTTCCAATCCTGGCCTACAGTATATTGTTTGCATCAAGCTCCGATTCCAGATGGCATGAATCCAGCCACGGCACGGCATTCAAAACCGACTGGATGAATAATCTTCTTTATGAGATTTCATCTTTTATGGTATTCAGGCAGTCTACAGTTTGGAGGTGGAGTCATGCACGCCACCACAGCGATACGATTATCAGGGGGCGAGATCCCGAAATCGCTGTGCCAAGGCCTCCCGACATTAAGAAGATCATACTGGGATTTTTTGGTATTAGCCAGGCCATTCCTGAATTTAGAAGACTCCTGAAACATGCCGCCGGAAGAATCGACCCTGAAGTGGCAACTTATGTTCCCGAAACGGAATACAGAAAGATATTTTTCAAAGCCAGGATATACATGTTGATTTTTTTAACCGTCATTTTCCTGGCCGTATATTATGGTACCGCCATGCCCCTGTTTTTTGTCGGTTTGCCCACACTTATCGGCACCTGGCTCATGCCAATATACGGACTTACACAGCATGCAGGATTGCAGGAGAATGTGCTGGACCACCGGCTGAATTGCCGGACGGTTTACATGAACAGAGTGCACCGGTTTTTGTACTGGAACATGAACTATCACGTGGAACACCACATGTTTCCGCTGGTTCCGTATCACGCCCTTCCGCGTTTGCACAAATTAATGAAAGGTGATTGCCCGACCCCCTATAATGGCATTATCGAAACCTATAAAGAAATTATCCCTGCCATTTTGAAACAGGTGAAAAATCCATCGTATTATGTAGAACGTAAATTGCCGGAAAAATCCAGTGTTCCTTCGGTCAAACAACAGTATAAATTTATTGGTGAATCAGCGTTGCTTGCTGATGGAAAAATTACAGTTTGCAAAGTCGAAGAACTACCAAAGGGCGAAGTCATCCGGTTTGACTATGACCAAAAAACTTATGCGATTTATCACACCGGAGAGGATAGGTTTTATGCCACAGATGGGATATGTACGCATGGTAATGCCCACCTGGCCGAAGGTGTGATCATAGGTGATTTGATTGAATGCGCCAAACACAACGGCCGTTTCGATCTAAAAGACGGGTCTCCAAAACGAGCTCCCGTATGTATCGGAATAAAAACCTATCCGGTATCTGCCGAAGACGGTATGGTGAAACTACATCTTGAGTCAATCACCGATGGATTGATGGAAGAAAAGGAGAATGAGCGGACGTTTAGGGTCGTGAGCAACAGGAACGTTGCGACCTTCATCAAAGAACTTGTGCTGGAGCCTGCGGATAAAAAGGCATTTCACTTTGAACCGGGGGAATATATTCAAATGAAAATTCCTCCCTTTGAGATGAGTCTGGAAAATGTACGTATTGATCCGCCTTTTGATAACGTATGGCAGGAATTGAGGCTGCACGGGTGTTTTGCTAAAAATGGGATTTACTCGAAGCGCAATTATTCCATGGCTACAAACCCGGAAACCCAAAAGCCGCTCATGTTCAATATCCGGATTTCCTTGCCTCCTGAGAACAATCCGAATATTAGCGCAGGGGTGGGCTCCTCTTATGTTTTTAACCTGGAACCCGGTGATGAAGTAGAGCTAACCGGCCCTTTTGGTGATTTCCACATTAAGCAATCAGACAGGGAAATGATTTACATTGGTGGTGGTGCGGGAATGGCACCCTTGCGCTCGCATTTATCTTATTTGTTCGAAACCCTCAAAACGAAACGAAAGGTAAGCTACTGGTATGGTGCACGATCTTTGCGCGATGTTTTTTACCGTGAATACTTTGAAAAGATGGAGCAAGAACATGATAATTTCTCATATCATCTGGCATTGTCGGAAAGTTCCAATTCCAGGGAATGGGAGGGTTATGTCGGTTTTGTTCATCAGGTACTTTCTGATGAGTGTCTTAAAGATCATCCCAATCCCCAGGAGGTAGAATATTATTTGTGTGGCCCTCCGGCCATGATCAAGGCAGTTTTGGAGATATTGGGAAAAATAGGTGTATCTGAGAATATGATTGCTTTCGATGAATTTTAAATAACGGAACTACTGAACAAAAAAATGGAAAACAGGATAAACCCGGATGCAGCCCTTCAAATTTATATTAATCAATTGCAAAAAAGGTATAATGATTTCACCTAATCCGATTATTGGTACCGGCCTTCATGCCATTGGAGGTATGTCAACTGCGGTCTGTTACCTACCAAATACTCAGACAAAAAAATGGTCATGGGGGACTTTTTGGCTCGTTCAGGCGATGTTTGCCTGGGTTATCGTGCCGATCATCATCGGTTGGCTGACCGTACCGGATTTTTTCAGCATTTTAAGTAAAGCGCCGCGGGCACCGTTCTGGACAGCTTTTCTGTTGGGTGCTGCTTATGGATTTGGTGGCATGTCATTTGGCAAGGCCATCAATCATATCGGGTATTCATTGACATATACCATAGCAATTGGCATTTCGTCAGTAATGGGCACTGTATTGCCGTTGATCTTCTTAGGAGGGCTAGGTGACTTTTTCACCAAGCCGGGGGGAGATATCGTACTGATCGGAATGATCCTTTCGTTAGTTGGTGTGTTTTTTTGCGGTTGGGCAGGTTTCAAAAAAGAGAAGGATTTGAACGATAGCAGATCAAGCGAATCAGGATTTAACATGTCGGTTGGATTGGTGTTGACGGTTTTTGCCGGTGTGTTATCGGGGGTTTTTAACTTATCGCTGGAATATGGCCAACCAATATCTGATATGGCTACACAAAATGGTGCCGGACATTTTGAAGGAAATGCTAAACTGATTGTTTCAACATCAGGGTGTTTTGTTGTCAACTTTATTTGGTTTATAGTAGCTGGTATCAGAAACGGGACTTTGAAAGAGCTTTATCCCACACAAGAACTGCCTTTCCGGACTGTTTTTCGCAATTGGCTATGGTCGTCTCTGGCAGGAACTCTCTGGATACTTCAATTTTTCTTTTACGGATTAGGGCACGTTAAGATGGGTAACTTTCAGTTTGCCAGTTGGGTGCTACACATGTCAATGCTTATTTTTTTTAGCTATATCGTCGGCTTGCTTATGAAAGAATGGAAAAGGGTGAAGACGGTGACTTATGTTGTATTAATAATTGGTTTAATAATCTTAATCTTCTCCTTCTGTATGATCAGTTATGGAAGTTATATCGGAGAACAATTGATTAATACACTCTAAATGAATCGGAAATTAATTAAAAAGCAGTATTATGAAAAAAGCAATTAATCGCAGGCATTTTTTAACTACGTTAGGAGCAGGAATTGGTTCGGCCCAAGTCATTTCTTTACATAGCTGTACATCTTATGGTTCTGAAAACCGACAAAACCAAAGCGGCAAGTCAGGCAGCCAATCTTTTAGTAGTAAAGCGCCAAAATTCAGAATAGACGAGCGTTTCACAGAGATGAAAGGCATTCCCTGGCGAAAAATCCATCTTGATTTTCATAATACACATCATATTGGCAAGATAGCGGAAAGCTTTGATGCGGATCAATGGGGCGATCAGTTGCTGGCAGGAAATGTAGATAGTATTGTAACATTTGCAAAGGATATGCATGGTAATTTTTATTACCCCAGCAAATATGGCCCGGTACACCCAGGCTTATCCATCGACTTGCTGGGAGAGCAGGTAAAGGCCTGCAAGGAGCGCGATATCAAGGTGTATGCATACTATTGTTGTGCCTGGGATCATAACCTGACCTACAAGCATCCGGAGTGGAACATGAGGAAGCGCGATGGATCAGATTATCTTCCTAAGGAAGGCGAAACTCCTGATTGGACGGCCATGTGTTTGGGCAATAAGGATTTTGTTGATCTCATGGCAGATCATGTTACAGAATTTATGACTAATTACGAATTGGATGGCGCATGGCTGGACATGGCCATACCCATAGCCCCGGAATGTTACTGCGACGAGTGTCTCAGGCGGATCAGGGCTAAGGGAAAGGATCCATACAATTTGGAAGCACAACGCGAGCATCAAAATAAAAGTATGCTCGATTTTCATAAGCGAATGAAGGAACTGGTACATGCCACCAGGCCAGGCGCTCAGGTCGACTTCAACGATTGGGTTTATGGCAAAGTAAGCGAAAGAGTAGGTTATCTCGATAATATTGATGTGGAAGCGTTGCCAACATATCCTCAGTGGGGATATTTTTATGCTCCGGCCCAGATTCGTTATCAGCGAAATTTTGGTCTTCCTGTCTTTGGTATGACAGGGCGTTTTATTGGTTCATGGGCCGACTTTGGAGGATTAAAAACTCCCGAACAGTTTGATGTTGAATTGGCCAGCCTTGTTGCCAATGCAGCCCATTGTGATGTTGGTGACCAGATGCCTCCTGACGGAATTTTGGATAAAGCGGTATATCATGTTCTTAATAAGTCGTTTGGCAGGATTAAAAAAATGGAACCTTGGTTGGAACAAGCTGCTCCTGTAACCGAGGCCGCTCTCATGATCCCGGCAATCCCACTGGGACATGTGAACCAACCCTTTATTTTTGGATTGGTAAAACTAATGATGGAAATGCACCTTCAGTTTGACCTGGTTGAACCTGAACAGGATTGGGAGAAGTACAGCCTGTTGATAATTCCGGATGATTTAATGCCTGACAGTAAGACTGTTGAGCGTATTCATAAATTTATAAGTAAAGGAGGATCTGTAATTGTATGTCATAATGGAGGGCTTCAAGTTGATACAAAACAATCATGGCTTGAAAAATATGGGATGAAATATGAAGGGGATTCACCATTTAAACCAGCATATTATGTAACTGAGGATAACTTTATTGACAATATGCCAAGCTATGAGTATGTGCTATACGACGGTGCATCCCAATGGAAAGTAGAATCTCCGGCAAAGTCTATATCCAGGTTAGGTGTACCTAAGTTTAATAGGAGTGCTGAGCATTTTACAAGTCACAGGCAAACCCCTTACGATCATACTACTGAATATTCGACCCTGGCAATTAGTAATGGCGTTGGCTTAATTGGGTTCCCGGTGGGGAAAAGTTATTCCGGCTATGGATATTGGATTTATAGGGAAGCCTTTAAACATCTTGTGAATAAGGTTCTTCCTCAAAAGCTTGTAGAAACAAATGCCCCTGTTTCAACGGAGATTACTGTAAGCTATCAAAAAGCAAGCGCAGAAGAAAATCGTTCGGAACGATATATGGTACATATCATTAATTACTCTCCGGTAAGGAAATCACCACAACATTCCGAGATGCATGATGATCCTGTTGCATTAACCGATGTTTATGTGAAGTTAAATATTCCCCTGCAAGATGTTGCCGTTACCACGGTCGTAGCAGGAGAAAGATTAAAAAACCGATCTATGAATAATGGGATTGAGGTAACCGTCCCAAGAATACTTATTTCTGAGATTGTCTGTTTTGAACTAAATGCTGTTTGAATGAGAATTAATGCCTAAACCATGAAAACGAAAAATATTGCCTTAATCTGCTTGTCGGGCCTAGTGTTCTCCATGTGCGTTTCCCTGGATAAAAAGATCCCAACTGGAGTTAAATTTCATAAGGATACCTTCGCAAGAAAAGGGAGTCTTGGGGATAATTGGTGTCAGACATGGGCAGCCGATAATCATATCTACACCATGATGGATGATGGAAATGGGTGGTGGGGAAGTGACAAAAAAGAGGAAGCAAATAATCAATCCGGATCCATGTGCATTCAGATTCGGGGTGATGCGGATTTCACCGATGTTGACGTTACAAGAGTTACCGGATGGCCTGAGAACGATGCCTCTTCACCGTTATATGCCTACGGCACGGTATCGGTTGACAGTACAATTTATGTATGGCTGTGGAAAAGTCAGTCAGATAGCTGGTACATGCGTGCGGTGGCAAACAGATTGCTCTATTCCCCTGATTTTGGTCAGACTTTTTACAGGTGGAATGGCGAAAAGGAAACAGAAGAAACATTCGGTGAAACTGATTCAAGCTCTTTTTTCTTTTACAAAGAAGACCCTAAATGGAAGATTGATCGGTTTGCTTATGCATTCAACTGGATAGCTTTTTGCCAGAATGGAAAAGACAATTCCAGCGCTAAGGACAATTATGTCTATATGTATGCACCTGAACAGCACGAACCGCGAAGTCTGGGCATAATACGGGTGGATAAAAAACAAATCCTCGACAAATCAAAATACGAGTATTTTAAGAGTTGGGATGGAGAAGCACCTGAATGGACAAAGGATATGACTAAACGCGGAGTCAACCTACAGTATCCTGAGAGAAGAACGGATGGTGAATGGATTTGGTCTTCCTGGTTTCCAAGCGTTGTTTACAACGAAGGATTGGACTTGTATATAATGGTGAGTTATGCCTTAAGCAATGAGGGTACCAAAGAATTCTGGGATCTATGGTGTAACAGAGGTTGCGAGTATCCGGCATGCCTGGGATTCTGGTATGCAGAAAATCCATGGGGCCCCTGGGAACAGTTTCATTATACTGAATACTTCTATGCTGACAGTGAAGATAATCGTGCTTATGGTTTTAAACTAAATCCGAAATGGATAAGTACAGATGGTAAGCGTATGCAGCTGATCTGGTCAGATTTTGGGGATGATCATTCTACATATTATAGATGGAATCAAATGGAAATCGAGATACTAACGAAATAATATCGGATATTTCAATTCTTAAAAATATTGTCATGAGATTTTTATCCAAACAAACCATATGTTTATTCAGTGCTCTGATCTTGAGCTGTGGACTACTAAATCAGTGTGATCAAGTAAAGAATAACTATTATCAGAGTTTAATCTCCTTTGCAGATGAGATTAAGGTGATCGATACACATGAACACCATGGTTGGACCGAAGATTACGGAGATCTTCATTTTCGCTTGCCTCACCTGATTACTGAAAGCTACCTGATGCAAGATATTGTTTGTGCAGGAGGACAATGGATAGTGATGGATCGGGCGGATAGTCTTAACCTGGAGGAATACTGGGAGATCAATGGTAAGTCGCTGGACTATTGTCGCGGCACCAGCTTCTACAGTCATTTCGTCGCTGGATTCCAGAAATTATATGATTTCGATGATCTCTATTTTACAGAGTCCAATATTCATGATCTTTCAGCCCAGGTTGAAGAGAATTACACGAATTACAGGAGCTGGTTCGATGAAGCATTCCATAAAGCTGGATTCGAATTGATGTTCATGGACAGGTGGAGAGAGCCATTTAATACCAAAATGGATGAAAAGTACTTCGCCCTTGTATTTCGTATCGATATTCTGGTGTTGCATTCCAGCCTTAAGCCGGGAAAAGGGGATAACATACCGGAGATTTTTAAACGTGCGTTAGATGCAGGTTATGAATTGAACACACTTGATGATTATCTGGATTATTGTGATAAGCTGTTTCAGATGTATTTGGAGAACAATGTGGTTTGTGTAAAGAATGGAATGGCCTATTTCAGGTCATTGGATTATGAGGATGTTCCTTATGAAGAAGCCCGAGCGCTTTTTGACAAACCATCAGCAGAATTGACGAAACAGGAAGCTAAGAAGATTCAGGACTTCGTATATCACTGGCTCATCCAAAAAACTATTAAATACCAGCTTCCTATACAGATCCATATCGGATTCCTGGCCGGAGCAGGGAACTGGCTCGAAAACGGGAAGCCCATGAAGCTGAACAATTTGGCCATTGAATATCCGAAAGCCAGGTTCGTGATGTTACATGGGGGTTTTCCCTGGACGGGAGAGTCTATTTCTTTAGGAAAGATGTTTTCCAATGTGTACCTGGATCTTTCTTGGCTGCCACAGATCTCCAGACAGGAAGCTGTTCAATCCCTGGATGAAATGTTCGATGCCGTTCCTTATAACAAGATTTTCTGGGGCGGTGATTGCGATTTCATTGAGGAGGCAACGGGTTCTCTTGAATTTGGGAAATCAGTTGTTGCCGAAGTGCTTGCAGCAAGAATAAAAAGGGGACTTCTAACCGAAGATGTGGCTAAAGAAATGATGCTGCATATCTTCAGGGAAAATGCGATCTCGGTATTTAATCTTGAAGAGAAGTTAGGTAGAACGTTCTAATTATCAGCGTTTTTAAATAGGGACCGTGCTAAGTAATCCACTCTTTATCCGGTGAGATTTCAAGCATACACCGAAACATGTCGATATCAAAAGCGATAAATTTAGAAATTATGTACAACGTTAATGGAATCCATTTTCATCTAAAAAAACAGGGTAACCGCCTTAAAACTGCGATCACCATGCTGTCGATATTCCTTTTGTTCCCAGGCTGCAGTCCACCTGTTAAGGAAATTCCCACCGGCGTGGTATTCCATAAGAATACACTTGCCCGAAAAGGAAATTTTGGCGATAACTGGTGCCAGACCTGGGCGGCCGACAATAATATATATACCATGATGGATGATGGCAATGGTTGGTGGGGGGATACCATTGGAGCAGTAGCATTTCCAAATCAGTCCGGCTCAATGTGCCTACAAATCCAAGGCGATGCGAATTTTACCTCCACAGATGTAAAAAGAATGACTGGGTGGCCTGAGAACGGTATTTTCTCACCTTTTTACGCATATGGAACGGTATCAGTAGATGGCATAATTTATGTCTGGCTTTGGAAGAGTGCATGGGATCAATCCTATACTCGCCCAATAGCTAACCGCTTGCTGTATTCACCTGACTTTGGCCAGACTTTCTACCGCTGGAATGGGGAGAAAGAAACCGAAGAAACATTTAGTGAGACAGATTCAAGCTCCTTTTTCTTTTACAAGGAGGATCCTAAATGGAAAATTGACCGGGATGCTTACGCTTTCAATTGGATTGCTTTTTGCCAGAATGGAAAGGATAATTCCAGTGCGAAGGATGATTATGTCTACATGTATGCACCTGAACAATATGAACCCAGCAAATTGGCCATGATCCGGGTTGAAAAATCAAATATTCTTGATAAGTCAGCATATGAGTATTTCAAGAGCTGGAACGGTGACAAACCTGAGTGGACGCGAAACATGAAAGAACGTGGAGTTAATTTGCAATATCCCGAAAGAAGGACTGATGGTAAATGGATGTGGGCTTCCTGGTTCCCTGATGTTGTCTACAATGAAGGACTGGATCAATATATCATGGTCAGTTATGGCGTCACTGATGAGGGTAAGGAGTTCTGGGACGGATGGTGCAAAAAATGCACGTATCCGGGCAGCCTGGGATTCTGGTACGCCGAAAATCCCTGGGGGCCATGGGAGCAGTTCTATTACACAGAATACTTTTTCGCTGATGCTGAAGATAACCGTACGTATGGATTTAAATTAAATCCAAAGTGGATAAGTGAAGATGGTAAAAATATGCAGCTTATTTGGTCTGATGCCGGCTATGATCACTGGAAATACTATAGATGGAACCAAATGGAAATTGAAATACTAACGAACTAGTTATGAAACAAATATCCAGTAAATTTCGGATTCTCAAATGCAGACAATTCCTTGGGTCCATGGAAACCGTTTCATTATACCGAATACTTTTATGTTAGCATTAATTAAGAAAATAATGAATATTAAAAAACTCCTCATTTTTTCAAGCATACTTTTAATTATTGCCTGTAACCAGGGATTAAAACAAGAAACAGAGGTTAAGAAAAAAAACAAACCGAATATCCTGCTCATCATGGCTGATGATATGGGTTACTCTGACTTGGGGTGTTACGGTGGTGAGATTAATACACCCAATTTGGATAAACTAGCTAATGAAGGAATAAGGTTTACTCAATTTTATAACGGGGCCAGGTGCTGCCCAACCAGAGCAACATTAATGACGGGGATCAGCCCTCATTTGGCTGGTGTCGGTGGTATGGTCAATCATCAGGTTGCTGAAGAAGAAAGTCCATATCAAGGTTATCTCAATGACAACTGCGTAACCATAGCAGAGGTACTAAAACCTGCAGGTTACAGAACTTATATGACGGGCAAATGGCATATCGGTGAATTTAGACCTGTATATCCTGTAGATAGAGGTTTTGATAAGTATTATGGATTAATCAGTGGAGCGATGAATTATTGGAACATCACAAAGGGAAAAAGGAAAAATGTGAAACGAATATTTGCCGACGATACCACTAAAATCAACGATCAAATCAATAATGGGTTCTACGCTACAACGGCGTATACGAACAAGGCGATAGAGTACCTGGATGATCATTTTGAGAATTATAGCTCAGATCCATTCTTCATGTACATTGCTCATCAGGCACCGCATTGGCCATTACACGCTCCCGATTCGGTCATTAAAAAATATGTAGGCAAGTACAAAGATGGTTGGGAAGAACTTCGGGAAAGGCGATACAGCAATATGGTCAATATGGGATTGGTAAATGAAAAACTCAAGCTGTCTCCTTTGGATGAAGCAACTGCCAATTGGGATGACCTGACTAAAGAACAAAAAGACACCATGGATCTCAAAATGGCAATTTATGCTGCCATGGTGGATGTTATGGATCAGAACATCGGTAGAGTTATCTCAAGATTGGAAAAAGCGGGGCAATTGAATAACACCTTAGTAATGTTCCTTTCAGACAATGGTGCATCCTATGAATATGGTCCATTTGGTAGGAATTTCAGACCTGACCTTACTGATAAAATGGGAAGTGAGGATTCTTATTACTCGTATGGTTCTTCCTGGGCCAATGCTTCCAATACTCCATATCAGAAATTCAAAATATATACATACGAAGGAGGTATTGCTACGCCATTTATAGCAAGGTGGGGTGATAAAATCAAAAATAAGGGTGGGTTGACCAATGCTCTGGGACATATCACCGATGTAATGGCAACTGCCGTTGAACTTGGCGGTGCAGAATACCCTGGCAAAGTTGGAGATCAGGATATACACCCGATGGAAGGAAAAAGCCTGGTTTCGGTTTTAACCGGTGTAAAACCTGATGTTCGAACAGATGAGGATATATTGGTTTGGGAGCATGATGGAAATAAAGCAGTAAGAATGGGAGACTGGAAAATCGTAAAACTTAGAAAAGACAAATCATGGAAGTTATTCGATTTGACCAATGATCGAACAGAACGAACCGACGTTTCGATAGAAAATCAAAGGGTTAGAACGGAGCTGATTTCTAACTATGAAGCATGGGCCGCTTTGGTCGGTGCGGTTGAGAAAGGTGTGGACGATCAATAAAAAAACTTTTGGAGATAATTAAATCTTATTTGGGGTTAAAAAACAGAAATAACGATATAAGACAAATTGCAACAATCTATAATTCAAATTTAATATATAGTGCCAATGAAACTTATACAAATCACCATACTATTGATTGGCTGTATAGCCCTACTGGGCAATTGCACCAAAACACATCAAAAAAGCGCACCATATTCGATGCTAAACCCAAAAGACTTTCAGGTAAGTATAAATGGAAAAGCCACGAACCTTTACCAACTCAAAAACGGTGATATCACTATGTTTGTAACCAATTTTGGGGCTCGAGTTGTAAGTTTGTTGGTTCCTGACCGAAAAGGTGAATATGAAGATATTGTACTGGGATTTAGCTCAATTGATGATTACTTAAGTGCAAATGAAGTTTATCATGGTGCCATTATTGGGCGTGTTGCAAACAGGATCGACAAGGGAAAATTCACCTTGGATAGTATCGAATATACCCTGCCTGTCAACAATAAAACCAATCAATTGCATGGAGGGGCAGGAGGCTTTCATAATGTAGTGTGGGACGTGAGATCTGTGAATGACACCTCTATAGTATTCAAATACACTTCCATTGATGGAGAGATGGGCTATCCGGGAAACCTTAACGTTGAAGTCATGTATCAGTTGAGCCTGCAAAATGAGTGGATCATTAGCTATAAAGCCAATACCGATAAGCGAACACCGGTCATGTTAACCAGCCATGCATTTTTTAACTTACGTGGCGAAAAAGGGGGCACTATCAATGACCATGTCCTTATGATCAATGCAGACAGGTACATTGAAGTAAATGAAACATTGATCCCAACAGGCAGAATACCGTCAGTAGAGGGTACTGTTCTGGATTTCAGGACACCTAAGATAATTGGAACCGACTTGCCAAAACAATCGGAAGACGTGCAACTAACAAATGGGGGCGGTTACGACCATAATTGGCCTATCAATAAGCAAATGCCTGAAGAAATGGGATTTGCCGGATATGTTTATGAACCTGAGAGTGGAAGAAAAATGGAACTGTTTACCGAGGAATCAGTTCTATTGTTCTATGGTGGAAACTTCATGGATGGGTCTGATGTAGGGAAGTATGGAAATTCGTTGAAATACAGGGAGTCTTTTTGTCTTGAAGCTCAAGGCTATCCCGGAGCTTTGAATCAACCTGGTTTCCCTTCAATTATTTTAGGGCCGGAGGATACATATCAAACCAGAACGATCTATGAATTCAGTGTAGTAGACCGCCTGGTGCCTTAGTTCCTGAATACAAAGATTAGATAATGGAAGATGAAGAATTACGGTAAAATCCATACTAAAAGAAATAGTTCAATTGGAAGAATTGTTCAGTGTATTTAAAACAGAATAAACACTTTAGTTATTCATAGATCAGTTTGTATTGAGCGCCTTAAAATGAAGGTTTTATTTGTTAAATAAACGCGCATGAAAAGTTTACAACTACTAGATTATATTGTACTTATTGGGTATATGGGTTTGATTCTTGGTATTGGCTTCTATTTTATGAAACGCCAGAAATCGACCAAAGACTATTTCATCGCCAACAAACGGATTCCAGGATGGGCAATGGGGCTGGCCTTAATTGCTACACTGGTTAGTAACATTACTTTTTTGGCAAATCCCGGTGTGGCTTTTTCAGGTGACTGGGTTCAATACACGAATTCTTTTATGGTGCTGATTGTGATGTTTCCCATAGCATTCATTATAATCCCTTTGTACAGGAATATTATCGGAATGAGTTTGTATGAATTCTTTGAAAAAAGATTTGGATATGGTATTCGTGCCTATGGCGCAATTGCGTTTATTCTTTATTATATATCTCGTCTTGGGGTGATCTTTTTTGTGCTGGCTTTGGCAATCAATACAATGACGGGTTGGAATATTGCGATGATCATTCTTCTGTTAGGAATAATTACCATTATATATACCCTTTCCGGTGGTATTGAGGCGGTTACCTGGACAGAAGTTGTTCAAGGTATTCTGCTTATTTCAGGGGGGCTCGTATGCCTTGGAATCGCTTTGTTTGGCACACCTAACGGACCTGGAGAAATTATCTCCGAGGCGTGGCGAGCTGGTAAATTCAACTTGGGTGAAATGAGTTTTAATCTGGAAAGGGATACGATTCTCGTAATGGTGCTGTACGGATTGTACCAAAACACGCACAACTTTGGAACTGATCAAACGATGATACAACGATACCTTACAGCCAAAACAACAAAGCAGGCTACGCGTGGAGCATTGATTAGTGGATTAGCTTGTGTCCCCGTATGGGGATTGTTTTTCTTCATCGGGACGGCATTATGGGGATATTATAAATTTTCAACTGATACATTTCCTCCGGAAATGCTTGAGCAAACTGACCGGATTTTTCCATATTTTATTATGAACCGTTTGCCTATGGGAGTAACGGGTTTGGTGTTGGCAGCGTTGCTTTCCAGTGCCATGTCGACACTTTCTGGCGGATTAAATAGTACTTCCACGGTTTTTACCAATGACTTGTATAGAAAAATAGTACCAAGTAGCAGTGACAAAGCGCAACTGATGGTTGGGCGACTGACAGTTGTAATCGCCGGTATATTATCGTTGTCGCTTGCTGGTTGGTTGATTACCCGAACCGGTTCAGTGCTAGTTATATACTATTCTGCACTTTCCATTTTTGCCGGTGGATTGCTTGGATTGGTACTACTGGCATTTACCAGTAAAAAAGCCAATTTCAATGGAGTAATTGTTGGCATAGTTTTTACAATACTGGTGGTTGCCTGGGCCTCTCTTACTAAAAACGGAGTAATTGATCTGGGCGATTTTAATTATACGCTTCATAATTATTTAATTGGTCTGTTAAGTCACATGACCATGTTTGTGGTTGGATTTCTGGCAAGTATAATTATGCCGGATGCCTCATCCGCACAAAAATATGTTAATCCAGTGGCCGAAAAATCAAAGAAGGACTCAGGTAATATCACTTTGGCGAATATTGCTAAGAAACAGGATTAATCCATAACGGATAGAACGATTGTATGAAAACGATAGAATTTTTAAAAATAATGAAATGCAAACTGCGCTATTCGGGTTGACATCCCTATTAAGAAAATATGGCAATAGTTGTTTGAACCATTTGTGGCTTTAGCAAAACAATAATACATGATTACACCAAAAATAGGATATACTAAAAGCAAAATCATAATGAAAAATTTCAATCTATCATTGTTAAAAAAATCAAATAGAATTTTTATTGGTTTTTCAGCATCTTTTTTAATAATCTTTTTAATTATATCATGTTCAAAGGGTATTAAAATTGATCACCCAAAAATAAAGGAGATCAACAAAATAAAAAGACAGTTTCCTATTCCTCAATATTGGATTGTTTTTACCCATTTGGATGCTGACAAAGTTGATCTTTCAACCTTTAATAGTATTCCAACAACGCTTCCGGGTTTAAACAAAGAGATTGCACCTGTAACAGCAAAATTGGCAAACAGTAGAATTGATTTTGCCAAAATCGCAGGAAGGCATAATTCAAAAGCATGTGGTGTTGCATTTGCACATATGAATGTAAAAGAAGACTGTACAATTACTTTTGGAACATCATCAGACTGGTGGATGGAATGGTACATTAATGGCAAAGAAGTATTCTCTACTATGAAAACGGGGAATAATTCAGCGGAATATTCGGTTGTTGGCCATACCTTCGAAACAAAACTAATAAAAGGTAAAAATCTGATAGCAATTAAGACGACAGGAGGTGATAATGGATGGTTTTCAGTAATCGGAGGTCCGGGTGAGGTCGCATTGGCTAAACTCGAAAAAGAAAATCCGAGGCTATTTCTTGAACCAATTCAAAGAAATCGGTTTACAACTGCATTTAGGTTTATAGATTTAGCTGCTGAGTATATTTATCATGAATGTGACGATCCAAAATTTGGAGGAGTACCGGTAAACGATCCCGAAAGAGGAGAAGTACTTTCAATTTCCTATGACAAAAATAGAATTTACCAGGAGTATACCTATCAGGTTCCCAATAAGGGGATATCGTTTTGGTTAAAAGGCGATGGGTCAAAAAATTCTTTAACAATTAATGTCAATTATCAGGAAGACAAAAAGGCTATGGGGGGTAGTCCCGGTTACCAGGAAATGTTTAGCAAGCCGATAAGTTTAGTATCAACTGAATGGCAAAAGATCACACTTACATACGATAAGGATTTTGGACCTAAAGAAATTGTGGAGAATTATGATGGATTACTTCGCTGGTTCAGAATAAAAATTGATGTAGAAGAGCAAATACAAAGCAAAATCTATATTGATGATATCCGCTATCTTAATCCGGATATTGATAATGATTTTGAAATCCGACACGTACTTCGACAAGGTCATGTTTTCTTCAATAATCAAAAACCTGAGATGTCTTTGATTGTATTCTCCAAAGAAAAAAACAATGTGGATTTCAACTTACACATCAACCGCAGCGACAACAAAATATATAAAAAAGTTAATGTAAAGAAGGAGATTCTTGCAGGAGAATCAACAATAACTATTGAATGTCCTGAATTACCAAGAGGGTATTATTCATTATACGTTGAGGCCAAATCTAGCGAAAATAATGTATTTAATAGAGGAGCCCATTTTTTGATTGTTCCGGATAGAGATATTGAACCATGGATTGGAGATCATGAAGGTGGTGCCTATATATATGATAGACATGAGCTGACAGACCTGCATAGGGCCGGGTATAGGTGGTTGAGAACGGGAGGACAAGTTGATGAAGTTTCCCAATCCCCAGATTATACCAGGAGCTGGCCATATGTAGAAGCCTATACTAAAACTCGCCTGGATTTGGATTTTAAGATTTTATGGACGATGATGGGAATTGATATAGGCGACAGGGATACTACATATATGAAAAAACTTGCTGCGAAGCATGGTATAAAAGAAATAGATTTTAGCAATCCTCATATATCTGCTCCAATACTTCATCCTGATGATATGTCTGATGCTATGGAGATCATTGCAAAAAAATATAAAGGAAGAATTAGGCATTTCGAATTTCTAAATGAAATGGACAGAGTTGTTTGGAAGGATAATTTGAACATTTGCTGGTTTGGCACAGGTGCCGATTACACGGATATGTTGAAATATTTTTATGATGGAGTTAAAAAGGGGAATCCAGATGCGTTGGTTATAAGTTCAGGTGTTACCTGTTTTACCCAGCTTCCCGGTCGAGACACTTTTGTGCCTGACATGCTTAATAGTGGTGGCGCTAATTATTTTGACGTTTTCGGACTACATGGATATGCCGGATGGGAAGCCATTAATGGAGTTGCAAATGAACTTAAAAAGCGCAATATCAATAAGCCATTTACACAAACCGAGAGATCTTTTCGGGGTATGAGTGACGAATCGATTAATACTGCAGTTAAAGAAATGTTTTTATATAAGAAACAAGGTTATCTGCAATACATAGTTTTTATTAACAGACCTATTGCATACGGACATAAAGGAACTGGTCAGGGATCTGGTTGGGATGAACTTTATACAAGATTTGCCGATGGTTCTCCAACTAGTATATGGGCCACAGCATCTACAGGTGCATATATCATGGATGGGGCAATGGATATTCAAGAGATAGAAAATGAGATGTGGGAAGGATTTAGCTTTAAAAGCGCTGAAGGAAATGGATTGTGCTTGTACACAGCAGGAGAAATCTTGGAGCAATATTTTGGGTCCGAAGGGAATATGAGAGTAATTGACAGATTTGGTAATGAATCAATAATTAAGGATAAACTGTTTAAAGCACAAATAAATGAAACACCTTTTTATCTTTTATCCTCAGATGAAATTTATAAAGTGAACAAATCTGGTAAAAAAACTGTAAGGTTAATACAAAATATTCAATCTTCAGTTTATAATGAAATCTTTACTGATGAAAAAGGTAGTGACTCATATCAGGCAACTGCTATTAAAGTAAATAAGATTGAAACTTTTATAGCTGATGGTAACAATCATGAATGGCAAGAGACAAATCCATTAGGCATAAAAAATTCTTCACAAGTATCAATGGGTGTAAATGAATGGAATGGCACTATAGATAGGAATAATTATTCCGGTACTACATTTGGCAAAGAAAACCTAAGTGCGGATGTGATGATTGCGTCTAACGAAGACTTTATTGTATTCGGGATAGATGTTGAAGATGATGATCTTGTAATATGCCAGGAGAAGGATAAAGACAATCCATATGGTGATCATATTTCTATGGCTTTTGTCGGGAATAATAATAAAATTATTGAAACAGAGCTCTTCTTGCTTGAGACTGGCCATGTGATTTTCGTTCCAGATGATAATCAAAGTATTGATATCACTGCTAAGTGGGAGAAAACAAATAGGGGTTATTTTCTTGAATTTCAGTTGAAAAAGGAACTATTTAAAATATCTGATAATATTGCAAGAGCAAATATTAGATTATATGATACTGATCTACATTTAAATTCAAATAATATTTATTTAAAAATGGAGACCGGTTATGCAAAGGCAATACGGAATGGTGAGCTTCCATATTTAATATTAGAATAAAGAAAGTACGATCAATGAAGCAGTAACACAAGTGATCTATCAACCTTTTCTTATTTGTTATTAAAGCATAACAAGATCTTTCAATTGACTAGTTAACTTGTTTAGCTGCTCAAAAGAATCTGGTGATTTCACCTTAATGCAATTGTTTATCTGTGAAACGATTCTTGCCTTTACCCTTTTTATTTGCTCTTCCTTTGTTTTGAAGAGGATATCAGTTTCTTTTAAGTAATCAGCAGCAGCCTGATTTTGTTCATCTTGTTTTCTGATTTGCTCTGCTTCATTAGATTTGTTTGCTCTGTTTTTCAGGATTTGAATTTCATTAAGCAGATCTGCTAAATTTCTGTACGCTCTGTTCTTGGGAGATTCCAGATTACCCAGAAATTGAATATCTTTTTTCTTTATTTTTGCTTTACCTGTTAGAATTTTAGTTTTAAGCGTTGGATTTTCTACAGCTATAAATTCTATGCCTCGGCTGTATTGAGAATCCCTCTTGATCGTTTTCTCACTCACATTAAATTCTTTGGCAAGAACTTCTGAGGTCAAAGGGACATTTTGGCCTTTTGACAAGATCTTATCGTAACCACCTTTTTTTTGTTTTAATCTGTCATATTTCAAACCTCGATAATAACTCAATTGATTTGGCGATAAGTTCCGCCTTCCAAGTTGATTGTCAACCATCCAGTCTTTTACCTCATTAAGTGATTTAAAGCTCATTTCTATTGTTTGATAGTCTAACTTGAATTCAGTACAAATACGATATCTGTTGTGCCCGTCAATAAGATATCTTTCTTGGTTGTTCTTTTTCCATACAATTAATGGGTCTCTGCACCCTTCAACCAATAGGCTTTCTTTCAGAGTAAAGATTTCTTCTCCGGAGAGAGGAGTAATGAAGCTTTTCAGCTCATCAAGTATTTCAAAATCCATGAATTACACTTAGGTTAGTATCGATTGCAATTATAATAAGGAATTTTAATGATTATGAATTACAAATTGAAAAATCTTATGAATTTCATGTAAACATAATGAAATTTTTGTGTTACATGCTGCATGATTTATCAATAATTCTTTATTTCAGAATTGTTGTAGTTTTTGTACATAATTAATGAAATTATCTGTTGTTAATTTAGAATATAGGTAAACGAATTCCCGAGGATGTCTCAGTGATTAGTTTTGATGAAACCGATGCCTACATGTTGGCATCAATTCCTATTACGGTTGTAAAACAGCCACTTGAGAAAATCAGTGTAAAGGCAGTCAAATTGCTAAAAGATTTGTTGTCAAGAATTGAGAAAAACACAGAGCATATATCTATCGAATTGGAAACTGAAATAATTCTACGCAGTTCCTGTAAATAAAATTGTTATAAAAATTAGTTGTTACTATTTAGTCGTAAGTCTGTGGCCTGTACTTGTCTTTGTGCCCAAAGAGCAATTCATCGATGAGTTTTGGGTGGGTACATGGATTGTCCCAATAAATGGTTTGAAACATCAATGGGTCGATGTTACTGGTGGTAAAGCTTACTAAAAAGGAGTATATCAGTCGGCATATTCGGCCACCTTACTCAAGCAGGTGAACTAATGGACTGAATATTAAAAAATCCAATTCTTATCACCAATTTCAGGGTCTTCTTAGAATCGAGTATATTTATGCTTTGCGCGACAGGCACAATGGCCGGAATGAAGAGCTGCTGCAGGGGACCGCTTATTTTTAAGAGAAATCCAAAATAGATGCTGACTACTTCGGTACTAACAATTCAGCATACTTCCTTCTTGTTTCATCTTCGAAAGAATCAAGATAAGCCTCTGTAGTTTGAAGAGATCTATGTCCTAAAGATTCGGATATAAAACCTAGAGGTGCTCCGGATCTCTTCGATTCTATGTGTAATCACTTAAAAATCAAGCACTTACATTAATTTGTGAGTGCTTTTTTTGTTTGTTAACATAGAAAGTAACATAATTTTCTGAATTCAGCCACCAGCTGAAATATAATATTAAATCTCTGGTGATTTTCTTTCAACTTTATCTTGGATGCGTGTAAAATGAAGTGACAGTTTAAATAGGAATAGATAGTTGCCAAAATCGCTTAAGGTAAATATTCTGGTTTCATTTAGTTCGTTCCTGTTGCAATAGTTGTTCCCTATATTGAATATTCGATCCAAGAAAACTATCGATTCTTCTAA
This sequence comes from Cytophagales bacterium, assembly GCA_022360055.1. Lineage (GTDB taxonomy): Bacteria > Bacteroidota > Bacteroidia > Cytophagales > Cyclobacteriaceae > JAAUQL01. The sequence continues at coordinate 39,089 of JAKSDO010000242.1, read as the reverse complement.
CTTGTTTTTTAAAGGTGGGAGGTAAAATATCTGGGTTATATATTGTTTTCTGATTGCATCTAGATGACTCTTGATTTGTTCATCGGATATAGTTATTGCAGAATTCAGAGTATCTGCGTACTTCTTAAAACTTAAGATTGGTGCATATACTATTTGGCTTGGGAAGTTTCGTTTATTTGTCGGGTCGATGTCGCATGTATTAGAAATAATCATACCAGGAACTTCTTTTGTTTCTAAGGAAGGCAAATTTACAGCTAGTAAATTATTAAGACCATCACCCTGGTAGATGACAGGATCATCTTTTAAATAGTCAGTGTAAAGCCTTTGATCTATATTTTCAGGGAAGTCTTTTAAACTATCAAATAAATGCTTTTCTGATTCAGATGATAGGTATTTAGGAAGGTATATCTTGAAATCATCAAGAGTCATAGAAGATCCCAAAATTTATCATTTACCAACTCTAAAATCTCAGGTTCAATGTCTTTGGTATTTTGGATCAGGTTTTGTGAAAAGTCGGATAGAGTATCAAAACTAATTTTCTCTGGATTTTCTGTAAGAGAAATTACATCTTCCCATGAATTTGTATTTAATACTTTATAATCTATTGTTGATGAAGGTAGAAGATTTGTGCTATTATCAAGCTGGATCGGAGCTATCATTGCAGTGCCAAAAGCTGCTATAACAATGTTAACACCAATATTTGTCCCGTTTGTGATCATTTTAATATACTGGTTTTAAATCTTGCAAAAACTCATTATTCAACAATCCGAAGAAAATCTCCTTTTCAGCAAGATGAGCAGTTTCAATTTCTTTTGTATAAATTTTACGAAAATCTATTTGCTTATATACTTTAAACGTATCAATATCAATAATTGATCCGACTCGTTTCTTATTTCCCGGTAATTGTTGAGTTGCGCTATTAGATATATTTAAATTATTTGAAAAACCATGTTTTGCTATCTCTGCTCTAAGTTGAGTGTTTGCTGAAGCAAGAGGAGTTTCATTAATTGATATATCTAGTTTAATATTAGGGAATATGTCTTCATCAAAGAAATTAATAAACCGAACTCCTAACCGAGAAACTTGAGAAATCACATTTGTTTGAAATACTTTTTCAATTACTATTTGGATCTTATCAAATAATTGTCCCCACCCTGGATATGGAATTGGAGCTCCTATTACCAAAACATCCGGGCCAACCTGAACAGAATAATTATCTTCTGACATCAGTTTATATAAAGCTTTAAACTTTAAATTAGGATCAGAATCTCTTAACTGCTCTGGTAATTGTAATATTGGAAGTTTTTCGACTTTTGGAAAATCTTGTTGTAATGCAGTGAATATTATACCAAAAACGGCATTCGGAAATATAGTAGTACTAAACCTTATCTCAATTACACAATCTACAATTGGACAAATCTCGATTTTTTTAGGAATTTCCATATATAATGCAATATTAATTAAACTATTGCTCCAATCAAATTAATAATTACTTAGTTCAATTTCCCAAATAACTTTAGGAGAGTTTAATTTTTTGAATGGTTTGTGACTCTTTGTTATAATAATCCAGACTCATCTTTCCTACTGACATCCAGGCAGTAGATTATAACAATGCAACAATATTTAAATATCTTATTATCAGCGTTATAAGACATATTTTTTAACAATCATTTTGCAGTTGATATAGAATATAACATAATCTACTTGAAATTATGCACAACCATACCAGCATACAATTCTGTTCAAGAAATATAATTAGATTTGATTATATGTTTAGTGCAAACTAATAACAGCTATTAATGATATGACAGATTGGAAAGAGAGAAAAGATGATAGGGCTTATACGGTCGATATTTTTTTTGATTACAACCCTATTATTGCGAAGGAATTATTGGATGAATTGGAAAGCAACATAGTCGAAGCTCTGGAGGGAATGTGCAAAATAGATGTAGACGCAACGGATATTTGTATGACCCAGGGAGAGCAACAAGAAACGATTACTTTTTACGGGGAGATGGAGATTGATATGACCTGTGAGCAAACACATAGGCAGGGTAGGGATCTAATAAATGCCATTATTCCCAATGAGTTACCGGTGAATTTGGGTCATTGGGATGTTGTACCTGATCCTGAAAATCCAGAAGCTTGTTAAGTTATAAGTATCTGTTGAAGTGAAAGATGAGTAGAAGTTAACATGAAGTCACGATAGAAGGTGGCGTTAAGGATTGATGATCAAATGCTGTACTGCGCATGTGCCTACGATTCGTATATAGGGCGTAGCGGGCTATTGCTCGTTATGAACGGCATATAAATTGTTATATGCAGATGCTCTGATGGTTCGACCTTTGTTTAGCCATTCACAATGATAGAATAATTTTCCTATAAAATAAACTTCATATTAATCTGTGGTTTCTCTTTAATTGGATTTTTACAATAGTTTACAAATAAAGGTTCTCACTTATCCTACCTTACTTTCAATCAATTGTACAGTCCTGCCTATTCAAATATGATCTAAATTGATTTATTCTACAGAATTTATGATGCAAATTCCAGATTGCCGGTTCACTTTTTTGCTTTCTTACACTTATTACTAGCATCTAGAAAAATGAAATTCATTTCTACCTTTTTAATCTATACTATCCTTGTTTTCTCGTCTTGTCAGGAATCACAAGATTCACTGTCAGCTAACTCTAAAGTCGAATTAGGATCTAACTTTAACCACAATCCAGAAATCATCGATTTCCATTATCTTGAAAAAGCGGAAGTTGATTGGATAAGAACTACTCCATATATCTTCGAATACATATTTGGGCTGAGGGATGTCTCAAGTGAACAAGGCCTCCAAAAATTAATAGATGCAGGGATAAAGGGATATAAAATTGCCTTTGGCTTCCGCTGGGATTTTAAGAAACACAATATTGATGTACCTGCCGCCGGATCAAAAGAAGAATCTCAATACTTTTCAGTTGCCCTAGAAATTCTGGAAAAAGTAGGCCCACATGTCGATGTATTAAAGTTGGGAAATGAACCAATCCTTGAAACTAAAGCCAAGGACAAAAAAATTGGTGTTGGTGGAAAAATTCCACTTATAGAGTTTACCAAACGCTTACTGAGCGAAGTTGTCGAACCATATTATCTTAATCATCCTGAATTCCATTTGCCAGACATATACGTCGGTTCGATTCATGCCCTATTCAGCGATGTGGTTCAATCAGATGAGGCGACAAATGGATTGATCCGGTTTGCACAGGAAAGCGAGACAATTACCGGGCTATCAATGCACCTGCACATTAGCGAATTAAGTGAAATTGAGGAAGCATTTAAGTATGTCCGAACGATCATGCCCGAAAAGCCCATAATCGTTCCGGAGTTTTCATTGCATCGATTATATAAAAGTCAACTTTCTGACCAAATCGGTTCTACAGATAAGGGGATGGAATTTGCTAAGCAATTCAATAGAAACCCGGATTGGAGATTATATGATTGGTACTCCTTAAGTAACTCAGTAGGAGTTTCTTCTGAGGAGTGGCAAGCATTATTTGAATCCCGTAGTTGGTTCCCAAAACACTACATGAGAACATATTTCAACATGTTCAAGAAATATGGTGTTAGACTGGCAACATATCCATTATTGCAGCAATACTGCCCCGATACTGTGACAGAGAAATCATCTGCCTGGTTTATAAATCCGATATTTTGCCAAAAATCGCTTGAGAAGAATCCCAATGGAAGGTACTCGGCCAATCCCCTTTGTTTTAATGATTTTGTCGAATTGGTACGGGATGGGAAATTGATTGAATGAGTAAACTTCAAAATTATATTTCCTACAAATTGTAAATTAGTGGCGGAATGAGGAGCGTTATAGTACTTGCGATTTTATACATTTTGCTTTCTGCGGGCGAAAGTTCAGGAAAAGACAGATATGTTTTTAAGAGGCTTAATAATGAGGATGGGCTTTCCTATAATACCATAATGGATATCGCTCAGGAGGAATCAGGCATAATATGGTTTGCTTCAAAACAAGGTCTAAACAAATACGACAGTTATCATATAAAAAATTATTATCGGGAAGACAGTGTTGGTCTGCCGTCCAATTTTACAACCTCTCTGCTCGTCACAAGCGATGATCGATTGTTTATTGGTGCCAACCAGGGCCTGGCTGAATATAACCGACGTTTTGACATTTTTGATCCACTGTTATATGATGGAAAAAACCTTCCGGCAGTAAACACAATCTTTGAATCAGAAAATGGTACAATACTCATAGGTACGGTAAATGGGATATTTGCCTATTACCCCGATCAGGAAATGATGGTGAAACTCATCTCATTGCAAAATCAGTCCATTACATCGATGGTAGAGTATGAAGTTGGTCTGTTTATGGTAACTTCCACTTCAGGTGTTTATGTGGTCAATTCTGATGGTATTTTATTGGAATATTACAACAAAACAAATACACCAAGTTTACCGACAAATTGGCTTACGAAGATCTACCTTGATACGTCGGGGAAATATTGGATCGGCACCGGAAATGAAGGGCTTTTTCAATTTGACAAAAGTCAAAACGAATTTTCAAGGTTTGAATTGGCTGAGTTTGACCTGGCGGAAACAAAGGTGATCCGCGATATCGAGGAAGATCATGAGGGCAATATTTGGGTGACGAGCGAACTTGGGATTTTTATAATCGATAATGAAACAAATGATGCTATCAATATCCAGCATTCCCTGGAAAAATCGGAGTACTACCTGAGCGACAATGCGGTTTATTGCTTATTCAGAAGCAAAGAAGATATTATGTGGATTGGAAGCTATTTTGGCGGAGTAAACTACACCGATCTAAGAAATCAAAAAGGCTTTTACAATATCTATCCCGGTGATAATGCCAATGAGTTGCGGGGAAAAGCGGTAAACAAACTGTATAAAGATTCCGAAGGCAAATTGTGGATTGCAACAGAAGACGGAGGTGCCTGTACTTTTGATACCGAGTCTAAAGAAATATTGAACTATTTTCAGTCAAATGATATAAATGGCCTCAGCTCTAATAATATCCACGCGATATGCGAGGACAAGAACGGACATATTTGGTTTGGACACTTTATGACGGGTATTGACATTTATAATCCGGTCACTGGCCAATTCAGAAATATCTCCATAAAACCTCGTGTGAAGTATAGCATCGAAGAAAATTCGGTCTATAGCATCTGCAAAGATTCAAATCGAGATATATGGGTCGGGTCACGACAAGGTGTTTACAAGTACGATTATGAAAGGGAGCAGCTTATACCTTTCATGCACGATAAAATGGGACAATCCTTTATATACCATATTATGGAAGATAGTAAAGGGCAATTTTGGTTTTGCATTCGCCTTGGCGGTATTGCTTGCTATAACGTTGAAACGAACACCTTAAAAAAATACAATGTCAAAAACTCATTGTCGACAAATAAAATAATTGTTTCAATGGAGGATACAGATGGGCGAATTTGGTTTGGAACAGTCGATGGAGGTATAAACATCTACCGTCCCAAATCCGATTCTTTTGAATTATTGACCGTCAGCAATGGATTGCCAAACAACACCGTCTATGGTCTCTTGGAATCAAAAGACGGAAAAGTATGGTTTAGTACAAATCAGGGACTATCAGCATATGATTACCCGAACAGAAGTATTAGAAATTATAATCTCAGTGACGGATTGTCACAAATGCAATTCAATTACGGCTCCTATTTTAAAGATGAAGACGGGACCATGTACTTTGGCCATATCAACGGATTGACATACTTCAATCCTGCCGATGTATCCGATAATGTAAATAAACCACAGTTACTATTCACAGATTTTAAGCTGTCAAATCAAAGCATTCCGGCAACCGAGGAAGGAATATTGAAATATCCCATCAATGACACGAAACAAATTGAATTAAACTATCAGCAAAAATCATTCACCATCGACTTTGTAGCCGTAAACCATATCTCAGCCAGGAACAACACATACTATTATTATCTGGAAGGTTTTGAAGACAATTGGATTGAAATGGGCAATAAAAACAGCGCTACTTATACAAACCTGTCACCAGGAAGATACACCTTCAAGCTTAAAGCTGAAAACAATGATGGTATTATCAGCGCCAATGTAAAAAACCTGACTATTCATATTCATCCGCCATTTTATTTATCTGTGTGGGCTTTTATTTTGTACACAATCATAGGAGCAGGACTTTTGATGGTTTATCGAAAAATAACCATCGACAAACAAAAGGAAAAAGCTGCGTTGACGTATGAGCGAATGGAAAAGGCAAAAATGAATGAGCTAAATCGACAGCGCCTCAATTTTTACACATATATATCGCACGAATTCAAAACTCCTCTTTCCATAATAATATCCAGTATTGACCAATTGTTTGGTGATCAAGGAATTACTGATGAATTGAAGCAGCGGTTGCAGCGCTTAAACCGTAATTCGAAGCGGCTCTCCTTTCTATTTAATCAGCTGATGGATTTTAGGAAAATCGAAACAAAGCATGCCAAGCTGGTGCTCCAAAAAGGAGATATCATCGGTTTCATTCGGGAGACTTGCCTGGTTTTTTCTCCACTTTACGATCAACATCGTGTAAACTTTGAATTTAAGGCGAATCTGGATGAATATGAGTACTGGTTTGATCCTGATAAAATCGAAAAAATTATTGCAAACCTAATCTCAAATTCGCTGAAGCACACCCCCCTCCATGGGCAAATCCTGTGTGAAATTGAAGTAATGGAAGGCTTGAAAGGAGAACAAGAAAGGCTAAGTATTTGCATCTCAGATACAGGAAAAGGAATCTCTGAGGAAGACCAGCGAAAGCTATTTACTCCATTTTATGTAAGCTATGATCATAATGAACAGAGCAGTGGATCCGGGATAGGTTTAACCCTTGTAAAAAGCTTGGTGAATTATCTACATGGTACAATTGAGGTTAAAAGCAAAATAGATGAGGGCACCAGATTTATAGTTCAGTTGCCACTTAACTATCAAGGGATTTCAAATATTAAATTTGAAAATAGCGATTATTCGCTTGAGCGAAACCTGGATTTGGAAAGTGTTATCGATCTTCCTTCTAAGCCCATTGTATCAAATGAGGAAATCGATGGCGAAAAGGAATTTAAATTACTTATTGTCGAAGATACCGTCGACTTGGCGGAGATACTGGCAGAACACTACGCAAAAGGATTTCAGGTTAAACGTGCAAAAAATGGCTTGGAAGCATTAAATATCGTCAAGGAAGAGGAACCCGATATTATCATCAGTGACGTAATGATGCCCGAAATGGATGGGTTTGAATTGTGCAGAAGAATAAAGCATGACGAAGCAACGAGCCATATTGCCATGATATTGCTGACTGCAAAGAGCACACACGAAGATAAAATTACCGGTTTACAAGCTGGTGCGGAGGCATTTGTGCGTAAACCCTTTGATCTAAATGAACTTGACTTGCACGTCCGGAATTTTATTGAGATACGGAAAAAGCTGAAAGAAAAGGTTGTTACAGGGGCGCATATCGATTTTGAAAAGCTCAATTTCCAGGATAAGGACAAGGAATTTATTGAAAAAGTATCGTCTATAATCAATGATAATCTGGAAAGAGAAAACCTGAACACCGAGGAGCTGGCAAAAGAGCTGGGTATGAGTAAAACACTCGTATACCTAAAACTGAAAAAACTTTTGAACATGTCCGGATCCGATTATATTCAGTCACTGCGATTCAAAAAAGCGATCGAACTTATGGCCGATCCTAACAGGAACATCTCAGATATTTCTTTCGAAATTGGTTTTTCCGATCCCAACTATTTCAGCAAAGTATTTAAAAAGGTTTACAAAAAAACACCCTCAGCTTTCCGTAAAGAATTACTTGAAAATGTTAAAAGACTGAAGATGAGTTAGTTGATATCTATTCAATTACTTATTTTCCTTGTTTTTTAATCCATTTTCCAGATTCTACCAAAGCTAATTCACGACTATTGCATAAACACTTGAAATTATGCGACAGGTCATTTTATCAGCAATTATAACTTTCACTATCTGTGGGTTAGCACTATATGAATTGAGATGTCAGACATTAAATCCTAAGGTTTCCGTACTGTTTGAAGAATTCATAGAAAGCATTGAGCCTTCAATGCCAAACGTTGATCCGTTATTCAAGTACCATCTTCGTGATGTGGCGATATGCAAAGGACCTAATAACAAATATTACCTTACGGGGACAACCGATGATAACTGGGGTGTAGCTGAAGGAATCCGTGTTTGGGAATCAACCGATATGAAAGACTGGGAATTGATAGGTGAAAATGGTTTTGTCTGGACTTTTGTCAATGATGCATCAAATGAAGCCCAGCGCTCCATCAAAAAACAAAAAGGCAGGCTGGTTCGCGGAATATGGGCACCCGAGATCCATTATATCAACGATGAATTCTGGATTACATATACGGTAAGTGGCGGATACGGTAGTGGCCTGTTGAAGAGTGTTTCTGGGAAAGCAGAAGGTCCTTACGAAGATGTGAAGAAAGATGGACCATTGGTAAAAGGAATAGACGGAACACTATTTAAGGATACAGATGGTGCCGTCTGGTTTATCTGGGGGCCTGGTAATATGAAAAGGTTAAGATCAGATATGATGGGATTTGCTGATAACTCTCCTCCTCTTTATCCTAAGGATGCAAGTGGCAAAGAAGTTGGCTATGAAGGTGTAAATATGTATTTCAAGGATGGAATATACTATTTGATGGCAGCAGAGTGGAATTGTGAAAGCCCGAAAAATGGCCATGTTTTTGGCAATACAGACATTAATCGCCGTTCTGCAGATGGCCGCTACGATTGCATGATTGCCATGTCAGAAAGTTTAACTGGTCCATACTCGAAAGCTTACATTGCCATTCCGCATGGCGGGCATAATCTGATCTTCGACGACTTTGATGGGAATACTTGGGCAACCATGTTTGGAAATGACGAGGCAGCAGCCCAATTCCGGGAAAATCCGGCGATTGTTCAAATGAGGCTGGATGATCAAAAACGTTTGTTACCTGTAATACCATTTCCATATACCGCAAGCGAAAAAATGCCAGTGATATATGTTTCGAAAAAGGGGAATAATAAAGATGGAAAATCCTGGGTAACTGCATTTCACTCCCTGCAGAAAGCAATTGATTTAGCACAACCTGCAACACAGATTTGGGTAGCTGCGGGAAGCTACGACAAAGAAATTACTGTTGAAGATAAAAAGGCCTTATACATCTATGGCGGATTTGAAGTTGGGGGCGAAAATATTCAAAGTAGAACAAAGATTGCCCAAAGCGAAATCAATGGACAAGGTGACACTCCTCAGGTCCTAACCATAAAAAATTCAGAATACATTCGAATTGATGGAATAAAAATAACCGGAGGAAACAATGCCGGTCAGAAAGCAAATGGAAGTGGCGCCGGTGTTTGGCTTAAAGGCGGAGGAGAGTCCATCCGATTTGCCAACTGCGTGATTTCTGAAAATTACGCATCGGAAGACGGCGCAGGAGTTTACATCACAAATGGAGCCAGCCCAATTTTTATTGGTTGTGAAATCACCAGCAATGAGGCAAATCTCAATGGAGGCGCAGTATATGTGGATTGCAATGCAGATAATGGTTATCACACAAGATTTTACAATTGCAAGATCAGCGGAAATAGGGCTCAGGAAAACGGAGGAATAGCGTGGTTTGTCACAGATCAAAAGCAAACTGGCACACTGCGATTTATAAATTGTTTGCTCAACGATAATTTCACCTTACTCGAAGGTGGCAATATCGTAATGAATGGTGGGGCAACCTTACTCATCAGTCATTGTACAGTGGTGAATAATAGGGGCATGTCGAAGGGCGCAGCAATAGCTCACTTAGGTCGTGTTCCAGCACAAAACCGCATCATCAATTCCATCTTTTCCAATAATTACGGAGGCGCTTTGTTTGTTGCTGATGCTTTTGAAGGGGAAGATCCGACTTCTGCCCGCGCCCAAAACTGGACGGAGATTCAAAACAATCTCTTTTATGATAATAAGACCTTGAGTCTCTGCAGGTATTCGTACAAAGCAGATGATTATGCCACTGTAAAACAGCTAAATGCCACGACTTGGGCATCTGACAATGTGAGTGGTGACCCTGTTTTTTATAACCATGAAAATGATGATTATCGATTGAGCAAGGGTTCTTTGGCAATTGACGAAGGCACGTTGAAGAACGCATTTCCGGTGGATATGAATGGTCAAAAAAGATTTCTTGATTTTGATACAACCGATGCAAAGGTGGATATGGGCTGTTATGAATTTGACGGCCAGATGTCAATGATTCAAAAATGATGGGCATATCTCTAGTTGACTCAAATTCCTCTTTTTATGAATCAGAATCAAGGCCCTTTGGTCACAGTAGAATTAATATTGATAAACAAAAATTACGAATGAAACGACGCAAACCTTTTTAATTAATATGCCCGAAAATGAATCACAATGGGGAAAAGAATCAACATAAATTGCTAGAATGAAAACGATAAAAGGACTCCTAATGAGGTCAGTATTACAAACAAACAATGTTCCATTAAAACAATGACTGTATGAAATAGAAATAAATACACAAGGACAAAAGGGAATTAATCCCTATAAGTAATTATACAATACAAATGAGACAAAATTCAATGATTTAAACACTACTATTATGAAAGAAAGCAAAACTAAGGAATGGATATTTCTTATGCGATCGTTGCCCATCTTTGTGCTGATCTGCATGATAAATATTATTCCTGTTCAGGCAAATACTTATTTACAAGGACAGGAAATCTCAGGCAGGATCACTTCTGCTGAAGATGGCGAGGGTCTACCGGGAGTAAATGTATTGGAAAAAGGGACTACAAATGGTACAGTAACTGATGTAGATGGCAATTTCAAACTGACCGTGAATAAAGGAGCTATATTGGTCATCAGCTCTGTAGGATTTCTCACAGAAGAAATAGCTGTATCGAATAATTCAATTATCGATGTGGAATTAAATCCAGATGTTACCCAACTGGATGAGCTGGTTGTGATTGGTTATGGAACGGTAAAGAAAAGTGATCTCACTGGTGCCGTAGTTTCATTAAAAACCAAAACCCTAACGCCTGGAGCCAATGTGTCGGTGGATCAAATGCTACAAGGGAGAGCACCAGGTGTACAAGTGTTGCAAAAGACAGGAGAACCTGGTGCTGCAATGGCAATTCTGATTCGTGGAGCAAGTAGTATATCTGCAAGTAATGAACCCTTGTATGTAATAGATGGGCTGCCGGTGAATAATGCAAATGCCACTTCCGGCACAGGATCAGGGTTTGTGGGCAACAATACACCAAGAAACCCATTAAACTCGATAAATCCGGCTGATATCGAATCGATTGAAATACTAAAAGATGCGTCTGCTTCCGCCATTTATGGTGCCAGAGGAGCAAATGGTGTCGTGCTCATCACTACCAAAAGCGGTTCAAAAGGAAAATTGAAAGTAAGCTACGATGGGTATTATGGCGTTCAGGATGTTGCGAATCAAATCGAAGTTTTATCCGCTGAGGATTATAAACGAGTATTGAACGAAATAATCGCTGAAGGAGGAGGTAATGCTGGAGAGGAAGTAGGTGATATTCAAGACGGAGGCACTGATTGGCAAGCACAATTATACAGATCTGCCCCTGTACAAAATCATAACCTTTCATTTTCCGGGGGTGCGTCCAATACCAACTACTTTATCTCGGTTGGCTATTTTAATCAGGATGGCGTCGTAGATTACTCTGGGTTAGAACGTTATACCGCAAGAATAAATCTTGCAAGTTCTCAACAGGACAAGTATAATTTTGGGCTCAATTTAAATGCTTCCTACGTGATAGATGACTACGTGTCCAATGGTGCTGGAATCAATGAGAATGCAGGGTCTATCTACTCAGCAATTAATTATGATCCGACAATTTCCATCTACGACGATGACGGGAATTTTAATCTGTCACCCTTCATCACGATCGACAACCCATTAGCACTTGCTCAGGGAGAAAACGCCATAAGCAATACTTTCAGGACATTTGGCTCCCTATTCGGCGAGTATTTCATACTACCTGAATTATCTGTCAAGGCAAAATTTGGTGGAGACGTTAATAATAGTCGCAGAGATGTTTGGATTGACCCGATCACTGTAACTGGCGGACAAAACAATGGCATTGCTACCATTATCACCGGTTTAAGGACTCAGTACATATTGGAAGGTACTATAAATTATAATAAGGAATTCCAGGATCACAGGATCAATGCCGTTGCCGGAGCAACTTATGAGTCCTATTATAATGAGAGTTTTAATGGAAATGGCCGTGGCTACACATTGCCGGATTTAACGACAAATGCAATAGGTTCTGGCGATCCTACGCTCAATCAGATAGGAAGTGGTGCCAACGGATATAAATTATTATCTTACTTGGGTCGGGTTAACTACGCGTTTAAAGACAGATATTTGATTACAGCATCCGTGAGAGCAGATGGTTCGTCTAGGTTTGGCCCGAATAACCGCTTTGGTGTTTTTCCATCTGCGGCAGTCGCCTGGAAAATGAATGAGGAGAATTTTATGGCTGGAGCAAATGCAATCTCTCAACTAAAACTGAGATTTGGATTTGGACAGATAGGTAACCAGTCTATAGGGAATTATCGGTTTATCCCTACCTTTGACACAGGGTCAGACGTCGTCTTGGGTAATTCGAGATACACCACAATCAGACCATCACGAAATCCAAATCCGGATTTGAAATGGGAAACCACCAACCAAATAAACCTCGGGGTGGATTTTGGTTTCCTGGAAGATCGAATCAGTGGATCAATTGACTACTTCTACAGAAAAACTACTGACTTGCTGTTAGATGTGCCAAAGCCATCGAGTACGGGATTTGGGTCAAGGACCGAGAATGTTGGAAGTCTTGAAAATAAAGGGCTTGAGTTTCTGATCAATGCAAAAGTTATTGAAGGTCCGATCAGTTGGGACATAATTGCCAATGCAACGGTTCTTAGAAACGAAATGCTGGAAATCGGTACCGGAGCTCCCAATATTATAACAGGTGGTTTAGGATTTGTTTCAGGAGCTGCGATTATTGAACCAGGATCACCAATATATTCTTATTATGGCTATGAAGTAGAGGGAGTATGGCAAACTGATGACGATTATAATGTTTCCAAAGACAATGTTTCTCCAGGAGATTTGAAATATGTAGATCAGAATGGTGATTCGACAATCAATGATCTTGATCGAACAATTATTGGCAAGCAATTTCCAGATTTTACTTGGGGCTTGACCAATACATTTTCGTTTAAAGGCATCGATCTCAGCATATTCATTGAAGGTGTTCATGGTGTCGAATTATTAAATAACAATCTTGTAGATACATACTTCCCAATCAATTTCAGGAGAAATAAATTTGCCGAACCTTACTTAAACAGGTGGAGTGAAGAGAATCCTACAAATGAGTACCCTTCATTTGTTAATCCGACTTCTCAAGGCCAGCGGGCAGTCAATTCCAAAACAGTTGAAGATGCTTCATATATCAGAATTCAATCCATTAGATTAGGATATACCGTGCCAATGCAAAATGTAGGTGCGATCGATAATCTGAATATTTATTTTTCTGCCAATAATGTGGCGACCTTCACGAATTATTCTGGTGTAGATCCAGCTGCAAGCGCTAATGGAAATGATGTTTTAAGAATTGATTACAATACTTATCCATTTGCCCGAACATATCTACTAGGACTAAATATTACCTTCTAAACATCAAAGAAAATGAAGAAGTATAAATATATTTTAAATTTTATAATACTTGCTGTGATGATTTTTTCATCAACAGCGTGCGAAGATGTATTGGAAACTACCCCTCCTGGTGAATTTGCACCTGGAAATGTATTAAATAATGAGGAGGGAATTACGGCACTGCTTTACTCCGCTTATACCTTTTACAACATGCAACAGGGATATAAAAATGAAATAAATATGCATGAAGTAAGTTCAGACATGGCATTTAATACGGGTGGTGGTGAAAACAGAACACTATCCCTTTTTATCAATTTCACCTGGGATCCGTCTGTCGGTTGGTTGAATCAAATGTGGGTGCAGCGTTATAATTCAATCCGTGACGCAAATATTGTACTGGATAATATTAATAATGTTGCAGATATAGAAGAGGATACTCGTGCTATGCTTATTGCTGAGGCCAGATATTTAAGGGCTGCGGCATATGCCAGCCTCTATAATATGTTCGGCCGGGTGCCTTTGATGACAAGCTCACTGGATGGACCTAAGGCAAGGGCTACAGATGATGAAATGAAATCATTTATTGAGACGGAGCTCACTGAAATAGTAGCTGATCTTCCTAATCCCGGTTCTGAGCTACAATATGGTAGAGCAACCAAAGGACATGCACTAGGTATCCTGACCAAGCACTATCTAAATACCAAAAACTGGGGTAAAGTGATTGAGACCGTCGATGATATCGATGCGCTTAACTACTATAGATTATTTCCGGATTTTGAAGGTTTGTTCAGAGTAGAGAATGAACCTGATAAAAATCCATCAAATAAGGAAATGATGGTTGCGTGGCCTCAAATAAATGAAGTCCCATATGGCAATAATTTCATGAATGGAGCTACTCCTCCAGGGTTTATTCGTTCAGACCAGGTGCCGGGTTTCTTGTGGACTTCTGCCATGGCAAACTGGGCTACACAATACCGACTTCGAGATGATTTTGTAAATACCTTTGATACGGATAATGATGACCGTTTCAAGCTGATCATTTACAATTATTACAATGCAAACGGAGATTTGATTGATCTCACGACAACACCCGATAATATGAGAAATCTTAAGTATTATGACAATAATGCTTTAGCTAATTTTGGTGGTGTCGATTATCCAATAGTCAGGTATGCTGACATTCTGCTGTCACATGCTGAAGCGCTTAACGAAATAAACGGTCCCACACAAGAGGGACTGGACCTGATTAATTTGGTTCGCGCTCGAGCAAAGTTGGATCCAATTACACTATCAGATGCCTCAAGCAAAGAAGTCCTAAGAGATATGATTTTAGATGAAAGAGGTTGGGAATTTGTTTCTGAAGGTAAGAGAAGGGAAGATCTGGTTAGACATGGTAAATATATTTCTCGCGCACAGGACCGTGGTATTGCCAGTGCTGCCAACCATCACGTGCTGTATCCCATACCCCAGGCTGAGATGAATGCCAATCTGTTGCTGGAAGGTGATCAGAATCCGGGGTATTAATCTGATTGTTGATATATAGAAAGAAGTTTGAAAATGAGGCTATCATTATAAGTAGCCTTATTTTCAGACTTCGCATTCTGTAATGCAAACTTTGAAATTAAATGCTGAATCAGTCGACGATGATTTCACTTAATCCATAAATTAGTCATTAGATTAAAGACCTGGTTTTTAATATTTTTAATATATTGTCTATGTCCAAAATCTTAATACTGCTACTCTTTTCTTATGCTCTAGCTTATAATTCAAAAGCAGAAAATCCATCAAAAACAAGCCCCAACATGCTCATCATCATGGCTGATGACTGCACTTACAGCGATTTGCCATTGTATGGCGGTGTGAACGTAAAGACCCCGCAAATAGACAAGTTGGCGACCGAGGGTATTACATTTAACAAGGCTTATGTCACCATGTCGATGTGCGTGCCATGTCGTGCGGAATTATATACTGGCATGCAGCCTGCAAGAAATGGCGTGTGCTGGAATCATTCTATAGCAAGAACAGGATTAAAGAGCATTGTACAACATCTTGGCGACTTTGGTTATCGAACCGGGATTGCCGGGAAAATACATGCCAAGCCAAAGGATGTATTTCCTTTTGAATTGGTAGATGGTGTTGAGCGCGATTGTGTTTCTGAAACAGCAAAATACGACAAGGAAGGATTACGGGCATTTATGGTGAAAGATCGGGAACAACCGTTTTGCCTGATAACAGCATTGGTAGTTCCACATATTCCCTGGACAGTTGGTGATCCATCTCATTTCGATCCTGATAACCTAGCGTTGCCTCCATATCTGGCAGATACAAAAGAAACAAGGGAAGAATTTACGCGATACCTGGCTGAGATCGAAGTGCTGGATCAACAGGTGGGTGCCACATTGAGGTTGCTGGAAGAGGAAGGGATTGAGGATAATACCATTGTGATCTTTACATCGGAGCAAGGCGCTCAATTTCCCTTTTGCAAATGGACGAATTGGGATAATGGTGTTCATACCGGATTTATTGTCCGCTGGCCAGGCAAAATAAAGGCCAATACCAGAACAGATGCGTTGATCCAGTACGCAGATGTATTACCCACACTGCTGGAAGCTGTAGGTGGTGAAGCTTACGATGGCATGGACGGATCGAGTTTCTTGCAGGTCCTTCATGGAACGAAGGAAACGCACCGTGATTTTGCCTACTTCGTGCACAACAATGTGCCGGAGGGGCCATCATATCCTATCCGGTCTGTTACAGACGGCAAATACCATTATATTCGAAATCTGAGCTCTGACAAATTATACATTGAAAAGCATTTAATGGGTAGGATGCCGATCAATCCATATTGGGATTCGTGGATATTTGAATCCACAAATAATGAGCAGACGCTGGATCTGGTGACGCGCTACATGAACCGGCCACCTCAGGAACTGTATGACACCCGAAACGATCCCAATGAACTTGAAAACCTAATTGACGATGAAAAACTGAAAGGCGTCAAAAGAAAGCTTTCTGCAGCGCTGGATAGGTGGATGGCGTCGCAAGGTGATCCTGGAGCTGAAATAGATTCATTCGAAGCATTGAACAAGGCCAGGAAAGGAGATCATTTTACTATACACTAAATCAAAGAAAAACAACACCTAAACATAAATTCAATGAAATACACATTACTACTTTTTACACTTTTAATCAATGTAACATCATATGCTCAAAAATGGCAACCGGCAGGAGAAAAAATGAAAACTCGGTGGGCATCAGAGATCTCACCTGATAACGTCTGGGAAGAATACCCTCGCCCGCAACTTGAACGCAGCGAATGGATAAACCTTAATGGGCTGTGGGAATATGCGATACTAGAAAAAACACAGCTGCAGCCTAAAAAATTCCAGGGAGATATCCTGGTGCCATTTTGTGTCGAATCATCGCTATCCGGCGTGATGGGTGAAGTGAAACCTGAAGACCGTATCTGGTATAGAAGGACCTTTGATATCCCGGCAAATTGGAGCGGCAAAGACATTATCCTGAACTTTGAAGCCGTTGACTATTCCACGACTGTTTTTGTAAATGGAGCTGTTGTTGGATCACATAAAGGTGCTTATGATCGTTTTTCCTTTAACATCTCATCATTTATCAAAGAAAAAGGTTCGAACGAGTTGGTGGTTGCAGTTGATGATCCTTCGAGCTTTGGCTCTCAGCCTCGCGGCAAGCAGCAGATGCCGCAGCAGGGAATTTGGTATACACCGGTAAGCGGCATCTGGCAAACGGTATGGATGGAAGCGGTATCGCCGGAAGTTTACATTAAGGAAGTAAAACTGGTACCCAACATTGATGATAAGACTGTTGCAGTTACGCCTATTTTGAGCAAATCACTGTTGCCGGAATACAGCGTCAAGGCGGTGGTATCTATTAATGGCAGCCAGGTAGCTGAAAAGGAGATTCCGGCTGATAAAAAAGGAGTTATAGAGATTCCTAAGCCTGAGCTCTGGTCGCCCGATGCACCCAATTTGTACGACCTCAACCTGGTGTTGGCAAATAAAGATGGCACAGCAATCGATATGGTGAAAAGCTATTTCGGGATGCGCAAGATCAGCCTTGGAGACCTGAATGGGGTCAAGTATTTATTTCTCAACAACGAGCCGCTCTTTCACTACGGCACGCTTGACCAGGGGTGGTGGCCCGACGGATTGCACACACCGCCGTCAGATGATGCTATGAAATACGATATCGAAATGACCAAAAAAATGGGTTTCAATATGATCCGTAAGCATATCAAGGTGGAGCCGGACAGGTGGTATTACCATTGTGACAAATTGGGTATGCTTGTATGGCAGGACATGCCCTCAGGAATGGTGGTAATCCCGAAAGAAGGAAATGAACGTCCCCACCATGTGCAGCATGTACCGAGACAAGGTAAAGACTTAAATGTACGCTCAGAGGATGCGGCGCAATTTGAATGGGAATTACGAAGAATGATCGACATTCATTATAATGCGCCAAGTATTGTGATCTGGGTACCGTTTAATGAAGGTTGGGGTCAATATGAGACATGTCGTATTTCAGGAATGGTACAAGACCTCGACCCAACGCGACTAGTGAATGCTGTCAGTGGTTGGGCATTGAGACCATGCGGAGACATCTATGACATTCATACCTATCAGAAAGAAGTGCATATTCCACCTACTTCGCTAAGTATGGCACCTGTTATTGGAGAATATGGAGGGATTGGCTATCCTGTGAAAGGTCATCTGTGGAATCCAAAAATGAGGAACTGGGGCTATCAAACTTACCAGACCGAAAAAGAACTGTGGGATGCATATGTGTACAAATTCAAGCAGATCGTGGAAATGAAAAAGAGCAAGGGACTTTCGGCAGCTGTTTACACCCAAACTACAGACGTGGAGGGTGAGGTCAACGGATTGATGACCTATGATCGAAAAGTAGTCAAGCTCCCGGTAGATAAAATCAAAGAGCTACATTCCACCTTGTTTGGTGATTAGTAGACTCATCTAAATCACGATATATTTTAATCCGTTATATCTCTCACTGCAAGTGAGAGATTAACCTATTCTTGGACAATGATAAGGCAGGGAACTAGACATTTTAAAAATCACAATTAAATGAGCCTGATACAGTTAAAGACTCTTATCCTTTTTTATAGCGGATTGATATGCGGCATTCTTGGCAATGCTAATTCAGATGAGGCAAACCTCACAATGAAAGCTCTGCAGGATTCTCCCATCAATATCGTTTTTATATTGGCCGATGACTGCACCAATTGGGATATTGGCGCTTATGGAAGTAAGGATTCGAAAACTCCTAACATTGATCAATTGGCTGCTGATGGTATGCAGTTTAATCGTTGTTATCAGTCAGCGCCGATGTGCTCGCCAACAAGACATAACATCTTTACGGGTATTTATCCTGTCAAGACTGGGGCATATCCCAATCATACCAATGCCAATCCCGGGACAGAAAGTATCGTCCATTATCTGAAACCTCTAGGATATCGAGTCGCTTTATCCGGGAAAAGGCATATTGGACCAAAATCCGTTTTCCCTTTTGAATACCTTGGTAAGGACAAAAATCCTGACTTCGGATTAGTAGAAGGTTTTCTAAAGGAAGTTGCAAGTGAAGGGACACCTTTTGCATTGATGCTCACCTCCAACGAACCTCATACTCCCTGGGATAAGGGTGATGCTTCTCTTTTTAATCCGGATGATATCACCCTTCCACCCCATTATATAGATACAAAAGAAACAAGAGAGGCTTATTGCTACTATCTGGCAGAAATAAACTTCCTGGATGGTCAGGTTGGACAGGCGTTGGAGCTGTTGGATAAATACAATCTCTCCGACAATACACTAGTCGTTTTTGCCAGCGAACAGGGCAATAGCTTTCCATTCGCAAAATGGACACTGTATGAAGCAGGTGTAAAGTCGGCCTTAATTGCCCGACTACCAGGGACGATAGAACCTGGAATCACATCTGAATATCTTGTGGAGTATGCTGATCTATTGCCAACTTTTTTGGATTTGGCTGGTGGAGAGCTATCAGCAAAGTTAGATGGCGAAAGCCTCGTTCCGCTCTTCAGGGGAGAGCACAATAAATTGAAGGAATTTTCTTACAGTCTTCAAACAACCCGGGGAATCATTTCTGGCTCTGATTATTATGCCATCCGATCTATTGTAAACGACAATTATCGCTACATATGGAATCTCACTCCGGAGGTAGAGTTTAAGAATGTGGTCAATAACAATAAAAAGGGAGGTACTGCATGGTACCAGTCTTGGGCAAGCGAAGCAGAAGAAAGCGCTTATGCTCGAAAACAACTGGATAAATATAGATTTAGACCGGAAGAAGAACTATATGATGTACTCAATGACAAATGGTGCCAAAATAATCTGGCAGGTGATCCTGACTTTAAAGACATTAAGGAAGAACTTCGAGAGCAACTGGTGAAATGGATGGAAGAATGCGGCGATAAAGGTCAGCAAACTGAGTTGGAGGCCTATGATCATATGCCGGGAAGAAAAAAACACTGATCATGAAGAAACAATTTCTACTTTTTTTATTGTGTGTTTTCATAGTTGCTGGTTGCACTAAAAACCAAAAAAATGATTCCGATAGGTCGAATCAGTATCGCCCAAATATCATTTTAATCCTATCTGACGACATGGGTTATTCAGACCTGGGGTGTTATGGCGGTGAAGTAGAGACACCTAACCTGGATAAATTGGCGGGGAATGGCTTGCGCTTTACTCAGTTTTACAATGGAGCTCGTTGTTGTCCAACGCGTGCTAGTCTTATGACAGGCTGCTATCCTCACCAATCTGGCATCGGACATATGACTAATACTCCAAAATATTTCAAACATCATGATCTGGGCATACCGGAATACCGTGGATTCCTCAACAAAAAATGTGTGACAATAGCTGAGGTTCTTAAAGATGCTGGATACACCTCTCTGATGACAGGCAAATGGCATTTGGGGATATCAGACAAATCGAAATGGCCATTACAACGAGGGTTTGAAAAATTCTATGGCATCATTCCGGGAGCTAGTAACTTCTTTAAACCGGAATATCCTCGAGGTATTACCTATATGAATGACACGATATCTGAGGTAGGAGAAGATTATTACACAACAGATGCCTTTACAGAGTATGCTATAAAATTTATTGATGAGGCACGAGATGAAAATAGCGAAAAACCATTTTTTCTTTACCTGGCATATACCGCACCTCATTGGCCTTTACACGCTCCTCAAGAGGTTGTGGAAAAATATAAAGGAAAGTATGTTGATGGTTGGACCAAAATGCGAGAAACACGCTTTGCTCGCATGAAAGAATTGGGAATTATTGATGATCGTTGGGAACTAACCAAACAGGATTCACGTCAGTGGGATTCGTTAACTGATGAGCAGAAAGCTGAGCTGGATACCCGCAGGGCCATCTATTCTGCTATGATCGACCGGATGGATCAAAATATCGGCAGATTGGTTGATCATCTGAAATCTCAAAATATTATTGATAATACACTGATTATCTTCCTAAATGATAATGGTGCCTGTGCTGAATTTAATGAGTTGGGAAGTGGTCCCACCGAGCAACTAGAGACGAAGGACGGGTATGTACTCTCGTATGGCAGGGCCTGGGCAAATGCATCTAATACGCCTTATCGGGAATATAAACATTGGGTACATGAGGGCGGTATTGGTACTCCGTTTATCGTACACTGGCCAGATGCTATTCCTGCCGAAAACAATGGCAAGTTGATCTCTGAGTATGGCTTTCTGCCAGATATCATGGCCACATTTATCGATGCTGCTGACACACATTATCCAGATGAATATCAAGGGAACCAAATTGTGCCTGCTTCAGGTAAAAGTCTCCTGCCCTTATTCAAAGGAGAGGACATTCGAATTCACACGGAACCAATATTTTGGGAACATGAGGGCAACAAGGCTGTGCGTCTAGGCAAATATAAACTGGTTTCGAAATGGAGTAAAGTAGCCGAAACGAAATGGGAATTGTATGACATGGAAACGGATCGCACAGAGATGCATGACCTGTCAGCAGAATTGCCTGAAAAAGTGAAAGAGATGGCTGAAATGTATTCTGATTGGGCGACAGAAAATCATGTTTTGCCCTGGAACGAAGTACAAAAGCTATACAGGCAAAAGAGAAAGAATAAAACTTAGCTTCAAATACAATGAAAACAATAACCTTAAGATATATACTCACATCTCTAATCTTGCTTTTTGCGATTGCTGCCTGTAACAGCAATCGGGAACATTCGTCTGTCCATGAAAAACAAGCTCGGCGCTGGTCAGTTGACCAAGCTAATCATTGGTATGATCAATTGCCCTTATTGGTAGGTGGAAATTATGTGCCATCATCAGCAATTAATCAACTGGAAATGTGGCAGCAAGATACCTTTGATCCTGATAGGATAGATTTCGAATTTCGAAAGGCTTCCGAAATTGGCATGAATACCATGCGGGTATTTCTTCATGACCTGGTCTGGAAACAGGATCCTGATGGATTCTTTAGTCGCGTAGATAAGTTTCTTGAGATCGCTGAAAAACACGGCATCAAGATCATGTTTGTGATTTTTGATGGAGTCTGGAATCCTTATCCAAAAGCTGGAAAACAACCAGATCCAGTGCCTCATGTCCATAATTCCGGTTGGGTCCAGTCTCCAGGTAGAAAGATTCTGGAGGATTCTAATAAGCAGGACGAATTGAAGTCCTATGTCCAATCGGTAATCTCGAGGTACAAGGATGATAAGCGCGTGTTAATATGGGATATGTTTAACGAACCTGACAATTCAAATGCAGGAAATTTTGGAGGAAGAAGCAAAGAACCGGAAATGCCAAAAGAGGAGAAATTGAAAAGAGCATTGGAATTGCTTGAAAAATCTTTTCGATGGGCTCGCGAAATTGGCCCTTCACAACCATTGACGGTTGGTGTTTGGGGTGCACCAACGTGGTTAGATGCTCCCGATTCGATCGAAAAATTTAGCCTGCAGCAATCTGATGTTATTTCATTTCACAGCTACATGGGCCCTGAAGATACGGAGAAGATGGTATGTAGACTGAAAAAGTACGATCGACCCATCATGTGTACGGAGTATATGGCACGATCGGCCGGCTCTACCTTTGAGGGGATATTACCCATTTTTCATAAAAACCGAGTAGCAGCTTATAATTGGGGGCTATTCAGTGGTAAATCACAGACCATGTATCCCTGGAAGTCATGGCGGGAGAGGTTTACCGACGAACCCGATCCGTGGTTCCATGATGTATTCAGAGCGGATGGAACTCCATATAATATCAAAGAAACCAGGCTTATCAAAAGAATGACTTCAGTACCGATCACCACTCCCTATAAGGTGCCTGAATTGGCAAAAGCTGATAACAGAGGAACTATTGAGGCAGGGTTGAAGAATCGCGACAAAGCATTGTTTATAAAGGAAGGATGGATTCGCGATCCCTTTATCAATATTGGCCCTGATGGTGACTATTACCTGACCGGCACAACACCTTTGAACGAAGAAGAACTCATCGCTACAGATCCATATAATATTGGTTTGCAAAGTCACTCCTGTGTTGGTTGGAAAGCCAGGATATGGAAAAGTAAAGACCTTATTGAGTGGGAAGCTGCTGAAGATGCCTACAGTCTTATTGACGGCATTTGGCCAAGTGTGAATCCAAGAAGGTTTGAAGAAACCGATCCCGCAGATTGGCTTTTGTGGGCGCCTGAAATCCATTGGTTGGGTGACCGCTGGGCACTGACACACACAAGCCCATATCCTGTAAGGGCCTCCAATCTTTCACTCTCCAACGGATCGGAACTTGTAGGGCCATGGGAAAATCCAATGGGAGATAAGATTGGACATCGTCATGATCCCTCATTGTTCAAAGACAATGACGCCCGCCTGCCGGACGGGCAGGGAAGCTGGTGGTTGGTTTGGGGTGCAACTCAAATTGCGAAATTGAATGCTGATTTCTCTGATTTCGTAGGAGAACCAATTACCATCGGGCCAAGTGGTGGCATGAAGAAAATGGGACATGAAGGATGCCTGATCATGAAAATTGAAGGCAGGTACGTACTCTTTGGTACCGGTTGGTCAACGGGGATTGGACGTAGAGGCACATACAATTTATACTATGCCGTTGCTGATGAGATCACAGGTCCTTATAGCGAGCGAAAGTTCGTTGGTCGATTTCTTGGCCATGGAACGCCTTTTAAAACCAAAGATGGAAATTGGTGGTGCACTGCCTTTTTTAATGCCAATGTACCTCCATTAGATCCAGACGGGATAGAGGAAGAGCACTTAATGTTTACTGCAAGTTCGATCAACCAGCGAGGTACAACGATTGTTCCACTTGATGTTTACACGGATGGGAAAGGAGAACTGATCATTCGCGCAAAGGATTCAGCATATGCAACTCCCGGTTCTGATGAGGCTCAGAAGTTGAGTTTTAGCGGTTTTAAATATGAATAAAAGAGTCCTTTATTTGGTTTTGCTATTAACGATCAGCTTGCAGGCTTGTATCAAAACGGATGCTGGGCAGCAACCGAACATACTGATTATTCTGGCAGATGACCTGGGCTATGCTGATGTAGGATTTCATGGCAGCGATATTAACACGCCTAATATTGACAGACTTGCAAAGAATGGTGTGCAACTGGAACAGTTCTATTCTGCGCCTATGTGTTCACCGACGCGTGCTGGGCTGATGACAGGCCGATATCCAATACGTTTTGGATTGATGCGGGCTGTGATTCCCCCTCATCGAGAATTTGGTATGCCTGCCGAGGAGTTTACGATTGCCGAGATGTTGGCAGAAGCCGGTTATAATCACAGGGGAATAGTAGGTAAATGGCATCTGGGGCACAGGCAGCAGAAGTGGTTGCCCGCAAATCAGGGATTTACTTATTTTGAAGGCTGTCACAATGGTGCGGTAGATTATTTCACGCAAGTCAGAGATGGAGAGCGTGATTGGCAGGAATTATATCATCAATCTGATAAAGAAGGATATACGACTGATTTGATAGGCAACGCTTCAATAGAATTCATTAATACCGTTCCCCTGGAAGAACCATTTTTTTTATATATTCCATTCACTGCCCCTCATTCTCCGTTTCAGGCAAAAGAGGAAGACCTGGCAAAATACCCACATAGAAAGGGGAAGAAACAAACGTATGCTGCAATGGTGAAGTGTATGGATGAAAATATTGGGAGAATTGTTCAAATTATCGAAGACCGTGGTCAGCTTGACAATACCTTCATTTTATTTTTTAGCGACAACGGTGGAGTGAATAATATAGCTGATAATGCTCCTCATCGAGGTTCAAAACTCACCGTTTACCAGGGAGGAATACATGTAGTTGCTGCAGTACAATGGCCCAACGGACATCTCTCTGGTGGTAAGATTGTTAATGAAAGAATGGGCTATATCGATATATTTCCAACCCTTATGGAAATTGCTGGCTATAAAGATGTACCAGATAACGAGTTGGATGGTATAAGCGTACTAGCTGCTATGAGAGGAGGGCGACTTCCCGACCGACCCTGGTTCACCTATCTTGATCAGAATGCTGACAAAGTAGAGCACTTCGCTCTAAACTCAAATGATTGGAAGGTTATATGGCGCCGTAATGCCCCTGACAATGATTCGATAATAAGTGAAGTAGAATTATTTGATATAAAGCGTGATTCTATTGAGTCTATCAATTTGGTTGAAGCAAACCAGAAAGTGATACAAGCACTTCAAAGTGAGATTGAGAATTTTTATGAATTTAAAGCTGAAATACAAAATCCAAGATACTTTGATAAGAGGATTATGTCAGGACCTATTTTAACAAATTGGCAACCAACAAACTATGGCAAATATGAGACGAAGTAAATTTTTACGTATATCGGGGTCCGCCCTAATAAGTGGCTGTTTAATGCCACATGCCTGGGCAATATCAGATGAAAAAGAAAAGCAACTAAAGGAACTTCAAAATATGAGTATGTTGAGTAGCCCTCATTGCTGGGGGAATCGCTTGAAAACGCATTATACTGCCCACCTTTCTGCCGGATTAGGGAATGTATGTACCATCGAAGGCGTAACATGTGAGTCAGACGATATTGATTACGGAGACTATCCAATAGTAAATGGGAAAATCAGAGTATCAGATGAACCGGGTTTTGGAATGAAATTATTAAAGACATAATTGGAGAATATGAAGAATTATAAACTATTATTAATAGCACTTTTGTTTTTAGGCATCAGTCCAAAAACATCTGAAAATACTAAGGAAGACAAACCAAATATTCTACTCCTATTAGTTGATGACCTAAAACCGACTTTGGGAGCCTATGGTGATAAAGTCGCGCTCAGTCCGAACATAGACCGGCTAGCCGACATGGGGATGACCTTTAAAAATGCCTACTGCAACCAGGCCGTTTGCATGGCTTCGAGATATAATCTGATGCTTGGGTCGCGTTCGACGAGTACGGGAATCTACAGTTTCGGAACAGAGTTTCGGGATCTATATCCCGACGCAGTCACCTTGCCGCAGTACTTCATGCAGGCAGGTTATCATGTAGAGTCCATGGGAAAAGTATTTCATATCGGGCATGGCAACACCAACGATGATGCTTCGTGGAGCATTCCTCATCATAAGGAAAAGGTCATTGAGTATTTACTTCCCGAAAGTACGAAGGGACAGCTAACGCGCGAAGAGGCGTTTTTTCAAAACTCCAGGATGTTCATCGAAGATCTTCCAAAGAATAAGGAATTACCTCGCGGTGCGGCATGGGAAAGCCCAAATGTCCTAGATGAAGCCTATGCTGATGGAAGGATCGCCACGCATGCCATAGATCGTTTACGGAAGTTACGTAAAAACCCTGATCAGCCTTTCTTCATGGCAGTTGGGTTTGCTCGACCGCATCTGCCTTTTTGTGTTCCTAAAAAATACTGGGATTTGTATGATCCGAAAGAATTGCCGATGCCGGTAAATGAGGAGCAACCGATAGGTGCTCCGCAATGTGCGTTGAAACGACGAGGCGAAATTACCCAGTTTTTCCCTGTGCCAGAGCAGGAACTCGGCATTTACGACAAAGATCTCAAGCGTAAATTAATTCACGGTTATTATGCAAGCATGAGTTATATGGATGCTCAATTGGGTCGTGTGATGGATGAACTGGAACGACTAGGCCTTGATGAAAATACGATTATTGTGCTTTGGGGCGACCACGGCTGGCATTTAGGTGACCATGGCGTTTGGACAAAACACACCAATTTTGAGCAAGCGACACGCATCCCGATCATTTACGTCGCACCGGGAGTCACGACTCCTGGCTCTGTAACTGAGCAACTAACCGAAACGGTTGATATTTACACAACTCTGGCAGATCTGGCAGGGCTCGGTAAACCGAATGGCCCACAGCCGATTGATGGCATGAGCTTGGTACCGGTCCTGAAAAATGGAAACGAACGACTAAAAGATCATGCGTACCACTCCTTTATCAGGGGAGGATATTTAGGGGAAGCCATTCGAACACTGCAATATCGCATGGTTCGCTGGACTCATACACGCGATGCATCTAAGGAAGTCCTTTATGAACTATATGACTACCAAAACGATCCGCATGAAACCAAAAACTGGGCTTCGGAAAAACAGGAAATAGTTTTAGAATTGGAAAGGCAGCTTAATGGGCATCCAAAAGCCAGAATGAAGCCTGGAAGATAAAAAGTACTAAAAGCAGGATATGATACAATGAAGTGCATCAATAAAATTTCCGCAAAAAAAATCATACTATGGATTGCAACTTTGGCAATTGTTTTCTCCTGTGGATGCAGTCCGGAATCAGGACGAATTACTGAAAAAACCAATATCATTTTTATTTTTATTGATGATATGGGCTACGCCGATTTGGGGTGCTACGGACGGAAAGATGTACACACACCCAACATCGATCGCTTGGCTGCAGAAGGGATTTTATTTACCCAATTCTATGTGAACTCACCGATCTGCTCACCATCACGAGCAGCAGTTACTACAGGTAATTATCCCTCTCGTTGGGGGATCACATCATATATCAGTTCGAGCGCGCAGAATGATCAAAGAGGCATAAAGGATTACCTGTCGTTAGATGCACCTTCGGTTGCAAGAAATTTACAGGATGCCGGCTATTACACTGCCCATATAGGAAAATGGCACATGGGTGGTGGCCGCGATGTCGGTGATGCACCATTAATAAGCGAGTATGGGTTTGACAAATCTGTAACTCAATTTGAAGGATTAGGAGAAAGATACCTGGCCACCTATGAAACATTTGATAGGTGGAAGGGAGGTAAGCGTGCACTGGATATTCAATCTGAAAAATTGGGTCGGGGTGTTATTCATTGGGAAAAGCGTGATAGGATGACGGAAGTATTTGTGAACAGAACAATTGAGGCAATCAAAGAGGCACAAAAAGCAGGCAAACCTTTTTTTATCAACTTGTGGCCCGATGATATACATACGCCACTCGAGCCGCCAAGGCACCTGCGAGGCGATTTATCCATGCAGGCCCGCTTTCTTGGTGTAATGCATGAAATGGATAATCAAATGGGACGCTTGTTTGATTACATACGAAATGATGAAAGGCTGTATAACAATACCTTGATCATTTTTACAAGCGACAATGGCCCGGATAAGGCGGTAAATGATGCAGGCATCCTGCGAGGATATAAAACCAATTTGTACGAAGGGGGATTTCGCGAACCTTTCGTAGCCTGGTGGCCCGGAAGAATACCTGCAGACAAAGTTGGGACCAGGAATACCAAAACGGTAATGGCTGGAATAGATCTTCCACTCACCTTTATGGAAATAGCCGGAGCAGCTCGTGACGAAAATGCCAGCTATGATGGTGAATCTATGCTGCTGTCTATTGAAGGGAAAGAAGAGCAGCAGCGGAGCAAACCCTTATTTTGGATTCGACCACCCGACCGGCCTGGATATGCCCCCGATAATGACCCTGATCTGGCCATCAGAAAGGGGGACTACAAATTGCTGATGGATTTTGATGGCTCGAACATACAGCTTTACAATCTGATAGCAGATGTGGGCGAAAGCAACAATCTAAAAGATGTGATGCCTGACAAGGCGAATGAATTGAAAAGTGATTTGGAAGACTGGGTTAAAAATTATCCTCATGACATTGATGTGGATAAGTACCAAACCGAATTGCTGAAATGAAATTTAAACTAAATATATATATTGTTTTTGTGTCTTTATTTGTTGCCTCCAGCACTGTAAAAGCACAAATGCATACGGTTCCTGCTCCGATTTTTATCGATCCAAATTATGGTGGCCCTTGCGATCCTGAAATCGTATGGAATGAGTACGACCAGATGTGGTATATCTATTATACTGCCCGTCGTCCGAAATTGGACAACACCTGGTTGCGTACTCCCATTGGTGTGGCAGTAACGAAAGACTTATTGAATTGGGAGTTTAAGGGCTATTGTAAATTCGACGGTATTGGAGGCACAAAAGATGCATCTTCAACCTATTGGGCACCCGCAATCATTTCTGCCAATGATACCTTGCATATGTTCGTCACCTGGAAGCCCGATACCGTCCCGACAAAAGGAGCTTGGGGAGGTCAAGGTTGGATCATCCATTATAAAACACCGCTGTCCGATCCTGTTAATGGTTGGCAAAAGGTAGGTTGTTTACATGAAGATAATCTGAATACCATAGACGCGACAGTTTATCGAAAGGATGGGCTATATCATGTTTGGTTTAAAGGAAAAGAAATCGGAGCTAAAAAAAACGAGTTGTACCATTTAGCAAGTCATGATTTACAGGAGTGGAAAAAGCTGGGCTTCTCGGAAAGTGATGTTTTCAATGCCAAAGCTACCGGCTCGAATTTTGAGGAGGCCCCTTTCATCTTCCGTTGGCAAAATAAATATTGGCTAATAACTGATCCGCATGACGGTTTTTTCGTGTACAACTCAGATGATGCTGAAAGTTGGAAATTCCAGGGGACTATTTTAAAAGAAGGAGGCACAAGAAACCTCGATAATTCGATGGCGCGACATGGCAGTGTGGCTGTGAAGGATGGTCGCGCATTTATTTTTTATCATGTTGAACCTTGGCGGCGTTACGATTTGGAAAAGCTTAAAGGAGTTGGCCGTAAACGTATATTTGATCAGCCATTAAAAAACAGGGAGAGTGTATTACAAATGGCAGAACTTGAATTGATTAATGAGGAATTAATTTGTAATAGAAATAAGCTAATAGTTCTAGAATGAAGTGTCTGGTCAGTTTAAAGTACAAAGTAAAACTTCCGTTTTTTTACTCCTACTTCGGCACCAGCATCTGCGCATACTTTTGCCTTGTTTCATCCTCAAAAGAGTCCAGGTAAGCTTCTGTGGTTTGGAGAGATTTGTGGCCTAATGCTTCAGAAATAAAACCAGGTGGAGCTTTTTGGAATAGTAGCGTAAGAATGCCTGGCTGCATAGGTGGTGAGAGGTTTGTCGTATCCGATTTCAGTGATTTTGCCATCATTTGAAAAGTATAGGTAAATTCTTATTCGATCTTTGAAGTACTTAAAAACACTGCTCCATTTCAGGATTTGCTAGTATTATCTGAAGTTCCTAAACGCCATATTGATCATAAGCAGTTGGAAATTCGTGCGAAAGTTGGGATGATATCAGAATTTCAGGTATGATTTTTACATCAGGAATTTTCTCCACTGAACGAACTTCCACTTTTTCGTTTTTCAGAAAACCAAATTTCAATCCAAAGGAAGGTTCTTTGCTTATAACCTCAGGTTCATTTGAATAATCTCCAGCCCCGACACCTCGGGGTAGTATTTTTCATAGGTGCGAGCACCGCCATTTACACCTTCCTTATATGCGCATTGAACCTGATTCCATGGATATCAATTTAATTTCCAACTTGGGGCTTAAAGTACTATCTTTTAGCCTTTACCCTAAATCAATCCACTTTTTGCTTGGGCGAAAAAAAATTGATTAAATTTATATAATAAAAAAATGACGTTTTAATATTGTCATATTGTGGATTGGTACAAAGGTAAATGGTAAAGATCAGAACACTCTCAAAAAAAACACGTGAAGAATATTTTGAGGAAATCTATAGAGAATATTTTGATCGATTGTATGCCTATGCGTTAGTAATCACTAAATGTAAAAGCACAGCAAAGGAAGTTATATCAGATGTCTTTTATAACCTTTGGAATACCAAAACAGATTTCCATTCTATTAAAGAGCTTAAGTCCTATCTTTTTACATGTGTTAAAAATCAGGCTATCAGATCGCTCTCCTGTGATCCGATTCGATTCAATACCGAAAGCTATAACAATGTTATATCCTCCATCGACTACGTGGATCCTGAAGAATTACTTATTGGAAAGGAACTGGATAGATTTCTAAAAAAGACAATAGATCAACTCCCTCCACAATGCAAATTGGTCTTTCAAATGATAAAGCAGGATGGCAAAAAATATGATCAGGTTGCGCACGAGCTAGGAATATCAAAGGATACTGTGAAGTATCACATGAAAACTGCCATTAAAAAGATCATAACAGAACTGGAAAGTTACCAGGCAGTTTCAAATACTGTAAATATGTATTCTTCTGGATTATCCGGGGTCGTTATTATTGGGATTATTGATATACTGTTTCGATTGCCCTAGAATTCTCACTCCAATTACTCTAGCAGAAATCCGACAAATATTTACGATATTTTCATTAATTCTTATAGTTAACTAAAAATATCATCGAAATTAGCTATATTTATTGAAATATATGCAAATATTCCGATCTCACCTACCCTTTTTTAATGTAAAATACTCTTACTATTGATTATCGAAAAATTATGAATTTGGAACTAGAGCCAGATATTGAGGATATATTATTCAAGCAATGCACCAACGAAGAAATTTCTTCTTCCGAGAGCGCCAAACTTGAGGCTTGGTTAAATGCAAATCCAAAAAACAGAAAAACTTTTTCTCAACTAAAGCTGTCATTCGTCAATCCTGAATCTGAAGAAAGATCGAAAATTCGTCATGATGTTTGGGATGATTTACTTAATCGTATAAATACTGGCGAGACCAGCATTATACAGGCTACTAAACATAATCGGTATTGGTTAAGGGCAGCTGTTATATTTTTAATTTGCACTGTAATTGGTGTATTGATATATCAGGTAAATTTCAGAAATGGTATCGAGCAAACAGAAATCAAGGAAGTCAGGATGATAGAGAAAGTATGCTTACCCGGACAGAAATTCACAACAACACTTCCAGATGGCACTACAGTAAAGCTAAATTCGGACAGCAAAATTATTGTCCCGGAAAGCTTTACTAATGAAAAAAGGGAAGTAGCATTGTATGGTGAGGCGTTTTTTGATGTAGCAAAAGATGCATCTAAACCTTTTCTCGTAAGAACGAAGGATATTCAGGTTCAGGTTTTAGGGACTTCCTTTAATGTGAAATCTTATCCAAATGAACAATCAGTCGTTGCCGTGGCTACTGGAAAAGTAGCGGTAAGTGACGGAATTAATCTTCAGGATCTCGCACCTGGAGAAAAAATTTCATATAGATCTGATGACAGCTCAATGATAAAGGAAAGTTTCAATTGGGAAGAAGAATACGGATGGAAGGACAATATTCTGGTTATAAGGGGAGAGAATTTTGCTCAAATATCTGACAAATTAAGTAAGTGGTATGGTGTAGAATTTATTATTAAAGACAGCACAAACAATTTCAACAAAAAGTTTTCAGGAAGGTACCTGGATTCATCACTCAGCAATGTATTGGATGGCCTCTCCTATTTATATGATTTTAAATATCAAATAAATAATAAAACTGTTACTCTAAGTTCAAACAAAAAATAAAAGATTATGGAAACAAGCTAAAGGCAATTAAAAAAGCCCAGAGATCCTAAACGCATCGCCAAATGTCCATTTAGTCTAACTGGGCTAATCATCTAAGATAATTACTTACCTTATTTAACTTAATTATGAAATCAAATTTACTAAAAACATTGATTAATATGTCGAAGTATGCAGTTTATTCATTTATCTTGCAAGGCATATTTTGCACGTTCGCTTTATCTTATAATTCGGATGCGCAAGTAAGAATGCTTAATGAAATTGATCTTAACATCAGTTTCAACAAGGTCTCTTTAGAGGAGACATTTAGAAAGCTTGAAAAGGTTACAGATTTTAATTTTGCTTATTTATTAGATGAATTACCTGATTACAAGATTTCTCTTGACCGCCAAAAAAGAACACTCGAACAGGTGCTCATGTCTATTGCAGAGCAATCGGGTGTTTCATTCAAAAGAGTAAATGAAACCATACATGTTAAAAGTTCTGCTGTAGGGTATCCTCTTGTAGAATCAATAATAAGAGAAACCCTTCAAAATATTACAATTACAGGAAGAGTAATTTCCGAAGAAGGTAGTGAGCCTTTACCAGGAGTAAGTGTGATAATAAAAGGTACTACTACAGGTACTATTACCGATGCAGAAGGAAATTATGTACTCGAAGTTCCTTCTGAGGAATCCATTCTGATCTATAGCTTCATGGGTTTTGTACAAGAGGAAATGACAGTGGGTAACAGAACAGTTATCGATCTGACAATGGTACCTGATATCCAGTCCCTGGCAGAAGTAGTAGTGATTGGCTACGGAACACAAAAGAAAGTAAACCAAACAGGTTCTGTCGCATCTGTCGATTTTGAAGAACTAGGTCAAACCAGACCGATCACCAATATTTCCCAAGGATTAGCAGGTCAGGCTGCAGGTGTAACTATATCTCAATCATCAGGTAAACCAGGAGATGAAAGTGGTTCAATTCTAGTTAGAGGAGTCGGAACATTAAATAATTCAAGTCCTTTGGTGGTTATTGATGGTTTGGTTGGTACTTTATCCGATGTAATTCCTGAGAATATAAAAAGTATAACTATTTTGAAAGATGCTGCTTCGGCTGCTATTTATGGATCTCGTGCAGCAAATGGCGTTATTCTTATTACAACCAAAACAGGTTCAACTGGAAAAGTAAACTTCTCTTATAATGGGTATCTTGGTGTACAAGACCCAGCCTTACCTGTCGATATGGTTTGGGATTATCCAACACACATGGAGCTAATCAATCAGGCCAGGACAAATACCGGAAGGCCTGAAATATTCAGCCCGGCGACCATTGATGATTATCGCACCGGTACTGATCCTATTCTTTATCCCAACACCAATTGGTTTGAAGAAGCCTTTGGACCCGCATTAATTCAAAGACACAATGTATCCGCAACAGGTGGTTCTGAAAAGGTTCGCTACATGTTCTCAGCTAATTTTCTGGATAATCAGGGAAATATGAAAGAAACAGACTTTAGGAGATATTCTGTTAGATCAAATATCAATGCTGATATGAATAACTGGTTATCAGTTGGAGCAAACATTTTTGGCTTTTGGTCAGATGAGGGAACACCAGGTAACACAGTTTCAAGATATCTGGGGTACATAGGGAATTCTGTTCCTGGATTATTGCCACGCGATCCACTAGGTCGAGTTGGTGGCCCCTGGGTTGATGGAGAAGATGCTTCGGTGAATAATATTGAAACAAACTTTGATAATGGAGAGTCTTCCCAAAATATCACTAAAATATTGGCGAAATTTTATACTACTATGAAATTTACGGAAGGACTTACTTTGACTACCAGTTATTCGCCAGCTATTCAATATGATTACGCCATTACACAGCAATTTTTTGCGGATGTATGGAATCTGAGAGATAATACTATTATCAGACAAAGTAATAATAAAACAGCATTAGAAGAAGAATACAGAAAATACTATAGAACTATTTTCGATTCGTATTTGACATATACAAAAACAATTGCTGATAATCACAACTTCAAAACCATTATTGGTTTTAACCAGGAATATGAAACGGCAAGAAATCTTGGTGCTTTTAAACAGGACCTACTTGCCGATGAAACTACCGTTTTTGATGCCGTCTCAGGAGAAGATGTAGTAGTCAGAGGTAATTTTGAAGATAGAGCAATGCGTTCAATCTTTGGACGAATCAACTATAACTTTAAAGAAAAATACCTTTTTGAAGCTAATTTAAGATATGACGGTTCTTCTAGGTTCTCGGAAGGCGAACGATGGGGAGTTTTTCCTGCGTTTTCAGCAGGGTGGCGAATTACCAATGAAGACTTCATGAGTAATGTGAATCTGTTTAGTGATTTAAAACTAAGAGCCTCATGGGGACAATTAGGGAATAATCAAGTTTCCGATTACGGAACACAACCTTTATACACACTAAGTCCTTATGTCTTTGGAGGGACTATCGTCTCTGGAGCTGCTTTTGGAGCTATTCCTAATGATGTACTTCGTTGGGAAACTACTACACAAACGAATATTGGATTCGAAAGCTTGTTCCTTGATTCAAGGTTAGGAATTGACTTTGATTGGTTTAACAGAAGAACAGAGGATATCTTGGTTGATCTACCGATTCCTGGAGTCAATGGAGGAATCACTGCTCCACCTCAAAATGCAGGAATTGTAGATAACAAAGGTATAGAGTTGACATTAAGTTGGAGAGATCAAATTGGCAATTTGAGGTATTCATTTAACGGGAATTTTTCTTACATTCAAAATGAGGTTGTCAAGTACCTTGGAGGTGCAGGAACACGAAGTAATAATCAAATATTGCAGGAGGGGCTTCCATTTGGTACGTGGTTTGTTCGTGAAGTGGAAAGTATAGCAACCCAAGAAAGAATTGACGAAATGGTTGCTGCCGGATATACATTTTCACCTATGCCATCTCCGGGTGATTTCATTTACAAAGACCAGCAGCAGCCAGGTGAAGAGGGACACATGGAAATTAATGATGACGATCGTGTTGCAAGTGGATCTCAGATTCCCGAATATACTTTTGGGTTTTCCATTGATTTAGGATATAAGAACTTCGATCTGAACATTTTGGGTCAGGGATTAGCAGGGGTTGAAACCTATTTTAATAATGTATGGTATACTTCTGATCTGAGAAATGGAAGATTAGTTTCTACAGCAGCATTAAATGCATGGACTCCTGAAAATCCAAATGCAGATTTCCCACGTCTCACTTCGGATGGTACTCCTAATAATACTGTCGCCAATGATTTTTGGTTGATGAACGCATCATTTTTGAGAATCAAAAACATAACCTTAGGATATTCATTACCTGTGTCGATCGTTGAGAAAGTCCGACTGACTAGATTCAGAGTTTATGTAAGCGCTGAAAACTTTTTTACAATAAAATCTTCGGAGTTTAAAGGGTTTGATCCTGAAATGTTAGGAGTGAATTATCCAATAATGAGAAGATTGACAATGGGATTGAATGTAAACTTTTAAAATTATTGCAAATGAAAACGTATAAGATTTTATCATTAATAGTTGTTTTCTTATCAGTCGGTTGTGAGGATTTTTTAGAAACTTCACCTCAGGATTCAATCGCCGGTAATGTTTTTTGGCAAACGGAGGATCATGCTGTTTTAGGTGTCAATGCAATTTATAATGTGATGAGAAGACAGCCCTATATCAATGAATTGGGAATGGACGATGTACTTACTCCAATGGCATACCGCTATGGAGGAAGTGCGAATTGGGATACCTGGCAACTATATAGTATTGTTTCAGGCAATTCTGACAGTAGAACACGTTTATACAATGACCGCTGGGAAACACTCTATCGTGGTATAGGTAGGGCCAACGAGGCACTCGTCAATATTCCTGATATTCAAATGAATGACGAGGATCTTAAAAATCAGTTGATCGGGGAAGCGCGATTCTTAAGAGCGTTGTTTTATTTTGATTTGTTGAATTATTATGGAGGTCAGGACGATTCAAAATATGATGGTGTACCACTGTATATAGAACCTACTTCGTTTACACAAACGTATGAACCTCGAAGTAAGCCTTCTGAGGTCAGGGCAGTAATCATAGAAGACCTAAATGATGCCATTGCAAAGCTTCGAAGTACAGGTGGAGCAATTTCAGATGGTAGAGCGTCAAAAGGTGCAGCCATGGCGTTACTAGGAAAAGTTTATTTATATAATAAGCAATGGTCAGAAGCGGCGGATATGTTTGAGCAAGTGATTGCTTCCGGCGATTACCAATTACATGATGATTATGGTAGTATGTTCCAAACCTCGGGAGAAAAAAACAGGGAAGTGATTTTTGCTTTGCAGAATGAAGGAATTCAGAATTTTGGTGGCTGGCGTGATTTAAGATATGGAAATGCCTCAAGCAGAAGTAATGCAAAAAATAGTTCTATACCCACTAACTTCTTTGTTAATTCATATAGAATGATAGACGGTTCGAGGTTTGATATAGATCAATTCTTGGCGGATTTTGAGGCCGATAATGGCAGGCCGTTTGATTGGTCAAATAGAGATGATGTCAATTTAATGTTTGCAGACAGGGATCCCAGATTAGAAGCAAGTATTATCCGTCCTTTTGCTTTGTTTGTAGGGAGGGGAAATAAGACTTATGAGTACCGATATCCAAGAGATACGGAAACAGAACCATACGAATGTATGAGAACTGTAAATAATACGAATGATCATTATGCATGGCGTAAATTCGTAAATATGGGAGAAGAAAGTCCGGTACGTAGGCATTCAGCAATTGATTATCCAGTTATTAGGTATGCAGATGTACTATTGATGTATGCGGAGGCTAGAAATGAGGCAAATGCAGCGTATGCAGCAAATGCAGCAGATCCCCTGTATGAGGCTTTCAATGCTGTAAGAACACGTGCTGGTATTGCCGGTATTTCAGTTGGAACTCAGGAAGAGATCAGGCAATTGATAAGAGAAGAAAGGATGATAGAATTAGCTGCAGAAGGCATTTATTATTCAGATTTTAGAAGATGGTATGATGGTGATCCTTCCTTTAATTTGAGTTCATTAGATGAAGAAATACGAGATTTCACAAATGCTAATCTCATTGATAACAGGAGATCTTTTCCGGGATATTTCCTATGGCCGATACCAGAGACTGAGAGGGATTTGAATCCTGATTTGTCACAAAACCCTGGTTGGTGAACTAGTTGTTAATGGATTTAGAATAAAATTACATTTTCATGTATACCCACTGCAATAAATTTTTAAGCATTGTAGTGGGTATTAA
Organism: Cytophagales bacterium; assembly: GCA_022360055.1. GTDB lineage: Bacteria > Bacteroidota > Bacteroidia > Cytophagales > Cyclobacteriaceae > JAAUQL01. The sequence goes on along the minus strand of JAKSDO010000242.1, from coordinate 1,112 downwards.
TCTCTATCAAAAATCCAGTCCTCCAGGGCTGTTCAAAGATTTCAGTGAAACCCGCCTTCTATTAACAAGGAAAGGTTAAATCAATAAATATTTAAATGCTTAATCAAATGATGAAGACATTATTACTCACGTTTTTTCTCATTAACACCGCACTTATTATTTCTTGCGTGAGCAAGAATACCGTTGACATAAGGGAATTTGGTGCGATTGGAGACGCAAAAACACTCAATACGGAATCTATTCAAGCAGCTATTGATCAAGTAGCGGCTTATGGCGGAGGGAGCGTGGTAATTCCTGAAGGCAATTTCGTGACTGGGAGTATAGTACTTAAAGATAATGTGGAATTGAGATTGGAAGAAGACGCTGTGCTCTTAGGTAGTACTGACTTCAATCACTACAAACAAGGGAGCCATTGGTATGCGCTGATTCTTTCCCTGGATGCTAAGAACGTGCGCATTTCCGGAGAAGGCGTTATTGATGGACAAGCATTGGATTTAGTCGATGATGTCATGACAAAGCTCACACGTGGTGAAATTGAAGCTTCCTACTATAACCGCAACCGTCCCGACGAAGATGTTCGTCCACAGTTGATTGAATTCACCAATGTTACCAATGTTACCATTCAAAATGTCACCCTACGAAATGCTTCAGGGTGGACGCAAACGTATATCAATTGTGATTCTCTCTTGCTGAAAGGAGTCAAAGTTAGATGTACTAAATATTGGAACAATGACGGTTTGGATCTTGTCGACTGCACCAATGTAGTCGTTGAAGATTGTGATATCATTAGCGAAGATGATGGGATTTGTTTGAAATCTCACGACAGTTCACGCATATGCGAAAATATTGAGATCAGGAATTGCAAAGTCAGTTCGGGCTCAAGTGCTTTTAAGTTAGGGACAGCTTCTCGTGGAGGTTTTAAAAATATAAAGGTTGATAACCTTTACATATATGATACCTTTCGTTCTGCAATTGCACTAATGGTCGTAGATGGCGGTTATATGAAAGATGTAGAAATATCTAATGTCACCGTCAAAAACTCTTCTGGCTCATTTTTTATCAATATAGGTCATCGTAATCAGAAAGCTGACATAGGCACAATTGACAATATT